>NZ_AP022615.1:1893966-2525288 GCF_010730745.1 Mycobacterium heidelbergense | reverse complement strand
CTTGCGGGCGTGGCACACCCGCCGGCCGTGGAAGATCACCCGGTGGCTCAACATGGTCCACTCGCCGCGTTCGATCAGTTCGCCGACCGCGTGCTCGATCTTGACGGGGTCCTTTTCCGCGGTCCAGCGCCACCGGTGCACCAGGCGCGTGAAGTGGGTGTCGACGGTGATTCCGGGGACGTCGAAGGCGTTGCCCAGGATGACGTTGGCGGTCTTGCGTCCCACCCCGGGCAGGGTGACCAGCTCGGCCATGGTCGACGGCACCTCGCCGTCGAACCGTTCCACCAGGGCCTGACCCAGGCCGATGAGCGAGGCCGCCTTGTTACGGAAGAAGCCGGTGGGACGAATGAGGCCTTCCAGCTCGGCGCGATCGGCTCGCGCGTAGTCCAGCGCCGACCGGTATCGCTTGAACAAGGCCGGCGTGGTCAGGTTGACGCGCTTGTCGGTGCTCTGCGCCGACAGGATGGTGGCCACCGCCAGTTCCAGCGGCGTCGTGAAATCAAGCTCGCAGTGCGCGTCCGGAAATGCTTGCGCCAGTGTGCGATTCATCCGCCGCGCCCGTCGCACCAATCCAACTCGGGTTTCCTGCGCCCAGCGCCGGGCGACGACGCCGCCGGGCGTGGTCGGTGTGGACTTCAAACGCCCGGACGACTTTGCCGCTGTCACCTACGACAGAGTACTGATTTCGTGATCTCACCGAGACCTCGTGTTGATTCAAGGCCATGTTTACTCTCCTTGTGTCATGGTTGCTGGTGGCCGGCGTGCCGGGGCTGCTTATGCTTGCGACGCTCGGTCTGGGGCGCCTGGAGCGGGAACTCGCCCGCGAGACCGTCACGGGGACCGACGTCGACGAGTTCCTCGAGCACGCGGAGGCCGTCGATGTGCATACTTTGGCCCGGGAAGGCATGCCCGAGGCGCTCGAATACCTGCACCGACGGCAGGCTCAGCGGCTGACCGGTTCGCCGCCGCCCGCCGCCCACGCCGGACCGCGTCACGCTGCGCCGGTGTTTGCCGCCGACTTCGACGGCCGCAATGAGCTTGGATTGCCGACGCGAATGCGCGCCCATACGCGTGTCAATCCGCAATTCGGGGGGACTAGAGATGTCAATCGTGTGTAGCGTGGCACGTTGGACATAATTGGCCGGCCCCTAGACTCATGATGCGAGCAGGGGGTTAGCCTGCCGATATCACATCGTTGGAAAGCTGAAGAGGCAACGTGGACGAGATCCTGGCAAGGGCAGGAATCTTCCAAGGGGTTGAGCCCAGCGCGGTCACCGCGCTGACCAAGCAATTGCAACCCGTCGACTTCCCGCGCGGACACATGGTTTTTGCCGAGGGGGAGCCGGGCGATCGGCTGTACATCATCGTCTCGGGCAAGGTCAAAATCGGGCGGCGTTCGCCGGACGGCCGGGAGAATCTGCTGACGATCATGGGCCCGTCGGACATGTTCGGCGAGTTGTCGATCTTCGACCCGGGTCCGCGGACGTCCAGCGCGACCACGATCACCGAAGTGCGGGCCGTGTCGATGGACCGCGACGCGCTGCGCGCGTGGATCGCCGATCGTCCCGAAATCGCCGAGCAATTGCTCCGAGTGTTGGCCCGGCGGCTGCGCCGGACCAACAACAACCTGGCCGACCTGATCTTCACCGACGTGCCGGGCCGGGTGGCCAAGCAGCTGCTGCAGCTGGCCCAGCGTTTCGGCACCCAGGAGGGTGGCGCCATGCGCGTCACCCACGACCTGACGCAGGAGGAGATCGCGCAGCTGGTGGGCGCTTCCCGGGAGACGGTGAACAAGGCCCTGGCCGACTTCGCCCACCGCGGCTGGATCCGCCTGGAGGGCAAGAGCGTGCTGATCTCGGACTCCGAACGGCTGGCCCGCCGCGCTCGGTAGCTGCGGCCGATCATCGAGACTGCGCCCAGCGCTACCCAAAGGCCCGCCGGGGCACTCTGTGTGCAGTTTCGACGCCCCTCAGCGCAGGCTCGACGCGGATCAGCCCCGCAGGTAATCCAGTTGCGCCTGAACCGACCATTCCGCCGCGTCCCAGAGCTTCTCGTCGACGTCGACATAGACGCGTTCGACGACCTGGCGGGCGGTGGCGTCGCCGCCAAGGTCCAGCAGGGCGGCGCGCACCTGTTCCAAGCGTTCGTGCCGGTGCATCAGGTATCCGGACGCGACGGCTTCCAGGTCGGCCAACTCCGGGCCGTGCCCGGGCAACACGGTGCGCCGCCCCAGGCCGCGAAGCCGCCGCAGCGATTCCAGGTAATCGGCCAGGCTGCCGTCCTCGTTGTCGATGACGGTGGTGCCGCGACCCAACACGGTGTCGGCCGTCAACACGGCGTCGTCGAGGACGAACGACAGCGAATCGGCGGTGTGGCCCGGGGTGGCCATGACCGTGATCTTCAGGCCGGCGGCATCGATCACCTCGCCATCTGCCAGCTCGCCGCCGAGGCCGCGCAGGAATCCGCTGCCCGCCGACCGGACCGTCGCCCCGGTCCGTTCGACCAGCTTGTCGATGCCGTCGGTGTGGTCGCCGTGCCGGTGGCTGATCAGCACCAGCGCGATGCGGCCGGCGCCGGCGACTCGGGCGATGTGCTCGTCGTCCTCCGGCCCGGGATCGACGACGACCAACTCGTCGCTGCCCGGGCCGCGCAGCACCCAGGTGTTGGTGCCCTCCAGCGTCAGCAGGCCGGGGTTGTCGGCCAGCAGCACCGACGCGGTGTCGGTGACTGCCCGCAACCGGCCGTAGACGGGGTGGGTCGGCGACTCGGCGGCCGCGGTCACGGCCGTCAGCCGACCTCGACGATCAGCTCGACCTCCACCGGCGCGCCCAGGGGCAGCTCGGCCACGCCGACCGCCGAACGAGCATGCGCGCCCGCATCGCCGAACACCTCGGCGAGCAGCTCGGAAGCCCCGTTGACGACGCCCGGCTGGCCGATGAAACCCGCAGCGGACGCGACGAACCCGACGACCTTGACCACCCGGGTCACCGCGTCGATGCCCACCAGCGAGTCCACCGCGGCCAGCGCGTTGAGCGCGCAGACCCGCGCCAGCGCCCTGCCCTCTTCCGGGCTGACCTCGGCGCCGACCTTGCCGGTCCGCGCCGGCTTTCCGGCCTCCACGGGCAGCTGACCCGAGGTATAGACCAGATTGCCGGTTCGTACCGCCGGTACGTAAGCGGCCAGCGGCGCGACCACCTCCGGAAGCGCGACACCAAGTTGCCCCAGCCGGGCGGAAGCGCTCATCGGGGCACCACTATTTAGGGCGCTTCAAATACGCGACGTGTTGCTCGCCGGTAGGCCCGGGGAGCACGGCCACCAGTTCCCAGCCATCGGCACCCCACTGATCGAGGATCTGTTTGGTGGCGTGCGTCAGCAGCGGGACGGTGACGTATTCCCATGCGGTGGGTTGGCTCATGACGCGAGCTTATCGGTCGGATTTGAACAGCTCCGGCCCGGTGGCCAGGGACGCTCGGGCTAGCATGCGATGGTGGCATCCACTTCGAGCGGCGGTAGTTCCGTCGGCTGGCCATCGCGCCTGTCGAAGGCCCGCTTACATTTCGTGACCGGCAAAGGCGGCACGGGTAAGTCGACGGTAGCGGCCGCGCTGGCACTGACCCTGGCGGCGGGCGGCCGCAAAGTCCTTCTCGTCGAAGTCGAAGGCCGCCAAGGGATTGCGCAACTTTTCGACGTGCCGCCCCTGCCCTATCAGGAGCTCAAGATCGCGACGGCCGAGCGCGGCGGACAGGTCAACGCGCTGGCGATCGACATCGAGGCCGCGTT
The DNA here is from genome assembly GCF_010730745.1 of Mycobacterium heidelbergense. Taxonomy (NCBI): domain Bacteria; kingdom Bacillati; phylum Actinomycetota; class Actinomycetes; order Mycobacteriales; family Mycobacteriaceae; genus Mycobacterium; species Mycobacterium heidelbergense. The sequence goes on along the minus strand of NZ_AP022615.1, from coordinate 2,521,508 downwards.
CCTGGAGTACCTCGACATGTTCTACAACCTCGGCATCGCGGGCCGGGCGATGCGCCGCATCGGTGCGATCGAGTTCGCGACGACGATCGCGCCGGGGCTGCGCGACGTGCTGCTCACCGGCAAGATCAAGGAGTCGGTGGTGCGCCTCAACAAGGGGGCCAAGAACCCGGTCTATGACGCGGTGGTCGTCGACGCGCCACCGACGGGCCGGATCGCGCGCTTTCTGGATGTCACCAAGGCGGTGTCGGATCTGGCCAAGGGCGGCCCGGTGCACTCGCAGAGCGAGGGTGTGGTGAAGCTGCTGCATTCCGACCAGACCGCCATTCATCTGGTCACGCTGCTGGAGGCGTTGCCGGTGCAGGAAACGCTGGAAGCCATCGAGGAGCTTGCAGAGATGGAGCTGCCGATCGGCAGTGTGATCGTGAACCGCAACATCCCGTCCTTCCTGGAGCCGCGCGACCTGGCTAAGGCCGCCGAGGGAGCCGTCGACGCGGATTCGGTGCGGGCCGGGTTACAGATGGCCGGAATTAAGCTCAACGACACCGACTTCGCCGGCCTGCTGACCGAAACGATCCAGCATGCGACCCTGATCACGGCGCGCGCGGAGACCGCCCAGCAACTCGACGCGTTGAAGGTGCCGCGGCTGGAACTGCCGACGATCTCCGACGGCGTCGACCTCGGTAGCCTATACGAGCTCTCGGAATCGCTTGCACAGCAGGGTGTTCGATGAGTACGGCGCCGAAAACCCTCGATATGGCCGCGATTTTGGCCGACACAACGAACCGGGTGATCGTGTGCTGCGGCGCCGGCGGGGTGGGCAAGACGACCACCGCGGCCGCGATCGCGATGCGCGCGGCCGAATATGGCCGGACCGTATGCGTTTTGACAATCGACCCGGCCAAGCGGCTGGCGCAGGCGCTCGGAGTCAATGACCTCGGCAACACCCCGCAGCGCGTGCCGCTGGCGCCAGAGGTCTCCGGCGAACTGCACGCAATGATGCTCGATATGCGCCGCACGTTCGATGAAATGGTGGTCCAATACTCTGGATCCGGTCGGGCACAATCGATTCTGGATAACCAGTTCTATCAGACCGTCGCCACGTCGCTTGCCGGCACGCAGGAGTACATGGCGATGGAGAAGCTGGGTCAGTTGCTGAGCGAGGACCGCTGGGACCTGGTGGTGGTCGACACCCCTCCGTCGCGGAACGCGCTGGATTTCTTGGACGCGCCAAAACGACTGGGCAGCTTCATGGATAGCCGATTGTGGCGGCTGCTGCTCGCGCCCGGCCGAGGCATTGGGCGGTTGGTGACCGGCGCAATGGGTCTGGCGATGAAGGCCATGTCGACCGTGCTCGGTTCCCAGATGCTCGCCGACGCGGCGGCATTCGTGCAGTCGCTGGATGCCACCTTCGGTGGTTTCCGCGAAAAGGCGGATCGCACCTACGCGCTGCTGAAACGGCGCGGCACGCAATTTGTCGTGGTGTCGGCCGCCGAACCCGACGCGCTGCGCGAGGCGGCCTTCTTCGTCGACCGGCTGTCGCAGGAGGGTATGCCGCTCGCGGGTCTCGTGCTGAATCGCACGCACCCGACCCTGTGTTCCCTGCCGGTCGAGCGCGCGATCGATGGAAGCGAAACGCTAGAGGCCGAACCGGATTCGGAGGTCGCGGCGCTGGCCGCGGCCGTGCTGAGGATTCATGCCGACCGCGCGCAAACCGCCAAGCGGGAAATCAGATTGCTCTCACGATTCACCGGGGCACACCCGCATGTGCCGGTAGTCGGGGTGCCGTCGCTGCCGTTCGACGTTTCGGACCTGGACGCGCTGCGCGCGCTCGCCGATCAGATCACTGCGGTCGGCTCCTCAGCTCTTATTTGACACGGATCGGCACCGCACGGTACGCAGATTTCGTTGCTGTCGAATTCTTATTCAACACAAGCTAGTTCGTATTCAACACGCGCCAGCTAGCTATTTGACACTGTCTAATTAAAAGCGCGGGCAACGCGTAACAGAAACGTAATCATGAAAATCGAGGTTTTCAGAACGCTGGGAAGGAACGGCGGCCCAGCACGCGTGCGCGGGTGGGCGGGGCCTAGCCGACGCCGCGGTTGCGGCGCTTGTCGAAGAAGTCCGACCAGGAGACGACCTCGGGGTGCTGCTTGAGCAGAGCTCTGCGCTGGCGCTCGGTCATGCCGCCCCAAACCCCGAACTCGACCTTGTTGTCCAACGCGTCCGCCCCGCACTCCTGCATCACCGGGCAGTGCCGACAGATGACCGCCGCCTTGCGTTGCGCAGCGCCCCGGACAAACAGTTCGTCGGGGTCAGTGGTTCGGCAGAGTGCCTTCGAGACCCAACTAATCCGCTCTTCGGCGTCGACGCTACGCAGTACCCCTTGTGCAGCCGCTATGTTTGTCCTATCCGCGGCCGGCCCCGTATCTGACACGAACTGTTCCCTTCCTCCCGGCCGCTGTTCACGACCGCCCTCCTCGGGTGCAGATCCCTCCTGCGATCCACGCCACGCTGTGCACTTCGGTGTTATCTGAATCTCACCGTGTGTCTAAGTTAGGTGGTCAGGTGGCAATTGCGCAACAGTCTGATAACGGTTTTTTTGGGACGCGCGTGCAGTCTCGTCCCGAAGCATAGGTCCAACCAGAGGACCGCGCACTTCATCCGGGTGGATGACCAGTGACGGAGACGCAAATTTATTTCAACTCGATATTAAGTTCGCTGGTGATTGACGACTAGAGGCTTTAGTCAATTCGCGGGTCAATTTACGGCATGGGCCGGCCGAAGCGGGGCCGCTACCCTAGGACCCATGTCAGACCGCCCCCCGGCCCCCCTCACGCTTCTCAAGCTCGCCGGGTGCTGCTTGTTGGCCAGCGTCGTCGCCACGGCGCTGATGTTCCCGCTGGCCGGCGGGATCGGGCTGATGTCCAATCGCGCCTCCGAAGTGGTCGCTAACGGCTCCGCCCAGCTTCTCCAGGGGGAGGTACCGGCGGTGTCGACGATGGTCGACAAGAAGGGCAACGTGATCGCGTGGCTGTACTCGCAGCGCCGGTTCGAGGTGCCCACCGACAAGATCGCCAACACCATGAAGCTGGCGATCGTTTCGATCGAGGACAAGCGGTTCGCTGACCACAACGGGGTGGACTGGAAGGGCACCCTGACCGGGCTGGCCGGCTACGCGTCCGGCGACGTCGACACCCGCGGCGGTTCCACCATCGAACAGCAGTACGTGAAGAACTACCAGCTGCTGGTCACCGCCCAAACCGACGCCGAGAAGCGCGCGGCCGTCGAAACCACCCCGGCCCGCAAGCTGCGCGAGATCCGGATGGCGCTGACGCTGGACAAGACCTTCACCAAGCCCGAGATCTTGACCCGCTACCTGAACCTGGTCTCGTTCGGCAACAACTCGTTCGGGGTGCAGGACGCGGCGCAGACCTACTTCGGCATCAACGCGTCCGACCTGAACTGGCAGCAGGCGGCGCTGCTGGCGGGCATGGTGCAGTCGACCAGCACGCTCAACCCCTACACCAACCCGGACGGGGCCCTGGCCCGCCGGAACCTGGTCCTGGACACCATGATCGAGAACCTGCCGCAGGACGCCGACGCCCTGCGCGCCGCGAAGGCCACGCCGCTCGGGATTCTGCCCCAGCCCAATGAGCTGCCCCGGGGCTGCATCGCGGCGGGCGACCGCGCCTTCTTCTGCGACTACGTCCAGGAGTACCTGTCCCGTGCCGGGATCAGCAAGGAACAGGTGGCCAGGGGCGGCTACCTGATCCGCACCACGTTGGACCCGGACGTGCAGACGCCGGTCAAGGCGGCCATCGACAAGTTCGCCAGCCCGACCCTGCCGGGCATCTCGAGCGTCATGAGTGTGATCGAGCCGGGCAAGACCTCGCACCACGTCATGGCGATGGCCAGCAACCGCACCTACGGCCTGGACCTCGACGCCGGCCAAACGATGCGCCCGCAGCCGTTCTCCCTCGTCGGCGACGGCGCCGGGTCGGTCTTCAAGATCTTCACCACGGCCGCGGCGCTGGACATGGGCATGGGCATCAACGCCACCCTCGAGGTGCCGGGCCGGTTCCAGGCCAAGGGCATGGGCAGCGGCGGCGCGAAGGGGTGCCCCAAGGACACCTGGTGCGTGATCAACGCCGGGAACTACCGGGGCTCGATGAACGTCACCGACGCGCTGGCCACCTCGCCCAACACCGCGTTCGCCAAGCTGATCCAGCAGGTCGGAGTGACCCGCACGGTCGACATGGCGATCAAACTCGGGTTGCGGTCCTACGCCAACCCCGGCACCGCGCGCGATTACAACCCCGACAGCAACGAGAGCCTCGCCGACTTCGTCAAGCGGCAGAACATCGGCTCGTTCACGTTGGGCCCGATCGAGGTGAACGCGCTGGAGCTGTCGAATGTGGCGGCCACCTTGGCCTCCGGCGGGGTGTGGTGCCCGCCGAGCCCGATCGACAAGCTGATCGACCGCCACGGCAACGAGGTCGCGGTGACCACCGAGACCTGCGACCAGGTGGTGCCCGAGGGGCTGGCGAACACGCTGGCCAACGCGATGAGCAAGGACGCGCTGGGAGGGGGCACGGCGGCCGGTTCGGCCGGCGCGGCGGGCTGGGACCTGCCGGTGTCCGGTAAGACCGGCACCACCGAAGCCCACCGCTCCTCCGGCTTCGTGGGTTTCACCAGCCACTACGCGGCCGCGAACTACATCTACGACGACTCACCCAACCCGACGGACCTGTGCTCCGCCCCGCTGCGCCACTGCGGCGAGGGCGACTTGTACGGCGGCAACGAGCCCGCGCGCACCTGGTTCACGGCGATGAAACCGATCGCCACCAACTTCGGGCCGGTGCAATTGCCGCCCACCGACCCCCGCTACGTGGACGGGTCGCCCGCCTCGCGGGTGCCCAGCGTGGCCGGCCTGGACACCGACGCGGCCCGGCAGCGCCTCAAGGACGCGGGCTTCCAGGTCGCCGACCAAACCAACTCCGTCAACAGCAGCGCCAAGTTGGGCGAGGTGGTCGGAACGACGCCCAGCGGGCAGACGATTCCGGGGTCGATCATCACGATCCAAGTCAGTAACGGCGTCCCACCGGCGCCGCCACCACCGCCGGAAGGCGCGCCGCCGCCGATCGGATCGCAGGTCGTCGAGATCCCGGGTCTGCCGCCGATCACCATTCCGCTACTGGCCCCGCCGCCACCCCCGCCGGGGCAGCCGCCCCCATAGGCCGGCAGGGCGCCGGATCGCGCCCTCGGCGCGCGACCGGCAGTAGGCTGCCTGCATGGCCGACGTTTTGCCCGTCCTGATCCGCGCCGGCGCCGCTGCGCTCGGTTCGACCGTTGCCGGCATCGGCTACGCCGCGCTCGTCGAGCGCAACGCGTTCGTCCTGCGCGAGATCACCATGCCCGTCCTGACGCCGGGCTCCACGCCGCTGCGGGTGCTGCATATCAGCGATCTCCACATGCTGCCCAACCAGCGCCGCAAACAGGCCTGGCTGCGCGAACTGGCCGGCTGGGAGCCCGACCTGGTCGTCAACACCGGCGACAACCTGGCCCACCCCAAGGCGGTGCCCGCGGTCGTGCAGCCCCTGGGTGACCTGCTGTCGCGGCCGGGTGTGTTCGTCTTCGGCAGCAATGACTACTTCGGCCCGCGCCTGAAGAACCCGCTGAACTACCTGACCAACCCGTCGCACCGGCTCCGCGGCGAGCCGCTGCCCTGGCAGGACCTGCGGGCGGCGTTCACCGAGCGCGGCTGGCTCGACCTCACCCACACCCGCCGCGAGTTCGAGGTGGCCGGCCTGCACATCGCCGCCGCGGGCGTGGACGACCCGCACATCGACCGGGACCGCTACGACGCGATCGCGGGTACGGCCAGCCCGGCCGCGAACCTGCGGCTTGGGCTGACCCATTCGCCGGAGCCGCGGGTGCTGGATCGCTTCGCCGCCGACGGCTATCAGCTGGTGATGGCCGGCCACACCCACGGCGGGCAGCTGTGCGTGCCGTTCTACGGCGCCCTGGTGACCAACTGCGGCCTGGACCGCTCCCGGGCCAAGGGACCGTCCCGTTGGGGCGCGAACATGCAGCTGCACGTGTCCGCCGGGGTAGGCACCTCGCCGTTCGCGCCGGTGCGGTTCTGCTGCAGGCCCGAAGCGACCCTGCTGACGTTGATCGCCGCGCCGATGGGCGGCCGGGATTCCACCAGCGACCTGAGCCGTTCGCAGCCGACCGCGTCGGTGCATTGAACGAGCGGACCCGGATCGCGGTCCGCAGCCGCTCGCGGCGCTGGGTCGACAACGCGATCCGGCTGATCCGGGCCGACGCCCGTCGCAGCGCCGACACGCACCTGCTCCGGTACCCGCTGCCGTCGGCGTGGTGTGCGGACGTGGACGTCGCGCTGTACCTCAAGGACGAGACGACGCACATCACCGGCAGCCTCAAACACCGGCTGGCGCGGTCCCTGTTTCTGTACGCGCTGTGCAACGGGTGGATCGGCGAGGGCACCACGGTGGTCGAGGCCTCGTCGGGTTCGACGGCGGTGTCGGAGGCCTACTTCGCGGCGCTGCTGGGACTGCCGTTCGTCGCCGTGATGCCGGCGTCGACCAGCGCGGCCAAGGTGGCGCTGATCGAATCACAAGGCGGCCGTTGCCATTTCGTGGCGGACTCGGGTCAGGTGTACGCCGAGGCCGAGCGCGTGGCCCGGGAGACCGGCGGGCACTACCTGGACCAGTTCACCAACGCCGAACGCGCCACCGACTGGCGGGGCAACAACAACATCGCCGAGTCGATCTACGAGCAGATGCGCGACGAGAGGCACCCGATCCCGGAATGGATCGTGGTCGGCGCGGGCACCGGCGGAACCAGCGCGACGATCGGCCGCTACATCCGCTACCGCCGGCACGCGACCCGGCTATGCGTCGTCGACCCGGAGAACTCCGCGTTCTTTCCGGCCTATGCCGAGGACCGCTACGACATCGTGATGGCCACGTCGTCTCGCATCGAGGGCATCGGTCGGCCGCGGGTCGAGCCGTCGTTTCTGCCCGGCGTCGTCGACCGGATGGTCGCGGTCCCCGACGCGGCGTCCATCGCCGCCGCCCGCCACGTCAGCGCCGTCCTGGGGCGGCGGGTGGGGCCGTCGACGGGCACCAACCTGTGGGGCGCCTTCGGCCTGCTCGCCGAGATGGTCGTCGAGGGCCGCGGCGGGTCGGTGGTCACCCTGCTCGCCGACAGCGGCGACCGCTACGCCGACACCTACTTCAGCGACGAATGGGTCGACGCCCAGGGGCTTGACCCGGCCGGTCCCGCCGGGGCGCTGGTCGAATTCGAACGCTCGTGCGCGTGGACGTAGCCCTCGGGCCGCGGTTTGGCGAGTCGATGGGGCGGTGCGATAGGCTGTCGTGGCTTCAAGCGGGGTGTGGCGCAGCTTGGTAGCGCGCTTCGTTCGGGACGAAGAGGCCGTGGGTTCAAATCCCGCCACCCCGACTCATTGCTCCGGTTGCAGCCGGCGCGGCCGGGCGTGCGGGCTCGCGGCCCGCGCCCAGATCTGCAACTGCTCGCGCCCGACCAGGCGGCAATCGTGGGTGGCGGCCAACTGGCGAGCCGCCTTGGTGAACGCTTGATTCGTCACCACGACCGTGCGATTACAGCCGTGGTGCAGCGCACCGGAAACCACCTGCTGGACGGCGGCCACTCCGACGGCCTTTGCCAGCCTCTTGCATTGGACCGCCATGCGCGTGCCCTCCTTCCTGGCGATCAGGTCGACCCCGTAGTCACCGGTGCTGGCGGTGTGAGTGACGCCCCAACCGCTGGTTCGAAGCTGTGCCGCAACGAATTCCTCGAACTCCACACCCGACATTTGATCGATGGCCGCCAGGTCGGACATCACGTATTTAAGGTCGCGGCGTCGCTGTCGTTCGGCCTGGAAGCGGTCCCGTCGCGCGGAAAGCCACAACAGGGCGACAACCGTCAGGACGAGGCCGCCCAGCCCGGCCGAAAAGGCCGCCGGCGGGCTGCCGGTGGCCTTCTGGGTGAAATACCAAGGGAGAGCGAACCCGAACAAGACGGAGGACCCGAGTAGCTTCTCCATGACCCCTCGTGGTGGTGTTCGATTCGTCGGGGCTGCCGACGCGGATCAACATAGCCGATGGCGGTGACAATCCGGCGCGGGCGGGAAAAGCGCTATCGCATGCGCGCCTGGATCGGCCGGAACCGCACCCTGGTGCCGTGGCGGGGCGCCAGCATGATGGAGCGCCGCACGATCTTCTCGGGCTTGTCGTCGACGGCGCTGAACTCCCCCTCGCGCAGCAGCGTATGCAGCACGGTGATCAACTCCCGCATCGAGAAGGCCGCGCCCAGACAGCGTTTGATACCGCCTCCGAACGGAAGCCATGCGTAAGTCTCGGGTCGGCTCCCCAGGAATCTGTCGGGCCGGAACTCGTTGGGACGCTCGTAGACGCGCGGGTTGCGGTTGATGGCGGCGATATGAACGACGATTCGCGTGCCGGCGTCGACGTCGTAGCCACCGACCGGAAACGTTTGTGCCGCAACGCGGGCCGTCAACGGGGCCGGCGGGCGTATCCGCAACGTCTCATGGATCACCGCGGTCGTGAAGGCCTCCTCGCCGCGCACGGCTTCGTCCTGCACGCGTCGTAGCGCATCGGGGTGATGCAGCAGCAGGTCGAACACCCAGGCCAGCGCGGTCGCCGTGGTTTCGTGACCCGCCAGCATCAGGGTGATCAGGTCATCGCGAATCTCGCTGTCCGACAGCGGTTCTCCGTCATCCCCGCGCGCACACGTCAGCAGGGCCAGGATGTCGGGTTGCTCGCCGCGGCGCGGGTCGTTTCGCCGCCGCGCGATGAGCGGCATGACGACCTCGTCGATCTCCCTGTTGGCCCGGGCCCGCTGGGGCCACACCCGCAATCCGCCTACGTGACGCAGCGCGTGGCGAAGCGTCAATTGTTCTGAAACGCCTAGGTTTAACAGGAGCTCGAAGGGCCGGCCGAGGCGCCGGACCTCGTCGGGATCGTCAACCCCGAAGATGACCCTGACGATCACGTCCAGCGTCAGCGCGCGCGCCGCCCTCAGCATCTCGAAGGGTCGGTCAACGGGCCAGCTGTGCATCGCCGCGAGGGCGGCGGCCTCCATGATCGGCACGTAGCCGCCCAACGCGGCGCCGTGCAGCGGAGGCGTCAAGAGTTTGCGCCGCCGAAGATGCTCGGGCTCCTCCTGCACGAACATCGATCCGGACCCGTAGATGGCCGCGGCGGGGCCCACGCCTTCCCCGCCGAGCAGGACGTCGGGCGGCGCGGTGAAAACCTGTTTGGCCAGCTCCGGATCGGACACGATCGCTACGTTGCCCAGGCTGAGGACGGGCATCGTCATGATCGGTCCGTATCGACGGATCAACCGCAGCATCCTGCGCTCGCCACCCACGAGGTAGGCGATCGCATACGCCGCGGCGAACGCCGAACGGAACACGCGCGGGGCGGGTAAGCCGGGCGGACTGCTAGCGGCTGCGGCCACGCTGACGACAGAAACACGCGATGACCTGTCGGTCAAGGTGCGGCGGCCGGTCCCCGGTCGCGTCTGCGCCTACCGCGGCGTCACGCGCAGTCGGCGCAGATCGGAAGCCCCAGGCTCGACCTGCGCAGCCGGCTGCGGTGCTGGACCAGGAAGCAACTCGAGCACGTGAACTCGTCGGCCCGCTGTGGAATCACCGTCACCGACAGTTCTTCACCGGACAGGTCGGCGCCGGGCAGCTCGAAGAAGTGCATGTCGTTGGGGTCGTCGTCGACGATTGCCGTGGACGACCCGGGTAGGGCGGGCGCGATCTCGCGCAGGGCGGACGGTTCCTGGGTGTCGACGTCCGATGCGCGGCGTGCGTCGTAGTCGCTTGCGGTCGCCATGGGCGTTCCTTCCTGATGAATGACGGGTTGACGCAGCTGCCTGCACTCACTCGTGGCTCAGGCGGTACCCCGTTCGGCCGCCGGCCACACCTGTCGAGCGCAAAAATTGCCCGCACGACAATGACAATTGCGCCCTCGGCGTTTCGAGGGAAGCCGACCGGGCAAGCGGTTGCCGACGCGCCGTGTCAGCCCGCCCGGGCGTGGGTATGCGGCGCAGATGACGGTTCGACGGCAGACAAGCGGCCGCGGCGCTTCCGCCGTCCTGTTCGACGTGGACGGAACCCTGGTTGATTCCAACTATTTGCACGTCTACGCCTGGCAGCGCGCCTTCGACGACGAACGCCTGCCCGTCGCCGCATGGAAGGTCCATCGCTGCATCGGCATGGACGGCTCGGCGTTGGTGCGCGCCCTGTCCACCACCCCGTCCGGAGAAGCCCCGGCGGATGTCCAGGAGCGGCTCGCCGACGGGCACAGCCGCTATTACCGGGACACCACACCGCTGTTGGCGCCGTTGCCCGGCGCCCGCGCGTTGCTGCGTCGCGTCGCCGATCTCGGACTGCAGGTGGTGCTGGCCAGTTCGGCGCCCGACGACGAACTGCAGGTCCTGCTCAAGGCGCTCGACTGCGACGACGTCATCGCCGAAACGACGTCGTCACGCGACGTCGGCACCGCCAAGCCCGAACCCGGGATCGTCCGGGTTGCGCTGGACCGGGCCGGCGTGGGTGCCGATCGTGCCGTGTTCGTCGGCGACGCCGTGTGGGACGCCCACGCGGCGACGGCGGCGGGATTGCCGTGCATAGGGCTGCTGAGTGGCGGCATCTCCCGCGCCGAACTGGGGGCGGCCGGCGCGTCACCGATTTTCGCGGACCCGCAGGACCTCCTCGAGCATCTGGAATCCACCCGCATCGCGGAGCTGGCGCCCGGCCCCTGACTTACCTTCCGTCGCCAGATACACGATCCGCATCTGTTGGTCGAGAATGTCGAAGCGCTGCTGGAACGGCAGCGTCAACAGGAACCCGGTGAGCAGCTGCACCCCGGTCTGCACCACCCGCAGCTCCTGCAGCAGGCTGTTCCAATTGCGGTCCAGCCGTTCGGTTTCGGTTTCGCCGCGCTGACCGCGATCCCATCGCTGGTCGTCTTCCGGACGATCGACATCCATGGCGGTGATCATCGCATCAGCCGTGGCGGGGCGGCAGCCTTCGTGACGCGGTCACTTGCCGCAGCGGCGGCACCGCACTCGGGTGGTCAGCGGTTCAGCGCTTGCCGTCCCGCACCGCGGTCAGCGCGTCGTCCAGCGTCGGGTATAGCGGGAACGTCTTATCCAGGCCGGTCAGGTGGATCGGCCTCCTGGTGGCCGGACCGCGCGCCACCACCCCGAACTCGGTGGACTTGCCGAGTTTTTCGTAGGTCGCCGCGAGGATCTTCAGGCCCACCGAGCCGAGAAACTCCACCGCGGAAAGGTCGATGACCAGTGCGGTCGGGCCGTCGGCAACCACCGCGCCGATGGCTTGTTCGAGGGCCGGAGCGGTGACCAGATCGATTTCGCCGCTGACACTAACCACAGAGACCCCATCGTGGTCCTCAACCAAGGTGGTAATCGAATCGGGAGCTGACAATGGCGATCCTTTTGTCCCAGGCCTTTTGTCCCAGGCCTTAGTGTGGTGCAAGCCTAACTTGCCGTGCGAGCTGCAAGAAGAATAAGCCCTCGACACCTCCGCCGCGATAGCCCAGGCTAGTCTCCCCATAGGCACTGCGCACTGCGGAGCGCGACGCGGCACACGGGAGGCCAGATGTCAGATTTGCCGTCGGACTTCGGAAGTACCACCACCGCCGCGCAGACGGTCAGCGAGGGTCTGCTCCCGCAGCTGGTCCAGCACCTGCGGCAGAACAGGACCGTCCTGCGCGAGGAGTGGGCCCGCAGGATCACCGAGGCCGAACTGCTTACCGCGATGACCCCGGAGGAGCTCTTCTCCGAAGCGACCGCCGTCTACGACAACTATGTCGAGGTGCTCGAGACCGGCAGCGTCGAGGCGCTGCAGGCGTACGCGCGCGACCTGTCGGAACGCATCATCCCGCGGGGCGTGGAGACCGACGAGGTGGTCGGCATCGTGCTGCTGCTGCGTGACGTGCTCGCGCGCTCCCTGTTCGAGAAGTACCAGACCGACTTCGAGATGCTCAACCGGGTTCTCGACGCCTACGAGCCGGCGGCCAACCGCATCGCCAACACCGTGGCCGTCAGCTTCGTTCAGGAACGCGAGCGCATCATCCGCCAGCAGCAGGAGGCGATCCGCGAGCTGTCGACGCCGGTGCTGCAGGTGCGCGAGCAGCTGCTGATCCTGCCGATCATCGGCGTGCTGGACAGCCAGCGCGCCCGCCAGGTTACCGAACAGCTGCTGAGGGCCATCCGCGCCAACCGCGCGAAGGTGGTCGTCATCGACATCACGGGTGTGCCCACCATTGACTCGACGGTGGCGAACCACCTGGTACAGACGGTCGACGCCTCCGGATTGATGGGCGCAAGCGTGATCATCACCGGCCTGTCCTCGGAGATCGCGCTGACGCTGGTGACCATCGGTCTGGACCTGTCGAAGATGAACGCCGTCGGCGACCTGCAGGGCGGTATCGAGGAAGCCGAGCGCCTGCTCGGCTACGAGGTCAGTCGCACCGGTGAGCTGACCGGATGAGCACGACGAGCACGGACACCGTATGCCAGTACCCATCCTGAAGCAGGGATCGATCCTCATCGCCTCGGTCCAGGCGGCGCTCACCGACTCCGATGCCGAGCGGTTGCGCTACGACCTCATGGAGCGGGTCAGCAAGTTCCGCGCGCAGGGCATCATCGTCGACGTCACCGCCATCGATGTGATGGATTCGTTCGCGGCCCGGTCGCTGCGCACCATCGCGCACATGACCAGGCTGCGCGGCGCCGACACCGTGATCGTGGGTCTGCAGCCAGAAGTGGCCTTCGCGATGGTCCAACTGGGCCTGGCGTTCGACGACATGAATACCGCGTTGGATCTCGAAGAGGGCCTCGCCGTGCTGAATCGCCAACGGGGAGTGGGGAAACCGACGATCGGGCGCGACGGTGGCGGGTGACCCGCAAATTCTGGTCGTCGACATCGATAATTCCGACGACATCGTCGCAGCCCGCAAAGCCGGCCACCAGCTCGCCCTAGACCTCGGATTCTCGCTGACCGACGTCACGATGATCGCCACCGCGATCTCCGAGATCGCGCGAAACATCACCAGCTACGCGGGCCGCGGCGCCGTCCACGTCACGGTTGCCGACCGGGAGGGCCGCAAGGCACTGGTGGTGCGCGCGGAGGACGCCGGCCCCGGCATCGCCGACATCGAGCGCGCGATGGAGGACGGGTACTCGACCGGGCGCGGGTTGGGGATGGGCCTGCCCGGCGCCCGCCGCCTGATGGACCGATTGGTCGTGGACTCCGCGCTGGGCCGCGGAACGGTCGTAGAGATGTGGAAATGGGTGCCGGCGCGTGCGTGAGAACGGCCGGCTGGGACCGATCGAGTGGGCGATCGCCGGTCGACCACTGCCGGGCGAGCACGTCTCGGGTGACCAGTCGATCGCGATCGGCATCGACGAGGACGCCGCGCTGTTCGGCGTCATCGACGGGCTCGGCCACGGTCCGGCCGCGGCAACGGCCGCGCTGCGCACCGTCGATACGCTCAAGCAGGCGCCCGGCGAGCGCATCGAGGTCCTCGTCCAGCTGTGCCACCGTGTGCTGAGAGGCACCCGGGGAGCCGCAATGACGTTGGCGCGGGTGGATTTCGGAGCCAGCATGCTGGCGTGGACCGGGGTGGGTAACGTCGCCGCGAACCTGGTCTCCAAGGCGGCGACCGGTATCCACGTCCGATCCAGCGCGCGCCTGACCGCCGGCATCGTCGGCTACCGCATACCGGAAATCAGGCCGGCGCAAGTGGTTTCGATTCGCACCGGCGACCTGATCGTGCTGACCAGCGACGGCATCGCCGAGGATCACTTGGAGCACATCGACTTCGCGGCCTCCGCCGCGGTCATCGCCGAGCAGATCGTCAGTGAGTACGCCAAGAAAACCGACGATGCGATGGTGCTGGCCGCGCGTCACCGGGGAGCCTCGACATGAGCGGCGTCGACGACTTTCGTGCCCACTACTTCGCCGCGTTGCGCGCCCACCTGGACGCCCGCGATGAGGATACGCTGGCCGTCGGCTATGAGCTCGGACGCCGTGCCCTGCAGGAACAAATCAGCATGCTCGACATCGTCGAGCACCACTTCCAACTGGTCCAGGGGCTCGCCGAGGACATCGGGGTCGACAGGCCGACCGCGCTCGAATTCCTGTTGCAGACGCTGGCCCCGCTCGACGTCGCGACCCGCGGATTCCTCGACGGCACCCGGCGCTTCGCCGAAGAACGCGCCCGCGCCGAGGGCCTGGCCGACCGTGACAAATTCCGCACCGCCCTGGTGAATTCGCTGCAGGAGGGGTTCTTCGTCGCCGACCATGAAGGCACGGTGATCGAAATGAACAACGCCTTCATCGAGATCCTCGGCTATCCCGCGGAAGGCCTGCCCTACCGGTGGCCGCACCCGTGGCTGGTCGACAAGAAGAGGGCGCGCGAACAGCAATCCATCGTCAGCAGCATCGGCAGTGCCGAGTACGAAACGCCGATCCGGCATCGGGACGGCCACCTCGCTTGGGTGATGGTGAGCATCAACGCGGTCAAGGAAACCGGCAACGACCGGGACGTCTACGTGGGAACGCTCCGGGACGTCACCGCCGAACGCGCGTTCGCGGCCCGGGAAAGCGCGGTCCTGCGCCTGGCCACGGCCGTGGCGGTCGCCAAGAGCGTGGCCGAGCTGCTGTCGATCACCCTCGAGGAGTGTCGGACGGCGATCGACGTCCAACGCGTGATCGCCGTTTCGTGGCCCAGCGGCGAGGGTGAGCCGACCGTCCAGGTGGCCGGCGAACCTTCCGAATCATCTTGGCGCAGACTGGATCCGTGGCTTCGGCGCACATTACAGGACGCGCGCCACCAGCTGCCGCTGACGGCCAAGACGGTCGACCGACCCGACAACCCCGGCAAGGCACAGGGATTGGTCGGGGTGCTCTCCGGCAGCGGGGACCTCGCGCTGTGGTTGGAGTTTCGCTCCCCCCGCTGGGTCAGCGCGGAGGATCGGCTCCTGGTAACGGTGCTCATCGGGCACCTCAGTCTGGCCATGCAGCACGTGCGCCAGTTCGAGAGCGCCCGGGAGACGTCGCTGACCTTGCAGCGCGCGATGCTGCCACCGGTGCAGCCACCGCCGGGTTTTGCCGTGTGCTACGAACCCGCGGTCCCACCGTTGGAGATCGGCGGCGACTGGTATGACGTGCTGCCGATCGGCGATAACCGCATCGGCATCGTCGTCGGCGACTGCGTGGGTCGTGGTCTGCCGGCGGCGGCGATCATGGGTCAGCTGCGCAGCTCGGCCCGCGCGCTCATGATCACCGGCGCCCAACCGGCGTTGCTGCTCGAGCAACTCGACTCGGCGGCGTCGCTCATTCCGAATGCGTACTGCACGACGGTCTTCCTGGCGATCCTGGACACCGAAACCGGGTTCATGGAGTACAGCAATGCCGGGCACATGCCCGCCGTGCTCGCCGGGCCCGTACCCGGGCAGACGGCCATGTTGACCGATGCCGCATCCGTGCCACTCGCGGTTCGCCGGGACGAACCGCGCCCCCAAGCCTCCCGGGTGCTACCGCCGGGCTCGGCGCTGATGTTGTTCACCGACGGCCTGGTCGAGCGGAAGTACGAGTCCATCGACGTCGGAATCGGCCGCGCCACAGACGCTTTGGTGGACACGATGACGTTGCCCTTGGACGCCGCACCGGCCGCCGTCGTTCGCGCCCTGGCCCCGGCGTCGGGGTATGACGACGACGTCGCGATGGTGATCTACCGGCACCAGCCGACGCTGCTTCGGATCGAAAGCGAGGCCACCGCAGACCAATTGGCCATCATCAGGCATCGGCTGGCCGCGTGGCTGCGGGCCGCCGACGTCCCGGATGAGCTGGCCGCGGACATCGTGCTGGTCGTCAACGAGGCGTGCACCAACTGCGTCGAGCACGCGTACCGCGGGCACCCCGTCGGGACGATGCTGCTCGAAGCCGAAATCACCGACGGCGAAGTCCGGGCGCGGGTCACCGACTCCGGTTCCTGGAAGACTCCGGCCGCCGACCCGGGCAACAGCGGACGAGGCCTGGTGCTGATGCGGGCGCTCAGTGACGCAATGGAACTCGACAGCACCCCCACCGGCACCGCGGTCGGCATCGCATTCCAACTACCGACCGGCGCGACGTGACCCCACGACCCGGGCACCGTTTGCCGGGCCCGATTCGCGGGTAGTCATCGGCGTGACCCGCGCATCTATCACGACCGAACCCGCCCTGCCGGCGGCACACGGGCCCCTGTCGACGGCGGTCCATCGGGCATTGACCGGACCGCCCTCACGCGACCACCTGGCGCGCATCGGCGCGTCCGTCCGCGACTCCGACCCCTACGGGCTGGATCTCCAGCTGGCGTTGAGCATGTGCTATGAGCTGCACTACCGGGGTTTTGCGGGCGTCGATCCCGCCTGGGAGTGGAATCCCGCGCTGCTGCAGTTGCGCGCCGAACTGGAACGCGTCTTTTTGGCGGGGGTGCGGCGCGACGTCGGTCCCATCGACCCCGGCCAGACGTCGACGGCCGAAATGGAAGCGATTTCCGTCGAGCCGGCCGACGGTACCGGCCCGTCGTATTACTTGCGCGACACGGGAAGCTGGCAGCACATGCGTGAGTACTTCGCGCACCGATCGCTGTATCACCTGAAGGAGGGCGATCCGCACGCGTGGGCGATTCCGCGCCTGATGGGCACCGCCAAGGCGGCATTCGTGGCCGTCGAGTTCGACGAGTACGGCGCCGGGCAGGGCCCGCGGCTGCACCAACAACTCTTCGCCGACCTGTTGGCGGCGGCCGGCCTGGATCCGACGTATCTCGGTTACCTCGACGCCGTCCCCGGCGAATCGTTGGCGGCCGTGAACCTCATGTCGCTGTTCGGACTGCACCGGTCGTTACGGGGGGCCGCGGTCGGGCACTTCGCGTCGACCGAGATCACCTCGCCGCCGGGGTCCCGACGGATGGTCCAGGCACTGCAGACGATGGAGGCACCGGAGGCCTGCATCGCGTTCTACCGCGAGCACGTCGAAGCCGACGCGGTGCACGAGCACGTGGTGCGCCTCGACGTCGTCGGCGATCTCCTGGCCCGGGAACCGCAGCTGGACGCCGATGTCGTTTTCGGGATGCGCGCACACGCGGCGGTCGAAAACCGCATGGCGGACACGCTCATGGAGTCATGGAACCGGGGCCGGACGTCGTTACGCAGGCCGCTGGATTAGCCGGCATCAGGCACCGGCGCGGCTCCTTCTTGGAGGGCCCGGCATCGCCGATGGCTGGTGTCACACAAGGGATAAAGCTTGCTGCGCCGGCAGGTACAGATGGCCACCATGAACCGGTCCGATTCGACGACGTCGCCGCCGGGCGTCTCGATGCGCACCGGCCCGGACACCAGCACGGGGCCGTTGGGAACGACATGGACCCGGGTGGCGGTCATGGCTTGTCGGCCCGGATCACGACGAGTTCCTCTTCCCGCCGCCCGCGGGGGATCCGGCCGGTATCCTCCAACCACTTCGCCCGCGCCGACATGACGGGACCAAACGGAATCCACTTGGCGGCAACGACGCTGGCGACCATACCCGCGGATCTTAGCCGGTCCAGTGATTGTTCGACGCCGGCAATTGCCGAATGCACCAGCAACAGGGATCCGCCGTCGCGCACCAGGTTTGACGCCGAGTTGCACAGCGGATCCAGGATCAGGCGTCCATCGGGGCCGGCGTTCCAGGCCCACGACGGTCCCGCGCTCGGGCAAATCAGCTCGGCGGCGTCGCCGGGCGGGGTTGGGACATAAGGCGGATTCGCCACAACCACGTCGAACGGCGCCCAGTCGAGAGCCCCCATCCACGACCCTTCCCGGACATCGACCTCCACGCCGGCCAGGGCGGCATTGCCGCGGGAGCACCGCACGGCATGTGGGCAGATGTCGTAGGCGGCGACGCTGGCGCACCCCATTTCGGCCGCGGCGATCGCGACGAATCCGCTGCCCGTACACAGGTCGAGAACCCGTCGCCCCGCAATGAGCGCGGTATGGTGCATCGCGTCGACCAGCAATCGGGAATCTTCCTGCGGCTGATACACATTGTGCGCAACCGAGATGGCGGGTTCTGGATAGGTGGTTGTCAACGTGGGCCCTTCGGTCAGCCTGTGCAAGGATCGCCGTGGCAATCACGGCTCGGCCTAGGTAATGCCCGCAAACTGCCGGGTTAAAACGCGCCGACAACGGACTCCGACCGCGGCTATCCCGCAGTGGCAGGAGCGAATTGCTTGACGATCGTCTCGCAAAACGCCGGAAGGTCCGCTGGCGAGCGACTGGAGATGAGATTGCCGTCGACGACGACCTCCTCGTCCACCACGTGGGCGCCCGCGTTGCGCAGGTCCGTGCGAATACTCGGGTACGAGGTCAGCGTCCGGCCCACCACCACGCCGGCCTCCACCAACGTCCAGGGACCATGACAGATCGCGGCGACGGGCTTGCCGGATGCGACGAAGTCGCGGACGAACGAAACCGCGGAATCGTCGAGACGCAGCTTGTCCGGGTTCACCGTCCCGCCGGGCAGCACCAAGCCGTCGAAATCGTCCACCGATGCATCCGACACCGCCCGGTCGACGGCGAAAGCCCCGGCGGGCTCGAGATCGTGGTTGCGAGCCTGGATTTCGCCGGCCTTCAGCGAGAGCACCTCGACCCGGGCGCCGGCCTCCTGCAGCGCCGCGCGGGGTCGCTCGAGTTCGACCCTTTCCACGCCATCGGCCGCCAGGATGGCGATCTTTTTGCCTTGCAATTCATTTGACATCCCGATGCCCCCTTGTCGAGGTTTCGTTGGGTTGCGGTCTCCGGTGGCGTGGCGCCTGCTGGCGTGGACGCCCTTGCCGTGTAATCAGCTTGATGCGTCGCGCAGGGCGCCCAGCAAAGGCTGGGCGGCCTCCTTGAGGAACGGGTCCTGCGCGTCTCCGCCGATCTGGACGAGCGCGACGTCGGTGAACCCGGCCTCCCAGTACGGCCGGACTGCTTCGACGATCGCGTCCAGGTCCGGGCCGCAGGGGATGCTGTCGGCCACGTCTTCGGGTCGCACGAACTGCGTCGCGCCGGCGAAACCGGCCGGCGTCGGCAGGTCGGCGTTGACCTTCCAGCCACCGGCGAACCAGCGGAACTGGTCGTGCGCGCGTGCGACGGCGGCGTCGCGGTCGGGATCCCAGCACACCGGTATCTGCCCAACCACCCGTCCACCCCCGGCGAGGTTGGCGGCCTGGCGGGCGGCGTGCCACTCGCGGACGAGTTCCCCGTTGGGCTCCACCGCGACCAGGTGATCGGACAGCTTCGCGAACCGGTCGATGGCCTTTGTCCCTCCCATCGCCACCGCGATGCCGACCGGGACGTCGGGAACGTCCCACAGTCGCGCCGAGTCCACCTGGAAGTAGTCGCCGCGCCAGCTCACCAGCTGGCCGCCGAACAGCTCGCGGATGATCTTGATGGCTTCGCGCAGCATGTCCTGCCGGCGCTCGGCGGTCGGCCAACCCCTGCCGACGATGTGTTCGTTGAGGTTTTCACCGCTGCCCAGCCCGAGGGTGAACCGGCCATCGGACAGGATCTGCACGGTGGCGGCCTGCTGCGCGACGATCGCGGGGTGGTACCGCATCGTGGGACACGTCACATAGGTGTAGAGGTCCACCCGTTCGGTGGCGTGTGCCACCGCGCCCAGCACCGCCCACGCGTTGGGCGCGTGCCCCTGCGACGCCAGCCACGGCGAGAAGTGGTCGCTGCACACCTCGAAGTCAAACCCGCACTCCTCGGCCGAAATCGCGTACCGCACAAGGTCTTTGGGTCCACTCTGCTCGGTCATCAGGGTGTAGCCAAAATTCGTCATACCCTTGTACGTACCCCGGTGGGTGGAGCGCAAACCGCCGGGCGCCGCGGCTCACGCGCGGCCGCCGGTTCCCCGGCGGTATAGGGCGATCGAAACTACAGGCGCTCCTTGACCGCCGTCGACAGGCGGGAGCCGTCGGCCTTGCCGGCCGCGATCGCCGTGGCGGCCTTCATCACCAGTCCCATCTGCTTCATGCCCGGCCGTTCCCCGAGCTGCTCGGCGACCTGGGCGATCGCGGTGTCGGCGACGTCGGCCAGCTCGGCCTCGGTGAGCGGCGTGGGCAGGTACTCGTCGATGATGCGCGCCTCGGCGTGCTCGTTGGCGGCGAGCTCCCCGCGGCCGTTTTGGGTGTAGATCTCGGCCGACTCGCCGCGCTTGCGCGACTCCCTGGCCAGCACCTTGACGATTTCGTCGTCGGAGAGCTCGCGCGCCTGCTTACCGGAGACCTCCTCGGTCTGGATCGCGGCCAGCACCATGCGCAGGGTCGCGGTTCGCAACTTGTCCTGGGTCTTCATCGCGTGGGTCAGGTCCGCCCGGAGCCGGGATTTGAGTTCCGCCATGCTTGAGACGCTACGCGCCGGTACACCGGTCATGATTGAGAAATACCCGGACCGCCGACAGGATGGACCCCATGACGAACGACGGGCCCGGCCGCAGAGCTGGTTGCCAAGCCGGTTGTGAAGGCCGCTGCGCACGGTGAACGCGCCGCCGTCTGGTTATCCGGTCCCTCCGCCACCCGGCTATGGCGGCCCGCCACCCGGCTACGGTCCGGGCCCGGCGTATGGCCCGCCGCACGGGTACGGTCCCCCGCCCGGCTACGCCGCGCCACCCAACTACGGGCCGCCGCCGGGCTATGGCGCGCCACGCGGCCAGCCCCAGTTGATGCCCGGCGCCGCCAAGCCCGGAATCATCCCGTTGCGACCCCTGACCCTGAGCGAGATCTTCAACGGCGCGGTCGGCTACATCCGGGCCAATCCCAGGGCGACGTTGGGGCTGACCGCGACGGTGGTCGTGCTGATGCAGATCCTCTCGCTGATCGCGACCGTCGGCCCGCTGACCGCCTTCGGCCGGTTGACGACCGATCGGCCGGACGAACCGAGCGGCGGGGTGGTGGTCACCTGGATGGCGTCCATGGCCGCAGGCCTGCTGGTCACCTGGCTCGGTGGCATGCTGCTGTCCGGCATGCTCACCGTCATCGTCGGGCGGGCGGTCTTCGGGTCGCCGATCACGATCGGCGAAACCTGGGCCAAGATTCGCGGACGGCTGCTGCCCCTGCTCGGGCTGGCGCTGCTGGAAGCCGCCGTGGTGGCGGCTCTGTTCGGGCTGGTGGCCGTGATAGTCGGGGCGTTGGCGGCGGTCGGCAATGCGGCGGCGGCGGTCCTCTTGGGCTTCCCGCTGGTGCTCGTCGTGATCGCGTTGGCGGTGTACCTGTACACCGTGGTGTTGTTCGCGCCCGTGCTGATCGTCCTGGAGAGGCTGCCCGTCATCGACGCGATCACCCGATCCTTCGCGCTGGTCCGCAACGGCTTCTGGCGGGTGTTGGGGATCCGGGCGCTGACGTTCTTGGTGGCATCCGTCGTCGCCAACGCCGTCGCGGCGCCGTTCAGCATCGTCGGCCAGGTAATGCTGGCCGGGCAGACGTCCACCGGAGCCGTGCTGTTGAGCACCGCGATCGTGTCCATCGGGGGGGCCATCGGCCAGATCATCACCGCGCCGTTCAACGCCGGGGTCATCGTGCTGCTCTACACCGACCGCCGAATGCGCGCCGAGGCGTTCGACCTGGTGCTGCAGAGCGGCGCCGCCGGTGGACCCTACGCGGTCGCGTCCACCGACAACCTCTGGCTGACCCGGCCGTTGTAAGAGCCGAGCGAGGACCAGCCGACAATGCCTTCCATCGACATCGACCGCGATGCCGCGCACCAGGCCGCGCAGAGCGAGCTGAGCAAGCCGATCTATTCCAAGGGTTCCGCGGCACAACAATTCGCCGACTGGGTCAACGAACAGCTGGACTGGCTGCTGGAAAAGACCGCCTCCATCCCGGGCGGATGGTTGACGGCCACGGTGCTTTTCATTCTGCTGGCGATCGCGGTGGTGGTCGCCGTCCACGTCGCGCGGCGCACGATGCGCACCCGCCGCGGCGGCGACCACCTGTTGTTCGAAGCCACCCAGCTCACCGCGGCGCAGCATCGTGCCACCGCCGAAAGCTATGCCGCGCAAGGCGATTGGGCTTCGGCGATTCGGCACCGGTTGCGTGCCGTCGCCCGCCAGCTCGAGGAGACCGTCGTCCTGGAGCCGGCCCCCGGCCGCACCGCCAACGAACTGGCCTCCGCCGCCGGCGCGACGCTACCCCACCTCGGAGGCGAATTAGCGCAGGCGGCAACGGCTTTCAACGACGTCACCTACGGCGAGCGGCCCGGCACCCGGGCCGCGTACCAGATGATCGCCGACCTCGACGACCACCTGCGGTCACGATCATTGGCCGTAGCGCCGGCGGCGGGGCAGCCCGCCGCGACCGAGTCATGGGCGCAGGTCCGGTGATGGCCATCGCCGGAGCGCGCCCACGAGCCGCCACCGACGTGGCGCGGCGCTGGCGGTCATGGCGTTGGGTGGCCCTCACCGTCGTCGTCCTCGCGGTGATCGCCGGCATCGGCGCCTACCTGACGGCGCCGCGGCTTGGCGCCCGGATGGACCCGGAATCGACCGGCCCGGACGGCGCCCACGCGTTGGTGACGCTGTTGCGTGACGGCGGCGTCGAGGTCGTCGTGGCCGACGGCATCGCCGACGTCGAACGGGCGGCGCGGCCGGACACGCTGATCCTGGTGGCGCAGAGTCAATATCTCACCGACACCGCGCTGCTCGACCGGCTGGCCAAGGCCCCCGGCGACCTGCTCCTGGTGGAACCGACGGCGCGAATCCGCGAAGCGCTGATGCCGGAGGTGCGCAAGGCGAAGGCCACCGCCGCCTTCGACAGCAGCCCGAATTGCGCCCTGCGAGAGGCCACTCGCGCCGGGACGGTTCAATTCGGACTCAGCGACACCTACCACGCCACCGACGGCCGGGCAATGACCAGCTGCTACGACGGGGCGCTGATCCGGTATCGGGCCGACGGGCGGACCGTCACGGCGGTCGGCAGCACCGACTTCATGACCAACGGCGGCCTGTTGCAGGCCGGCAACGCCGCGCTGGCGATGAATCTCGCGGGCGACCGGCCCCGCCTCATCTGGTACGCACCCCACCGCGTCGAGGGCGAAACATCCTCTTCGGCATCGGTTTTCGACTTGATCCCGGAGAACGTGACGTGGCTGATCTGGCAGCTGTGCGTCGTCGTGCTGCTGGTTGCCCTGTGGAAGGTGCGGCGCCCCGGCCCGCTGGTGGCCGAGGAGTTGCCGGTCGTGGTGCGCGCGTCGGAGACCGTCGAGGGCCGCGGCCGGCTTTACCGGTCCCGCCGGGCCCGTGACCGCGCCGCCGCGGCATTGCGCACGGCCACGGTGCAGCGGCTGCTGCCGCGACTGGGCCTGGGCCCGGGCGCGCCCGCGCCCGCGGTGGTGATGACCGTGGCCCAACGCAGTGGGGCCGACCCGGGATTCGTTTCCTACCATCTGTTCGGCCCGCCGCCGGCGACCGACAACGACCTGTTACAACTTGCCCGTGCGCTCGACGAGATCGAAAGGCAGGTCACCCACCCGTGACACAGTCCCCCTCCGCCCCGCAAGCGGATCCCGCCCAGACCCCCACCGCTGAAGCCGCCCGAGAGGCGCTGCTGGCGTTACGCGCCGAACTGGCCAAGGCCGTCGTCGGACAGGAGGGGGTCGTCAGCGGCCTGGTGATCGCGCTGCTGTGTCGCGGCCACGTGCTGTTGGAAGGCGTTCCGGGGGTGGCGAAGACGCTGCTGGTCCGGGCGCTGGCCGCCGCATTGCAATTGGAGTTCAAGCGGGTGCAGTTCACCCCCGACCTGATGCCCGGGGACGTCACGGGCTCGCTGGTGTACGACGCGCGCACCGCCGCGTTCGTGTTCCGGCCGGGCCCGGTGTTCACCAACCTGCTGCTGGCCGACGAGATCAACCGCACCCCACCCAAAACCCAGGCCGCGCTGCTGGAGGCGATGGAGGAGCGTCAGGTCAGCGTGGACGGCGAACCCAGGCCGCTGCCGGAGCCGTTCATCGTCGCCGCGACCCAGAACCCGATCGAATACGAGGGCACCTACCAATTGCCCGAAGCGCAACTGGATCGCTTCCTGCTCAAGCTGAACGTGACGCTGCCGTCGCGCGACTCCGAGATCGCCATCCTCGGCCGCCACGCGCACGGCTTCGACCCCCGCGACCTGTCCGCGATCAAGCCGGTGGCCGGGCCCGCCGAGCTCGCGGCCGGCCGGCACGCGATGCAACAGGTACTGGTGGCCGACGAGGTGCTGGGCTACATCGTCGACATCGTCGGCGCGACCCGCTCCTCGCCGGCGCTGCAGCTGGGCGTGTCACCGCGCGGGGCGACGGCGCTGCTGGGCACGGCCCGGTCCTGGGCGTGGCTGTCCGGCCGCAACTACGTCACCCCCGACGACGTGAAGGCCATGGCCCGCCCGACGCTGCGGCACCGCGTGATGCTGCGTCCCGAAGCCGAGCTCGAAGGCGCCACGCCCGACGGGGTGCTCGACGGAATCCTGGCGTCGGTCCCGGTGCCCCGCTAGTGATCTGCGCATGATCTTGACCGGGCGCACCGGGTTGGTGGCGCTGATCTGCGCGCTGCCCATCGCGGTATCGCCGTGGCCCTCTTGGGTTTTCGTGGTATTGCTGGTGCTGCTGTCCGCGCTGGTGGTCGCCGATGCCGGGCTGGCGGCCAGCACCCGCGGGCTGCGCTACATCCGGTCGCCGGATGCCTCGGCGCGGCTCGCGCAGCAGGTCGACGTGGGCCTGCTGATTCACAACGACGGCCGTCGCCGGTTCCGCGGTCAGATCCGGGACGCCTGGCCGCCCAGCGCGCGCGCCGAGCCGCGCATTCACGCCGTCGACATCGCCGCCGGGCAGCGTCAACACGTCCAGACTCACCTGCGACCGGTTCGCCGCGGCGACCAGCGCGCGGCCGCGGTCACGGCCCGGTCGATCGGGCCGCTGGGGTTGGCCGGACGGCAGGGTTCGCGGCCGGTGCCGGGTCAGGTCCGGGTGCTGCCGCCGTTCCTGTCGCGCAAGCATTTGCCGTCGCGGCTGGCCAAACTGCGGGAGATCGACGGCCTGTTGCCGACGCTGATCCGCGGGCAGGGAACCGAATTCGATTCGCTGCGTGAGTATGTCGTCGGCGACGACGTGCGCTCGATCGACTGGCGCGCAACCGCGCGTCGCGCCGACGTCGTCGTGCGCACCTGGCGACCCGAACGCGACCGGCGGGTGGTGATCGTCCTCGACACCGGGCGCACGGCGGCCGGTCGGGTCGGTGTCGACCCGACCGCCACCGATCCCGCGGGATGGCCCCGGCTGGACTGGTCGATGGACGCCGCGCTGCTGCTGGCGGCCCTCGCGTCGCGGGCCGGCGATCATGTCGACTTCCTCGCCCACGACCGGGTCAGCCGGGCCGGTGTGTTCGGCGCGTCGCGCACCCACCTGCTCGCCCAGCTGGTCGACGCGATGGCCCCACTGCAACCGGCGCTGGTCGAATCCGATTGGCGCGCAATGGTTGCCGCCATCGTGCGGCGCACTCGACGACGGTCGCTGGTGGTCCTGCTGACCGACCTCAACGCGACCGCGCTCGACGAGGGCCTGCTGCCGGTCCTGCCGCAGTTGTCGGCCAAACACCACCTGCTGGTCGCCGCCGTCGCCGACCCCCGGGTCGACCACATGGCGGCCGGGCGCACCGATGCGGCCGCCGTCTACGACGCCGCGGCCGCCGAACGATCCCGCAACGACCGCGCCGCGATCGCGACGCGGCTGCGACGCGGCGGGGTGGAGGTCGTCGACGCTTTGCCCGCGGAACTGGCGCCCGCCCTCGCGGACAGCTATCTGGCGATGAAAGCCACCGGGCGGCTGTAACTTTCATCCCTCGAGAGTGCGGCTACCGACGCCCGCACTCGAAACGTGTCGGTAGTTGCACTTTCGCGGCTCAGCGGGTGGGGATCACGTCGGGCGCGTCGTCGATGTCGCCGGTCTCCCCGGCCTTCACGGCGCGGCGACCGAAGTACACGACGTACGAAAGGAACGCGATCTCGGCGATCACGCCGATGCCGACCCGGACGAACGTCGGCAACGGCGACGGCGTCACCAACCCCTCGATCAATCCGGCGACCAACAGCACGGCCACCAGCCCCACGGCGACCGATACGACGCCGCGGCCCTGTTCGGCAAGCACCTGGCCGCGCGGCCGGTCCCCGGGCGAAATCACCGACCACCCCAGCCGCATTCCCGTTGCCCCGGCGAGGAATACCGCCGTCAGCTCCAGTAATCCATGCGGGGCCAGCAGACCCAGCAGGAGGCCGCCCTTGCCGGCCTGGAACATCAGCCCGGCGATCAGCCCGAGGTTGGCGGCGTTGTTGAACAGCACGACCGGAATGGGCAGTCCCAGCACGACCGACAATGCGATGCACTGTGCCGAAACCCACGAGTTGTTCAACCAGACTTGTAGGGCGAACGCCGCGGCGGGGTGTTCGCTGTAATACGACGCGACATCGTGGTTGACCAATTGGTCGATGTCACTTGGCGTTCCGATGGCGGACTGCACCTCCGGATTGGCGGCCACCCACAGCGCGATGACCACCACGACGGCGAAAAACGCCGCCGCCGTGCCCGCCCACCAGCGCCAGGTGCGGTATGCAACCACCGGGAACGACACCGTCCAGAACCGGACGAACGTGCCGCTCAGCGGTGCGTGGGCGCCGGTAACCACGGAACGGGCGCGCGCGACCAGGCTCGACAGCCGACCGGTCAGCAGCGAATCCGACCCGATTGTGCCGGCCGACCGCAGCATCGACAGGTGGGTGGAGACCCGCTGGTAGAGCTCGACGAGTTCATCGATCTCGGCGCCGGTCAGAGAGCGGCGTTTCTTGACCAACTGGTCGAGCCGGTCCCACGTACCGCGATGGGTCAGCACGAATGCGTCGACGTCCACCCTGCGCAGCCTAATCGCATCTCCGGCGCTGCCGGGTCCGACCGGTGGCACCCAGAAAACCTGTACCGTTCGGTGTTATGTCGGAGGTGGTGACCGGGGACGCGGTCGTGCTCGATGTGCAGATCGCTCAGTTGCCGGTGCGGGTGGTGGGCGCGCTGATCGATATCACGGTGATTTTTGTCTGCTACGTGCTCGGGCTGATGCTGTGGGCGGCCACCCTGACCGGGTTCGACAGCGCGCTGAGCACCGCCGTCCTGCTCGTCTTCACGGTGCTGGTGATCGTCGGGTATCCGTTGGCGTTCGAAACCGCCACGCGCGGGCGGTCGGTCGGCAAGTTCGTGATGGGCCTGCGGGTGGTGTCCGACGACGGCGGTCCAGAACGCTTCCGGCAGGCGCTGTTTCGCGCACTGGCTTCGGTGGTGGAGATTTGGATGCTCGCGGGAAGCCCCGCCGTCATCTGCAGCATCTTGTCGCCGAAGGCCAAACGCCTCGGCGACATCTTCGCCGGCACGGTCGTGGTCAGTGAACGGGGACCGAGATTGGGGCCGCCGCCGGCGATGCCCCCTTCGCTGGCATGGTGGGCGTCCTCGCTGCAGTTGTCCGGATTGGACGCGGGCCAGGCCGAAGTCACGCGCCAATTCCTTTCCCGCGCACCACAACTCGATCACAATTTAAGGTATCAGATGGCCTACCGGATCGCCGGGGACGTGGTGGCCCGCATCGCCCCGCCGCCGCCACCCGGCGCGCCGCCGGAGCTGGTGCTCGCGGCCGTGCTTGCCGAACGACACCGCCGCGAACTCGCCCGAATGCGCCCCACGATCCCTCCGATGGGGCCTGCGCCCTGGCCGACGCCTCCGCACTATCCCGGGCCTCAGGCCTGGCGAACCGCGCCACCGGTGGCAGTGCCCCAACAGCGGCCGCAGGGCCCGCGCGCTGGCGGCTTCTCGCCGCCGCACTGAGCTAGCCGGAGACGCTCGCCGCCATGAGGGCGACGTCGGCGACCAACAGCGCCCACCCGCACAGCGGAACGGCGATGCCGCCGCGGCGCTTCGCCGTGAAAAACGAGACGACGATGACCACGAAGGCCACCACCGGCGCGCCGTAGAACGCGACGCCGAAATCGATCCCGCCGCGGCCCAAGTTGGGACAATTGCGATCGCTGCACCCGTCGGTACTCATCACGGCGCCGAGCGCAAACAGCATGACGATGGCCGCGGCCGGCACCGTCGCCAGGGCCAACCCCCAGTTGACCCACGGCCAGACGCTTCGCCCGCGGCCGTCCCCCGCCGCGTCGGCCGAACGATCGACACCGCTGCCGACGGTCACGTTGTGATTAGCATTCATCCCTCAGTCCCTACCCGCCGCGCGCCGGGCGCAAACGGCCCGCGGGCCCAGGCAACGCCGTCCCGAACCGGCCTTTGGCGAAACATTTCGTTGCATCGCGTTAGTTTGCGATATATCGTGATATTCCGGAACGCGCGACCGGCGCGTATCCCGCGACACGTAAGGACACACAAACCATGAGCAATCCATTCACTGCACCCGAGGGACCTTTCGGCGACCGGCCGGGGTTCGGATTCGGCCTCGTTCCCGGGCCCGCGCAACGGCGCGCCCTGCACGGCGCCAGGCGGCAGGCCCGCCGCGAGTTCTTCGAACACCTCCACGAGCAGGCCGGCGGCGGCGATTTCGGGCCCGGCTTCGGGCCGGGCTTCGGACCCGGGTTTGGTCCGGGATTCGGTTTCGGCTTCGGCCCGGGCGGCCGACGTGGCGGATGGCGTCGCGGCGGCCCCGGCCGGGGGGCGTCGCGGCGACGTGCGTGCAGCCATTCTGGCGCTGCTGGCCGAGCGGGCGATGCACGGCTACGAGATGATCCAGCAGATCGCCGAGCGCAGCAACGGAATCTGGCGGCCCAGCCCCGGCTCGGTGTACCCGACGCTGCAGCTGCTGGACGACGAAGGCCTGATCATCGCGAGCGAAACCGACGGCAGCAAGAAGCTTTTCGAGCTGACCGACGAGGGTCGAGCGGCGGCCGAGAAGATCGAGACCCCACCGTGGGACGAGATCGCCGAGGGCGCCGACCCGGGCCACGTCAACCTGCGGGCGGCCATGGGCCAATTGTTCGGCGCGGTCGCGCAATCCGCGCACACCGCCACCGCCGAGCAGCAGCAGCGCATCGTCGAGATCATCAACAACGCGCGGCGCGAGGTCTACGGCATCCTCGGCGAGGACTGAGCCTCCCGCCTCCTCCTCTCGCCTCCTCCTCCTCTCGCCGCGAGCGTGCGCAGAATGCCGGCCACACCGGCGTGTCCCTGCACAAACACGCACGCTCGCGGCGAGAGGCACGCTCGCGGCGGGGGCGGGAGGGAGGGGTCAGGAGATGTCGACCCAATTTAGGGTGCGCTGGACGGCCTTCTGCCAGCCGGCGTAGCCGGCGGCGCGCTCGTCGTCGCTCCACGTCGGCGTCCAGCGCTTGTCTTCTCGCCAGTTGGCCCGCAGGTCGGACGGGTCGGCCCAGAAGCCGACCGCCAACCCGGCGGCGTAGGCGGCGCCCAGCGCGGTGGTCTCGGCGACCACCGGCCGCACCACGTCCACGCCCAGCACGTCGGCCTGAATCTGCATGCACAGGTCGTTGGCCGTGATGCCCCCGTCGACCTTCAGGACCTCAAGGCGCACACCGGAATCCGCCGCCATCGCGTCCACCACGTCGCGGCTCTGGTAGCAGATCGCCTCCAGCGTCGCGCGGGCCAGGTGCGCGTTGGTGTTGAACCGCGACAGCCCCACGATCGCGCCGCGCGCGTCGGAGCGCCAGTAGGGGGCGAACAGCCCGGAAAACGCCGGGACGAAGTACACCCCGCCGTTGTCGGCGACCTGCCGGGCCAGCGATTCGCTCTGTGCCGCGCCGCTGATGATGCCCAGCTGATCGCGCAGCCATTGCACCGCCGAGCCGGTGACCGCGATCGAACCCTCAAGCGCGTACACGGGTTTGGCGTTCCCGAACTGATAACACACGGTGGTCAGCAGGCCGTGGTTGGATCGCACGATCGTCTCGCCGGTGTTGAGCAGCAGGAAATTGCCGGTGCCGTAGGTGTTTTTCGCCTCCCCCTCGCCCAGACACACCTGACCCACCATCGCCGCGTGCTGGTCGCCGAGCACGCCGGTGATCGGCACCTCGCCACCGACGGGCCCGGCCTCCAGCGTGACGCCGAAGGGCCGCAGCGGCGACGACGGCGCGATCGCCGGCAGCATCGCGCGCGGCACACCGAAGAACGACAACAGCTCGTCGTCCCAGTCCAGCGTTTCCAGGTTCATCAGCATGGTCCGGCTGGCGTTGGTGACGTCGGTGACGTGCGCGCCGCCCCGTGGACCCCCGGTCAGGTTCCACAACACCCAGGTGTCGGCGGTGCCGAAGAGGGCGTCGCCGCGTTCGGCGGCCTCGCGCACCCCGTCGACGTTCTCCAGGATCCATTGCAGCTTGCCGCCGGAAAAGTAGGTCGCCGGCGGCAGGCCGGCCTTGCGGCGGATCACCGCGCCGCGGCCGTCTCGGTCCAGCGCCGACGCGATCCGGTCGGTGCGGGTGTCCTGCCAGACGATCGCGTTGTAGTAGGGCCGCCCGGTGCGCCTATTCCAGACCAGCGTGGTTTCGCGCTGGTTCGTAACACCCAGGGCTGCAATATTTTTCGGCGCCAGGTTGGCACGGTTCAACACCGACGTCAGCACCGACGAGGTGCGTTCCCAAATCTCGACCGGGTCGTGCTCGACCCAGCCGGCGCGGGGCATGATCTGCTCGTGCTCGAGCTGGTGGCGAGCCACTTCGGCGCCGTCGTGATCGAAAATCATGCAGCGGGTGCTGGTGGTGCCCTGGTCGATGGCGGCGACGAATTCTGCGAACTCGGGCAACTGCTCTCCTAGGGGTGACGCAAGTAGACGAGGCCGGGCCCGGCCAGGAACCGCTCAACGACTGCCTTCGCCCGTTCATGGAACGGGCTGGCGCGATGCGTTGCGTGCACCAGGACGTTGACGTCGAAGGTTTCGCTCATGATGGCTTGTCGGGCTCCTCAGCCAGCCGTCTCGCCCGGCTTGTCGAGGACCGCCCAGACCGCGTCCTTATCGTCGAGATCGATCGTGGTCCGCATGCATCGGATGCTAAATGACCGGACATCCGATGTCGCCCGCCGCGGGCCGGTTGCGTTACCGCCGGTAAGCCTGTTGCATCGGCGTTGTGGGCGAAGAGGTCAAGCGCACCACGTATGACCGCGCACACCGGCAGGAATACCGGCGCAAGGTGCGGCTATGCCTGGACGTCTTCGAGACGATGCTGGCGCAGTCGCGCTTCGATTCGGGCCGGCCGCTCACCGGCATGGAGATCGAGTGCAACCTCGTCGACGCCGACTATCAGCCGGCCATGTCGAATCGCTACGTGCTGGACGCCATCGCGGACCCGGCCTACCAGAGCGAATTGGGCGCCTACAACATCGAATTCAACGTGCCACCGCGGCCCCTACCCGGACACACCGGGCTCGACCTGGAGGCCGAGGTGCGGGCCAGCCTGAACGACGCCGAGACCAAGGCGAACTCGGGCGGGGCCCACATCGTGATGATCGGCATCCTGCCCTCGCTGATGCCCGAACACCTCGACGACGGGTGGATGAGCGAGTCGACCCGGTATGCGGCCCTCAACGACTCGATCTTTTCCGCCCGCGGCGAGGACATCCCCATCAACATCGACGGCCCGGAGCCGCTGAGCTGGCGCGCCGCGTCCATCGCGCCCGAATCCGCTTGCACCAGCATGCAATTGCACCTGCAGCTGGCGCCGGCCGATTTCGCCGCCAACTGGAACGCGGCTCAGGCGCTGGCCGGCCCGCAGCTGGCGCTGGCCGCCAACTCGCCCTATTTCTTCGGCCACCAGCTGTGGTCGGAAACCCGGATCGAGGTGTTCGCGCAGTCCACCGACACCCGGCCCGAGGAGCTCAAGGCCCAGGGTGTGCGGCCGCGGGTGTGGTTCGGCGAACGGTGGATCACCTCCGTCCTCGACCTGTTCAACGAGAACGTTCGCTATTTCCCGTCGCTGCTGCCCGAGGTGTCCGACGAAGATCCGGTCGCCGAACTGGCCGCCGGGCGCACCCCGCATCTCGCCGAATTGCGCCTGCACAACGGAACCGTCTACCGGTGGAACCGGCCGGTGTACGACGTCCTGGAAGAGGACGGGGTCGGGCGCCCGCACCTGCGGCTGGAGAACCGGGTGCTGCCGGCCGGGCCCACCGTGATCGACATGCTGGGAAACTCGGCCTTCTACTACGGCATGCTGCGCAGCTTGTCCGAGGAGGAGGATCCGGTGTGGACCAGGATGAGTTTTGCTGCGGCGCAAGCCAATTTCGTCGAGGCGGCGCGTCACGGCATCGACGCCCGGTTGCACTGGCCCGGCCTGGGCGAGGTGGCGGCCCGGGAACTGGTGCTGGACACCTTGCTGCCGATCGCCCACGAAGGGCTGCGCCGCTGGGGCGTCGACGCCGAGGTGCGCGACCGATTCCTGGGCGTCATCGAGGGCCGCGCCAGGACCGGGCGCAACGGCTCGACCTGGCAGGTGTCCACGGTACGTACCCTGGAGGACGGCGGTATGACCCGGGCCGAGGCGTTGGCCGAGATGCTGCGGCGGTACTGCCGGCACATGCACGCCAACGAACCGGTGCATACCTGGGACACATAACAGCGCGGAGGGGAAGCCATGTCGTCGGAAATCATGGACTGGGACAGCGTGTACCGCGAGCAGGGCGGATTCGAGGGCCCGCCGCCGTGGAACATCGGCGAGCCGCAGCCGGAATTGGCGGCGCTGATCGCGGCCGGCAAGTTTCGCAGCGACGTGCTGGACGCCGGGTGCGGGGTCGCCGAGCTGTCGTTGGCCCTGGCCGCGGACGGCTACACCGTGGTGGGCATCGACCTCACGCCGACCGCCGTCGCGGCGGCCACCAGGGCGGCCACCGACCGCGGCCTGACTACCGCCAGCTTCGCGCAGGCCGACATCACCGATTTCACCGGCTACCCGCCGGGTTCCGAGGGCCGGTTCACCACGGTGGTCGACAGCACGCTGTTTCACTCGCTGCCCGTCGAGGGCCGGGACGGGTATGTGAGCGCGGTACACCGCGCGGCGGCCCCGGGGGCCAGCTACTTCGTGCTGGTGTTCGCCAAGGGCGCCTTCCCCGCCGAGATGGAACCCCAGCCCAACGAGGTCGACGAGGACGAGCTGCGCGCCGCGGTCGGCAAGTACTGGGAGGTCGACGAGGTCCGGCCCGCCCACATCCACGCGAACATTCCCCAGGTCTCGGACGCGCCGTTCGAGTTTCCGCCGCACGACCGCGATGAAAAGGGCCGGATGAAGCTGCCGGCCTACCTGTTGACGGCGCACAAGGCGCGCTGACGGTTACCTGGCCGCTGTCACGCTAGCGTGACTCTCGGCACCCGCCGCCACTCTGGCGTGACGCTCGGCGTCAAGGGGAGGTCGCCGCGGTCGCGGCGATCAGCGCTTCGGCGAAGGTCTCCAGATCCTCCGCCGTCGTGTCGACGTGGGGCGAGATCCGCAGCACCGGCGCGGTGAGCTCCAGGGGCGCCCGCTGCGCCCCGACGAACGTGGTCAGGATCCGCCGCTCGGCCAGCAGCCAGGACCGCACGGCCTGCGGGTCGGCGCCGTCGGCCGGGGCCAGGGTGGTGATCGCGCTCGGCTCCTCGGCCTCTTCGACCACCGCCCACCCGGGCACATCGGCGAGCACCGCCCTGCTGATGCCGCCCAGCTCAGCCAACCGTGCGCGCACGGCCTGCGGCCCGTACGCCAGATGCTCCCCCAGCGCCACCGAAAAACCCACGCGCGCGGCGATATTGGCCTCGCCGAACTCGAGCTGCCGGGCCACCGTCATCTCCGGCGCCCACTCCGGTGCCGGCAGCCGCGGACGCAACCGCTCCATCAGACCGCGCCGCACCGCGAGGAAGCCCACCCCCCGCGGGCCGGCGATCCACTTGCGCGACGACGAATACGTGACGTCGGCACCCACCGCGCAGTCCACCTGGCCCAGCGCCTGCGCGGCGTCCACCACCAGCGGCAGCCCCAACTCGGCGCAGAGCTTCGCGATCATCGAAAGCGGTTGCACCACACCGCTGTGGCTGGCCACCGCGGTCAGGTGGACCAAATCGGGCGGGTCGCTCTCGAGGGCGAACGCCGCGTCGTCGAGCGCGAGCCGGTCGTCATCGCGGGTCGGCAGCAGCCGGCGGTCGAATCCGTGGGCGGCCATCATGGCCAGGTTCGGACCGTATTCGCCGGGCAGGCAGGCCAGCGTCCTTCGGTCCGCCGGCCAGCTGCCCAGCAGCAGATCCAACGCGTTCAGCGAGCCGGTGGCGTACACCACCTCGGCATCGGGCATGCCGCTCAGCGCGGCGAAGGCGACGCGTCCGGCGTCGAGCACGGGGGCGGCCGCCTCGGCCGCGACATAGCCGCCGAGTTCGGCCTCGTTGCGCGCGTGCCGGGCGGTGGCGTCGATGACCGCGAGGCTCTGGCGCGAGCAGGCCGCGCTGTCCAGGTGCAGCCCGGCCATCGGCGGGCGGGCCGCCCGCCATCGGTCGGCCAGCGAATCGCTGTCGGTCACTTCACGGCCAGGGAGAGCCCGAAGTCGCCCGCGCCGTCGGTCCACCACCGAATGCGGCGCAGTCCCGCGCCGGCCAATTCGGCGCTCACCCCGTCGGGACGGAACTTGCACGACACCTCGGTGAGCATTTCCTCGCCGGCCGCGAAGTCGACGGTCAGGTCGAGCGCGCCCACCCGCACCCGCTGGAAACTGCCGGCGCGCAGCCACATTTCGATGCGCTCCCCCTCGGCGTTCCAGCGGGCCACGTGCTGGTAGGCGCCGACGTCGAAGTCGGCGTCGAGCTGCCGGTTGATCACCGCGAGCACGTTGCGGTTGAACGCCGCCGTCACCCCGGCCGCGTCGTCGTAGGCGCGCACCAGCCGGCCGGTGTCCTTGACCAGGTCGGTGCCCAGCAGCAGGCCGTCGCCCGGCCGCATCACCGTTGCCAACGTCGAGAGGAACTCCGCGCGCGGCTCCGGCGTGAGGTTGCCGATCGTCGACCCCAGGAACACGAACAACCGCCGCCCACCGCCGGGAATCTCGGTCAGGTGTTCCTCGAAATCCCCACAGACGGCTCGGATCTCGACGCCCGGGTATTCACGCTGGATGGCGGTCGCGGTCGCGGACAGCATGCCGGCGTCGACGTCGAACGGCACGAATCCGCGCAGCGACCCGCGATCGCGGAGAGCGTCCAGCAGCCGCCGGGTCTTCTCCGACGTTCCGGCGCCCAACTCGACCAGGGTGTCGGCCCCGCTGGCCGACGCGATCTCGGCCGATCGGGCGCGCAGGATCTCGGCCTCGGCGCGGGTCGGGTAGTACTCCGGCAGCCGGGTGATCCGGTCGAACAGGTCGCTGCCCACCGAGTCGTAAAACCACTTGGGCGGCAACGACTTCGGCGTCCCGCGCAGGCCCTCTGACACGTCGCGGCGCAATGCCCGATACGCCGAGTCGGCGGCGAGGTGGTTGGACAGCGTCAGCGTCATCGAGATCCTTTCGTGGCGTTCAGCGCGGTCAGCGTGACCCGCTGCGGCGTGACTTCGACGAGGTGGCGGTCCGGCACGTCGTCCCACTCGGGCGCGTCGTCGTATGGCTCGCTCGCGAGCACCACGCCGTCAGTGCGACGCAGGATCGACAAGGTGTCGCCCCACACGGTAGCCAGTAGCCGAGAGCCGTTGGCGGCCAACACGTTAAGCCGCGCGAGTGGGTCGGCCGTTCCTATTTCGGCGATGGTGTCGCCCAGCGCGTCGAGCCCACGCGCGAAGATGGTGGCCGCGAGTATGGCGCTGTCGCATGCCGATTCGGCCGACGAGGTGAGCGGCAGTACGGCGCGGTCGACGATGCCGTTGTGCGACAACAACCACCGGCCGTCGGTGAAGGGCGCCGTCGCGCTGGCCTCGATCGGCATGCCGACGCTCGCCGAGCGCACCGCGGCCACGACGCAGTGGCTGCGCAGCGCCGGCGCCACCGAGCCGAAGGAGACGTCGCCCCACAGCGGCGCCTGGCTGCGCCAGCGCCGCGGCGTGTCACCTTCCAAAGAACGATCGAAAAACCCGATCCCCCAACCGTCGGCGTTCATCAGGCCGTGCTTCTGCCGGCGCGGGGCATACGACTGCACGAGCAGGCCGTGCGGCGGGTCGAGCACCAGCGAGGAGACCGTGACGTCGGCGCCCAGCCAGCCGAGGTGGCGGCACATCAGGCGCGATCCTCGACGGACCACGCCAGGCGGACGCCGGAGAAGATCTGGCGACGGTACGGATGGTCCCAGTTGCGGAAGCTGGGCCGCAGGATGGTGGGCCCCACGGCCCACGAGCCGCCGCGCAGCACCCGGTAGTCGCCGTCGAAGAAGGGCTGCGAGTAGCGCTCGTAGATCATCGGGACAAAGCCCGGCCACGGACGCAACGGCGAGGAGGTCCACTCCCAGACGTCGCCCAGCATCTGCTCCGCCCCGTAGGCCGAGGCACCGGCCGGATAGGCGCCGACCGGCGCCGGGCGCAGCGCCGCGCCGCCCAGATTGGCGAGGTTTTCCGCGGGATCCGCCGCACCCCAGGGGTAGCGGCGCCGGGTGTTGGTCGCCGGATCCCACGCGCAGGTCTTCTCCCATTCCATCTCGGTGGGCAGCCGGGCGCCGGCCCAGGCCGCGTAGGCCTCGGCCTCGAAGTACGAGACGTGCTGGACGGGCTCGTCGGGGGGAATGTCTTCGATGTGGCCGAATCGGGTGCGCGTTCTGCCGTCGGAGCTCCAGAATTGCGGCGCGGTCAGGCCCGCGCTGCGACGGTGCCGCCAGCCGCGCGTCGACCACCACCTCGGCTCGCGGTAACCACCGTCGTCGATGAACTGTTGCCATTCACCGTTGGTGACCGGCACCCGGCCGATCCGGAACGTGGGGACGTCGACGACGTGGGCGGGGCGTTCGTTGTCGAGCGAGTACGGTTCGCTGGCGGCGTCCACACCCAACACGAACGGGCCGCCCGGCACCGGCACCGACGTTCCGGCCAATCCCGGCCGGCCCGCGGGCACGGCGGCAGCGTCGGGCAGCAGCGGCGCGCCGGCGCGCAAGTTCAACGCCTGCAGCATGGTTTCGTCGTGCTGGTTTTCGTGGCTGACCACCAGCCCGTAGACGAAGCCGTCGCCGTCGTCGGGCAGGGCGTCCAGGGCGTCCAGCGCGGCGGACCGCACCGTCCGGCAATACGATCGCGCCCGCTCGGGCGACAGCAGCGGCAACTCGACGCGACTGGCCCGGGAGTGTTCGAACGCGTCGTAGAGGCCCTCGACGGCCGGCGCCAAGATCCCGGGACGATCCGGGTCGCCGCCTCGCAACAGCCACAGCTCTTCCTGCTGGCCGATATGCGCCAGGTCCCACACCAGGGGGCTCATCAGCGGGTCGTACTGCCGGTACAGTTCGGCGTCGTCGAAATCGACCAACCGCAGCGTTCGCGCCCGCGCCCGCGCCAAATCGTCGGCAAGCCTCTCCCGGGATGACGATCGCAAGCGCGGCGCAGCCGGGCGCCGGGGGTCGGAATCGTCAGCGGAAGTCACAAGCCCCCTTGCGAGCATCGCGCGGCCTCCGAGACCGTAGCCGCGATCCCGTGCTCGATCACCTGGTCGGAAAAGTCGTCGCCGGGACATCGGCCCTGCTCGACGCTGCGGACCAACCGCTGCATCGAGTCGCTGAGCCCCGCGGGCGCCTTCTCGGCGGCCACGGCCACACACGCGTTGGCCGCCTCGTACAGCCGCCGGTCGCGCAGGCCGACCCGGGCCGCGGTGTCCCAGGTGGTGGCCACCGGTTCGACGGCCTCGGCCGCGGCGTCGGCGGCCGCCGGGTCGTCGAGCAGCGCCACCAGGGTGAACACCACGGCCGGCCAGAAGGCGTCCGGCACGCTGTCGAGGTAGCGGATTTCCAGCCACCGCCTCGGGCGTACCGGCGGGAAGAGCGTGGTCAGGTGGTATTCCAGGTCGGCGACGGTCGGGCGGCGGTCGCCGAGCAGGACCCGGCCGTCGACCCAGTCGGCGAACGGCACCCACCGCGTGACCGCCGTGAGTTCTGCGGCGTCCGGGTGGCGCACCAGCATCACCGGAGCCTTGAGCGCGTAGCGGGCCCAGTCGGTGCCCGGGTCGTCGCCGCTGGCACCCAGGATCGGCCCGCAGCGCGCCGAGTCCATATCGCCCCACACCCTTTGCCGCGTGGAAACCCAGCCGGTGAACTCGCCGCCGAGCACCGGGGAGTTGGCGGCGATCGCGATCATCGTGGGTCCCAGGGCGTGCGCGAGACGCACCCGCGCCGCCCACCCGTCCCGCGGCCCGGCATCGAGGTTGACCTGGATGGATGCGGTGGACGTCATCATCGCCGCGCCGGCCTCCCCGGAGCGGCTGGCGGCGAAGAACCGCTCCATGGCGTCATAACGCGCGCCCGGGTTGATGCGCTTCGGCGGCCGCAGCGGGTCCGCCCCCAGGAAGACCAGGCCTAGCCCGGCGTCGGCGAAGGCCGATCGCAGCACGGCCTGATCGCGATTCATCGCGTCGATGGCGGCCACCGGGCCGTCGGCCGGCGGGCCGGACAGTTCGACGGCGCCGCCCGGTTCCACGGTGACGGCGCTGCCGCTGGGCAGAGCGGGGAGATCGTCGATAACGTCGGTGATTTCGTCCCAGCCCGGCCTGCGGTACGGGTCGGCCGGGTCGTGGCAATGCCCTTCCATCTCGAGACCGACAGACCCCAGCGGCGCGTCTAGCAGGCAGGTGTCGGCTATGTACTGCGCGGCGGCCGAGGAGTCGGCCATTTCCGCTTGGGCGGCGCTGACAGCCGCGAACGCCATATCACGATCCCTTCGGGCCCGGGCACCAGGCGCGGACCGCTTGTTGCGCAGCTAACGGAAAAATAGTCGCCACTACTTCATCTAGCAGATTGCCCCGACATATTCCCGTCCCGCCGGATCTTCCAGGCGCGACCGACCCGAGTGCGTGGGTCCACGCTACTGACCCAGCGAGTTCTGCATGGCCCCGGCCAAGACGTTGACCGCGGGACCCGCGTTGCCAGACTGGCAGACCTTGGCCTGCAACAACACGTTTTCGCGCAGCCTGGTTTGATCGAAGCACCGGCGGTCAGTGCCCGCCTCCTGCTTCGTCCAGCTCGCGTCGGTGCCCGTCGCCGGCCCGCCGTCGAACGACCACACCTGCGTGATCCCGTTGTCCAGGTGCATCGCGGTGGTCTGCCCCGCGCAACCAACGGTCCTGTCCACGACCCGATGGAAGGCCCGGCCCGCGGCGTCGGGGGTCGCGAACACCCCGACCGCCTGCTTGACGTAATGGGTCTGGTCGGTGGCCGACGTCTGCGTGGTGGCTCCGTTGAACGACGCCAGGTCCGGGTCGTCGTAGACTTCGGGCAGCCCGATGTCGGCCCAGTTGTTGCACACCGGAAGATCGACCGAATAGGTCTGGGACGGCTGGGTGAACAGCGACTCCCAGCCCATCGGCCCGCCGACGATGTTGCCAACGGATCCTTTGCCGAGGACCGCGTAGTTGACCACTCCCGGGTCCGACGGGTGAGCGTGTGCGGCGGGGATCGCCAACGCTCCCCCGACGGCCACACCGACGGTCACCACCGCGGCGGAGATCCGCATCGTTACTGGGCTAAACCTTGGCCGAGACGTCGACGTCGACATTGCCGCGGGTGGCCTTGGAATACGGGCACACCTGGTGGGCCTGGCGCACCAGGTCGTCCGCCGCGCTTTGCTCCACGCCCGGCAGGTACCCGACGATCTTTCCGGTGAGCCCGAAGCCGCCCGCCGAATCCTTGCCGAACCCGATCTGCACGGTCACGTTGGTGCCGTCGTCGAGCTTGACCTTTGACTTGCCGGCCACCAGGCGCAGCGCGCCCAGGAAGCAGGCGGCATAACCCGCGGAGAACAGCTGCTCGGGATTGGTGCCCTCGCCGTTGCCGCCCATCGCCGTCGGCGGCCGGGTGTCAAGGTCGATGCGGCCGTCGTCCGACTTCACGTGGCCGTCGCGGCCGCCGCCCGTCGCCGTGGATTCCGTGGTGTATACGACTTCAATGGTCATGGTTTTCGATCATGCCAATATGGCCAGCCGCTCTCCAGCGAGCGTCACGCCAGCGCACTCTTTTGGTACGGATCAAGGAAAGCTATGGGCGCGGATTGCCCGGCGTGTTCGGGGCCGGCGCGGGGGCGCTGGTCGTCGGCGGCTGGCCGGGGCCACCCGGACCACCCGGGCCGAAGACCGGCGGACCACCCGGGCCGCCCGGGCCGAGCCACGGTGGCGGGCCAACTGGACCGAACGGGGGAGCCATCCCCGGGCCCCCCGGGCCGCCGAACTGCCACGGCCCGCCGCCCGGGCCCCAGGGGCCGCCGGGCTTGTACATCATGTCGTGGTGATAGCGGTGATAGCAGTGATGGCTGAGCCCAAAGACCATCGCGCCGGCGAAGAAGACGGTCGAGAGGATGAAGACGATCCCGGCGACGATCACCACCCACGCTGCGGCCACATAGAGCTTGGGCGGCTTGACCCGCTCGTACGCTGGCGGTGGCGGCGGAGCCGCGGCGGCGGAAGTCGGCTGTGCTGACGGTTCGGGTGTTTCGGTCATGCCTTGAATACTGCCCCCGCCACCAACCCGCATAACAGGTCCGCGCGACAAATGTTGCTGTGAATTGCCCTATCGGTTGTCAAACGACACGCAGCCCGGCGCTCAGTCGAGCGCCGGGCCACTGGTTGTGGGGTGAACGGCACGCCGGGGTCCCGTTTACTCCGCGAGCGCCTAGGGCGTCCGGCTGGGAGAGACCGACGACGGAATCTGGCTGGGTCCGGGGGCGCCGGGGGCTACGGAGGCCGCCCCACCGCCCTGGATCGCCCCGGGACCGCCCGGACCACCGGGGCCACCCGGACCGAAGCGGTGCGGATGCATCATCATCGCGTGGTGCTTGTGGTGGTGGTGGAAGCCGCCGTGGTGACCGGCGTGCCTGCCGAGGGTGAAGCCGGTGAAGAAGATGACCGCGACGATGAACACGATCCCGGCGACGATCGCGACCCAGGCCGCGAATTGAAAGACCCTGGGGGTCCTGTGCAGCACCGGCGCTGCCGCCGGCGCGGGTGCTGTTGCGGTAGAAGTCCGCACAGTCGGGGTGTCTGATGTTTCACTCATGAGACACATGATGCGGGCGTTAACAACAGTTGTGGCTATGCGCTACTTAAGTAACAGCTGTGAGCCCAGACCGCGCCGTAGCCGATAACCGGCATGCCCTTCGCGTTGTCCTTCTTTGACGACGCCGCGACACACATCCACCGACATCGCGGTCGTCGGGCGCACTAGGCGCTCCGCACGAGCGGAAAGCCGGGAATGACCAGGCCCATCAACCCCGGCCCTCCACATGAACCAGGACAACGCGTCGTCGTTGGCGAGGCTGGTCGCTTGAACGGGTTGGAGCCGACGTCAGGCAGGCCACGTGAGCTGGACATATTCGTAAAGAACCTGGGCCCGTGGCGTTTTCGGGTGGCTTTGGGTGATCGCTCCAGGAGCGTGTAGCTCCGCAATCGCCGCAGGCTTGAGGAACTGCTGGTAGCAACGTTTTTTGCGTTCTGTAACAAACTACGTCTGCCGTTAAAATAGTTGAAAACGATATTACCTATCGGTAGTACACCGTGCCGCATTCGCCGCCTCGCTTCAGATAGCTATTGCCGCGGCAATACGATTGTTCGCCAGGGTATACAGCATGCTGTCATATTTGCTGAGGGATAGTGCTTAAGTGCTGACACCGGCGCAGCCAGGCGGTCGCGTCGCCGAGGCGCTACGGTCTGCAGCGACACGCCGCGCACGACGACATCGCGAGGCTCCTCGATCTTCGACCCAACTGATCTCTGACAGCCCGGTGTCGGCCAGCGAGGAAAACCTATCCCGCACCCACTGGCCCACTGCTGCTCTGAGTTGGCCGATTCATTCGGCGATAAGCCCGCCGTGATCGCCCGGCCACCTCCGTGCGCACTGTTTCACAGTCCACCCACGAGAGTGGTGGGTGTGCTGTGCCCGACCTTGCCCCGGGTGAGCGCTGGTGGCGAGTCGCCAGTCGTCATCGGTATTGACTTGTGCCACAAGCGCACATCGGCGCCGCCGGTCTAGCGGGCGCTGCCCCTTCCTGGTCGTCTCCGACCCACCGACGGTGGTCTCCTCATGCCGTGGCGGTACGGGCAAGCCGCGCGACTGTTTTCACCACCCGGTCGCGTCGTCGTGTTGGGTGCCGCGCGGTGAAATCCGCCGGCACGTTGAGGGGGGAGTGACCTGCCTGGTTTATGGGCAGATCTAGGCGCTCACAACATGGCGTTGTCAACGCAGGCCAACCGCACCACGTCACATTCTTGCCGACTATTCCAACGCCGCCAATAAATAATTTTCGGGGCAGTCAATGTGCTCTATGCCAGCCATAGTTTTCCGTGGGCTTAGCGCGGTC
Source organism: Mycobacterium heidelbergense (assembly GCF_010730745.1). NCBI lineage: Bacteria > Bacillati > Actinomycetota > Actinomycetes > Mycobacteriales > Mycobacteriaceae > Mycobacterium > Mycobacterium heidelbergense. The sequence goes on along the minus strand of NZ_AP022615.1, from coordinate 2,478,903 downwards.
TTTTGCTGCATGGATATATCGCTGCAGTTAATTGTCTATTTTGTCGCCATAATTCACCCAATATATTTTACGAGTACGTTTAGCACACCATTATTCAGAATTGTGCAAAGGAGATGGTCGTGGACCTCGCAGCCCGCCCCCACATCACCGCTGGAGTCGCCCTGGCCAGCGCCGCTGTCCTCACCGCCGGACCAATAGCCCAGCATGTACCCGACCTTCACCTGGCACAGCAGCTCCGCCAGGTGAGCGTGTCCACCATTCAGCTCACCGACGTTAGCAGTGGCCTGATCGATTTGTTCGCCGGTGTGGAAAACGACCTCGCTCAGCTTGCCAACGGAGCAAGCGCGGCCGCCGTGCCCGCAAGCCTCGCGAGCGCCGCCCTCGACCCGACCCAGAATCTGATCGTGCAGACGTGGATGAAGACTATCTCGACGACAGAAGCGAACCTGCAGACGCTTTGGGCGGCATACAACCAGGCTCCCGGCGTGCTTTTGCAGCAGGTTCTTGCCAATGACGTCTCCTATGCGGATCTCTACGTCAGCCAGTTCCAGCAGTCAGCGAATGGGCTCTTCAACTACGCGACCTTGACGACGAGAAGCCACTTGATCCCGAATCTGCAGAACGCATTGACCGCCTTCCAGGCGGGCAACGTCACCACCGGGATCAACGACGTGTGGGGCGCGCTCTACTCTAGTATATTCACCCAGGTCCTAGAGCCGTTGGAACAGATCCCGCACATCCCCGCAGAGATGCTAGCGAATCTTTCGAACGCGACCACCTATCTGACGGGCAGCGGCCTGCTCTCCATTGGACTCAACGTCGTTTTGGGGACCCCTGGCAGATTCGAACTGGGTGTCGCGACCGGTCTAGGAAACGCTTATACGCAGCTCGCCTCGGGCAACCTGTTGCCGGCGATGACCTACCTGCTCGATACCCCCGGGCAGATCGCGTTCGATGTTCTCGCCTCGAACAACGCTGGCTCGCTAACCTTCACAAGGAGCGGGGGCATTCTCCAACTCTTCGGGATACAAATCCCCAAAGCGCTCGCCAACGTTATTGTTGCTCCTGGCGCACCCAATATTCTCGTCAATTATCAAACTGGCGCTGGCGTTAATCTCCCAACTTATTTCCAGAATTTCGTGAACGGGGCGATCAACGGGTGGCCGCCTTTGGGCAGCTATGTCATGTCGCAGATTAGCCACCTTGGTCCGCAATTGACCGCGGCACTGCAAAACCTCCCGTCAGTGCTGGCGAACCTCCCCTCGACGCTGAGCAACCTCGGCGGAATGATCGCCACCCAGGCCGGGGCGTGGATCTCCGCGATCCTGCGGCTGCTCTAAGTCCGGTGCAGGTCGCCGTTGCGAGCCGGTGACTTGCCAACGAATCGTCCCCCTTCCGCAAGAAGGGGGACGATTCGTTGTACGCCAGCATAGGAATTTGTTAGGAAGTTCGGGTCCTCTCGAGGGGGGGTGGTTTACCCCGCTGCGAATCACCGCCTGGCCGCCATTCTGCGCCGGTCGGACTGAGTACCTGGACACCGCGAACCGGCACCTCGGCGTTTGTAGCCAGTCGCGTAGATGCCATTGTCGTGCCAAGACGCCTCGAGAACGGCACCGTGACGTTCCACATCTGCGAGATCGGTTGTGACGACTGAGCCGAGTCCGGAAGCGAGCAAGCTGGAGCTTCTTGGTGGCCGCACCGGCGTCGATTTGGTGCACGGCCCATGCCACGGCGCCGAGTGTCTCGACGAACGCCTTGCGACGCGGAGTCCGCCTAAGTTCCTCGAGCACCTGTAGTTCGCGGTGGGTGAGGGGCCCAGGGAGGTGAGGTTCTTGCTCAGCTGGTCGGGCATGTGGGCGCGGTGTGGAGTCGACGTCAGACAGGCGCCTGAGCTGGGCGTACCTGTGAAGAACCTAAGCCCGTGACACTTTCGAGAAGCTTTGTTCGATCCGTTTAAGGATGCGTCGCCCCGCAATCCTCATGAAGCAGAGAAACTACTGTTAGACCCCATTTTGGCACACAGATAGCAAACCATTATCCAGATATAGTAGTTAAATATGAAACTACCTATCAGTAACAGACCGGGTCGCATTCACACCCGCGCTAAAGGTAGCTATTACCGCGGCAATCCAATTGCTTGCCAGGGCATAGTAAACGCTATCCTGTTTGCTAGCGGATAACGCTTCAGCGCTGACACCGACGCCGCCAAGCCGCGCTGGTCACCGCGGCGCCGCCCGATCACCGCCGCTACACGCCGCGCCACGATGGCCTCGCGATGCACCTCGATCTGCGGCCACCCGATCTGTGACAGCCAACTAACGGTCGGCGACGACAACCCCTCCCGCACCTACCGGGCCCCACTGCTGCTCCGGGTTGGCTGACCCGCCGACGATCACCTGGCCGTGATCGCCGGCAGGGCCACCTCCGTGCGCACCGTTTTACAGCCCACCCCAAAAGAGGTGATGGGCGTAGGTATACCCGGTCACCCAACGTGCCCGGTATTGACTTGTGCCCCAAGCACATACCGGCACTCTCGGCTCTGATCCCCCATGGCCGTCTCCGAACCCACTGACGGCTACCTCTTTATGCCGTGACGGCGTGGACAAGCCACACAACTTGCTTTCCCGCACGCCTCCGTCAGCATGCTGTGGCGTCGCGCGATGAAATCCACCGGCACGTTGACGGGGCTGGGATACGAGCAGATCGAGACCCTCCGATCATGGCGTTGCCAACATCCGGCAACGACGCCGCGTCACACTACTTCAACGCCGTCAACAAATGATTTGAGTGGGGCCTTCCATTTAGCTCAATTCGGGTAATGATTTTTGCGCATTTCGGGCAGCTTTTTGCTGCACACACATATCTCCGTGGTTAATTGTCTATTTTATTGTCAGGATTCATTCGCAATATTTCACAGCTACATTCAACTCGTCATTATCCAGAATGCGCAAAGGAGATGGTCGTGGACCTCACAGCCCGCCCCCACATCACCGCTGGCATCACCCTGGCCAGCGCGGCTGTCCTCGCCGCCGGGCCGATGGCCCAACACCTACCCGGGCTTCACTTGGCCCAACACCTCCCCGCCGTGAGCGTGTCCGACATCAACCTCACCGACGCCAGCAGCGCTCTGGACCTGTTCTCCGGCGTGGAGAGCGAGCTCGCTTCAATCGTCGATGGGGCATCCGCGGCTGCTTTGCCCGCCAGCCTGGCCAGCGCGGCCTTCGATCCGACGCAGAACCTGATCATCCAGACGTGGATGAAGACTTTCTCGACGGCGGGCGCCAACCTGCAGACTCTGTACAACCAGTGGAGCGCGATTCCTGCCCCGCTTTTGCAGCAGGTTCTCGCTAACGACATCGCCTACGGCAATCTCTACGTCGGGACGTATCAGGCTGCCGCCAATGCCGCTGTTAAATACTTCACCACGCCCGTTGGGGTGAGTTTTCAGCGGGTTCTCAATACGGCCTTGGCCGACCTCAACGCGGGTAACTTGACGGGCGCATATACCAACCTTTGGTCGGCCTTTGTTAATTATCCATTTACAGCGATATTCCAGCCGCTCAATCGTATCCTTGGCATCCCGATTGACATCACAAAGAACCTCTCTAACGCGACCAATTATCTGCTGAATACCAATGCGACTTCAGGCGTGTCGCAGATTGGACTCAGTCTTCTCAATTTCGTCAACCAGCCCGGAATTGCTTTTTCCGCTAGCCTCCAGGCAGCTCTTAATGCGTGGAATGCGGAAGATCCGGTGGTGGCAGTGACTGACCTGCTCAATATCCCCGGGGCAGTCACGAATGCCGTCCTCAATGGCAATGCAGCTGGTCAATTTGGCTTGATCAGCACAAAGGGCAGTGGGCTCTCGTTTGGCCCCGTTGAAACGATTGGGATAAAGGTTCTCCAGAACGTCGCGACGAACATCGTCGCTCCCAACGCGGCCAATATCATGAGCGGCCAAAGCCTTCAGGCCGCATTCCAGGGATTCGTGAACACGCTGACCAATGGCTGGCCGTCCCTGACTCCTGTCGTGAACGATCTCAGCGCTGGATTGACTCAAGTGCTCAATAGCATCCCATCGATCGTGGCGAATCTTCCGTCGATCCTGGGCAAAGTCGGCGGATTCGTGTCAGGCCAGGTGGGGCTGTTGATCGCCAACCTCCTCAAGCTGCTCTGACTCCGTTGGTGGTCGCCGATGCGAGCAGGTGACCACCAACGGCGATGGGCCCCTTCACAAGAAGGGGCCCATCGTTTGTGTATGGCGCGCTTCTCAGCCGGGCGTACAACGGTTCGGGACGACCACAATATCCACACGATATCGCGGCCGTCGGGCACGCTAGACGCTCCGCACGAGCGGAAAGCCGGAATGACCATGCTGGCCCTCTACATGAACCAGGACAAACGGGGCGTCGTTGGCGAGGCTGGCCGCACGATGGAGGAATTCGTCGTGTTGACCGACGAGCATGGCGGCGTGCACGTCCCGCCCCGCCATCTCTACGACGCCGTCGCGGCTCGGCGGACTCATCTGCGGAAGGTGCTAACCAGGATGCTGGAACGAAAAAACGAGGGCTTGAACGGGTTGGAGCCGACGTCAGGCAGGCCAGGCGAGCTGGACATATTCCTGAAGAACCTGGGCCCGTGGCGTTTTCGGGTGGCTTTGGGTGATCGCTTCAGAAACGTGTAGCTCCGCAATCACCGTTGGATTGAGAAACTCCTGGTGGCCGAGTTGCCTGCGTGCTGCAGCAAACCGCGTATGCCGCTGAAATGATTAAAAGTGAAATTACTGATCGGTGGTGAACCGCGATGCATTCACCGCCGCGCTTCGGATAGCTATCGTCACAACAATACGATCGTTTGCCAGGAAATAGAGAGCACTCTGATATTTGCTGAGGGATAGCATTTCACCGCCGACACCGACGCGGCCCAGCCGTACTCGTCGCCGAGGCGCTGCGATCCGTCGTGGCACGCGGCGCGCAATAGCGTCGCGACGCACCCTGATCTCCGGTCAACTGATCTGCGACAGTCCGGTGTCGGCCAGCGAGGAAAAGCTACCCCGCACCCACCGGGCCCACTTCTGCCCGGAGTGGGCCGACCCCTTCGGCGATCACCCCGCCCTCACCGCCGGAGCCACCTGCGTACGGATCGTTTGAGGGTTCACCCCAAGGTCGGTGGTGGGTGTGCCGTGCCCCGCCGTGCCCCACTGGTGGTAAGCCGCCGGTCGTGATCGGTATTGGCTTGTGCCACAAGCACACACCGGCGCTGGTCGTGCTGGTGTGCGTTGGCCCTCGTTGGTTGTGTCTGGCTTCACCGAAGGTGATCTCCTCGTGTCGTGGCGGTGCGGACAAGCCGCACGACTGTTTTCACCGCCCGCACGCGTCATCCTGCTGGGGTGGCGCTTGGTGAAATCCACCGGCACATTGAGCGAAAGCGACCTGCCTGGTTGTAAGCGGATCGAGACGCTCACAGTCAGGCTTTGTCGACGCCAGGCCAACCGACACCATGTCACGCTCTTACTGACTAATCCTAACGCTGCCAATAAATGATTTTCGGGGCGGTCAATATGCTCTAAGTCAACCATAGTCCTCCGTGCACTTAGCGCGGTCTTTTGCTACATGGATATACCGCTACAGTTAATTGTCTATTTTGTCGCCACAATTCGCCCAACATATTTCAGGAGTACGTTTAGCACACCATTATTCAGAATTGTACATAAGGAGATGGTCGTGGACCTCGCAGCCCGCCCCCACATCACCGCTGGAGTCGCCTTAGCCAGCGCCGCCGTCATCGCCGTCGCCCCAGCCACCCAGCACCTGCCCGACCTTCACCTGGCCCAACAGCTCCCCCAGGTGAGCGTGTCCGACATCCAGCTCACCGACGCCAGCAGTACGATCGATCTGTTCGCTGGTGTCGCAAGTCAGCTCGCGTCGCTGGTGACTACGGTGGGAAATGAACTTTCATCGATCCCGGGTGTAGTCCAGCCCGCACTTCAGTCGTTCGGGACTTCGGCGATCACCGCAGCGGTGCCCGCCAACGTTCTCAACAGCGTCGAGTCGTGGCTTCCGATCCAAACGTGGAACGCCTTTGCCAACCACGCCAGCAACAACCTCTCGTGGCTTGCTCAAAAATGGGCTGTATACCCGTTCCCGGTGGCTAACCAGATCGGCGCCAACTGGCTGCAGTACGGGAATGAGTACGTGACCCCGTATCACAGCGCCGCAACCGCCGCCGTGGCCTACTTCACCGGGACAAAACCGGGTAATTTCGGGCCGCTCATCAGCAACGCGATGCAGGCGATGCAAAAAGGGCAAGTTTCGACAGTTGTCACTGATCTTTACAGTGCATTTTTTTCATCTCCCTTCGTGCAAATAGGGGAGCCGCTGGAAAAGATTCCACCGATCCTTGCACAAATCGCGCAGAACATGGCGAACACGGTTAACTACGCGACGAACGGATTTTTGGTCCAAGCGGGTGCTACCTTTGGCATCCTGACACCCGGTACGATTGAGGGTGCGGTCGGTACGGCCCTTCAAAACATTTTCACTTCGTTCGCGGCCGGGGATCCGTCGGGGCTTGCGACCAATATCATCAACGCGCCCGGCTTGATCGCCGATCAGATCGTCAACGGCACATTTTTATCGAAGAATGTTCCGCTCAACGGCGGTTTGATCAGCGCCGTAGGCAACAACTCAGCTGGCCTGTTCAAGAATTTTGGGGTTACCGTGCCTCAGCAACTCGCGGGTGTCCTGGTGACTCCAGGTGCTCAGAACATCCTGCAGGGCGGCAGCCTCGCGAACGCGGGGACGACCTTCGTCAACACGCTGACCCAAGGCTGGCCCGCGCTGGGCAACTACCTCGCTGGTGTGCCCACTCAGTTAACTGCAATGCTGCAAAGCCTGCCTACTGCCCTGCCAGCAGCGCTGAACGGCCTGGTCGGGGCGGCAAGTGGATTCGTTAGCCAGCTCGGCGTGTTGCTTGTGAACCTGCTCAAGCTGCTCTGACTCCGGCGGTGGTCGCCGTTGCGAGCCGGTGACTGCCAACGGCAATCGGCCCCCTTCCCTAGGCGGAGGGGGCCGATTCGCTATGCGCCAGCATAGGCATTTGCTAGGGAGTTTGAGTCCTCTGGAGGAGGTGGTTTATCCGCCGCGAATCACCGTCTGGCCGCCACCATCGACGGCGCGGGTGCTAGCCACCAGGCCGTCGAATACCTGAGCAAACTGAACACCCAGTCTCTCGGATCTACTGCGGACGCACTGCGGACAGAGCGAAAATTAGGGCTCCGACCAGGGCTTGAACGGGTTGACCGCGAACTGAATCACCCGGTACGGCGCGGCCACCCGCGCGCGGGTGTCCCACTGGCTGACGAAAATCCGCAGCTCATCGAGGGTGGAGCCGGGCGAAATGTAGCCGCCATACGGCTGCGCGAGCCGGTTGTCGTAGGGCGGCGGCAGGCTTTCGGCGGGTTCGGGCCACTCGTCGTGTTGCACCACCGTCGTCACGGGCGCGGTGCCCAGCTCCGTCGGGTCATCGGCCACCCGGACCTCCATGTTGCCGGTGCTGGCGTTGAAATACGACAACACCGCCTTGCCGTCGATCTCCCTGATGGACATCTCGCCCACCTGGTCGGGCCACAGGGGCGTCGGCGGCTTGTTCCACCCGCCCTCGGGTCCCGACGCCCAGCCCTGCCACCGGGACCGGTCGGTGAACGTTTGCGGCGTGGCCCGGTACAGCAGCACCGGGTCCTGGCGGGTGAAGCTGTTGGCCACGATGTAGACCCAGCCGGTCGGCGAATCGGCGCTGGGGATCGGGTCGTAGTAGCCGCTGATCTGCGTCTGCGAGCCACCCTGGTACGACGCGTCGCGGCGGGACCCCCCAACGGTCTTCCAGCCGCCATGCGCCGGCTCCGGCGTCACCAGCCGCGAGCTCTGCGGCACCAGGTTGCGGGTCGTCGTCACCATCAGGTAGTTGCGCCGGTTGATCTGCACCACCCCGGCGGGCAGCTGAGAATCCCCGGTCGGTGTGGGGTCGGCCAGCAGCGGTTTGCTGATGCCGGTGACGCCGGTGTAGCGCACCCCGGCGGGGTCGTCGACCGACGCGGTGTCGACGTGCAGCGCGACCGGCGAGTACCAGCCGCCGAACCCGACACCCTGGCCGGCGAAACTGTCGCCGCACACCTGCAGCAGCTCGGTGGGGAACTCGACGAACTCACACAGGTCGGTGGCGCCGATGCCGTAATCCCCTGTGGGAGTGCCGGTTCCGGCCGTAGGACCGATCCGCAGCACCTGGCCCGGCGCCAGCGGCTGCAGGATGGGTTCGGGAGCCGGCGCGGGAGGATCGGCGTGTACGCGCCAAACGGACTGTGGCACAAGCGAACACACCATCAGAACGGCGCACAACAAGCGGGCGGAACGTACCCGCGGAATCACAATGCCGGGCGTATTTCGGCGGCCAGCAGCTCGGCGATCTGGATGGTGTTGAGCGCCGCACCCTTGCGCAGGTTGTCCCCCGAGACGAACAGCGCCAGGCCGCGGCCGTCGGGCACCCCCGGGTCTTGCCGGATCCGGCCGACCAGCGATTCGTCGGCTCCGGCGGCGGCCAGCGGCGTCGGCACGTCGACCAGCCTGACGCCCGGAGCGCCATCGAGCAGGTCACGGGCCCGCTCGGGCGGGAGCGGCCGGGCGAATTCGGCGTTGATGGACAGCGAGTGCCCCGTGAACACCGGGACCCGCACGCAGGTGCCGCTGACCCGCAGGTCGGGGATGCCCAGGATCTTGCGGCTCTCGTGGCGCAGCTTCTGGTCCTCGTCGGTCTCCCCCGAGCCGTCGTCCACCAGGGATCCGGCCAGGGGCACCACGTTGAACGCGATGGGCGCGACATAGGTCTTGGGGGCCGGGAACTCGACCGCGCCGCCGTCGTGCACCAGTTGCTCGGCCTCGTCGATGACGGCGCGTGCCTGCCTGGCCAGCTCCTCCACCCCGGCCAACCCGCTACCGGACACCGCTTGGTAGCTCGAAACCACCAACCGAACCAGTTGGGCCTCGTCGTGCAGCGCCTTGAGCACCGGCATCGCGGCCATGGTGGTGCAGTTGGGGTTGGCGATGATGCCCTTGGGTCGGCGATGCCCGTCGCGGGAGAAGTTCACCTCGGAGACCACCAACGGCACGTCGGGGTCCTTGCGCCACGCCGAGGAGTTGTCGATCACCGTCACCCCGGCCGCCGCGAACCGGGGGGCATGCACCCGCGACATCGCCGAGCCGGCGGAGAACAACGCGATGTCCAGGCCGCTGGGATCGGCCGTCTCGGCGTCTTCGACTTCGACCTCCTGGCCGCGGAAGGCCAGCTTGCGGCCCTGGGAGCGGGCCGACGCGAAGAACCGCACCGTTGTCGCCGGGAAGTCACGCTCGTCAAGCAGCCTGCGCATCACCTGGCCCACCTGACCGGTGGCACCCACGACGCCGATGGCAACCATCTATCTGCCCGTCCCCGCATACACCGTCGCCGACTCCTCGCCGCCGAGCCCGAACGCCTCGTGCAACGCCACGACCGCCTTGTCCAGTTCCGTGTCGCGGCACAGCACCGAGATGCGAATCTCCGAGGTGGAGATCAGCTCGATGTTGACGCCCACGGCGGCCAGCGCCTCACAGAAGGTCGCGGTGACCCCGGGGTGGCTGCGCATGCCCGCCCCCACCAGCGACACCTTGCCGATGTGGTCGTCGTAGAGCAGCTGGGTGAACCCGATCTCGTCCTTCAGCGAGTCCAGCTTTTCCACCGCGGTGGGCCCGCTGTCCCGCGAGCACGTGAAGGTGATGTCGGTCTTGCCGTCCTCGACCTTCGAGACGTTCTGCAGCACCATGTCGATGTTCACGTCGGCTTCGGCGACGGCCCGGAACACCTTGGCCGCATACCCGGGAATGTCGGGCAGCCCGACGATGGTCACCTTGGCCTCGCTGCGGTCGTGCGCGACTCCGGTCAGGATGGGGTCTTCCATGGCTTTGTCCTTGATCGATCCGGTAACGAGGGTGCCGGGTTTGTCCGAGTACGACGATCGAACGTGCACCGGAATGTTGTGGCGCCGAGCGTATTCCACGCAGCGCAGCATCAGTACCTTGGCGCCGCAGGCCGCCATCTCGAGCATCTCCTCGAACGTCACCGTGTCCAACCTGCGGGCGTTGGGCACGATCCTCGGGTCCGCGCTGAAGATGCCGTCCACGTCGGTGTAGATCTCGCAGACGTCCGCGCGAAGCGCCGCGGCCAGCGCGACCGCGGTGGTGTCCGAGCCGCCGCGGCCCAGCGTGGTGACGTCCCGGGTGTCCTGGCTGACCCCCTGGAACCCGGCGACCAGCACGATGCGCCCCTCGTCGAGCGCGGCTTGCAGCCGTCCCGGCGTGACCTCGATGATCTTCGCGTTGCCGTGGGTGCCGGTGGTGATCACGCCGGCCTGCGAACCGGTGAACGACCGGGCTTGCGCGCCGAGCGATTCGATCGCCATGGCCACCAACGCGTTCGAGATGCGCTCGCCGGCGGTCAGCAGCATGTCGAGTTCCCGGGGCGGCGGGGCCGGGCAGACCTGCTGCGCGAGGTCGAGCAGGTCGTCGGTGGTGTCGCCCATCGCCGACACCACCACGACGACGTCATTGCCCTGCTTCTTGGTCGCGACGATGCGCTCCGCAACGCGGCGGATCCGGTCGGCGTCGGCCACCGAGGATCCGCCGTACTTCTGCACTACGAGCGCCACTGTTTCTCTTCCCCACTGCGGTTAGGTCCACAACAGAATACGTGCCGGTGCATCTCGGTTTTTTTGGCGCGAGCGTGCGCAGTTGTACACCTCACGCGGCGTGTCGCCGTACAAACACGCACGTTCGCGGTTTTGGCCTCGGGGCTGCTGGCGGTAGAGTTCAGTGCGTGCAGCGGGTGCTCCTCCTCGGACGCCGCGACGGGGTCTGATCCAGACCGGCTTCCCGTCGCGGGGGTTCGCGATGCGCCGGTCTGAGGTTCCTTCTGACATCCCCGGAGCAACTACCGTGACCAATCCTGATTCCCCCGACTCCTATACGTCAGCGCGCGCCATCGTCAAACCGTCCGGGCCGCCCGGGCCCGACCAACCCGACTGGAATCCCCAGCGCGGTTCGTCGATGCCCGTCAACCGGTACCGGCCGTTCGCGGACGAAGTCGAGCCCATCCGCGTAGCCGACCGCACCTGGCCCGACCGCGTCATCACTCGTGCCCCGCTGTGGTGCGCGGTGGATCTGCGCGACGGTAACCAGGCGCTGATCGACCCGATGAGCCCGGCCCGCAAGCGCCGCATGTTCGACCTGCTGGTTGGCATGGGCTACAAGGAGATCGAGGTCGGGTTCCCGTCGGCCAGCCAGACCGACTTCGACTTCGTCCGCGAGATCATCACCGACGGCGCCATTCCCGACGACGTCACCATCCAGGTGCTGACCCAGTGCCGACCGGAGTTGATCGAGCGCACCTTTGTGGCGTGCGAAGGCGCGCCGCGGGCCATCGTGCACTTCTACAACTCGACGTCGATCCTGCAGCGCCGCGTGGTGTTCCGCGCCGACCGGCCCGCGGTGCAGGAGATCGCCGTGCAGGGCGCCCGCAAGTGCGTCGAGGAGGCCGCCAAGTACCCGGGCACGCAGTGGCGATTCGAGTACTCGCCGGAGTCCTACACGGGCACCGAGCTCGAATACGCCAGGCAGGTGTGCGACGCCGTCGGCGAGATCATCGCGCCGACGCCGGACAACCCGATCATCTTCAACCTGCCCGCCACCGTGGAGATGGCCACCCCCAACGTCTACGCCGACTCGATCGAGTGGATGAGCCGCAACCTGGCCAACCGGGAATCCGTGATCCTGAGCCTGCATCCGCACAACGACCGCGGAACCGCCGTCGCCGCAGCCGAATTGGGCTACCAGGCGGGCGCCGACCGCATCGAGGGCTGCCTGTTCGGCAACGGGGAGCGCACCGGCAACGTCTGCCTGGTGACTCTGGGGCTCAACCTGTTCTCCCGCGGCGTGGACCCGCAGATCGACTTCACGAATATCGACGAGATCCGCCGCACCGTCGAGTACTGCAACCAGCTGCCGGTGCACGAACGCCACCCCTACGGCGGGGACCTGGTCTACACCGCGTTCTCGGGCAGCCACCAGGACGCGATCAACAAGGGCCTGGACGCGATGAAGATTGCCGCGGACGAGGCCGGCGCCGACATCGACGACATGCTCTGGCAGGTTCCGTATCTGCCGATCGACCCGCGCGACGTCGGGCGCACCTACGAGGCGGTGATCCGGGTCAATTCGCAGTCCGGCAAGGGTGGGGTGGCCTACATCATGAAGGCCGACCACGGCCTGGCCCTGCCGCGACGGCTGCAGATCGAGTTCTCCCAGGCCATCCAGAAGATCACCGAGGGGGAGGGCGGCGAGGTCACCCCCAAAGAGATGTGGGACGCGTTCTCCGAGGAGTACCTCGCCCCGGTGTGGCCGCTGGAGCGCATCAAGCAACGGGTCGACGCCTCCGAGGAGGACACCGGCGCCACGCGCATCACCGCGACCGTCAAGATCAACGGGACGGAGACCGAGATCAGCGGCACCGGCAACGGCCCACTCGCCGCTTTCGTCGACGCGCTGGGCCATGCCGGGTTCGACGTATCCGTCCTGGACTACTCTGAGCACGCGATGAGCTCCGGCGAGGAAGCCCAGGCCGCGGCCTACGTCGAGGCTTCCGTGGGTGGCCGCACGGTGTGGGGTGTCGGGATTGCTCCGTCGATCACCACCGCGTCGCTGCGCGCCGTGGTTTCGGCGGTCAACCGCGCATCGCGTGGCTGATCAGAACAGCGCGAGCTGCCGGTCGACCGCGGTGACGTCGGTGAATTCCTCCATGCTGGTCCCCCTGACGACGGCGCCGACGCAGTCCATGAATTGCGCGTCGGACACGACCGGGACCCCCAGCTGCAGGGCGTGATAGCCCTTGCCCTGCTCGGGGGCGACATCGTTGCAGACCACCAGCGAGGTCTCGCGGTCGACGGCGTCGCTGTAGGCCAGCCCGGCGTGCAGGATCCGCTCGACGAGTTCCTCGTGGGTGCGCGCCACCTCGGCGGCCAGCGCCACCCGCATGCCCTGGACCAGCGGCCTGCCGCGGACATACGGCCCCGGGTTGAGATACGGGCACGGCATCCGGGAAGCCAGCACCTTCAACGGGCGAAGCTCGTCGTGGGTCACCCGGCCGTTCGGCCAGCGGCGCCGGGTCACCGGGCGCACCGGCAGCCAGATGTCGCGTTCGCGCGCCCGCTCGAGCGCCGACGCCAACACGCCAGTCAGCACCAACGCGTCGTCGAAGGCGTCGTGCGGCCGCTCCTGGGTCACGCCCCAGTGCGCCGCGAGCGTCTCCAGCCGCAGGTTGTCGACGCCGAGGTCCAGCCGCCGGGCCAGCTCGACCGTGCACATGACGGAGTCGACGGGAAGCTCGGCCTCGGCGAGCTCGGCCTCCGCGGCCAGGAACGCGTAGTCGAACGCGACGTTGTGCGCCACCAGCGTGCGGCCGCGCAGCACCTCGACCACGTCACCGACGATGTCGACGAACTGCGGCTGGTCCTCGAGCATGGCGGCGGTGAGGCCGTGCACGTGGGTGGGGCCGGGGTCGACCCCGGGATTGAGCAGGCTGACCACGGATTGCTCGACCCGCCCGGCGGCGTCGAGGCCGAGCGCGGCAACACTGATAATCCGCGCCTGACCCGGGCGAAAACCCGAGGTCTCGACGTCGATGACGGCCCAACCGCCGTCCGGCTCGCCGGCCGGCCGACCCCAGGACACCCGGTTCATGAACTGAGAATGGCACGTCCGACCGACATCACCCGGTCGCTGCGCCGTCGTGTCGGAACTTAACTCGCCACGCCCCCGCCGCGCCCGGCACACAGCCCCGCCACGCCCGGCGCTCAGCGCCGCGCTTGCGATCGAACCTGAACCCACCAGGGCGACCCGCCGCGCCCGGCGCTCAGCGCCGCGCTTGCGATCGCCCTAAACTGCGCGGGTGGTTACCGCCCGCGCACGCCTGGCCCTCGCCGCGGGGGCGAGCGCACGCTGGGCGTCACGGGTCACCGGGCGTGGGGCCGGCGCGATGATCGGCGGCCTGGTCGCGATGACCCTGGACCGCTCGGTGCTGCGCCAGCTCGGGGCCGGGCGGCGCACCGTCGTCGTCACCGGCACCAACGGCAAGTCGACGACCACCCGCATGACCGCGGCCGCCCTAGGCACGCTGGGCGCGGTCGCGACCAACGCCGAGGGCGCCAACATGGACGCCGGCCTGGTGGCCGCGCTGGCCGCCGATAGACAGGCCGGGCTGGCGGCGCTGGAGGTCGACGAGATGCACGTCCCGCACGTCCTGGATGCCGTAGACGCTGCCGTCGTCGTGCTGCTCAACCTGTCGCGAGACCAGCTGGACCGGGTCGGCGAGATCAACATCATCGAGCGCACGCTGCGGGCGGGCCTGGCCCGGCACCCGAAGGCTGTCGTCGTCGCCAACTGCGACGACGTGCTGATGACCTCGGCCGCCTACGACAGCCCCAACGTGGTGTGGGTGGCCGCGGGCGGCGCGTGGGCGAACGACTCGGTCAGCTGCCCGCGCAGCGGCGAGGTCATCGTCCGCGACAAGGGGCACTGGTATTCCACCGGCGCCGACTTCAAGCGACCCAGCCCGCAGTGGTGGTTCGATGACGACACCCTGTATGGGCCCGACGGCCTGGCCCTGCCGATGAGGTTGGCGCTGCCGGGAGCGGTGAACCGCGGCAACGCCGCCCAGGCCGTCGCCGCCGCCGTCGCGCTGGGCGCCGAGCCGTCGAAAGCCGTCGCGGCGGCCTCCAAGGTCGACGAGGTCGCCGGGCGCTACCGCACCGTCCGCGTCGGCGCGCACGAGGCGCGGATCCTGCTGGCCAAGAACCCGGCCGGCTGGCAGGAGGCGCTGTCGATGGTGGACGAGCGCGCGGCCGGGGTGGTCATTTCGGTCAACGGGCAGGTGCCCGACGGCGAGGACCTGTCGTGGCTGTGGGACGTGCGTTTCGAGCGGCTCGAGAACACGGCAGTCGTCGCCGCCGGTGAACGCGGGACCGACCTGGCGGTGCGGCTGGGGTATGCGGGCGTCGAGCACACCCTGGTGCACGACACCGTGGCGGCCATCGCGTCGTGCCCGCCCGGGCGAGTGGAGGTCGTCGCCAACTACACCGCGTTCCTTCAGCTGCAGCGAGCGTTGGCGCGCCATGGCTGACTCTGTGGTGCGGATCGGGGTGGTGTTGCCCGACGTGATGGGCACCTACGGCGACGGCGGCAACGCGCTGGTGCTGCGCCAGCGGCTGCGGCTGCGCGGGATCGCCGCCGAGATCGTCGAGGTCACGCTGGCCGACCCGGTGCCGGAGTCGTTGGACCTCTACACGCTGGGCGGCGCCGAGGACTACGCGCAGCGGCTGGCCACCAGGCACCTGCTCCGGTACCCGGGCCTGCAGCGCGCGGCGGAGCGGGACGCGCCCGTGCTGGCGATCTGCGCGGCCGTCCAGGTGCTCGGCCAGTGGTACGAGACGTCGTCGGGCGAACGGGTCGACGGAGTGGGCATGCTGGATGCCACCACGTCGCCGCAAGACAAGCGCACCATCGGCGAGCTGGTGACCACGCCGCTGCTGACCGGCTTGACCCAACAGCTCACTGGCTTCGAGAACCACCGCGGCGGCACCGTCCTGGGGCCGGCGGCGGCACCGCTGGGCGCGGTGGTCAAGGGCGCGGGCAACCGCGCCGACCCCCCCGGCAATGGCTTCGACGGCGCGGTGCAGGGCAGCGTGGTCGCGACCTACATGCACGGCCCCTGCCTGGCCCGCAACCCGGAGCTGGCCGACCTGCTGCTGAGCAAGGTGGTGGGCGAGCTGGCGCCGCTGACGATGCCCGAGGTAGACGCGCTGCGCCGCGAACGGCTCGCGGCGCGCTAGGGCCGCCAGCCCCTGGCGCGCAGCGCGCTACGCACCCGGGCGACGACCTCGTCGGGGTTGTCCTCGGCGATCACCCGGACGACGATCCAGCCCAACTCGGTGAGCTTCCGCCGCCGCCACTGGTCTTTGACATACCTGCGGCGGTCGGTGCGGTGTTGGTCGCCGTCATACTCGGCCGCCACCTTGAATTGCTCCCAACCCATATCGAGCACGCCAACCGACCGCCAGTTCTCATTCACCGGTATCTGTGTTTCCGGGGTCGGCAACCCGGCGTCGATCAACAGGAGCCGCAGCCAGGTCTCTTTGGGCGACGCCGCGCCGCCGTCGACCAGCGGAAGCGCCGTCCGCAGCCGCCGCAGGCCGCGGGCGCCCGGATACCGCTTGGTCAAGAGCAGCACGTCTTCGGTCGAGAACGGCGTGGCGCGCATCAGCGCGTCGAGCCGTGCAACGGCCTGCCCCCGCGGCAGGCGCCGGCCCAGGTCGTACGCGGTCCGCGCTAGCGTGGTGACAGGAAGGCCGGCGACGCGGGTGATCTCGTCATCGCCCAGGGCCTCGTCGCGAACCACGAGTCCCCGCGGCGGCCTGGTGTTGGCCCAGATCAGCTCGATCGGGATGTCGTCGTCGACCCATTGCGCACCATGCAGTGCGGATGCGGCGATGCCAGCGATCACGGCGCGGCGCCGCGACCACAACCAGGCACCTACGGTCCGGTCGCGCAATGAGCAACTGTCGCCCTTCGGCGCGTACACACCCGGATAGACGGGGCGGTACCAACGTCGCAACTCATGCCGGGTCACATCCCCGCTACCGATGAACGCCATCGCCATGGCCCGCAATGGTGGCACCGGGGACCGACAATTCGCCGAGCCTGTAAATCTGCCGAGGAAGTGCGAGTAGGGGCCGCCAGATTTACAGGCTCGGCGAAATCAGACCATCGCCCGGCGGCCGGTGAGCGCGCGGCCCAGCGTCAGCTCGTCGGCGAACTCCAGGTCGCCGCCCATCGGCAGGCCCGACGCGATACGCGTCACGGTCAGGCCGGGGATGTCGCGGAGAATCCGCACCAGGTAGGTGGCGGTCGCCTCCCCCTCGGTGTTGGGGTCGGTGGCGATGATCACCTCGGCGATGTCGACGTCGTCGACGCGTTCGCCGATGCGGCTCAGCAGCTCGCGGATGCGCAGCTGGTCGGGGCCCACCCCGGACAGCGGATCCAGCGCGCCACCCAGCACGTGGTAGCGGCCCCGGAATTCGCGGGTGCGCTCGACGGCCTGGATGTCCTTCGGCTCCTCGACGACGCACACGACAGATGCGTCTCGACGCGTATCAGAACAAATTCTGCAACGCTCGTCGTCCGAGACGTTGCCGCACACCGCGCAGAACCGCACGCCGTCGCGGACCTTGCCCAGCACCGCGGTCAGCCGGTCGATATCCGGCGGCTCGACCGACAACAGGTGGAACGCGATGCGCTGCGCGCTCTTGGGTCCAATGCCCGGCAGCTTGCCCAGCTCGTCGATCAGATCCTGGACGGGTCCCTCAAACATGGCGGTATGGCGTCACAGCCCCCGCATTTGAGTCGGTGGCGCCGGCGGGCCGCCCATGCCGCCGGCCAGGGCCCCCAGCTGGTCCTGCGCCATCTTGGTGACCTGCTGGGAAGCGTCGCCCATGGCCCCGACGATCAGGTCCTGCAGGGTCTCGATGTCCCCGGGGTCGACGACCTTGGGATCGATCGTCACGGCGATCACCTCGCCGCTGCCCTTGACGACGACCTTGACCAAACCGCCACCGGCCTGACCGTGCACCTCAGCGCTCGCGAGATGTTGCTGGGCTTCCAGTAGCTTTTGCTGCATCTGCTGCGCCTGGGCGAGCAGCGCCGACATGTCGCCTCCGGGTTGCATGACAATCCCCTCGCATCTTGGTCTCGAGTTGGTTTCGCCTGTGGATGTCGGGCGATTCGAAACACCCAGCGTAGACCGCGCGAGGTTACCTTAGCGCCGTGGACCTACGAGTGAGCAGGCGTGTCGGATTCAGAATGGCGATCGGTGTCCTGATTGCCGCCTCGGCGGCGATCATCCCGACCGCGACCGCGACCCCCTCCAACATCGCCGGGATGGTCGTTTTCATCGATCCCGGCCACAACGGCTCCAATGACGCCTCCATCTCCCGCCAGGTGCCCACCGGTCGCGGCGGGACCAAGGACTGCCAGGCCACCGGGACGTCGACCAACACCGGCTACATGGAGCACACCTTCACCTGGGACACCGCGCTGCGGGTCCGCGCCGCGTTGAACGCCCTGGGCGTCCGCACCGCGCTGTCACGCGGCAACGACACCGGGCTGGGGCCGTGCGTCGACGCGCGCGCCAACATGGCCAACTCCTTGCGCCCCAACGCGATCCTGAGCATCCACGCCGACGGCGGCCCGCCGTCCGGGCGGGGATTTCACGTCAATTACTCGGCCCCGCCGCTCAACCAGGCGCAGGCCGGCCCGGCGGTACAGTTCGCCCGGATCATGCGCGACCAGTTGCAGGCCTCGGGCATTCCGCCCGCTAACTACATCGGCCAGGACGGCCTGTACGGCCGCTCGGACCTGGCCGGCCTGAACCTGGCGCAGTATCCGTCGATCCTGGTCGAGTGCGGCAACATGAAGAACCCCGTGGATTCGGCGCTGATGGAGTCCGCGGATGGCCGGCAAAAATACGCCGACGCGCTGGTCCGCGGCGTCGCGGGCTTCCTGGCCACCCAGGGCCAGGCGCGCTAGCCTTCCAGTTCTTTCTTCAGGTTGGCCAGGACCTCGGCCTGAATCTTCTTCAGCCCCAAGGGCGCAAAGGTCTTTTCGAAGAAACCCTTGATGCCGCCCGCGCCGTTCCAGGTGGTCTTCACCGTGACGCTGGACCCGGTTCCGGCGGGGGCGACGGTCCAGTTGATGACCATGGACGAGTTCGCGTCCTTCTCGATGACGGTGTGACCGGCCACGTCAACGTTGACCTGCACGTCGCGAAC
The DNA here is from genome assembly GCF_010730745.1 of Mycobacterium heidelbergense. Classification (NCBI taxonomy): domain Bacteria; kingdom Bacillati; phylum Actinomycetota; class Actinomycetes; order Mycobacteriales; family Mycobacteriaceae; genus Mycobacterium; species Mycobacterium heidelbergense. The sequence continues at coordinate 2,459,945 of NZ_AP022615.1, read as the reverse complement.
CCGCGATTTGGTGGCCTGCAGCTTCCACTGGGCGACCGTGCCGGCCCCCTGGCCGCCCTGCAGCACCTGGTATGCGCTGTATTGCGGGGAGAGGATCTTCGGGCGCACCTTCTGGTAATCCGCGACGGCGGCAAGGGTCGCCGCGGGCTCGACGTTGATCAAGATCGTGCTGGCTGCGCTCACCTGTCCCATAGGGGTGCGACTCCTGTTTTTGATGTCTCCCGCGCACGGGTGCACGGGCTGTTTCCGAAGACTAGGGTATATGTGGTGCCTGTCCGTGGATCTGCACTCTCGGCTCACGCAGCGGGCGTTGACCGGTTGATGGCGAGTTATCGATCCATCCCCGCAACGTCCGCGGTCCGGCTCGCCAAGCCGACCTCAAACCTGTTCCGCGCCCGCACCAAACGCGATGCGCGCGGGCTGGACACCTCGGGGCTGACCGGTGTCCTCGGCGTCGATCCCGAAACCAGCACCGCCGACGTGGCCGGCATGTGCACCTACGAGGACCTGGTGGCCGCGACGCTGCCGTACGGCCTTTCGCCGCTGGTGGTCCCGCAGCTGAAGACCATCACCCTCGGCGGTGCGGTCAGCGGCCTGGGCATCGAGTCGGCGTCGTTTCGCAACGGCCTGCCCCACGAATCGGTGCTGGAGATGGATATCCTCACCGGCGCTGGGGAATTGCTCACCGCATCCCGCGGCCAGCACTCCGACCTGTTTCGCGCCTTCCCGAATTCCTATGGGACGCTGGGCTATTCAACCAGGCTTCGGATCGAACTGGAGCCCGTTGCGCCGTTTGTGGCGATGCGACACGTCCGGTTCCATTCGCTGCCCGAGATGGTCGCGGCGATGGAACGCATCGTCGATACGGGTGGGCAGGGCGGCACCCCCGTGGACTATTTGGACGGCGTGGTTTTCAGCGCCGACGAAAGCTACCTGTGCGTCGGCAGGCGGACGACGACCCCGGGGCCGGTCAGCGACTACACCGGGAAAAACATTTACTACCAATCAATTCGGCACGATTCCGTTGGCGCGGACGCCACCAAAGACGACCGGCTGACGATTCACGACTACTTTTGGCGCTGGGACACCGACTGGTTTTGGTGCTCACGCGCGTTCGGCGTGCAGAACCCACGGCTGCGGCGCTGGTGGCCACGCCGCTATCGGCGCAGCAGCGTCTATTCCAAGCTCGTCGGCGTGGACCACCGTTTCGGCATATCCGACCGGATCGAGACACGCAGCATTCGTCCGCCTGACCGCCCCCTGCACGAGCGGGTGGTGCAGGACATCGAGGTACCCGTCGAACGGACCTGCGAATTCTTGGAGTGGTTCCTGGGCAACGTGCCGATCACGCCAATCTGGTTGTGCCCGCTGCGGCTACGCGACCGCGACGGCTGGCCGCTGTATCCGATGCGGCCGGACCACACCTACGTCAACGTCGGGTTCTGGTCGTCGGTGCCGGCCGGCGCCACCGAGGGCGTAACCAACCGGGCGATCGAGGCCAAGGTGAGCGAGCTCGACGGGCACAAGTCGCTGTACTCCGACTCCTTTTACACCCGCGAGGAGTTTGACGAGCTCTACGGCGGCGAGGCCTACAAGACAATCAAGAAAACCTACGACCCCGACTCACGTCTCCTCGACCTCTATGCAAAGGCGGTGCAACGGCGATGACGACGACCAAAGAGCCCAAGCACATCCCGACGGGCAAACTGAGCATGGCGGAGATCCTGGAGATCTTCACCGCCACCGGGCGGCAGCCGCTGAAGTTCACCGCGTACGACGGCAGCACCGCCGGCAGCGAGGACGCCGTGCTGGGCCTGGACCTTCGAACGCCCCGGGGCGCCACCTACCTGGCCACGGCCCCGGGCGAACTCGGCCTTGCCCGCGCGTACGTGTCGGGCGACCTGCAGACGTACGGCGTGCATCCCGGCGATCCCTACGAGCTGCTCAAGACGCTGGCCGACCGGGTCCAATTCAAGCGGCCGTCGGCGCGGGTGCTGGCCAGTGTGGTCCGCTCGATCGGGCTGGAGCGATTGGTTCCGGTCGCGCCGCCGCCCCAGGAAACGCCGCCCAGGTGGCGCCGGATCGCCGCCGGCCTGACGCACAGCAAGACCCGCGACGCCGAGGCCATCCACCACCACTACGACGTCTCCAACACCTTCTACGAGCGGGTGCTCGGGCCGTCGATGGCCTACACCTGCGCGGTCTACCCCAGCGCCGACGCGACGCTGGAAGCGGCCCAGGAGAACAAGTACCGGCTGATCTTCGAGAAGCTGAGGCTCCGGCCGGGCGACCGGCTGCTCGACGTCGGCTGCGGCTGGGGCGGCATGGTGCGCTACGCGGCGCGGCGCGGCGTCCGGGCGATCGGGGCCACGCTGTCGGCCGAACAGGCCAAGTGGGCGCAAAAGGCGATCGAGGACGAAGGGTTGACGAACCTTGCTGAAGTGCGGCACTCCGACTACCGCGACGTGCGCGAAGCGGGATTCGAGGCCGTTTCGTCCATCGGGTTGACAGAGCACATCGGCGTCAGGAATTACCCCGCCTACTTCGGCTTCCTCAAATCCAGGCTGCGCACCGGCGGTCTGCTGCTCAACCACTGCATCACCCGCCACGACAACACATCGGCCTCGTTCGCCGGCGGATTCACCGACCGCTACGTCTTCCCGGACGGGGAGCTGACCGGCTCGGGACGCATCGTCACCGAGATCCAGGACGTCGGTTTCGAGGTGCTGCACGAGGAGAACTTCCGCCATCACTACGCGATGACGCTGCGCGACTGGTGCCGCAACCTGGTCGAGCACTGGGACGAAGCGGTCGCCGAGGTCGGCCTGGCCACCGCCAAGGTGTGGGGCCTGTACATGGCGGCCTCACGGGTGGCCTTCGAGCAGAACAACCTTCAGCTGCACCACGTGTTGGCGGCCAAGGTCGACGTGCGGGGCGACGACAATCTGCCGCTGCGGCCGTGGTGGCAGCCGTAGCCCGATCGGCTAGCCGCCGTCGATGCGGCGGGCACCCAACTCGTTCTGTAACAGCTCGAGTGCGACCTCCTCGGGGTCGCGCCGCGGCCCCGAGGGCTCGCCGTGGCCGGCTTCGGCAAGCATGTGTTCCTCTTCGTCCCGCTGGGCCGAATCCGGCTCGGCGGGCTCGTCGGGAGGCGCTTCCCGCCTGACGGGCGGCGGGGCGCTGGGCGCGGGTTCCGCCGCGCCGACCTCGCACCGCACCCGCCAGCTCACCCCCAGCGCGTCTTGGAGCGCCTCGGCGATGACGTCGGCGTTGCGCTGTTCACACAGCCGCTTGGCCAGCGGCGCGGACGCGTGGGTCAGCACCAAGGTGTTGCCCTCGATCGCCCGGACGGTAGCGCCCGCCAGCATCACCTCGGTGGTGCGGCTGCGCTGGCGCACCTTGTCGCGCACCGTCGGCCACATGGTTCGCACCGCGGCCGCGTTGAGTTCGCCAGGGGCAGAAGCGGATTCGGGTTCGGGGGCCGGCACCGACGGCGGTTCGGGCACCGGCTCGGGCTTGGCGACGGGCTCGGGCTTGGCGACGGGCCCGGGCTCGGGCTTGGGGACGGGCTCGGCGGCCGCCTTGCGGGGCCGGGCGGGAGCCGCCGCCGGCTCCGCGACCGCGGGCCTGGGCGGGGGCGCGGCGACTGCGGCCTGGGCGGCGGGGATGGACATGTCCAGCCGGGTCTCGATCCGTTCGACGCGCTGCAGCAGCGCCGACTCGGCGTCGCTGGCCGACGGCAGCAGCAGTCGCGCGCAAACCACTTCGAGCAGCAGGCGCGGCGCCGTCGCGCCGCGCATCTCGCCCAGCCCCGCCTGCACCACCTCGGCGTACCGCGTCAGGGTCGCCGTGCCGATTCGGGCCGCCTGCTCGCGCATCCGGTCCAGCACGTCTTCCGGCCCGTCGACCACGCCGCGGCTCACGGCATCCGGAACCGCTTGCAGCACAATGAGATCGCGGAACCGTTCCAGCAGATCGATGGCGAAGCGCCGCGGGTCGTGGCCGGCGTCGATCACCGACTCGACCGCGCCGAACAGCGCGGCGGCATCCGACGCGGCAAGGGCGTCGACGGCGTCGTCGATCAGTGCGACGTCGGTGGCGCCCAGCAGGCCCAGCGCCCGCTGATAGGTCACGTGGTCGTTCTCGGCTCCGGCCACCAACTGGTCGAGCACCGAGAGGGTGTCGCGCGGCGAACCGCCGCCCGCCCGGATCACCAGCGGGTACACCGCGTCGTCGACGACGACGCCCTCCTGCTCGCAGATCCGCCCGATCAACGCCCGCATGGTGCGCGGCGGCAGCAGCCGGAACGGGTAGTGATGGGTGCGCGACCGGATCGTCGGCAGCACCTTCTCCGGTTCGGTGGTGGCGAAGATGAAGATGAGGTGCTCGGGCGGTTCCTCGACGATCTTGAGCAGCGCGTTGAACCCCGCGGTGGTCACCATGTGCGCCTCGTCGACGATGAACACCCGGTAGCGCGACTGCGCCGGAGCGTAGAACGCGCGGTCCCGCAGTTCGCGCGTGTCGTCCACGCCGCCATGGCTGGCCGCGTCGAGCTCCACCACGTCGATGCTGCCGGCAGCGTTGGGGGCCAACGCCACGCAGGAGTCGCACACCCCGCACGGATTGGCCGTCGGCCCCTGCGCGCAGTTCAACGACCGGGCCAGGATGCGCGCCGACGAGGTCTTTCCGCAGCCGCGCGGCCCGGAGAACAGGTACGCGTGATTGATCCGGCCCGCTTCCAGCGCGATGGACAGCGGTTCGGTGACGTGCTCCTGCCCCACCACCTCGGCGAAGGTTGCCGGTCGATACTTGCGGTAGAGGGCCACGGTCAGCAGGCTACCGGCGCCGTCCGACGACGATGCGGGCACCGCAGGTCCCGCTGAGGAGCCGGACGGTAGGCGCGGTGGCTAGAGCGCGGCTGGCATCGAGTGTGCGTCTGTGGCATCGAGTGTGCGTCCAGGGTGGGATCCCGCGCGATTCTCCGCCCTCAGGACACACTCGACGCCATCAGCTCACACTCGATGCGGGGGAGACGAGCAACGACTCGGAAGCCGCCAGCAGCGCACAGGTCGCCAGCCCGTCGACCGCGTCGCGCAGGTTCGGCAACGACGGGAACGTGGGCGCGATCCGGATGTTCTTGTCGTCCGGGTCCTTCCGGTAGGGGAACGACGCGCCCGCCTCGGTCACCGCGATCCCGGCGTCCTTGGCCAGGGCGACGGTCCGCCGCGCCGTGCCGGGCAACACGTCGAGGCTGATGAAGTAGCCGCCCTTGGGCTCGGTCCACGACGCGATCTTGGACTCGCTCAGCCGCTGATCCAGGATTTCCAAGGCCAGCGCGAACTTCGGCGCCAGGATCTGCTGGTGGCGCAGCATGTGCAGGCGTACCCCGTCGGCGTCGCCGAAGAAGCGCAGGTGCCGCAGCTGGTTGACCTTGTCCGGGCCGATCGACTTCTTCCCCGCGTATTGCAGATACCAGGCGATGTTGCCCAGCGATCCGCCGAAGAAGCTGACGCCGGCGCCGGCGAAGGTGATCTTGGAGGTGGACGCGAAGACGTAGGGCCGGTTGGGGTTGCCGGCCGCGGCCGCGAGCCCGAGCACGTCGACCTGGCGGATGAAGTCGTGCGTCAGGGTGTGCACCGCGTAGGCGTTGTCCCAGAACAACCGGAAGTCGGGCGCCGCCGTTCGCATCTGGACGAGCCGGCGGGTCGTTTCCCAGGAGTAGGTGACGCCGGTGGGGTTGCCGAACACCGGCACCGTCCACATCCCCTTGATCGCCGGGTCGACGGCGACCAGCTCTTCGATCAGGTCGACATCCGGCCCGTCCTGCAGCACCGGGACCGGGATCATCTCGATGCCCATCGTCTCGGTGATGGCGAAGTGCCGGTCGTAGCCGGGGACCGGGCAGAGGAACTTGACGGCCGGCTCGTCCTTCCAGGGCCGCTGCGAGTCCACGCCGCCGTACAGCATCGAGAAGGCGACGAGGTCGTGCATCAGCTCCAGGCTGGAGTTGTTGCCCGCGATCAGGTTCTGCACCGGCAGGCCGAGCAGTTCGGCGAAGATGGCCCGCAGCTCGGGCAGGCCGTGCAGGCCGCCGTAGTTGCGGGTGTCGGTGCCCTCGGCGTCGCGGTACTCGTCTCCGGGCAGCCTCAGCAGCTGGTTGGACAGGTCGAGCTGCTCCGGGGACGGTTTGCCGCGGGTCAGGTCCAAAGCGAGCTTCTTGGCCTGGAGCTCCGCGTAATCCTGCCGGTTGCGTGCGTGGACCGCCGCCAGCTCGTCAGGGCTGAGGGAATCGAACGACACCATGGGCCCTTTCGCTGTTGAACGCTGGGGATCGTGCACGGCCCAACCCTGGTGGTGATCGCAAGCGCGGCGGAGCCGGGCGCTGCGGGTCGCCACTCGTCAAGCCTAGGGGACCCCGCGCACCCGACAGAGCCCATTGACCCTTGCTGCCTTCCGGCCCTGGGGGAGTTCACAGGATAGACGCCGCGCGGGGTCCATCGCGAGTGTAATACCCGGCCCGAAGCGACCGGCGGCGGCCGCGGGACACTCGGCTACCATGGCCACGGAGGATTCGCCTAGTGGCCTATGGCGCTCGCCTGGAACGCGGGTTGGGTTAATAGCCCTCGCGGGTTCAAATCCCGCATCCTCCGCCATTGGTCGTACTCGATTGGGGCGCGACCAACCAGCGACGTCGTTTGGAATCGGTTTAGGCGGCCTTTAGGCTGGCGTACCAGCCAGCAAGGCTCACCACCAGCATGAGGAGGCGTATGGGGCGCAAAGTCGCCATACCGTGGCACGCGTCGTTTTCGATTGCCGCCGGCGTCCTCTACTTCTATTTCGTGTTGCCCCGCTGGCCTGAGCTGATGGGCGAGACCACGCATTCGTTGGGAACGACGCTTCGGATCGTGGCGGGCGCGCTGACCGGCCTGGCCGCGCTGCCCGTCGTGTTCACCCTGTTGCGCACCCGCAAGCCGGAGCTGGGGACTCCGCAGCTGGCCCTGTCCATCAGGGTCTGGTCGATCGTGGCCCATGTGCTGGCCGGCGTGCTGATCATCGGCACCGCGATCAGCGAGATCTGGTTCAGCCTGGACGCCGCCGGCCGGTGGCTGTTCGGGATCTACGGCGCGGCCGCGGCGATCGGGCTGCTCGGGTTCTTCGCGTTTTATCTGTCGTTCGTGGCCGAGTTGCCGCCGCCACCGCCGAAACCGATCAAGGCGAAGAAGCCCAAACGGCGACGCCTTCGCCGCAAGAAGGGCGACGAGGCGGGCGCTGAAGAGGCTGAAGAGGCTGAGGAAGCCACCGAAACCGAAGAGGCCGAAGAGCCGGACCAGGCGGAGGAAGAGCCCACTGCTGCCGACGCCGAGCCGGCGGCAGCAGCCGAACCGGCCACCGAGGAAGCGCCGACGACACAGGACGCCGAGGCCACGGACGACACCGAGGAGTCCCGGGGTGGCTTGCGTAACCGCCGCCCGACGGGGAAGGGGTCTCATCGGCTTCGGCGCAGGCGCACCCGCGGCGGCGGGGTCGCGCTCGACGAATAAACCAGCCTTAGCGGCGCCGCAGGCCCTCGAGGTAGGCGGCGAGGCGCCGCTGCGTCTGGTCCGCGCCCCACAGCCGGCGGACCTCGCCGTCGATGGCGGCGGCCTCGCGCATCCGCGCCAGCGTGGGCGCCCGCAGCTGGGCCTTCGTATGGCGATACGCGTCGACCGGGATGCCGCCCAGGTCGGAGGCCTCCGCCACCGCCGCCTCCACAAGATCTTCGGCGACAACGCGGTGGGCGAGTCCGTTGACGACGGCGTCGGCCCCCCGGTGGGTGCGCCCGTCGAGCAGCACCCGCTCGGCATGGTCCCCGCACGCGTAGCGCATCACCTCGAGCGCGGCGACCGGAAAGGGCACTCCGACGCGGACCTCGGACGCCCCGATCTGGGCCTCGGGGCTGATCAGCCGGCGGTCGCAGGCGCAGGCGAGCACGCACCCGCCCGCGATGGCGGCGCCGTTGATCGCGGCCACCGTCGGGCCCGGGTAGCCGAACATCGCCTCGAACGCCTCGGACAGCGCCGGAACCAGCCGGTCGGTGTAGCCCGCACCGCCTTGCACCACGCTCTCGAGGTCAACGCCGGCGCTGAAAACCCGGCCGGCGCCGGTGATGACGAGCGCCTCGGCGCCCGAGCTCCGCAGCTCGCGAAGCTCGCCCGTCAGCTCGGCCAGCAGCTCGACATCGAGGGCATTGACGCGCCCGGACGACAGGGTCAGCACCCGCACCGCCCCGACGGTTTGGACATCAATCACGGCGACACGCTCCCTTTGGTCAGCTCGACGACACGATAACGACCGGAATGTCGGTGTTCTCATCGGTGTGATAGCTCGCGCACACCCGGTGATAGCCGTCGGCGATCTGCAGCGGAACCCCCTTTGCGAAGTCGCCGCGCACCAGCAGGATGGGCGACAACGGTTGGCCCTTCTTGATCTTGGACAGATCCGCGGCGACGTGCGGATTGTCGACGTCCAGCAACCTCAGCCGCGCCGCCCGCAGAATGTCCTTGGCCTTCTTGTGCGCTACGGTTCCGGCCTTCAACTTGTTCGTCAACTTCTTGACGGACTGCGCGTCCGCGAGCAAGGCGAGGTAGTCGGCCGCCGCCGGAAAGTCGTGGGCCTCAGGCTTTTCCAGCCATTGGACGCCTGCCATCGCCTGTCTCCCTTCGTGGGCCGTGTCGACGCAGCCTACCGGTTCGACGACAAATTGGGGCAGGTCGGTACCGGCGCCCATGAGGTGGCGCTCGGCCGCGCAGCATTCCCTATGCTGAGCGAGTGCCAAACAACTATCGCGTCGTCCAATGGAACACCGGGAACGTCGGCAAGAGCTCGCTGCAATCCATCGCCGACAACCCCGCGCTCGACCTGGTGGGGTGTTATGCCTGGTCGCCGGAAAAGGTCGGCCGCGACGCGGGCGAACTGGCCGGCATTTCGCCGCTCGGGGTGGCGGCCACCGATGACGTCGACGCGCTGCTCGCCCTCACACCGGACTGCGTCGTCTACAACCCCATGTGGATCGACGTCGACGAGCTGGTTCGCATCCTGTCGGCCGGGGTCAACGTGGTGACGACGGCGTCCTTCATCACCGGGCACAACCTGGGCGATGGCCGCGACCGAATCGCCGAAGCCTGCCGCAAAGGTGGGTCGACGATCTTCGGATCCGGCGTCAGCCCGGGCTTTGCCGAGCTGTTGGCGATCGTGTCGGCGATGGTGTGCAATCGGATCGACAAGGTGACCGTCACCGAAGCCGCCGACACCACGTTCTACGACTCACCGGCGACCGAAAAGCCGGTGGGCTTCGGCCAGCCGATCGACCACCCGGAACTGCAGGCGATGACCGCGCGCGGGACGGCCATCTTCGGCGAGGCGGTCCGGCTGGTGGCCGACGCGCTGGGCGTCGAGCTCGACGACGTGCGGTGCGTGGCCGAATATGCCGAGACGACAGCCGATCTCGATCTCGGCTCCTGGACGATAGCCGCGGGATGCGTGGCGGGCGTCTACGCGAGCTGGCGGGGCATCGTCGGCGGCAAGACCTTGATCGACCTCAACGTCCGGTGGCGCAAGGGCCAGACACTGGAGCCCGATTGGAAGATCGACCAGGACGGCTGGGTCATCCAGATCGACGGGCAGCCCACCGTAACAACCAAAGTCGGCTTTCTGCCGCCGCCGTATTTCCAGGCCGAGACGATCGCCGACTTCATGACGCTCGGGCACATCATGACGGCCATGCCGACCCTCAACGCGATCCCGGCCGTCGTCGCCGCGCCGCCGGGCATCGTCACCTACGCCGATCTGCCGCTGACACTTCCCCGCGGCTACGCCAAGGTCGGCTAACCCTCGGCTAACCGCCGCCCGACGCCGCCTTCGCCTGTCGCCGAGCGGGTTTGGGGTAGGCCGCCCCGAGCGGGGGCACCTCGAGCGGACCCTGGTGACGGGCGGCGTCGATGGCGCTGCGCAGCGGACCGGCCAATCCCGCGAACGACCCCATGTCGAACAGCAGCGGCGTCAAGAGCCGGTTGTGGATGAACCCGAAGGCGCTGCCGGATTCGGGGTCGGCCCATCCCAGGGTTCCACCCAGGCCCACGTGACCGAACCCCTTGAGCAGGCCGGGAACCGGCGATTCGTGGTAGCCCAGGTGAAAAGGCATGGGCACCACCATGTTTGCGTCGGGCCACTTGCGTCGCGACTCCCCCGTCAGTCCGCGCACCAACTCCTTGGACAGATACTTTTTGCCGTCGATCCGGCCGTCGTTGGCCAACACGGCGTACATCTTGGCGAGGCCGCGACCGGTCACCACGCCGTTGGCCGCCGGCACCTCGCCGTCCAGGAACGGGGTCTCGCCCTTGATCAGGGATACGACGCCGGGGAAGTACATCGCCCCCAGCGCGCCGGAGAAGGGCAGGCCGGCCAGTTTCGGTGCGATGAAATTGAATACCGGGGCGCGCAGCTTTGCCTGCGGCATCAGGATCTGCGCCGGCTTGGTCGGGGCGCCTTCGGGGGGACGGCCGAGATGCAACCCGTCGGTGTTGAGCGGGCGCGCGACCTCCTGGCGGATCAGCTCCCGCATGCCCTTGCCCGTCACCGCCCTGGCGAGACCGGACAGCAGCCATCCGTAGGTCAGCGCGTGGTATGCCTGCACCCCCCGCAGGTGATCGACGGGCGCGGCGGCCAGGCGCTCCTCCATGAGGAGGTGGTCCATCAACTCCGCCTTGGTGATGCCCCGCAGATGCGACAACCCGGACCGGTGCCGCAGCACGTCGCCAACCGTGATGTCGGCCTTGCCGTTAGCGGCGAACTCGGGCCAGTGCTCGGCGACGGGGTCGTCATAGGACAGCAGGCCCCGATCGGCCAGCCGGTGAATCACCGTCGACGCCACACCCTTGGTCGCCGAGAACACCATCGCGCCGGTGTCGGCGGTCCAGCGCTGGGTGCCGGCCCGGTCCGACCAGCCCGTCCAGACGTCGACGACGGGCACGCCGTCGACGTAGACGCTCAGGGCTCCGCCGCCGAACCGGCGGCCGGGGAACAGCCTCGAGAACAGCCTGACGACGTTGGCGAAATGGGCGTCGGCGGCGCCGGACACGCCGCGGGGCAAGCCGTCGTCGGTGACCAGAAGCGTTGACGGCTTCACGGTGCCGTGACGCCCCGTGCGCTCGGTGCCATCACAAGAGTGAAGCTATCAGCCGGTCGAAGCCCCCAACAAAGTCCAGGCGGATCACTCCGGGGGCGGGAGAGCGTCGTCGCCGGGCGCGTGGTCCGGGGGCGCGGCGTTCAACCACTTCTTCAGCCGAATGAGCTGGTTGACCACCATGCCGATGCCGAGCAGCATCAGCACCACCACTATTGCCACCACGATTGCGGTGCTCACGAAGTCCATGATGGCCGATCGGGTCCCGGGTTTCAGGATCGCCCGCCGACGGGTAGTTAACCAGCACACCGAACCGGCAGGAGGGCAGGAATCATGAGCGGCGTCGACAAGTGAGGTTCAACGGAACGCGCCGGCTCGCGGCGGCGGTGGTGACGGGCGTCGCCGCCCTAGTGAGCGTGCCCGCCCCCTCGGCGCCTGCCGATCCGTGTCCCGACGTCGAGGTGGTGTTCGCCCGCGGCTCCGGTGAGCCGCCCGGCCTCGGCGGCATCGGCGGATCATTCGTCGACGCGTTGCGCGGGCAGATTGGTGCCCGGTCGCTCGGCGTGTATCCGGTCAACTATCAAGCCAGCACCGACTTCCAGAACCCCGACTTCCCCGTGACCGTCATCGACGGCATCCGTGACGCCGCCTCACACATCGAGTCGATGGCGGCGAACTGCCCGAAGACCAGGGAGGTGCTCGGCGGATACTCGCAGGGCGCCGCCGTGGCCGGTTACGTCACCTCGGCCGCCGTCCCGCCGGGCGTGCCCGCTGCAGCGGTACCCCCGCCCATGCCGCCGGACATAGCGAACCACGTCGCCGCGGTCACGCTGTTCGGAACGCCCTCGGGTGATTTCCTGGAGAAATACCACGCGCCCGTGCTCGTCATCGGCCCGCTGTATCAGCCCAAGACCCTCGAGTTGTGCGCTCCCGGCGACCCGATCTGCAGCGACGGTGGCAGCCCTGCCGCGCATACCTTGTATTCCGCGAACGGCATGACGGGCGAGGCCGCGACCTACGCTGCCGGTCACCTGTAGTCCGTTGCGGAATCGCAGCATGCGCGTTCTGGTCACGGGCGGTACAGGATTCGTGGGCGGCTGGACCGCCAAGGCCATCGCCGACGTCGGACACTCCGTCCGGTTCCTGGTGCGAAATCCCGATCGGCTGCAGACCTCCGTCGCCAAGCTGGACGTCGACGTGTCGGACTTCGCCGTCGGGAACATCACCGATCGCGTTTCGGTACGGGACGCGTTGCGCGGGTGCGACGCCGTCGTCCACAGCGCCGCCCTGGTGGCGGTCGACCCCCGTCAGACCAACGAGATGCTCACCACGAACATGCAGGGCGCGCAGAACGTCCTCGGCCAGGCCGTGGAGCTGGGCCGGGACCCGATCGTCCACGTGTCGAGCTTCACCGCGCTATTTCATCCGGGCCTGGCGATGCTGACGGCGGACCTACCGGTGGTCGGTGGGGCGGACGGATACGGAACGTCCAAGGCGCAGGTCGAAATCTATGCTCGTGGGCTGCAGGACGCCGGCGCACCGGTGAACATCACCTATCCCGGCATGGTCCTCGGTCCCCCGGTCGGCGACCAATTCGGTGAGGCCGGCGAGGGCGTGAGGGCGGCGTTGCAGATGCACGCGATCCCGGGGCGGAGCGCGGCATGGCTGGTCGTCGACGTCCGCGATCTGGCCGCGCTGCACGCGGCGCTCTTGGAGCCGGGGCACGGGCCGCGCCGCTACACCGCGGGTGGTCATCGGGTGCCCGCGGCCGAGCTCGCGACGATGCTCGGTCGAGTCGCGGGGACTCCGATGGTCGCCGTCCCCATCCCGGACACCGCGCTGCGCGTTGCGGGGGCTGTCCTGGACAGGGCGGGCCGGTTTCTGCCCTTCGGCACACCCTTCACCTCGGCGGGGATGCAGTACTACACGCAGATGCCGGCATCCGATGATTCGCCCAGCGAGCGAGAACTCGGCATCACCTATCGGGAGCCGCGGGAAACCGTGGCCGACACGTTCGAGGCACTTCGCGCTGCCGGCCCTTAGCCAATCGACGGCATCAACAATCACATGAGCCACGCGAGCACCGTGGTCCGGCCCCAAGGTGATTCCCCAAACTGATAGCGCCGGTGCTATCACGATGGAAACTTGCCCATCAGTCGAACGAGCGGGCGCTTGTGCCGCCCTTGGCCGCGAAAGTGCGACTACCGACGTCCGTTCTTGGGAAATGCGTTGCCAGTTGCACTTTCGTGACGGCCGCGGCGGGGGCCTAGGATCGATAGATGAAGAGCGTCACCTGCACCAACGCAAAGCTCGAGGTCGTCGACCGGCCGACCCCGGTTCCGGCCAAGGGGCAGTTGCTGATCCAGGTTCTGAGGTGCGGCATCTGCGGATCGGACCTGCACGCGCGCCACCACTGCGACGAACTCGCCGACGTGATGGCCGAATCGGGGTACGACGCCTTCATGCGATCGGATCAGCACGTCGTGTTCGGTCACGAATTCTGCGGCGAGGTGCTCGATTACGGCCCCGGCACGCGCAAGGCCCCGCGGCGCGGCACCCCGGTCGTCGCCCTGCCGCTGCTGCGGCGCGGCAAGGAGGTGCACGGGATCGGGTTGTCGACGATGGCGCCGGGCGCCTACGCCGAGCGGCTCCTGGTCGAGCAGTCGCTCACGCTTGCCGTCCCCAACGGGTTGTCCCCCGAGATCGCCGCCCTGACCGAGCCGATGGCCGTCGGGTGGCACGCAGTCCGGCGCGGCGAGGTGGGCAAGGGCGACGTCGCGATCGTGATCGGCTGCGGGCCGATCGGCCTCGCGGTGATCTGCATGCTCAAGGCGCACGGGGTGCGCACCGTGATCGCCAGCGACTTCTCGCCGGGCCGGCGCGCGCTGGCGACCGCCTGCGGGGCCGACATCGTCGTCGATCCCGCGCAGGAGTCGCCCTACACGACGGACGCGAGCCGCAAGCACCTGGCGGGCATCCTCGAGGCGTTCGACCTGGCGGTCGGCACCATCGAGAAGCTGCAAAGGCTGCGGTTGCCCTGGTGGCACATATGGCGCGCCGCCGAAAAGGCCGGCGCCGCAACGCCAAAGCACCCCGTCATCTTCGAATGTGTCGGCGTCCCAGGCATTGTCGACGGCATCATCGCGGGCGCGCCGCTGTTCTCGCGCGTCGTCGTGGTTGGCGTCTGCATGGGCTCGGACCGCATCCGGCCGGCGATGGCGATCAACAAGGAGATCGACCTCCGGTTCGTGCTTGGCTACACGCCGCTCGAGTTCCGTGACACGCTGCACATGCTCGCCGACGGCAAGGTCGACGTCACGCCGCTGATCACCGGGACGGTCGGGCTGTCCGGCGTCGAGGCCGCGTTCGACGCGCTCGGTGATCCCGAGGCGCACGCGAAGATCCTGATCGATCCCCAGAGCGACGCTACGCAGCCGGCGTGATCTCCAGGCCCACGTGCACCTTGTCGATGCCGCCTCGCACGATCGAGTGGGCGTAGAACCACCACGCGTGGTACCAGTACCGCTTGAGCACGGCGTTGTAGACCCGCCGCGTCTCGGACTTCGGCAGTACCCGGGCGATTCCTTCGACCGATTCGCTCTTGGGCTTGCCCAGCGCCGCGCTGCGGGCGATCGTCACCCGGGGCGTGTTGTTGATCCGCCTGACCTTCCACGATCCGTCGTCGGTGATCACCAGGAGCTTGTCGCCGTCCGGCACCCCCCAGATCGGTGTCGGCTTGGGTCGGCCATCCTGGGTGAAGGTGGTCAGGAGCAGGTACTTGGACGTGATGACGTCCTGGAAGCGGAGAGGCACGGCAGAATAGTTCCCCGTTGACGGGACTTCCTAACCCCGGGGGTCAAGCCGTCACGTGTCTATCGTGGCGGGCGGTTGATTTTTGGCGAACGCCCAATTTAGGGTCCGTTGATGGCCAAGGACTCCGCCACTCGGGACATGCTGATCGACGCGACTATTCGCATCATGGTCGACGAGGGCTATGCCGCCGCCACGTCGCGGCGGGTGGCCGCCGAAGCCGGTGTGAAGCCGGCATTGGTGCACTACTACTTCCCGACGATGGACGAGCTCTACCGCAACGTTTTCCGCCGCGGAGCGGCCGCCTACCTGGAACGGCAACAAGAAGCGTTGGCCTCCGACCGACCGTTGCACGCCTTCTGGGGCACCCTGATCGAGCCCAAGGACGCTCGACTGTTGCTGGAGTTCATGGGACTTGCCAACCATCGCAAGGAGATTCGCGCCGAGATCGCGGCCTGGCAGGAGCGGTGGCGCGAGATGCAGATCACCGCCCTGAACTTCGTCGTCCGCGAACACGGCCTCGACACAGGCCAATTCCCGCCCGCGGGCATCGCGGTCATCATCGCCGCGGTCGGGCGGACCCTGATTCTCGAGCAGACACTCGGCACCAAAAGCGGCCACGAAGAGGCCGTCGCGCTGGTCAATCGATTCCTGGATCGGTTCGAGATGCCGACACCGAAAAGCCGGCGCGATTGACCATTACGTGGGCAGCACGACCCGCAGCCGCTCCCAGCCCCGGACGGTGGACGTCGACGCCAATTGCGCCGTGTCGTCATCGATGTCCCATTCGGGCCAGCGGTTGAGCATCTCGTCCAGCGCGACGCGGCCCTCGAGCCGTGCCAGGTTCGCGCCAAGGCAGTAATGCACGCCCTTTCCGAAGGTGATGTGCGAGATGTTATCCCGATGGATGTTGAACGTGTCCGGGTCGGCGTAGCGGCGGTGATCGCGGTTAGCGGAGCCGAACAGCAGCAGCATGGCGCTGCCGGCCGGAATCGTCGTGCCGTAACACTCGAAATCCCTTGCCAGCCACCGGGCGACGTGGGGTCCCGTGGGTTCGAATCGCAGCGTCTCGTCGACGGTGCGGCTCAGCAGCGACCGATCCTCGTAGACCTCCCGGCGCTGGTCGGGATGCTCGGCGAGCACCTTGGCGAGCCAGCCGATCAGCCGGCCGGTCGTCTCGTTGCCCGCACCGGCGACCACCTGGGTGTAATGCAGCACCTCTTTGCGGGTCAGCTTTCTGTGCACCCCATCCTCGTCGTCGAACTCGACGTTGAGCAGCGTCGTCATCAGGTCGTCCGACGGGTTCTTGGATCGCCATTCGACGTAGTCGGCGTAGATCCGGCCGTCGGCGATGGAGTCGGCGTCGGCGACCTTAAGAGGCGCGCCGGGCTTGGTGCGCAGGTTGGCGTCGTTGGCGTCACGGACCGAGATCTGTTCGGACTCGGGGATTCCGAGGAGCATCCCGATCACGCGCATCGGCATCATCGACGCGAGCTCGGCGATGATGTCAAAGCCTTGCGAACCGACGAGCGGATCCAGGCACCGCACGCAGTATTGCCGAATCTGATCCTCGAGGGCGGCCATCCGGCGCGGCGTGAACACGCGCGACATCAGGCCGCGCAGCCTCGAGTGTTCGGGCGGATCCTGGAACATCATGACGCCGCCGGGCATGTCGAATTTGGACTGGATCAGCTCGAGGATGTCGCTGCGCTTGTTGGAGAAGGCCTCCCAGTTGGCCAATGCCCGTTCGACGTCGGAATGCCGTGACAGCGCCCAGAAGTCGTACCGCTCGTTGTGGTAGATTGGCGCCTCCTCGCGCAGCCGCGCGTAGGTCGGATACGGGTTGGCGTTGATGCCGACGTCGTAGGGGTCGTAGTAGACGTCGGTGTCGTTTGTGACAGTCATCGATGCTTTCCTTGCCGTCCGCGCGCCGAGCCGGTCACGAACGCCGCCTTGCCGTCCATCCGGCCACCTCCACCCACCAGTTTTTGGGCGATCGCCCAAATTAGTGGCGCACGCCATGTGTAGCAGCATCACGAGGAGCGCGTCAAGGGCTCAGGGCGGCATCGATCAGCGTGGCCGCCGCCGCACGGGCGTGCACGACGGGTGCGGTGTCGTTCAGCGAGGTCGCCATCGCGGTGGCGCCCTCGAACAGCACGGCGAGCTGCTGGCCCAGCAAGTGGGGGTCAGCGGCGCCCGCCTCGCGCGCGACGGCGATGAGGCGGCGGACGAATTCCTGCTTGTGGGTCCGCACGATCTCGTCGGTGCTGGCCAGCGACCCGGCCGATTCGACGGCGGCATTGTGATAGGGGCAGCCGCGCACGACGTCGGAGCGGCGCAGGTCGAAAATCCCCAGCAGGCGTTCGCGGGCGGGTAGCTCGGTGTCGTCGAGGCGCTTCTCGGTGGGCAGGCCGCCTCGAGCCGCGATGCCGCGGAGGTAGTTGTCCACCAGGTCGTTCTTGCTGGGAAAGTGTTGGTAGAGCGTGCGTTTGGAGACGTTGGCCTCGTGTGCGATGAGTTCCACGCCGGTCGCGTGGATTCCGTTGCGGTAGAACAGCCGGGCCGCGGCGCGCTCGATGCGCTCCCGCGCCCCCCGCCCACCGGGTGGACGCGCCCGGGAGGTGGCATCGTTCACATTCGGATAGTACACCGACCGGTTTACAAGCGGCGAGAGCGGCGCTATGTTAGGTCAGTAAAGTAAACCGACCAGTTTCCCGAAAGGTCGACTCATGACGGCTTCTCCGGGCGCTCCCGCCGGTGACACTCGGGTCGCACACACGGCGGGTTGGGGTGAAGCGGAATCACGGCTGGTGACCTGGCGCGACCCGCACACCACGAAGGCCACCGCCGCGTCGATGTCCGGCCTCGCGTACTGGAAGGCGGTCGCCGACGGACACTTGCCGCCGCCGCCCATCGGCGAGCTGATGCGAATGAGCATTCTCGACGTCGAGAACGGGCGAATCGCCTTCGGCTGCATGCCCGACGGGTCCATGTACAACCCGCTGGGGATGGTTCATGGCGGCATGCTGTGCACCCTGTTGGACACCGTGACCGGCTGTGCGTTGCACACCACGCTGCCCGAAGGGGTCGGGTACACGTCGGTCGAAATCAAGGTCAACTACCTGAAGGCGGTCACCGCGGCCAGCGGCCCACTGACCGCGGTGGGCACGGTCGTCAAAGCGGGTTCGCGGATCGGATTCACCGAAGCGACGGTCACCGACGCATCGGGGGCGCTCGTCGCCACCGCCAGCAGCACGCTGCTGATCTTCGATTTACCTGGCGCCGCATAGGATTCCACGTTCATGCGCGACGGGCCGCCTCCTGGGCCAGCTGCACCCGGGAAGTCAGACCCAGCTTGGCGTAGACATGCGTGAGATGGGTTTGCACGGTGCGCGGTGAGACGAAAAGCCGTGCGGCGATGTCGTTGTTCGCGAGCCCTTCGCTCACCAGTCGCACGACGTCGCGCTCGGCCGGCGTGAGTGAGGCCCAGCCGCTGCTGGGTCGTTTGCGTTCGCCGCGACCGCGTTGCGCGTAGGCGATCGCCTCCTCGGCGGACAGGGCCGCGCCCTCGGCCCACGCAGTTTCGAAGTCCTTCTCGCCCAAGGCTTCTCGCAGGGCAGCCAGTGACGCTTCGTAGCCGGCGTCATAGATTTTGAAGCGGACCTCGCCGATACGTTGCCGGATGGCGTGTGCCGCTCCGAACAGCCGAGCGGCTTCGCAGTGACTACCGGCGTCTCCGGCCAGGGCGGCGAGGCACTCGAGAATGTCGGCAACGCCTGTGCGGGCCTGCATGTCAGCGGCGCGTGCGAGCGCGTCGTGGGCGTCGCGTTCGGCCTGCGCCGGCTCCCCCCGCGCGATCGCCACCCGGGCCCGCGTGGTCAGCGCGCCCATGAGCCACCAGCCGGTCGTTGTCGCGACGGCCTCGTCGGCGCCACGGCGGGCCGCGTCTAGATCCCCGCCCGCCAGCGCGGCCTGCGCACGGAACACGCGCTGCCATGCAGCCTGCGCGGGCAGGAGACGCCAGTGCTGCCAGGCCTTCTCGCTCGCGTCGTGGGCCGTCGCAGCATCGCCGGCGGCCAGGGCTGCGGAAGCCGACGCCATGTAGGCGAGGCCCGCGGCAAGCCCGCCCAGCTCGGCGGCAGCCTCAACGGCCGCATCGGCGGCAGCCCGGGCCGCGTACACCTCACCCTGCGCGGCCAGCACCATGCCCTGTCCCGCCAAGCCATACGCCTGATAGGTCACGTCGTGAGCTGCCTCGGCCTCGGCGGCCACGGCGCCGAATTGTGCGGTGGCGTCTGCCAGATCGCCCTGGAAGTGCTGTGCCACGACGAGGCACCAGCGGCACTGGCGCGAGGCGAACCGGTCGCCGATCGCCTCGGCGAGATCGCGTCCTTCCTCACCGGCTGCGCGGACCGCGATCAGGTCGCCCGCCGTGGTTGCCGTGCGCGCCTGCCAGGCGAGGATTTGGCTCAACCTCCACGGATCGCCTAATGCCCGGGCCAGGCCGATCGCCTCGGTGAAGTACGGCCCCGCCGGCTCGGCGCTGATGACGGCGATAGGGCCGCAGGCGGTCAGCGCCCGGAGCAGTAGGGCCGGATCGTCGACCTCGCGCGCGATCGCCAGGGCTTGCCGAGCCTGGTCGAAACTGTCCGCGGCACCCATGAAGACGGCGAGCAGGGCCCTGTCGGCGAGTGCCCGCGCGCGCACCGCGGCCGCCACTCCAGTGTCGCGGGCGTCGCGCAAGTCGAGATCTGTGAGGGCGGCGTCCAGCCAGGCCAATCCCTCCCGGATGCGTCCTCGCGCTTGCCACAGCGGGTTCAGCGAACACGCCAGCTCCAACTCAAACTCGGCGTCGGAGTTCTCCCGGCTCCACGCGAACGCGGCGCGCAGGTTGTCGATCTCGATTTCGGCCTGCTCGACGCGTCGCTCATAATCACTGCCCGCCGGGACGTCGAGTAGGGCCGCCATCGCCGTGTAGTAATCACGGTGACGTGTACGCATGGCGTCCGCCTCGCCGGACTCGCCGAGTTTTTCCAGCACGTACTGGCGCAACGTTTCCAGCAACCGGTATCGCGTTCGGCCCCAGGCATTTTCGGCGACGACTAACGATTTGTCGACCAGCAGAGTGAGCTGATCGAGGACTTGGTAACGCTGCAGCCCATCGGCGCCGGCGACCGCCTGCGCAGCGTCGAGGTCGAATCCACCCAGAAACACCGACAACCGACGAAACAGCACCCGCTCGGGTTCGGTCAGTAGCGCATGCGACCAATCCACTGAGGCGCGCAGGGTCTGCTGGCGGCGCACCGCGGCGCGCGCGCCCCCGGTCAACAACCGGAACCGGTCATGCAGGCTGTCGAGGATCTCGGCCAGCGACAACGCCCGCACCCGCGCCGCGGCCAGCTCGATGGCCAGCGGTATGCCGTCGAGGCGCCGGCAGATCTCGGCGACCACAGCGGTGTTGTCGTCGGTGACGGCGAAATCGGGCCGGGCATGGCGAGCCCGATCGGCGAACAACTCGATCGCTTCATCGGAAACCGAAAGCGACGGCACCCGCCACATCGCCTCGCCACCGACACCGATCGGCTCACGACTTGTGGCCAACACGCTCAGCCCCGGCGCCCCACCCAGCAGAGCGACGGCCAGCGCCGCGCACGCATCCAGCAGATGCTCGCAGTTGTCGAGCACCACCAGCAGTTGACGGTCGCGAACGAACCGCAGCAATGTGTCCATGGTGGAGCGGCCGGGTTGGTCGGGCAGGCCCAGCACCCGGGCCATCACCACCGGCACCACATCAGGGTCGGTAATCGGTGCCAGGTCCACATACCAGACACCATCGGCATATTCGCTCGCTAACTGGCTCGCAACGTGTACTGCCAGCCGCGTTTTCCCCACCCCGCCGGCCCCGGTCAAGGTGACTAACCGGCCCTCCGCCAACAGCTTGCGCACCTCGGCCAGCTGTGGACCGCGGCCGACAAAGCTGGTGAATTGCACCGGGAAATGGTGCACAGCAACGCTTTTGACCGTGCGCAAGGGCGGGAAGTCGTTGCGCAGATCGGGATGGCACAGTTGCACGACCCGCTCAGGACGGGGAACACCGCGCAGCTCGTGGGTGCCCAGATCGGTCAGCCAGGTGTCGGGGAGCGGCGTGTCGGCAACCAATGCCTCGGTCGTGCCCGAGAGCACCGTCTGGCCGCCATGGGCCAGGTCGCGCAAACGCGCCGTTTTGTTGATGGTCGGGCCGATGTAATTGGCTTCATCGCGCAACCGCACCTCGCCGGTGTGCACGCCGATCCGCAAGCTGATCGGCGCCAACGCGGGGCGCGCTGCAACTCCAGCGCACACGCCACCGCGTCGCTGGCACGGGCGAAGGCCACCACAAAGCTGTCGCCCTCACCCTGCTCCACCGGGCGCACCCCGCCATACGCGGCCAGCAGATCCGACAGCGCCTGATCCAGCCGCGCGAACGCCGTCGTCATCTGCTCGGGCTGGCTCTCCCACAACCCGGTGGAGTTTTCGACATCGGCCAACAGCAGCGTCACCGTGCCCGTCGGCAAAAGCCCGCTCACGCCAAGATCGCTCCAGTCCACCAACGGCAGGTCCACGCGTGGATCAATCTCGCTCATGTTAACCAGCATGCAACGGCCACGGACGGCGAAACATCAGCGAAAACGCGGAGATTGCGCGCCAGAAACGCGGACTTCAGAGGCCGCCGCGCGCAAAACCGTGAAGATTAATCACACGCGTGTGAAAGCTTCGTTAAGAAGGTGGCCGATCCCGGATCGCCCCAGCATCGTGGTTGCATGACGCCGTTCGCGAAGACTACCCGCGACGAGACCGGACGTTGGGCAGCCGTCGCCGCGCGAACGTTGTCCGCCGCGGCGTCGGTGCGCGTCACTGCGGCATACGCCGTCGTCCTGGCCGCCGTCTCACTCATGCTCACCGCGCTTGGTCCGCACGCACGCGAGGTCGTGGTGAGTCGCATGAGCACCAACCTGCACAATCTGGCGCACGGCCGCCTGAGCACGTTGGTCGGCAGCGCGTTCGTCGACGACGGCGGCGATGTCTGTGTTTGGCTGCCGGGGCTGGCGTGCCTGCTGGCTTTGGGCGAACTGCTTTGGCGCGGTAGGGGTTTGATCATCGCGTTCACGGTCGGCCACATCGGTGCCACGTTGATCGTCGCGGTGGGGCTGGTCGCCGCGCTCAAGGCGGGATGGCTGCCGTTCTCCGTCGCACGGGCGAGCGACGTCGGGGTCAGTTACG
The DNA here is from genome assembly GCF_010730745.1 of Mycobacterium heidelbergense. Taxonomy (NCBI): domain Bacteria; kingdom Bacillati; phylum Actinomycetota; class Actinomycetes; order Mycobacteriales; family Mycobacteriaceae; genus Mycobacterium; species Mycobacterium heidelbergense. The sequence continues at coordinate 2,437,714 of NZ_AP022615.1, read as the reverse complement.
GCGCGGTGTGTGTACTGGGCGCGCTGACGGCATCGATACCACCGCGCTGGCGGCTCGCGTGGGTCGGTTGGTGGCTTGGCATCGCGGCGACGGCGGCCGTGGGGGCGGACTTCACCGCCGTCGGGCACGTTATGGCGCTGCTGCTCGGCATCGGTCTGTCCTTCCGGCTGCCCGCCACGGTCGGCTGGAGTCCCATCCGGCTCGGTTTGCTATCCGTGGGTGCCGCATTCGGCTATGTGGTGCTGTCGGGCTCATCGGTTCCGGCGACGGTGGGCGGACTGACCGGCGCGCTGGTGGCGCTCCTCGCCGACCGGCTATCGCAGCCTCGCGACGGCGAGGGACGCACGCCCGCGAGGCAACCCGCGTTTGCGCCGCAAGCGGCGCTGTCGTAGCCGCCTCACTCGGAAAATGATTTGGGCGCGCCGAGTTGTGCGCCCGCATGTATCGGCAACATGCCGCACGGCTGGCCGGTGACCAGCGGCTCGGGATTTAAGGAAAAAATCCGCCGGCCGCCCTTTGACTGCCGTGCACCGCCTACGTAGCATACGGGTATGTATTGCATGCTGGCTTGGCTTAGCGGGCATGTCATCTATGCTCGTTTGTGTGCCGCAGCAGACGATCATCCTCACCGCCTCGGCTCGGCGCAAGCATGGCGTCAACAAACGCAACGCCATCGCCGCCATGCGTAACTCGGGCATCCCGGAGATCCAGCCCAGCGGCAGCATGCTCTACACCGGCCGCGACGCTACCGGCCGCCTCACCGAAATCGCCGTCATTGAAGCCGTCGAAGGCTCGGCCGTGCTCGTCATCATCCACGCACAACCCATGGAATGGACACGATGAAGAAGAACCCAGCCGACTACGTGATCGGACCCGACGCCACCATCGAAGATGCCGATCTCGACGAACGCGAGATCTACCACAAGGGCGAACGGCTCACCGAGGCCCGCGCCGCGGAGCTGGGCGACATCGCCGCCCGGGAGGCCGAACAAACCCGCACAGCCCGCACCGCCGGCCTGATCCCCGGCGGCAAGTCACTGTCCGGCGGCCAGAAGCACTCGCCGGTAGTCCAAGTGCGCGTCTCGGAGATCACCCGGACAAAGCTCGAGGCGATCGCCAAGGCGCGCAAGATGAGCGTGTCGAAGCTGTCGCGGCAGGTCCTCGACGAGTTCGTCAACCGCGAGACGGCTTGACGACCATCGCATAGCCGCACGGATAAGGACCAGCCGAAGGCGCGTCGCGAGCACTGGATGAGCGTGGGCGCACGGCGTCATTTCGGCTTGTTCTTACTGGTCCGATCCGTATCCCGGCTTGGCTGCACCCGCTTCGGCTCGCCCGGCATCTTCGGGTAGTTCGGCGGGTACGGCATGTCGCCAAGCCCGCGCTCTTCGTCGGCCCGGGACATCTGCAGCAACGGAGCAATCGACTGGGCCACGGCATCCATGCCGGCCCACGGGTCCTCCCGGCGCTGCACGAGGTCGGGCACCGTCGCCATGGTGTAGTCGTCGGGATCGGCGCCGGCCAGCTCGTCCCACGTCAGCGGCGTCGACACGGTCGCGATCGGGGTGCGCCGCACCGAGTACGGCGACGCCATGGTGCGGTCGCGGGCGTTCTGGTTGAAGTCGATGAAGATGCGCTCGCCCCGTTCTTCCTTCCACCACGAGGTGGTCACCGCGTCCGGGGCGCGGCGCTCCACTTCGCGGGCCAGCGCGATGCCGGCCCGGCGCACCTCGACGAAGTCCCAGTCGGTGGCGATCCGCAGAAACACGTGGACCCCGCGGCCCCCGGATGTCTTGGGGTACCCGGCCAGGCCGAGTTCGTCGAGCAGCGGCCGCAACACACCGACGGCAACCGCCCGCGCTTGCTCGAAGCCGGTGCCGGGCTGCGGATCCAGGTCGATGCGCAATTCGTCGGGGTGCTCGGTGTCCGGGCAGCGCACCTGCCACGGGTGCAGCGTGACCGTGCCCATCTGCGCCGCCCACACGATCGCCGCGGGATGGGTCACCTTCAGCGCGTCGGCGGTGCGTCCCGACGGGAACGTCACCCGGCAGGTCTGCAGATAGTCGGGATGGTGCTGCGGTATCCGCTTCTGGTAGATCTCCTCGCCGTCGATGCCGTCCGGGAAGCGCTGCAGATGGGTGGGCCGGTCGCGCAGCGCGGTCAGCATCGGGCCGCCGGCCACGGCCCGGTAATACTCGACGAGCCGTCGCTTGGTCCCGTTCGACCCCAGCGCGGGGAAGTACACCTTGTCCGGGTTGGTCAGCCGCACCGCGATGCCGTCGACGTCGATTTCTTCCGCTGCAGCAGCCATATCAGGATTCCAACATGCCGGGCGCCAGAATGAACCCATGGACTTACCCGTCATGCCGCCGGTCTCGCCGATGCTGGCCAAGTCAGTCAAGACGATCCCGCCGGACGCGTCCTATGAGCCCAAGTGGGACGGATTCAGGTCCATTTGCTTCCGCGACCGCGGTGAAGTCGAGCTGGGCAGCCGCAACGAGCGCCCGATGACCCGCTACTTCCCCGAGCTGGTCGCGGCGGTGCAGGCCGAGCTGCCGCAACGCTGCGTGATCGACGGTGAAATCGTCGTCGCCACCGACCACGGCCTGGACTTCGAGGCGCTGCAACAGCGGATTCATCCGGCCGATTCGCGGGTGCGGATGCTCGCGGAGAAGACACCGGCTTCGTTCATCGCGTTCGATCTGCTGGCCCTCGGCGGCGACGACTACACCGGCCGGCCCTTCAACGAGCGGCGCGCCGCCCTGGTCGGCGCCCTGGGGACCTCCGGGCCGTCGGTCCACGTCACGCCGGCAACGACCGACCTCGGGACCGCGCAGCGCTGGTTCGCGGAGTTCGAGGGAGCCGGCCTCGACGGCGTGGTCGCCAAGCCGCTGACCATCACCTATCAGCCGGACAAGCGCGTCATGTTCAAGATCAAGCACGAGCGGACCGCGGACTGCGTGGTCGCCAGCTATCGGATACATAAGTCCGGGGACGAGGCGATCGGCTCGCTGCTGCTGGGGCTCTACCAGGACTCGGGCCCTTCCGCGGGCCAGCTCGCCTCCGTCGGCGTGATCGGCGCTTTCCCCATGGCCGAGCGGCGGCGGCTGTTCGCCGAGCTGCAGCCGCTGGTCACCAGTTTCGAGGACCATCCGTGGAACTGGGCCGCCCACGAGGCCGGCGAACGAACGCCGCGCAAGAACGAGTTCTCCCGCTGGAACGTCGGCAAGGATCTGTCCTTCGTCCCGCTGCGACCCGAGCGGGTGGTCGAGGTCCGCTACGACCACATGGAAGGTGCGCGGTTCCGCCACACCGCCCAGTTCAGCCGGTGGCGCCCCGACCGTGACCCGCGCTCGTGCACCTACGCGCAACTCGAACAGCCGGTGACCTTCAGCCTGGGCGACATCGTGCCCGGCCTGGGCGACAACCGCGGCTGACACAACCCGCGAAGGTGCGCATTTGTACGCCGCGACCGGCGTGTCGCCGTACAAACACGCACACTCGCCGGAGGAGCCGCGCCAAAGGTCAGATCGCGACAGACAGCTCCGATAGGCCGCGCAGCGTGACGTTGGCCTTGTATTGCGGCTCGCCGGCCAGTCGCGCGTCCGGGAAGCGCGCCGTGAGCGCCGACAGCGCCGCGCCGGCTTCCAGCCGCGCCAGGGGCGCGCCCAGGCAGTAGTGCACCCCGCGGCCAAACGCCAAGTGCCGCACCGTCCCCCGATCCGGGTCGAAGGTGTCGGGCCGGTCGAATTCGGCCGGATCACGCTGCGCCGCGGCCAACAGCAGCATCATCACGTCACCGGCCGGCACGTCGACGCCCCCAATCGTCATGTCGGCCGCCGCAATTCGCCCCACGAGTTGCACGGGCGGGTCATAACGCAGGGTCTCTTCCACGACGGCCGGCGCTCGCCCGGCGTCCGCGCCCAGGGCCGTCCACTGAACGGGGTCGCGCAGCATGGCCAAGACGGCGTTCCCGATGAGGTTGACCGTGGTCTCGTGTCCGGCGATCAGCAGCAGGTTGCAGGTGGAGACGATTTCCTCCTCGGTCAGCTGATCGCCGGACTCGTCCACCGCGATCAGGGCCGACAGCAGGTCGTCGCCGGGCCGTGATCGACGCCGGCCGATGAGATCGTGGAAGTAGTCGCGCAGCCACGTGCCGGCCTGCATCCGCTCATCCATGACGTCGGGTGGCACGCCGGTGATCGTCGAAAACGGGTCCAGCGCCTGCGCCAACACCGCCGACGCGTGGCTGAATTGCGGCTCGTCGTCGAGCGGCACACCGAGCAGCCGGCAGATCACCGCCACGGGCAGCGGATAGGCGAAGTCCTCGACGACATCGAACCGGCCCTTGTCGGCGATCCGACCAAGCAATCCGTCCACCAGCGCGCCGATTTCGGGTTGCAGTGCGGTCACCACTTTCGGCGCAAACGCCTTGCCGACCAGCTTGCGCAGCCGCGTGTGGTCGGGCGGATCGAGAAACAAAAATCCCGGCGGGGCCTGCCGGGGCTGCACCAAGCCGGCCTCGATCTGCCGCTTGGCGACCGTCGAGTTGCTGTTGTCGCTGCTCGACGACGGGTGCCGCAGGACGTCGTCGCAGTCGCGGTACGTCGCGAAGACAGCCAGGTTGGCCTCGGGCAGTTGCAGGGCTCCGAGGTCACGGAACTGAGCGCAGAGCCGGTACGGGTCGGCGCGGTTGGCCGGGTCCAGCAGCTGCAGCAGCAGGCCTTGCGATTCGGCTTGCGCGGGTGCGGTCGTCATCCCCACATTCTGCCCGCACCGCCGACCGGCTCAGCGGCGCAGAAACTCCACGATGCGGTTGGCCAGTTCTTCGCCGGCGTCCTCCTGCAGGAAGTGCCCGGCGCCGCGGATCGTCGGGTGGTCGATGCCCTGCGCGCCACGCATCTCGCGCGCGAAGATCGCGGCCATCGGCCCGGTGATGGGGTCGCTGTCGCTGAAGGCGACCAGCATGGGCGTCGGGCTCACCGAGAGCTTCGCCCACGCCGCCTTGTTGGCCGCCGCCGCGGGATCGTCGGGTGTGGTCGGCACGAGGCCGGGCATGGCGCGCGGCCCGGCGCAGTATTCATCGGCGGGGAACGGGGCGTCATAGCCCGCGCGCACCTCGTCGCTGAGTTGCTGGCGGCACCCGCCCTGCACGAACCAGCCGATGTCGAGCTTCGGCGCCGTGGTGATGGCCTCGCGGAAGCGCCACCAGACCTCGGCCATGGGCTGCTCCCCGTTGGGCAGGCCGGTGTTGGCGACGACCAGGCGGGCAAACCGTTCGGGATGCTCCGCGGCCAGCCGCAATCCGATCAGCCCGCCCCAGTCCTGGCCGACCAGCGTCACGTTGCGCAGGTCGAGGACGTCGAAGGCCAGGGCCCGCATCCACTCGACGTGGCGCGCATAGCTGTGGTCCTCGCGGCGGGTCGGCTTGTCCGAGCGGCCGAACCCGACCAGGTCGGGGCACACGACTCGATGCCCCGCGGCGACCAGTATCGGAATCATCTTGCGGTACAGGTACGACCACGATGGCTCGCCGTGCAGCATGAGCACCGGATCGGCGCCTTCCGGGCCGTCCTGGACCCACGCGACCCGCAGCGCACCGCCCTCGCCGTCGGGTATCTCGCAATACCTTGGCGCATAAGGAAAGTCGGGAACGTCGTCGAACCGATCGTCAGGGGTGCGCACTGTCTGCATTTTCAAGTCCCTTCGCTCAACCCCGCCAACTCGGGGTGCGCCAACAATCGATCAAGAAAACCACGCTGCCCCTTGAGCAGCTTCGCGCGCGCCTGCGCCACCGCGAACCAGCCCACGCGGTCGACCTCGGGGAATTCCCGCATCGTGCCCGATCCCTTCGGCCACTCCATGTCGAAGGTGTTGCTGTGCGCGTCGGTGACGTCGAGGTCGCCGCGGACGGCGAAGGCCGTGATTACCTTGCCGCTGGGTTGTTTCAGCGCGCCCAACTCGATGCGCGGCCCGGCCGGCACCGGCAGCCCCAGCTCCTCGGAAAACTCGCGCCGCGCGACGGTCCAGGGGTCCTCGCCGTCGTCGTATTCGCCCTTGGGAATCGACCAGGCCCCGTCGTCTTTGCGCGCCCAGAACGGGCCGCCCGGATGCGCGATCAGGACCTCCACGACGCCGTCGCGGGTCCGGTGCAACAGCACACCCGCGCTGAGTTTGGGCATCAGTCTTCCAAGGCTTTTCAGGCTCCGAGGGCGCGTTCCAGGTCCTTGAGCGACGATTCCAGGTGCGCGAGCAGGCGCTGCAGGTGCGGAACGCTGCGACGGCATCCGACCAGACCGAAGTCGAGGTTGCCGGCATTGCTGACCAGGGTGATGTTCAGCGCTTGCCCGTCCAGCACGCTGGACAGGGGGTAGTTGCCGTCGAGTCGCGCTCCCCCGCAATACATTTGCTCGTGGGGTCCGGGCACGTTCGATATGACGAGATTGAAGGGCGGCGAGGTGGACGCCACCCAGCCCGGAACCGCCGCGAGGCTGAGCGACGCCATGTTCACCGCCGAGAGCGCCAGCGCCTGGATCCGCGGCAATTCGGAAAACACCTTCTTGTTGTTGCGCATTGACTCGCTGATGGTTTGCAGTCGCTTCTCGGGATCGTCGGTGTCGGTGGCAAGGTTGCACAGGATGGCTCCCACGAGGTTGCCGCCGGCGTCGTCCTCGTCCTCCTTGCGCAGACTCACCGGGACCATCGCGACGAGCGGTGCGTCCGGCAGCGCGTTCTGCTCGAGCAGGTAGTAGCGCAGCGCACCCGAGCACATCGCCAGGACGACATCGTTGAGGGTGACCCCCGCGGCCCGCTTGACGCTCTTGATGCGGTCCACCGACCATGACTGCGCGGCGCACCGGCGGGCGCCCCCGATCTTGACGTTCAACATGGTGCGCGGGGCCCCGAAAGGCAGAGTCAGCTGCTGCTCGAGCAGCGCCGCACGGGCCAGCGACACCGTCGACGGACCAAGCGCGGCAACCGATCCCGCCGTCTTCAGCAGCGAGCCCAAGCGGGAGGTGGGGCTGGGCTTGCGCTTGCGTTTGGGCAGGGTCCAGATCGCCCGAATCTCCTTGTCGTCCGGATCGTTCGACAAGGCCCGCTGCATCAGCTTGAGCGCCGAAACGCCGTCGATCAAGGCGTGGTGGAATTTCGTGTACACCGCGAAGCGGCCATCCTTCAGCCCCTCGATCACGTGCGCCTCCCACAGCGGGCGGTGACGATCGAGCAGGCTGCTGTGCAGCAGGGAGGTCAGCTCGAGCAGATCGCGGACCCGCCCCGGCGAGGGCAGAGCCGAGCGCCGGACGTGGTAGTCGATGTCGACGTTCTTGTCATAGGTCCAGGCCAGATTCGCGATTCCGCCCAGGAACGTCGCCGGACGCTTGCGGAAGATCGGCTGGAAATCCTGCTGGGCCACCAGCCCGTCGTAGAATTCCCGGACGAAGCCGGGGCCGGCGCCGGGCGGTGGCTCGTACAACTGCAACCCGCCCACGTGCAGGGGATGCTCGCGCGATTCCCCCAGTAGAAAGATCGCGTCGGTGGGCAGCATCAGGTCCATCCACCAATTACACCCCGGCCGGGAAGCAACCCGCCAGCACGTGAACGTCGCGGGGTCGACCATCGCCGCCGGCGCGTTGTTGACAGTGACTGTCGACCAGTCATACTGTGCCATGCGTGGTCCCTGCCGCGCTCCATCCACTCGGGAGGTCATCGATGAGTAGCCGGTCCAAGCTTCGCGTTATCCAATGGGCGACAGGGGGTGTGGGCAAGGCGGCCATCGAATGCGTGCTCAATCATCCGCAGCTCGAGCTGGCCGGCTGCTGGGTGCACAGCGCGGACAAGAACGGCGTCGACGTCGGTCGGATCATCGGAACTCGGGACCTGGGTGTCACCGCCACCAACAGCATCGACGAAGTCCTGGCCCTGAACGCCGACTGCGTCATGTACAGCCCCCTGATCCCCAACGACGAAGAGGTCGTCGCGATTTTGCGGTCCGGCAAGAACGTCGTCACCCCGGTCGGCTGGGTGTACCCGGACCCGAGGAACCCGCGGCACAAGGCCATCGCCGACGCCGCACTCGAGGCTGGGGTAACCCTGCACGGTTCCGGGATCCACCCGGGCGGCATCACCGAGCGATTCCCCCTCATGCTGTCGTCGCTTTCGTCGGCGGTCACGCACGTGCGCGCCGAGGAGTTCTCCGACATCCGCACCTACAACGCCCCGGACGTCGTGCGCCACATCATGGGATTCGGCGGCACCCCCGAGGAAGCCATGCAGGGACCGATGGCCGGCCTGCTCGAATCGGGCTTCAAGATGTCCGTGCGAATGGTCGCCGACCACATGGGATTTCGCATCGACCCCAATATCAGGACCATCCAGGAGATCGCCGTGGCGACCTCCGACATCGACTACGAGCCATTCCCGATCACGGCGGGAACCGTGGCCGCACGCAGGTTCCGATGGCAGGCCCTCGCCGACGGCGAGCCGGTGATCACGGCGGCGGTCAACTGGCTGATGGGCGAGGAAAACCTGGATCCGGGATGGAACTTCGGTGGGCGCGGCGAACGCTTCGAGGTCGAGATCACCGGCGACCCCACCGTGAGCCTCACCTTCAAGGGACTTCAACCACCGTCGATCGCCGAAGGGCTGCAAAGCAATCCGGGAGTCGTAGCCACCGCCAACCATTGCATCAACGCCATCCCCGACGTCTGCGCCGCCGAGCCCGGCATCAAAACCTACCTCGACCTGCCGCTGTTCGCCGGGCGACCGGCTCCCGAACTTGCGGAAACGTCATGACCGTCCTCACCGCCGACCAAGAACCCTTCGAGATCGGCGGAGTCCGAATGTTTTTCGTCAAGGACCCGGACGGGAGCTTCCCGGCGGCGCACGCAGCACCTATGAGATGCACCGCGGCGTCCCGCTTCGAATGGGACCCGTCGAATGACAACGTCATATGCCCCTTCGCCGAATTCGACGGCGTCAGACTGTGGAAGCAGTTCGCGCCCAACGATTACGCGAAGGCGGTGGGGCGCGTTCCGATGAAGCGCATCGGCGATGTTCGGGCGGACGTGGGCGCGCTGGTGGCGTTCCTGCTCGGCAGCGACGCGACGTTCATCACCGGGCAGACCATTCACGTCGACGGCGGAATCGGCTGTTTCCGATGACCGGGCAGTCGCTGCGCGATCGGCAGCGCGCACAGATCCGGGCCGACATTCGGCGCGCGGCGTTCCGGCTGTTCGTCGAGCGCGGATACGACGCGGTGACCACGGAGGAAATCGCCGCCGCCGCAGGCGTTTCACCGCGCACCTTCTTCCGGCACGTGCCGACGAAGGAGGAGCTGCTTCTCGCGCCCGTTCGCTACGGCGGCGCCGCGATCGTCGGCCTCCTCGAAGACCGGCCGGCCAGCGAATCGCCCGACGTCGCGCTGATCGATGCCATCGTCACGCGGACCCACTCGTTCGACCGGGCCGACTGCGAGGAGTGGCGCAAGGCCCTGCTGGTCGCGCCCGACCTGCTCGACAAGGTCACGATCCACACGCCCGCCGACAAGGAACGGACGATGAAGCTGATCGCCGAACGCATGGGCGCCAATCCCGACGTCGACATGCGTCCCGGCCTACTGGTCCAACTCGCCTTTGCGGCAGCCGATTTCGGCTTTCAGCGGTGGGTGCGCCACTCCGGCGACCGTTGGCCGTTGGACCGCTACGTCACCGAGGCCCTCGACGCGGTCAAGAGTCCCCACTGGAAAAGGAAACCCAAGCCTTAGAGGCGCATCGGCCGATCAGACCACTAAGGCGTGATTGCCGGCGGGTACGGCAGATCGGTGCTGGAGTGCGGGTCGACGCGCACCGGGCGACCGAGGTAGGGAAACGCGCGTTGCGGGCAGGAGGGTCGGTCGCAAATCTTGCAGCCGGCGCCGATCGGTACTATCGCCCCGATGTCAGTCAGGTCGATGCCCACCGAGTAGATCAGTTTCTCGGCGTGGCCCACATCGCACCCGAGCCCGATGGCGAAGCTCTTATCCGGGCCGAGGTAGCGGCTGGGCTCGGCCGTCGTGGTCCTCGCGATCCAGAAATAGGTGCGCTCGTCGGGCATTTGCGCCACCTGGGTCAGGAACTGGCCGGGCCGGGAAAAGGCATGGTGGACCACCCATAGCGGACAGTTCCCGCCGACGCGGGAAAAGTGAAATGCCGTGGCGGACTGGCGCTTTGAAATGTTCCCCGCGCTGTCGGTGCGAACGAAGATGAAGGGGACTCCGCGCGCGCTCGGGCGCTGCAGGGTGGACAGCCGGTGGCAGATGGTTTCGAAACCCACCTCGAATCGTCGCGCCAATTGGTCGATGTCATAGCGGGCGCTCTCGGCGGCGTCGAGAAACCTCAGGTAGGGCAACAGCAGTGCGCCGGCGAAGTAGTTGGCCAGGCCGATGCGGGCCACGCCCCGCGCGTCGTCGCTGAGTTGGTCGTCGCCGGCGATGATGCCGGCGATCAACTCGGCCTGGGTGAGCAGGGCGATCTGAGTCGCGAGCTGAAAGGCGCGCTGGCCCGGATGCAGCCAGCGAGCGAGGTACACCGTCTTCGAGTCGGCGCGAAACAGGCGCTTGGAGTTGGGATTTAACACCTGGCCGTCGTCGATGACGACGGTGACGCCGAGCTCGCCGTCGAGGAACTCCGCCAGCTGGCCGTCGAGCCCGCCGATCCGCAGACGGTTGCGGTCGAACAGTTCCTCGGCCGCGACGTCCAGCTCGCCGATGTAGTTTTTGCGGTCGTAGAAGAAGTCCCGGACCTCCTCGAAGGGCATCGGCTGCTGGGAGACCGCCGATACGTCGACGTTGGCGCGGCTGTGCAGCGCCTCGAGGTCGGCGGTGGCGTCGTGTAACCGCCGGTGCAAGTTGACCAGCGTCTGACCGACCGCCGGCATCCGGGCGACGAGTTCCTCGACCTGTCCGGCCGTCGCGGACGTCTCGGCGAGGACCTCCCGCAGGTCCGAAATCAGGCGGGCGTCGGAGTCTGGAGCGAAGTACTGGGTCGGTAGGTCGAAGCGCTCGGTCAGGGTCAGCAGTACCGGGACGGTGATCGGGCGCTGGTCGTTTTCGAGCTGGTTGACGTAACTGGTCGACAGTCCCAGGACGCGCGCCAGCGCCACCTGGGTTAGCCCCTGCTCCTCGCGCAACCGCCGCAACCGCGCGCCGGCGAACGTTTTCGCCACCCGCCCCACACTACGCCCAGTGCCTTTCACAACATTCGCAAAATCGTGCGTATAAGGACACAAAATTACGCTTTTACAGGGGATTTACTCCCCAAATCGGTCTGCGTACCGTGCGGCTTATGCGCATCCATGACGTTCGAACTCGGCGCAGCGCCGAAGACTTCCCCCGTAGCGAGCACCTGGCCTGGAAGATCGCCGAGGTCGCCGCGGACCCGGTCGCCGTGCCCGCGGAGACCGAGGCGATGGTGATCAACCGCATCATCGACAACGCCGCCGTCTCCGCCGCCTCGGTCATCCGCCGTCCGGTAGCCGCCGCCCGAGCCCAGGCGTTGGCGCACCCCAACTCGTTCAAGGGCGCAAAGGTCTTCGGCGTCGGCGGCAGCTACTCGCCGGAATGGGCGGCCTGGGCCAACGGCGTCGCGGTGCGGGAATTGGACTTCCACGACACGTTTCTCGCGGCGGAGTACTCCCATCCGGGCGACAACATCCCCGCCCTGGTGGCCGTCGCCCAGCACCTTGGGATCGGCGGCGCGGACCTGGTCCGCGGCATCGCGACCGGCTACGAGATTCAGATCGACCTGGTCAAGGGAATCTGCCTGCACGAGCACAAGATCGACCACGTCGCGCACCTGGGTCCGTCGGTGGCCGCGGGCCTGGGCACCATGCTGCGTCTGGACAAGGAGACCATTTACTCCGCGATCGGCCAGGCGCTGCACCTGACCACGTCCACCCGGCAGTCCCGCAAGGGGCTGATCTCCAGCTGGAAGGCGTTCGCGCCCGCCTGGGCCGGCAAGGTCGCTATCGAGGCCGTCGACCGCGCCATGCGAGGAGAAGGCTCACCCGCGCCGATCTGGGAAGGCGAGGACGGGGTGATCGCCTGGCTGCTGTCGGGCCGCGACCACACCTATCACGTCCCACTACCCGAACCGGGCGAGCCCAAGCGCGCCATTCTGGACAGCTACACCAAGGAGCACTCGGCGGAATACCAGAGCCAGGCGCTGATCGACCTGGCCCGTCGGCTGCGCGAGCGCATCGGCGACCTGGACCAGATCGCCACGATCGTGCTGCACACCAGTCACCACACCCACCACGTGATCGGCACGGGCTCCAACGATCCGCAGAAGTTCGACCCGGACGCCTCGCGGGAGACGCTGGACCACTCGGTGATGTACATCTTCGCGGTCGCGTTGCAGGACGGCACCTGGCACCACGAGCGGTCCTACGCACCGGAGCGCGCGCACCGGCCCGACACCGTCGAGCTGTGGCACAAGATCTCCACGCGCGAAGACCCGGAGTGGACCCGGCGCTACCACTCCACCGATCCGGCGGAGAAGGCATTCGGCGGCCGCGCCGAGGTCACCCTCAAGAGCGGCGAGGTGATCGTCGACGAGATCGCGGTCGCCGACGCCCACCCGCTGGGCGCCCGGCCATTTGAGCGCAAACAGTACGTCGGAAAGTTCACCGAGCTGGCCGACGGCGTGGTTCACGACACCGAGCAGCAGCGGTTCCTCTCGGCGGTCGAGGGCCTTTCGGGACTGGAGGCCGGCGCCCTCGGTGCGCTCAACATCGTCGTCGATCCCTCGGTGCTCGACAAGGCGCCCACGATTCCGCCCGGGATCTTCTGATGAGTGGACTGATCGGCGGCGCGTTGCCGGCGGCCGACAAGCGGGCCCGATTCCGGGCCGCGCTGGAAAGTGGCCGGCTGCAACGGCTTCCGGGTGCCTTCTCGCCTCTGGTGGCCAAGCTGGTGGCCGACGTCGGTTTCGACGGGGTATACGTGTCCGGCGCGGCGCTCTCCGCCGATCTCGGCCTGCCCGACATCGGATTGACCACGTTGACCGAAGTCAGCGCCCGTGGTGGCCAGATCGCCTCGGCAACCGACCTGCCCACCCTGATCGACGCCGACACGGGCTTCGGCGAACCGATGAACGCCGCGCGCACGGTGACGGTGCTGGAGGACGCCGGGCTGGCCGGTTGCCACCTGGAGGACCAGGAAAACCCCAAGCGCTGTGGGCATCTCGACGGGAAAGCGGTGGTGCCGACGAGCGAGATGGTCAAACGCCTCCGCGCCGCCGTAACCGCCCGGCGGGACCCGAATTTCATCATCTGCGCGCGCACCGATGCCGCGGGCATCGAAGGAATTCCCGCGGCGATCGACCGGGCCAAGGCCTACGCCGACGCGGGCGCCGACCTGATCTTCACCGAAGCCCTGCACACGCCAGCCGAATTCGAGCAATTCCGCGCCGCGGTGGATACACCGTTGCTCGCCAACATGACCGAGTTCGGAAAGTCACAGCTGCTGGCGGCCAAGCAGCTTTCCGACATCGGCTACAACATGGTGATCTACCCGGTGACCACGCTGCGGTTGGCCATGTACGCCGTCGAGGTCGGCCTTCGTGAAATTGCCGACAGCGGAACGCAATCCGGACTGCTGGACCAGATGCAACACCGCAGCAGGCTGTATGAACTGCTCCGCTACGCCGACTACAACCAATTCGATTCCGACGTCTACAACTTCGCGATTTGAAACTTTCGTCCTCTGAAGGAGTCACGCCATGAGCAGCAACATCGAAGACAAGCCCCGCATCTACAAGGGTCTGGCCGGCGTGGTCGTCGACACCACCGCGATCTCCAAGGTGGTCCCGGAGACCAACTCCCTGACCTATCGCGGATACGCCGTTCAGGACCTCGCCACCCAGTGCAGCTTCGAGCAGGTGGCCTATCTGTTGTGGCACGGCGAACTGCCCAACGACCAACAGCTGGCGCTGTTCACCCAGCGGGAACGCGCCGCGCGCCGGCTGAACCGCTCGATGATGGACCTGCTGCAGAAGCTGCCGACCAGCTGCCATCCGATGGACGTGGTGCGCACCCTGATCAGCTTCATGGGTGCCGAAGACCCCGATGAGGACGACAGCAGCGAAGCGGCGAACTACGCCAAAGCCCTGCGCATGTACGCGGTGCTGCCCACCATCGTGGCCGCCGACATGCGCCGCCGGCGCGGCCTGGCCCCGATCGCCCCGCACAGCCACATGAACTATGCGCAGAACTTCCTGCACATGTGCTTTGGCGACGTCCCCGAGCAGGTGGTTGTGGACGCGTTTGAGCAGTCGATGGTCCTCTACGCCGAGCACAGTTTCAACGCCTCCACATTCGCCGCGCGGGTGGTCACCTCCACCCAGTCGGACATCTACAGCGCGGTCACCGCGGCCATCGGGGCGCTCAAGGGCCCGCTGCACGGCGGCGCCAACGAGGCTGTCATGCACGACATGATCGAGATCGGCAGCGCCGACAAGGCGTCGGAATGGTTGCAGGGCAAGCTGACTCGCAAAGACAAGATCATGGGCTTCGGTCACCGGGTCTACAAGAACGGCGATTCCCGGGTGCCAACGATGAAGGAAGCCCTCAAGCGAGTCGCCGCCGCCCGCGACGGCCAGAACTGGCTTGACATCTACGAGGTGCTCGAGAAGGGGATGGCCGAAGCCAACGGAATCAAGCCGAACCTGGACTTCCCGACCGGGCCCGCCTACTACCTGATGGGCTTCGACATCGGCGCCTTCACACCGATTTTTGTGATGAGCCGAATCACCGGGTGGACGGCTCACATCATCGAGCAGACCGCGTCCAACGCCTTGATCCGCCCGCTGAGCGAGTATGTCGGCCCACCGCAGCGCGAACTCCCCTCGACCCGCTGATGTTCCAACCGGGCCAGTGATTGCTAATGATCTCCAAGGTTCTGGTCGCTAACCGGGGTGAGATCGCTATCCGGGCGTTCCGTGCCGCCTACGAGTTGGGCATGGGCACCGTGGCGGTCTATCCCGACGAGGACCGCAACTCGGCACATCGGGCAAAGGCCGACGAGTCGTATCAGATCGGTGAGATCGGGCATCCCGTCCGGGCCTATCTCAACGTCGAGGACATCGTCGCCACGGCGAAAGCCTGTGGTGCCGACGCGATTTACCCCGGTTACGGCTTCTTGTCGGAAAACCCGGCGCTGGCGGCGGCTTGCGCGTCGGCCGGGATCACGTTCGTGGGCCCTTCGGTGCAGGTGCTCGAACTGACCGGAAACAAATCGCGGGCGGTAGCCGAGGCGCGTGCGGCGGGGCTGCCGGTGTTGGCGTCGTCAGCACCGTCATCGTCGACCGACGAATTGGTGTCGGCGGCCGCGTCGATGGAGTTTCCGCTGTTCGTCAAGGCGGTCGCCGGGGGCGGTGGCCGGGGGATGCGCCGCGTGACTGATCCCGCCGATCTGGCCGAGGCGATCGAGGCGGCATCGCGGGAAGCCGAGTCGGCCTTCGGCGATCCGACGGTGTTCCTGGAGCAGGCGGTCACCAATCCGCGCCACATCGAGGTGCAGATCCTGGCCGACGCCCACGGCAACGTCATCCACCTCTACGAGCGGGACTGCAGCGTGCAGCGCCGGCACCAGAAGGTCATCGAGATCGCGCCGGCGCCAAACCTCGATCCTGAACTGCGGCAAAGGATCTGCGCGGACGCGGTGGCGTTCGCGCGGCGCATCGGCTACACCTGCGCCGGCACCGTCGAGTTCCTGCTCGACGAACGTGGCCGTTACGTGTTCATCGAAATGAATCCACGCATCCAGGTGGAGCACACGGTGACCGAGGAGATCACCGACGTCGACCTGGTGGCGAGCCAGTTACGCATCGCCTCCGGCGAAAGCCTTAGCGATCTCGGTTTGAGCCAGCGTTCGATCACCACGCACGGGGCCGCACTGCAATGCCGGATCACCACCGAGGACCCCTCCAACGGCTTTAGACCGGACACCGGGCGCATCACCGCCTACCGCACACCCGGTGGTGCGGGCGTCCGATTGGACGACGGCGCGCATTTGGGTGCGGAAGTATCGGCACATTTCGATTCGATGTTGGTCAAGCTGACCTGCCGCGGCCGGGATTTCGCGGCCGCCGTGCGCCGGGCCCGACGGGCGGTGGCCGAATTCCGCATCCGCGGAGTGACGACCAACACCGCATTCCTGCAGGCGGTGCTCGCCGACCCCGATTTTGTGGCGGGCCGGGCGACGACCTCGTTTATCGACCAACGCCCGCAGCTGCTGACGGCGCACTCCAGCGCCGACCGCGGCACCAAGATCCTCAGTTATTTGGCCGACGTGACGGTCAACCAGCCGCACGGTCCCCGGCCCTCGACGGTGTATCCGCACGACAAGCTGCCGCACCTCGACCTGTCCGTGCCGCCGCCACCGGGGTCCAAACAGCGCCTGACCGAGCTGGGGCCGGAAGGGTTCGCGCGCTGGATGCGGGAATCAAAGGCCTTGGGAGTCACCGACACGACGTTCCGGGACGCGCATCAGTCGCTGCTGGCGACCCGGGTTCGCACCACCGGCCTGCTCAAGGTGGCGCCCTACGTCGCGCGGACGACGCCTCAGTTGTTGTCGGTGGAATGCTGGGGCGGGGCGACCTACGACGTGGCGCTGCGGTTCCTGAAGGAAGACCCCTGGCAGCGCCTGGCCGCGTTGCGTGAGGCGATGCCCAACATCTGTTTGCAGATGCTGCTGCGCGGTCGAAACACGGTGGGCTACACGCCCTATCCGCGGATCGTCACTTCGGCGTTCGTGGAGGAGGCCACGCAAACCGGGATCGACATCTTCCGGATCTTCGATGCGCTGAACAACGTCGATTCCATGCGCCCGGCGATCGACGCCGTCCGGGAAACCGGAACGGCGGTGGCCGAGGTCGCGATGTCCTACACGGGCGATCTCAGCGATCCGGCCGAGAACCTCTACACGCTCGACTACTACCTGAAGCTGGCCGAGCAGATCGTCATGGCGGGCGCGCACGTGCTGGCGATCAAGGACATGGCGGGACTGTTGCGCCCACCGGCCGCCGCGACCCTGGTGTCGGCGCTCAAATCGCGATTCGACCTGCCGGTGCACGTGCATACCCACGACACCCCGGGTGGCCAACTGGCGACCTACATGGCGGCCTGGCAAGCCGGGGCCGACGCCGTCGACGGCGCCGCGGCCCCACTCGCGGGGACAACGAGCCAGCCGGCGCTGTCCTCCATCGTGGCCGCCGCCGCCCACACGCCTTATGACACCGGTTTGTCGCTGGCCGCGGTGTGCGACCTCGAGCCATACTGGGAGGCGCTGCGAAAGGTGTACGCGCCGTTCGAATCCGGGCTACCGGCCCCCACCGGGCGGGTGTATCGCCACGAGATCCCCGGCGGTCAATTGTCGAACCTGCGGCAACAGGCCATCGCACTCGGTCTCGGCGACCGGTTCGAAGACATCGAAAATGCCTACGCCGGTGCCGACGCCATCCTCGGGCATCTCGTCAAGGTGACGCCGTCGAGCAAGGTCGTCGGAGACCTGGCGCTGGCCCTGGTCGGTGCCGGGATCACCGCGCAGGACTTCGCGGCCGACCCGGCGCGTTACGACATCCCGGACTCGGTGGTCGGCTTCCTGCGCGGTGAGCTCGGCGATCCACCCGGTGGCTGGCCGGAGCCACTGCGTACCAAGGCATTACACGGCCGTGGGCCCGCGAAGCCCGAGCAGACGCTGTCGGTCGAGGACGAAGGCTCGTTGGCGGCGCCCGGAGCCACCCGCCAGGCGGCGCTGAATCGGCTGCTGTTTCCCGGACCGGCCAACGAGCTGGCGGCCCACCGCGAGACATATGGTGACACCTCTCGGCTCAGCGCCAATCAGTTCTTCTACGGGCTGCGCCATGGCGAGGAACATCGCGTCGAACTCGAGCGCGGCGTGGAATTGCTGATCGGCCTGGAGGCCATCTCCGATCCCGACGAGCGCGGGATGCGCACCGTGATGTGCATTCTCAACGGGCAGCTGCGCCCCGTGCTGGTTCGCGACCGTGGCATCGCCGCCGACGTGCCGACCGCCGAGAAGGCCGACCGCACCAACCCCGGCCACATCCCGGCACCCTTTGCCGGCGTCGTGACCGTCACCACGGATGTCGGCGAGGAAGTCGAGGCCGGTCAGGCCATCGCGACCATCGAGGCGATGAAGATGGAAGCCGCCGTTACCGCGCCCAAGGCCGGAAAGGTGACGCGCATCGCGGTGGCGCGCACCGCCCAGGTCGAAGGCGGCGACCTCTTGGTGGTGATCGGCTAACAACTGCCGTTGATCAATGCGGCGCGCGCAAGTGTCTGCTGCGCCATCTTGACGTGCGCGGCATCGACCAAGACGCCGTTGACTCCGACGGCGCCGCGTCCTTTGGCCTCGGCTTCCCGGTAGGCGGCGAGATTTCGTTCGGCGCGCGCGATTTCGTCCGCGGTCGGCGAGTAGACCGTGTTGGCGACGGGAACCTGGCCGGGGTGAATCGCCCACTTTCCGGTGTATCCCATCAGCGAGGCGCGACGGGCGTCGCGCTCATAGCCCGACAGGTCCTTGAAGTCGGGGTAGGGCGCGTCGATCGCGTCGATGCCGGCGATACGCGCCGCCACGATCACCTTGTTGCGCGCGTACTGCCAGAAATCACCGGGATATTCGCCGAGCGGGACGAAGTTCGTGTCCACCCGCGCACCCTGCGACAAGGAGAAATCGCCCACCCCGAAGATCAAAGCGTCCAGCCGGGGGCTGGACGCCGCGATCGCCTCGGCGTTGGCAAGGCCTTCGACCTCCTCGATGAGGACTTCGAGCCGAATGCGCTTACCCAGGCCGAGCTTTGACTCAAGCTGGCTGAGCAGCACGTCCACCCACCAGACGTCGCGGGCCGTGCGGGCCTTCGGGACGATGATCGTGTCAAGATTTTCGCCGGCCTTGGTCACCACTTCGATGAGATCGTCGTGGCACCACGGGGTGTCCAGGCCGTTGATTCGCACGGCGCGCGCGGTGCGACCCCAATCGATGTCGTTGAGCGCACCGATCGCCTTGGCGCGCGATTCCTCCTTGAACGCCGCGGGCACCGCGTCCTCGAGGTCGAGGAAAACCAGGTCGGCGCCACACCCGGCGGCCTTGTCGAACATGTCGTCGTTGCTCGCCGGCACGGCCAGCTCGGAGCGGCGAAGAAGAGGGGTCATCGGTACGAAGTTCCTTCTGCTACAGCACGCCCCGAGCGCGCAGGTCATCAATCTCGTTGGCGGCCAAACCGAGTAAATCGCCATAGACCTCGGCGTTGTGTTCCCCGAGGCGGGGACCCAAACGGTCGACCGTCCCGGCTGCTGAGGAGAAGCGCGGCACCGGGGCCTGCACGGTCATGGGCCCGAGTTGTTGGTCGTCGACCGAGACGAACACCCCGCGATGCGCGAGCTGCTCGTCGCCGACCAAATCGCTGATGTCATAGACCGGCGCCGCGGCCACCTCGTGCGCTTCGAAGACCGCCATCGCCTCCGAAAGCGTCTTGGTGGCAACCCAATCCGCGACCGCGGCGTCGACGTCGCGGGCCCGCGCCAGCCGCCGCTGCGGGTCCAGGAAGTCGGCGTCCCGCAGCAGGTCGTCGCGGCCTATCGCGCGGAACACCCGTAGCGCCAACGCGGGCGAGCTGCCGGACATGGCCAGCCACCTTCCGTCCGCGGTGCGGTAGGTGTTGCGGGGGGCAGAAATGTCCCACCGGTTGCCGTCCCGTTCCGGCACCAATCCCAATTGGTCGTAGCCCAGCAGCGTCTGCTCCAGCAGCCGCGCCAGCGGGTCGATGAGGTTAACATCGATCAGTTGCCCCGGTCCGCCGTGGACGTCACGGTGGTAGAGCGCCATCATCACCGCGTACGCGGCGTTCAGCGACGCGACGCCGTCGGCCAACATGAACGGCGGCAGCGTCGGCGGTCCGCCGGCCTGCCCGGTGATATGGGCGAACCCGCTCATCGCTTCCCCGAGCGTGCCGAAGCCCGGGCGCTCGCTCTTCGGCCCGGTCAACCCGTAACCCGTGATGTGCAGCATCACGATCCGGTCGTTGACCGCCCGCAGGCTCTCGTAGTCCAACCCCCACTTGCGCAACGTCTGCGGCCGGGTGTTGAAGATGGCGACGTCGGCGCGCTCGACCAGGCGGCGCACCAGCGCCTGACCTTCCGCACAGCGCAGGTCCAACGTGATCGATCGCTTGTTGCGCGAGATGGACTTCCACATCAGCCCGACGCCGTCGCGCTGGCTACCCCATGCGCGAATCGGATCGCCGTGCCGGGGTTCTTCGACCTTGATCACGTCGGCGCCGAACTCACCCAGATAGGTCGCGACCAGTGGAGCGGCCGCCAGCGTTGCGAGGTCGAGCACCCGCAGCCCGTCAAGCATGGGCCCCGACGCGTGCGTTCGAAGGTCGTTGCAGCCCAAGGTGTCCCCGTAGTGTCGCCGACTCGTATTCGGTGCGGAACAGGCCGCGTCGTTGCAGTTCGGGGACCACCATGCGGACGACGTCCTCGAACGCGCCGGGCAAATGCGTTGCGGCCAGCACGAAACCGTCACAGGCACCGCTGTGGAACCAGTCCGCCATCTGTTCGGCGACCTGCTCTCCGGTGCCGACGAAACGGGGCCCCTGCAGCAGGGTCGCGCGATGACCGGCCAGATCGCGCACGGTGACAGTGTCCCCACCGATATGCGCGCGCAGGTTCTGCACCAGCCCGCGAATGCCGGAGGCCGACGCGATGAGCTCGTCGGTGACGGGATCGTCGAGATCGTGTTGGGCGAAGTCGTAATTCATCAGCTCCGACAGCAGGGTCAGCGACGCCATGGGGTGCACCAGCTCGTTGAGAAACAGGGCTTCGCGGTCCTTGGCGTGGGCCTCGGACTCGCCCACCACCGCGTAGGCCATCGGGCAGATCCGCACCGCGGCGGGATCGCGTCCCGCATCGGCGATGCGGTCTTTTTGATCGGCGTAGTGGCTGCGCGCTATTTCGATCCCGGGATCCCCGGTGAAGATCAATTCGGCCCAGCGCGAGGCGAATTCGCGGCCCCGGCCCGACGACCCGGCCTGGATGATGACGGGGCGGCCCTGCGGGGTACGCGGCACGGTCAGCGGCCCGCGCGCCGAAAAATACCGGCCGGCGTGTCCCAGCTCGTGCACCTTGGCGGGGTCGGCGTAGCGACCGGACGCCCGGTCATGCAGGATCGCGTCATCCTCCCACGTGTCCCACAGGCCGGTGACCACGTCCATGAACTCATCGGCGCGGTCGTAGCGTTCGTCGTGCCCCAGGTGGGCGTCCACGCCGAAGTTCTGCGCCTCGCTGTCGTTGACGGAGGTGACCACGTTCCAGGCCGCCCGGCCACCGGAAAGGTGGTCCAGCGTGGCGAAGGTTCGGGCGACGTGGAACGGCGCGTAGTAAGTCGTCGAGTAGGTGGCCCCCAGCCCGATCCGCGAGGTGGCCTGGGCCAGCACCCCGAGCACCACGCCGAGGTCCAGCTTGACCGGGCGGGCGCCGTAGGACACCGCCTCCGACACCGAGCCGCCGTAGACGCCCGGCATCGCCAGGCGATCGTCGAAGAACATCAGGTCGAAGCAGCCCTCTTCGAGCTGCCGCCCGATCTTGGCGTAGTACGACGCGTCGAGGTAGCGGTGTTCGGTCGCGGGATGCCGCCACGACCCCGCGTACACCGAAGTGCTGCCCGCCTGCATGAACGCGACGAGCGCCATCCTGTCGGTTCGCCGATCTCCCATCCGCAAAATCTAACATCTGATATATCAGATTTCAAATGCTTCATTTGGTACGGTTGCCGGATGGCTTCAATGTCTGCGATCGACATCTCCGGAACGGTGCGCGAGCGCGCCGCCCGCGAACTCAGGGACCGCATCCTCACCGGCGCGCTGCCCGCCGGATCGCGGGTCGACCTGGACGCCATCACCGCGGAATTCGCCACCAGCCGGACCCCGGTGCGCGAGGCGTTGCTCGAGCTTTCGTTCGAAGGCCTGGTTCGGGTCGCCCCGAGAAGTGGCGTGACCGTGATCGGCATCAGCCCCGAGGATGTGCTGGACAGCTTCACGATTCTCGGCGTGCTGACCGGACAGGCCGCGGCGTGGGCGGCCGAACGCATCGGCCCGGACGAGCTCGACATGCTGCGCGCCCTCGCCGCCGATGTCGCAGCGCGATCCGGCGACGACAGCATCGGCGAGGCAAACTGGCATTTCCACCAGGGGATCCATCGCGCCGCGCACTCCCCACGACTGTTGACCCAGATCAAACAGGCGGCCCGCGTGGTGCCGAGCAACTTCCTCACCCTGTTCCCCGAGCACGAGAAGCATTCGCTCGATGAGCATCAAGAGTTGCTCGATGCGCTCGGCGACAAAGACGCCGAGCGGGCCCGCGCGATCGCCGAGCGACATGTCCTGGACGCCGGGCGCTCGCTCGCGGAGTGGCTGCAGCAACTTCGCACCGCTTGAGGCCCGACCCGCGCCCAATCAGCTCAGCGCGGGCAGGACCTTGTCGGTGAGCAGCTGCACCGACTTCCACGCTTCGTCGACGGGCATGCCGCCGACCAGCGGGTGCATGACGAGCGGCCCGTAGTTGTCGGCGTCGCGGACCTCGGCGATGAGTTGGTCCGGGGTCAGGAACCGGTATCGGCCCGAGGCTTTGACCTCGTCCAGCGTCTGGACCCCGGGCAGGTGCATCAGCGAACGTTGGTCCGTTGACCATTCGCCGTAAGTGACTGCCTCCCAAAGGATGTGCTCACCGAGCTCCGCCCACGCCCGGTCGGGGTCCTCGTGCAGGAAGATCATCCCGCGATTGACCGGCCCGGGCATGAGGATGAGCGGCTTGATGCCGGCGTCGGAACACAACTCGCGATAGTAGGCGGCGATGTCGGGCAGGTGATCGGCCAGGCTCAGCGGAAGCCCGAAACGCGCCGCGCGCCGCGCCGTGGCGCGCGCGCCGCCGCCGACGTACAGCGGCGGGTGCGGCCGGGTCCACGTGCCGGTGCAGACCCCCGCACCCGAATCGACGCCCGACCACACCGACAGCATCCGCTCGACGAGAGCGTCCATCAGCGCGCCGCGCCGGCCGAAATCGATTCCCAGCGAGTCGTATTCGACCGTGCGGTAGCCCAGGCCCACCGTGGTGTGCAGCCGACCGCGGCTCATGTTGTCCACGAGCGCGATGTCTTCGGCGAGCCGGACCGGATTCCACAGCGGCCCGAGCGCGCAGTCCACGCTGGCGATCAGCGTCGAGGTCCGGGCCAGGAACATCGCCGCGGTCATGATCGGGTTGCAGCTCCACCCGTGCCCGGTGGCGTGATGCTCGTCGACGCTGATCGAGGTGATGCCGTGGGACTCGCCCCACTGCGCCAGCTCGAGTGCGGCACGGATCAACTCGCCCTGCGTGCGGGGCTCGCCATGTGGGGAGGCGAAGTTGAAGCGCAGCACCGTCAGTAACATGTTCGGCTCCGTCAGGTTTCGGTCGGCGCCGCCGACTTGAGGAACGCGGGGAAGTCGGGAAACAGCGCGCGGTCGACGATCTCGATGCGGGTGCCGAACGCGTCGATGTAGTAGGCGAACAGCGCGAGATCCGATTTGGACACGTCGGCGGTGGCCTCGAACGCGAAGCCGTTGTCCTCGAGCGCCCGGGCGGTGTCGGCGAGGTTGTCGGTGAAGTAGCCGAGGTGATGGATGGAGTTGCCGGGCGCCGCCGTCCACGGGCTTTCGGGCACCTCCTGGATCAGTTCGACATGCGGGGCCTGCAGGGAGTAGACGAACGTCGAGGTGAGTTCGCGGGTTCCGGTCGCGGTGCGAAACGGCAGGGTGTAGCTCATCGGGGTGATCCACCGGTAGCCGGCCAGTGCGCTCAGGCGGGCCATCGCGGCGTCGAGGTCGGGCACGACGATCCCGGTGTGGTAGAAGTCCTCGGGTCGTAGTGCCCCCGAAACAAGCGATGCCATGGTCGATGTCCTTTGCGATCTCAGATGCAGTCCGACGCGCCGTCGACGACGAAGACCGCTCCACTGGTGTAGCTGCTGTGCTCGGTGCACAAGAAGGCGACGGTCGGCGCGATCTCGCTCGCGGATCCGAAGCGGCGCAAGGGAATGTGAGCCAACTCGGATTCCACCAGTTCGGCCGCGCCGTGCATGGGCGCGGTCATCGGGGTGTCGATCGTCCCCGGCGCGACCGCGTTCACCCGGATTCCTTTGCCCGCCCACTTGACGGCGAGGTTTCTTGTCAGACAGACGATCCCGGCCTTCGCCGCGCCGTACCCGGGGACCAGCGGGACGGCTCGCAGCGCGGACATCGACGCCAGATTCACCACGCTGGCACCGCCGGGCGCGGTCGACGATTTCAATGCGCGATAGAGACCGACCGTCAACCGGTACGGTCCCGTGAGGTTGAGCGCGACCGACGCGTCGAATCCCTCGGGCTTCGACTCATCAAGGCCTCCAGGGAAATTCGCGCCGGCGTTGTTCACCAGCACGTCGAGGCGGGTGAAACTTGCCGCCAACGCGTCCACCGATGTGTGGTCGGTGATCTGTAACCGGCGATAGTCCATGCCGGACAGGTCGGCGTCGTAATCTTTTGCGGCCGGTTTGGTTCCGGTGATGGTGACCTCGGCGCCGGCATCCCGGAACAGCGTCGCGATGGCATGCCCGATCCCGCTGGTGCCGCCGGTGATCAGCGCCGCGGTCCCGGTGAAATCGAAGCTGGCTCGCGCCGTCATGAGTTCCTCGCTAGTTGGCGCCGCAGCCAGGCGCTTTCCCAGAAGTTGGTGCTGCCTGCCAGCAGCCTTTCATGGGCCGCCTTCAGCACGTCGCGCGCCCCCGCATGGTCGCGGGGAACGAGCTCGGCAAGGTGGATGGCCTGCAGCGGGCGACCCGCGTCCAGGTGCGCCCGCGCCCGGTCCACCAGCGCATCGGCGCCGGCCAGCTCGACCACGTCGGCGGCGATGGCGTCGAATCCGACCGGATAGAGCTCGGTGGTCGACCGGTGGTGGAACCAACCCGAGTAGTTCTCCCAGATGGCCCGCACGTCCCAGGCGACCTTTCCATACCCCTGCCCCACGTCGTATTCGGGTGGCAAGGCGATCTCGCGCATCAGGGTCCGGACGTCCTTGCCGGCGTTCATGCCGGCCACCGTCTCGTCGTGGATGTACTGGATCGCGTTGCGCAGCCGGGTCAACTCGGCATCGATGCGGTCGGCGCCCGCGATCGGGTCGAAATGGCCGGTCACCAGGAGCTCGGGCCGCAGATCGCGCACCCGCTCCACCGACGCGATGGCCGTCAAGGCGTCCCGGTACCGGTCGCCGCGGATGGTGACAAGGTTGGGAATGTGCCCGAACAACGGGCCGAAGGTGTTTCCGCACAGGCAGATTCGCTCCTCCGGCAGCCACACCACCAGCGAATCGGTAGTCTCGCCGCCGGGCACCGAGATCAGCTCCATCCGCCGGCCGCCGACATCCAGGGTCAGGGTGTCCTC
Organism: Mycobacterium heidelbergense; assembly: GCF_010730745.1. Classification (NCBI taxonomy): domain Bacteria; kingdom Bacillati; phylum Actinomycetota; class Actinomycetes; order Mycobacteriales; family Mycobacteriaceae; genus Mycobacterium; species Mycobacterium heidelbergense. Next base: position 2,412,203 of record NZ_AP022615.1, on the reverse strand, counting down.
GAAGTCGACGTCGACGACGGGAACGCTCTGGCCGGGGAGCCGCGTGATGCCCAGGCGCCGCTGAATGGCGTGGATTCCCGTCGCCAGGGTGTCTTTGAAGGCGAACGCGCTGCGGGCGGCGCGGTACGGGATGAGGCGTTCGTTGTCGTCCCGCCAGGTGGTCCAGTTCGCTTGTGCGACAACCGTGGTATCGGGGTCGCGCACGCTGTCCAGGCCGCCGACGTGGTCCACGTGGCCCTGCGTGAAGATGATGTAGCGCACCGGTGAGGTGTCGACGGCGTCGAAGTTGGCGCGATGCACCGGGCCCTCGAAGCCCATGCCGGTGTTGACGATCACCCGGCCCTCGTCGGTGGTCAGCAGGTAGGCATTCGACAGGCCCGGCGAGCACCAGAGCCCCGGGGCGATCGGCTCGGCCTTCTCGGCGGCCGCCGGGCGCATGGCGTCGGCGCCCGGCCTGCTCCGATAGACCGGTTCGAATCGTTGCGCATCGGTGGTCATCGCTGACGTCTCTTCCGTTCGGGTGGGCTAGGTCTCGGGGCGGACGTCGAACCTGTCGAAGTAGAAGTCAAACCGCCCGCGCAGTTCGCCGGCCGAGATGCCGAAGTGCCGCTGCAGGTCGTAGCGGATGCGGCCGTGCTTGCCGCGCGGATTGCCGTCCAGGTATTGCTGGAAGCGTTTGCGCACCTTCGGTGTCATTTCGACCCCGCCGACCTCGTAAAGCTTTTCCAACCAAGGCATTTCGTTGCCGTTGAGGTGATGAAAGCCGATGTCGATGCTTCGTTCGGCCGGAACCAGATCGCGGTCGCGCACGCAGGCGCTGAGCAGCCGGCGCACGCGGTCGCTCCAGTAGTCCAGCAGCCAGCCGGGTTCGATGCTCGTCCGGCGCAGCCGATCGGAGTAGGCCATCATCGTGATCGCCGACTGGATCACCGCGACCGGGTCGCGGTGCGTGAACGCCACCGTCGCGTCGGGGAAGGTCGCCATCAGCGGGCCGAGCTGCTCACAGTGCTGCGGACTCTTCAGGACCCAGGTCCCCGGGCCGCGCAGGAATGTCAACGCCTGCAACACTTTTCTCATGTAAGCGTAGTGCCGGGTTTGGTCCAGGCCCAAGTAGTAGTCACGCCAATCGGGCACGCGCGCATGCCATTCCAGCACGTAGGCGGCCAGGTCGAGGTCAAGGAGCTCGACTTCCTCCTCGATCGCCTCCGGGAAGCGGTCGTGCATGGCGGCCACCACGGGGGCGCTGGCCATGAGCGCGTCGTGCTCGGACTTGGCTCGCGCGTAGCGGGGATCGACCCCGAGGATGCCGGGCCCCTCTCCGCGCGCGGGTATCGGTTCCTGGCTCTCCCAGTACGGCAGCGCCCGCCGGCGCGGGTCGGCGGCAATGAGATTCACCAGATGGGTGGTGCCCGACCGCGGCATCCCGACGACGATGAAAGGCGCCTCGATCGGGGTCGACTCGATTTCGGGGTATCGCTTGATGAGGTCGGTCAGCGACAGCCGGTTGCGCAGCACGCGAACCACCCGTTGCCGCAGCGAGGAGCGGGTGAGCTGGGTCAGTCCCGTGTCCGCCTCGATCGCCGCCAGGTGCGCGCCCAGCCGGTCACCGAAGCCGTCGGTGTCGTCGAGGTCGTCCACACCGGCCTGCTCGATCGCCTCGGCGAGCATCCGATCGACGTCGAAGTCGACGCGCTTGGCCTCGGTGAATTCCAGAATTTGCCGCTGGACGTCGGTCAGCCTGGGTGATGTCAGATCGTCGAAGTCGATGTCGTCCACGTCGGTAAGGCCGAGGCCCGCAGAACCCACGCGACCGCCTCCTCGACATTTACTGTGTCGAATATTCGACGTAGTGTTCGAAATGTGACACAGACGCTAGACCGGCTCGAGACCCCTCGTCAAGCCACTTCCCCACCGACGGAACGCGTGGTCTCGATCATGCGGCTGCTCGGGTCGCATCCCGCGCGCGCGTTCTCCCTCGCGGAGATCACCCGCGAATTGGGAATCAGCCGGGCCACCGGCCACGCGATCCTGACGACGCTGGTCGCCCATCACTGGGTGGTGCGCGACACCGCGACGGCCGCGTACTGCTGGGGACCGGGCATCGCGTCGTTGGCCAATCCGGCCAGCGACCGGATCTTTCACGGAATACTTCGGCAGCTCGCCGAATCCACGGCGACACAGGTCTTTTTGGCACGCCGCGATGCCAACACGATCGTCGTCGTCGACAGCGCCGGCGAGTCGGCGTCCGGAATGCGAATCGACCGCGGACTGCGCATGCCGCTGGTCGCGCCGTTCGGCCGCGATTACATCGCGTGGAGCGCCCCCGGCGCCCAGCGGGCCTGGCTGGAGGGCATCGGCAAGCCGTCCGCCACGCTATCCCGCCGAATCGACTTGGTAATCAACGAGATCAGGGAACGCGGATATGCCATCGAGCGGCTCAGCCGCGAATACGTTCGGGTCTACACGGCGCTGCGGGCGCTCGGGGGAGAAGCGGAGCCCGACGCCATCACCGCCCGGCTCGCACGCGCGCTCGCCGACCTCACGGTGATCGACGTCCTGCGCGCGGAGCTGACCGAAAACGGCACGCACAGCGTCGCCACCGTTTCCGCTCCGATCCTCGATGAGGACGGGGTCGTCTCGATGTCGATCAGCGCCGCGCCGTTCGCCACCCTCGCCGCCGACGGGGTCGAGCGGCTGGGCGAGCAGGTACGAGCCGCCGCGCGACGGATCGAGGCGCAGCTCGCGAGCTCTACAAGTTAGCCAGGTCGTCGGGAACGTCGACTTTGTGTTCCAGAAGCGCCTCGAGGGGCACCACCTCGAGGGTGCGCTCGTGCGTGGACGCCAGCACCACGGGTGCGGCGCAACCGTCGTGGTGGGCCCGAAGCCAGTTCAGCGCGGTGACGCACCAGCGGTCGCCGGGTAACAGGCCGGGAAACCGGTACTCGGGGACCGGCGTCAACAAGTCGTTGCCGATGGAACGCTGGTGCTCCAGGAACTCAGCGGTCATCACGGCGCATACGGTGTGCCGGCCGCGGTCCTCGGGCCCGCTCGAGCAGCAACCGTCGCGATAGTAACCAGTGAGGGGGTCCGTGCCGCACGGTTCCAGCGGGCCACCCAGCACGTTGCGATCGGGCACGCGTTCAGTATTGCGCCCCTCGGCACGAAGTTTGAAGGAACTTCGCGAAATCGCGTCGCGGCAAGTTTGCTGCCGGCTATCAGTTCCGCGGCGTCCGCACGGCGGCGCAACGCGCGGCCGAGCGGAACCCACCGGCGCCATTCCGTGAGCCGTTGCGGTTGATGTAAAGTACGTTCAGTTTGTACTGAACGTACTGGCGAGGAGGCTGGTGTGTCGCCGGAAGAGGCCGAGTTCGTCGACCGCCTGGGCCTGTTCTTCGAGCTCCTCGGCGCCACCCGCACGATGGGCCGCGCGTATGGGTGGCTACTGATCTGCGATCCGCCGCAGCAGTCGTTGACCCAGCTGGCCGACGCGTTGTCGGTGAGCAAGGCGTCGATCAGCACCGTTGCCCGGCAGCTGCTGGAAGGCGGCATGGTGGAGCGGTTGCCGAGCCCGAACCGCCAACACCTCTACCGGGTCAGGTCGGGCGGGTTCACCAGCGTTCTGGAAACGCAGCTGTCGCTGATGCGGCTGGGGATCGAGCCCGCCGAGTTCGCACTGTCCGTGCTGGGTGAGGACCGCGCCGAACAGCGGGAGCGCGTCGAGGACTTCCGCGATTTCTGCGAGTTCTGCACCCAGGCCTACCGCGACCAGCTCATGCGGATGTGGACCGAATACCGGGCGAAAAGGAGACAGCCATGACCGCGACAGACAAGGTCGACTTCACCGATGTGCGGTGGGGCTCGGTGGAATGGACGAACCTGTGCACGCTCTACCTACGGGCATACGAAAGCCGTTCGTCGACACCGATTCTCGGGGACACGGCGGCCACCGAGGCGGTGGACCGCATCGAATACGACTGGGCCCGCATGCGTCGCGCCATGCGGCCCGGGTCCAATCAGTACCTGGTCACCATGCGCGCCAAACAGCTCGACGACTGGAGCGCCGACTTCCTGCGCCGTTACCCGAACGCCGTCGTGCTGCACCTCGGGTGCGGCATGGACACCCGGGCGTTCCGGCTGCATCCACCGGACACCGTGCAGTGGTTCGACGTCGACCAACCGAACGTGATCGCGTTGCGGCGCAAGCTCTACGACGACCGCGACGGCTATCGGATGATCGGCTCGTCGGTGACCGATGGCGCGTGGCTGGACGAGATACCCACCGATCGTCCGGCGCTGATGGTCGCGGAGGGACTGGTCATGTATCTCACCGAGCCCGAGGTGCGCACGCTGCTGCAGCGCCTCACGGATCGGTTCGGCGGCGGCGAGCTCCTCTTCGACACCGTGTCGCCGATGGGGCCGCGGCTGTCCAAGGTGCTCACCAAGGGCATCACCAAGTGGGGCATCCGTGACGCCCGCGACATCGAGCGATGGAACCCGCGGCTGCGCTTCCTCGAGCGGTCCCCCGCGGGGGCGCTCTACGAACGCATCCCCTCGGCGCCGGTGCGGCGGCTGTGGCGGCTGATCTCCGCCACGCCGATGCGGAATTACGACGTGCTCAACCGCTTCGCGTTCTAAGTCGCGCGGCCCATGGGGAACGCGAACGTCGTTGACCGCCAAGCTGATCGGGTGCCGACTCCAGGCGGAACCGTGCCGCTGGCCAACCCGGGAGGACCGGCCTCCTATCGTACTGATCCACCCCCGCGCCCCAGGGGCGCACCAAACCCGGTCTGACCGTGATCCAACTCGCTGAATGCCGCCGGGTGACAACGAGATAACAATTCCCACCCCAAGCCGGCGCGACGCGCCAGGCAAATGCCGGGGACAACGCCCCGGGAAATTTATCGTCATTTTGTGCACCGTCGAACGGCCCTGAAGCTACCCCTGCTGCTGGCAGCGGGCTCGGCTCTGGCCCACGCGCCTCGCGCCTCCGCGGGACCACCCCGCTCCTCCGGGGAGATAACCCGGTGGTCGGCCGACCGCGCCAACCGCTGGTATCAAGCGCAAGGATTTCTCGTCGGCGCGAACTACATACCCGCAAACGCCATCAACCAGCTCGAGATGTTCCAGCCGGGCACCTACGATCCCCGGCGCATCGACACCGAGCTGGGCTGGGCCCGTTCGTACGGGCTCAACAGCGTGCGGGTCTTCCTGCACGATCAGCTCTGGGCTCAGGACCCGCGCGGCTTCCAGAGCCGCCTCGCGCAGTTTGTCGGGATCGCGGCCAACCACGGCATCAAGCCGCTGCTCGTCTTCTTCGACTCCTGCTGGGACCCGCTCCCCAAACCGGGGCCGCAGCGCGCGCCGAGGCCCGGCGTCCACAACTCGGGCTGGGTGCAGAGCCCCGGGGCCGAACACCTTGGCGATCCCCGCTACGCCCGCATCCTGCAGGACTACGTCACCAGCGTTTTGACCCAATTCCGCAACGACAACCGGGTTTTGGGGTGGGACCTGTGGAACGAGCCCGACAACCCCGCGCGCGTCTACGCCAAGGTGGAGCGGAAGGACAAGCTGGAGCGCGTCGCGGACCTGCTCCCCCAAGTGTTCCGGTGGGCGCGCGCAGTCGATCCCAGTCAACCGCTGACGAGTGGCGTGTGGCGCGGCGGCGACCAGGGAGAACAAGCCGGCCGCAGCCCGATCAGTGATATCCAACTGAGCAACGCCGACGTGATTACCTTCCACTCCTACGCCGAGCCCGCGGGCTTTGAGTCCCGGATCGCCGAGCTGGCCCCGCTGGGACGACCGGTCATCTGCACCGAGTACATGGCTCGGACCCAGGGCAGCACCGTCGAGGGGATCCTGCCCGTCGCGAAGCGGCACAACGTCGGCGCATTCAACTGGGGGCTGGTCGCCGGAAAGACCCAAACCTACTTCCCGTGGGACTCGTGGGATCACCCGTATACGGCGCCCCCGAAGGTGTGGTTTCACGACCTGCTACAACCCGACGGGCGGCCCTATCGGGACAGTGAATTCCAAGCGGTCCGGACGCTGGGCGGCCGGCAGCCCACATAAAACCAGCAGATCTAAGCCCGGCCGCGATGGACACTGTCGCGGCGCCGACGGTCAGAGCCGGCTGGTGCTGTCGCGAATCGTCTGGAGGCACTCCTCGATGGTTGGCCGATGGCCATAAACGAACTGCATCGCAACTTGGTAGCTTTCCCCGAGCAAAGATTGACATGGGGCAGACGGATCTAGCAGAGGACTGTCGCCATACCCGCCAGACGGACGGGGTGTAGAGGGGAATCCCGCGTCGGTGCTGTGTTCGTCGATATCAGCGCACAATTCGGCAATCCCCGCCGGACCAAGCTCGTTGAGAACCGCGGTGACCCGCTCCGGGCGAAGAAGGCAATGCACGTCATAGACATGCCGGCCCGCCTTTCGTAATCGCTCGCTGGTCCTTTCGTCTAGCTGACGGACGGCGCAATCATGCAGTAACGCAAGCTTTTCAAGTAGAGTGCGTTCGGGAGCTAGGACCTCCACGGACACTGCCGCGAACTCATCCCACGTTCCTGGCGCCTCACCCAGTTCATCGATAGCGAACTCGGCAACCATCGATCGCAGTTCGTTCCGATGCGTTGGATGTGTACCGCCGCGACATCCCATCTCCAACAACACACTTGGGGCGATTATGCTGCTCTGCCGGCGTTCAAAAGTGGGATATGAGTAGCGCACATTGCGTTTCACACCCGTTGTAGCTTCCAGCTGTACGACGTTCTCCGAGTCGAGCTGGAGATGTTGCGCCACCACATCGCGGATGTGTTTCAGAACCTTGTCCCGGGCGCCTTTCCCGATAGTGGCCGAAGGAAAACGGATCAGCAAATCAACGTCTTCGGAGAAGCGTTCGATCAGACCGTAAACGCGGCTTAAGCTGGTGCCGCCCTTGAAGATCGCGTTAACCGCGTGGAGCAATGATCAGAACTTGTGGATGAGCCTCGGTGTGGGGGCGTGAAAGTGGGCGCACCTTCCCGAGGATGATCTGAAAGTCCAGTAGCTCTGATCAAGACCGGCGTTGGCGCGCTGGTTGGGAAGGTACGCCCATGCTCACCGTAGTTCACGATGCCGTAGAGGCCAACGGCAACGAGGCCGGCCGGCGGTCGTTGTTGGATGAGATTGTCCGCGATGGTGCCCGGCAGATGCTGGCCGCGGCGCTGGCCGCCGAGGTCGCTGCTTATGTGGAGCAGTTCGCCGATCAGTGCGACGGGGACGGCCGCCGGCTGGTGGTGCGCAACGGCTATCACCAGGCCCGTAAGGTGTTGACCGCGGCTGGCGCTGTCGAGGTCAAAGCGCCGCGGGTCAACGACCGCCGTGTCGATCCCGATTCGGGTGAACGGCAGCGGTTTTCCTCGGCGATCCTGCCCGCGTGGGCACGTAAGTCTCCGCAGATGAGCGAGGTGTTGCCGCTGCTGTACTTGCATGGGCTGTCCAGCGGTGACTTCACCTCGGCGCTGGAGCAGTTCCTCGGCTCGGGCGCGGGGTTGTCGGCCTCGACGATCACCCGCCTGACCGCGCAGTGGCAAGACGAAGCCGCCGCGTTCGGCCGCCGCGATCTGTCCGGCACCGATTACGTCTACCTGTGGGTCGACGGCATCCACCTCAAGGTCCGCCTCGAGCAGACCAAGCTGTGCCTGCTGGTGATGATCGGTGTGCGTGCTGATGGCCGCAAGGAACTCGTCGCGCTCACCGACGGGTATCGGGAGTCGGGCGAGTCGTGGGCTGATCTGCTGCGTGATTGCCGCCGCCGCGGGATGGCCGCCCGGTGCTCGCGGTCGGTGACGGTGCGCTCGGATTCTGGAAGGCCGTGCGGGAAGTCTTCCCGGCCACCAAGGAGCAGCGCTGCTGGTTTCACAAGCAGGCCAATGTCCTTGCTGCACTGCCGAAGTCAGCGCATCCGAGCGCATTGGCGGCGCTCAAGGACATCTACAACGCCGAGGACATCGACAAGGCCCAAGTCGCAGTCAAGGCCTTCGAGGCCGACTTCGGCGCCAAGTACCCCAAGGCGGTCGCCAAGATCACCGACGACCTGGACACCTTGCTGGAGTTCTACAAGTACCCGGCCGAACACTGGATCCATTTGAGGACGACGAATCCGATCGAATCGACGTTCGCCACGGTGCGGCTGCGGACCAAGGTGACCAAGGGGCCGGGATCACGCGCGGCGGGTATTGCCATGGCCTACAAGCTGATCGACGCCGCCCAGGCCCGCTGGCGGGCCGTCAACGCCCCGCACCTGGTCGCCCTGGTGCGCGCCGGAGCGGTCTTCCACAAAGGCAAACTGCTCGAACGCCCCACCGACATCACCCCACCGACACCGTCCTCAGACAGCGACCAGCACACCGGAACGGAGGTCGCCTGAAAAACCCCGATCCACAAGTCTTGACAATTTCTCAACCGCGTGCCGGGCGCCACCCTGATCGACCACGTCCACAGGCACTGTGGCAGCACGCAACACCTCTGTCACCAAGAAATCTTTCTCTACGAAAATCTGGTCTATACCCAGATGGGCTGCCGTTGCACCGATCAGGGCACGCAGATCATCCCGCGCTTCGCGCAGTAGCGCCATTAGATAAGCACGCCTCGATCGCGTAATTCCGCCAGGAGCCGCCCGTAGTAATTCCGTGCAGCTGGCGGTTCGCATCCGATGGCCTCTTGGATCTTCTCAGGTCGAATCTTTTGTGTTCGAACCGCCGTATCAGAGGCTGCGACCAGCGCCGGCCAGCCTCCGTCTACCGACGTCTCCCAAGCGCCGCGCAGCAATTCCAACAGCGCGATTTCGGTGTACTGCAGACCGCGTCGGCGCATGTTATTGCGCCTGGAAATCTTCACACCCGGAACGCCCGTAGGAACCGGTCCAGCCACGGTGAGGGCCGGCTGGGCCGGAACCTGGGTAGTTAGTCCGAGTGCGCGCGCGGCCGACACACCGGAAGGACCGACGCCTTCTTTGCCAAGTATCTCAGCTGCAACCTCCTCGGACATTGGTCGCGTCATGCCGTACCGGGTTTTGACCCCTTTGAAGTAGAGGCCCTTGCGGATGCGCAGGACATTTCCTGCCTTCTGCGCACGCGACAGCGCGGAACTCCTAGCTCCTGGGGTACCGGGCAAATCACCAGGGCGCACGAAGGTGCCGCTTGGGATCTCCGCAAGCGCCCTGCCTGGACTCATCTCTACAACATCCACCATGACATAAAAGTATGTCGAGAACCTGTCACAAAGCGCACTGAGGTTTCCGTCATGAAGTGATGGCGGGACTCGACGCAGTCGGCACAATTCCGAATCACCGTGTACTACTACCGGCGATTCCTCGCCGGGAGCTGTGGCGGTGGCGGAGGGATTTGAACCCTGATTTCAGGGACCACCGACGTGCTGGCACCCTGCTGAGCTGCTAAAACTCGTCAATGTAGTTCAGTCCACATATCTGTAACTGTGGGCAGCTTGTGGGCAGAACGTGGTCACGATGCGCGACTAGGAGGGCTGGAATTCGACCTTACGGGCATCACGTGCGCACGCGGGATGCCCCAGCGCCGCTGAGATGGTGACTCCGTTGGGGTGCCGCTCGACGTAGGCGAGAAGCATGCCAACCGTCGAGGTGGCTCCGGGCGCTTCATCGCCAACCATCCTGTCGCCAGGATCACCGATGGCGCAGGCTTCTTCGATAACAGAGACGAAGTGCACAACACCCCGGCTATCCTTAACGAAGACGTTTGCGTAACCGCCGGCCGCTTGAATATGTGCGGTGAGCGTTGATACAGGCTCATCGGCAAACACGACAACAATGGGGAAGCCGCCATCGTCACCCGTGACTGGTAGCTCAAAATCTACAAGCGCACCGCGCTCCAGGTTCAGATCTACCTCACGTCGAAACTGCTCAAGCTGTCGACTACGTTCATCCGCCTCTTCCAAGACCTGATGCACTCGTTGGTGTGACACACCAAGGGTCAAAGCAATGTCGCGAAGCGGCGCGCCGACTTTGCGTAGGGCTGCCGCTGCAGTCTGCTGTGCTGTGCGCGCCGCGGTCTCTGCAGCCGTAAGACCATCGCGAGCGTTGCGCATTGCTGCTATTGCGTCGGCTAGGTCGGGAGGCAACTGGACGGCCACAGTGATGTCTTCGAGAGGAAGGTCGGTCATAACTTGAACGAGGTCGCGAGCCATTGATTCGATCTCGCGAAGGTGAGCCGCGTACGTGTGCCGATCAACCTCGGGGACATAGATGGACCAGCCAGGGTCCGACCGCGTGACGATCGCTTTGTATTCAGTCACTTCCACCAGCCCTTTCCGAGTTTGGGCTCTGCCTCTTTGTAAATCTTCTGCGCGTCCCTGTCAGGGATGTCGTTATGGCGCGGCACTGGTATGCGCAGCCCGTCGAAAATCAACAGTGTGTGACGACCGCCTTCTTTCTCTTCGACGTGGACATGGGCGTCCTTAGCTCCATTCCGGAGCTTCTTTAGGATGTCCCGACGCTTGGTCACCAGATTAGTCTAGGCAAGCTAGACACATCAAGTCCAGTTTGCCTAGACAAATCGCGGCAGCGGCATTCACGTGCAACCGCCAGGTGGACTGATCTCCAAGAACGCCGTACCGGCCCGCTGGACCTGCATCGCAGGTATCAGGGCTTTGGCGGTGGCGGAGGGATTTGAACCCTCGGACGGTGTTAGCCGTCACACGCTTTCGAGGCGTGCTCCTTAGGCCGCTCGGACACGCCACCGCCGGAAAGCTTACCGAACCAGCTGGCGCTCACCCCAATCGCTGCCGGGCGAAGAAAGCCTCCAGCGGCGCGGCGCACTCCCGCGCGAGCACACCGCCGCGCACCGCCGGGCGATGATTGAGCCGGCGGTCGCGGACCACGTCCCACAGCGACCCGACCGCTCCGGTCTTGGGTTCCCACGCCCCGAACACCAGCCGCGCGACGCGCGCCAGCACCAGCGCACCCGCGCACATGGTGCATGGTTCGACGGTCACGGCCAGCGTCGTCCCCTCCAGCCGCCACCCGTCGCCGAGCACACCGGCCGCCGCCCGCATCGCCAGGATTTCGGCGTGGGCGGTCGGATCGCCGAGCGCCTCACGGGCATTGACCGCCCTAGCCAGCTCGGTTCCGTCCGCGCCGACGACCACCGCGCCGATCGGAACGTCACGCGGGCCCGCCGTCGCGGCGACCGACAGCGCGGCACGGATCAGCTCTTCATCCATGATCACCGACCGAGCCTGATGGCGGCGACCCGCTTCGCCCGGCTCCGCCGCGCTTGCGTTCACCGACCGAGCCTGATGGCGGCGACCCGCTTCGCCCGGCTCGGTCACTTGTGGCGACCCGCTGCGCCCGGCTCTGCCGCGCTTGCGATCGCCACGGCCGCGCTTGCGGTCACCGACCGAGGCGGTCGATCACCGCCGACAGCTCGTCGGCGAAGCCCATCTCCCGCGCGATGCGACCCAATTGCTCGTCGGCGTACAGGTCGCTCTCGTCGAGGATGACGCCCAACACCGCCTCGGGCAGCCCGATGTCGGACAGCAACCCGAGGTCGCCTTCCTCGAAGGGTTCCGCGTCCTCGAGGTCCTCGGGATCGATGTCAGCGTCCAGGTTGTCCAGCACTTCGGCGGCGATGTCGTAGTCCAGCGCCGCGGTCGCGTCCGACAGCAGCAGCCGCGTTCCGGACGGTGCCGGACGCACGATGACGAAGAATTCGTCATCGATGTCGAGAAGCCCGAAGACCGCACCCGCGCTGCGCAGCTCGCGCAGCTCCGTCTCGGCGGCCCTGAGGCTCGTCAGCGACTTCGGGGCCATCGCGTAGCAGCGCCATCGGCCCTCTTCACGCACGACCGCAACACCGAAACCATCCGGTGTGTCCGCGGACGGGTCTTGCGCAGACGCCCGCTGTGCTCCCATGGGCGCCTACGCTAGTCGCTGACCAGGCCCCCTGACCAGATGCGCACAGCCGACGCGCGGCACCTGAAAGCGTCGCGGCCCGCAAACTATGCCAACCTTGGACTGTGGCTCGCCCCGTTACTCGCCCCGTCGCTCACACACCGGTGTGCGTGCTCGGGCTCGGCCTGATCGGCGGCTCGATAATGCGGGCCACCAAGGCGGTCGGCCGCGAGGTGTTCGGCTACAACCGCTCGGTGGAAGGCGCCCAAGCGGCCGTCGCCGACGGCTTCGACGCCACGACGGATCTCACCCACACTCTCAGCCGTGCCGCCCACACCGGCGCGTTGATCGTCCTGGCCGTGCCGATGCCCGCGCTGGGGAGCATGCTCGCCCACATCAGCGAATTGGCCCCCGGCTGCCCGCTGACCGACGTCACCAGTGTCAAAAGCGCGGTGCTCGACGCGGTCGCCGCGGCCGGCCTGCTGGAACGCTTCGTCGGCGGGCACCCAATGACCGGCACCGCGCAGTCGGGGTGGGCCGCCGGCTACGCCGGGTTGTTCACCAGGACCCCGTGGGTGGTCAGCGTGGACGACCACGTCGACCCCCGGGTGTGGTCGATGGTGACGACGCTGGCGCTGGACTGCGGCGCGTTTGTGGTACCGGCCAGATCCAACGAGCATGACGCCGCCGCGGCCGCCATCTCGCACCTGCCCCACCTGCTCGCGGAGGCGCTGGCCGTCACCGCCGGAGAAGTCCCGTTGGCCTTCGCCCTTGCCGCGGGCTCGTTCCGCGACGGCACCCGGGTGGCGGCAACCGCCCCGGACCTGGTGCGGGCGATGTGCGAGGGCAATTCCGGGCAGCTGCTGCCGGCCGTCGACCGCGCCATCGAGCTGCTCAGCCATGCCCGGGAGTCGCTGGCCGGCCACGACTCGGTGGCCGAGCTCGTCGACGCGGGCCACGCCGCGCGAACGCGTTATGACAGCTTCCCGCGCTCCGACATCTTCACCGTCGTCGTCGGCGCGGAGAACTGGCGCGAGGAACTGGCCGCCGCGGGGCGGGCCGGCGGGGTGATCAGATCCGCTCTGCCAAGCTCGGATAGTCCACGATGAACCCGTCTTCGTCGACGCTCACGGTGGTGTCGGCGACCGGGGAGCGCAGCTTGATCCCGTCGAGACGCCCCTCGCTGGCGTAGCTCACGGTCGCCGCGGTGACCGACATGTCCGGCACGTTCACATAAACCATCGGCAACGTGACCATGTCGGCCCGTTCGTGCAGCTCGAGGCGCCGGATCGGCAGCGCGTTGAAGAACGGGCTGAACACGACGTCGACGTCGAGGGCGCCGTTGTACCCGGCGCGCCGCTCGCCCTGGTGGTCGGTCACCAACCACATGTTTTCCTCGTCCCGGGCGATGGAGAGCACGCGTTCGCGCTCGGCCAACGTCACGGTCAATCCGAGCCGCTTGGTGGCACCGGTCTCGTCGGTCTGCACGTCGTAGTAGGCGCCGAACGCCGGGTTGGCCGCGGTGGCCGCGGCCACGATGCGTCCATTAGCCCGGATCCGCTTGCCGGACAATTGGATTCGCACCGACTCCATGCGGGAAACGTCCTGTGCGCGCCAGGTCAACATCGCCGGCCACACGCGCCGGGCGGGATCAGAGGGGGCTGCGTTCACTCTTCTACCGTAGGACGTGTCCATCGGCGGCGACGCGTTTGTCGGCAAGTGCGGTCGGCGTCACGTGGTTGCGCCCGGCAACGGCCCTGCTTAACCGGCCGGTGCCCGGCACCGACACCCACACGGCCAGCCCCAGCAGGCCGTCGAGGATCAGCGCCAACGCGGCCACCATCAGCGCACCGACCAGCGCGAGGTGGAATTGGCGCTCATTGATCCCATCGATGAGGTAGCGGCCCAGCCCGCCGAGGCTGGCGTAGGCGGCCACGGTCGCGGTGGCGACCACTTGCAACGTCGCGTTGCGCAGGCCACCCAGGATCAACGGCAGCGCATTGGGCACCTCGACGCGCAGCAGCACCTGCGCCTCCGTCATGCCCATCGCCCGGGCGGCGTCGACCACCGTCGGCTCGACATTGGCTATGCCGGCGTAGGTGCCGGCCAGCAGCGACGGGATGCCCAGCAGCATCAGGGCAACCAGGGGCGGGCCCACGCCCAGCCCAAACAGCAGCACCCCAAGCAACAGCACCCCGAGCGTCGGCAGCGCGCGCAGGCCGTTGACCGCGCCCGCCACCAGCAGCGTGCCGCGGCCGGTGTGCCCGATGATCAGCCCGACCGGCACAGCGATCAGCGCCGACGCGCCGACCGCGATCGCGGTGTATTCCAAATGCTCCAGGGTGCGCGCGGCCAGGCCGACCGGTCCGGTCCAGTTGTCGGCGGTCAGCAGGTAGGAGACCGCGTGTTGCACGAAGTTCATCGGGCGCCGCCCACCACCGGGGCCACCACCGGCCGGCGACGGACGGTGCGCCCGGCGCGTTCCCAGGGGGTGGCCAGCCGGCCGGCCAACACGATGAGCACGTCGATGCCGATCGCCAGGACGAACAGGGCGACGATGCCGCCGACGATCTGGTCGCTCTTGTCGGTCTGGTACCCCTCGGTGAACCAGCTGCCCAGACCGCCGATGCCGATCACCGAGCCCACCGAGACCATCGCGATGTTGGTCACCACCACCACCCGCAACCCGGCGACCAGCACCGGGATGGACAGCGGTAGTTCGACTTTCAGCATCCGTTTGATCGCCGGATAGCCGATTGCGGTGGCGGCGTCGCACACCTGGGCGGGCACCGCGTCCAGCGCCTCGAGCACCGCACGCACCAGCAGCGCGGCGGTGTAGGCCGTCAGCGCCACGATGACGTTGGCCTCGTCGAGGATCCGGGTTCCGATGATCATCGGCAACACCACGAACAGCGCCAGCGACGGGATGGTGAACACGACGGCGGCGGTTGCCGTCGTCAGCCGCCGGGCAATCGGCGCGCGCCGCACCAGCACGCCCAGCGGCACCGCGATGGCCAACCCGATCAGCACCGGCACCAGCGACAGCCGCAGATGGATTACGGTCAGCGCCCAGGCGTCGTCGAGGTGGGTGAGCAGGTAGCGCATCGGCTAACTCCCCCTCGGCCCCTCTGTGCCCCGCCGCCGGGCTTCCACCGCGGCCAGCACGTCGGCGGCCAGCACGCCGCCGATGACCTTGCCGCCTTCGTCGACGGCGACGCCCACCCCCGACGGCGACGACAGCGCCGCGTCGAGCGCCTGGCTGAGATTGCCGCCCGGGCGGAACAGCGAACCGGCGCCGCTCATGGCGTCCGACCACGACGCGCCGGCGCGGCGCCGGTGCAGGCCCTCGGCGTCGATCCAGCCCATCGGCGCGCCCGCGTCGTCGACCACCACCGCCCACCCGCGGGGAGGGCCGGCATCGGCGAGGCCGTCCACCGCGACCCGGTCGATGTCGTGTAGCGGCAATCCGGTCGCGTCCATGAGCTGCAACCATCGATAGCCGCGGCCGAGGCCGATGAACCTGGCCACGAATTCGTTCGCCGGTCGCGAAAGCAGTTGCGCGGGTTCGTCATACTGCTGCAGCTTGCCGCCCCGGCCGAAGACCGCCACCCGGTCGGCGAGCTTGAGCGCCTCGTCGATGTCGTGCGTGACGAAGACGATCGTCTTGTGCAGTTCGCTTTGCAGGCGCAGTATTTCGTTCTGCAGCTCGTGACGAACCACCGGGTCGACGGCGGAGAACGGCTCGTCCATCAACAGGATGGGCGGATCGGCGGCGAGCGCGCGTGCCACGCCGATGCGCTGCTGTTCACCGCCGGAGAGCTGCGCGGGGTAGCGGGTGGCGAGCCGGGGGTCCAGCCCGACACGTTCGAGCACCTCGTAGGCGGCTTTGCGGGCCGCCCGGCGGGATTGGCCCTTCAGCACCGGAACCGTCGCGACGTTGTCGATCACCCGTTGATGGGGCATCAGCCCGGCATGCTGGATGACGTAACCGATTCCGAGGCGCAGGCGCACGGGATCGACGCCCGCCACGTCTTTCCCGTCGACGGTGATGGTGCCGGAGGTCGGCTCGATCATCCGGTTGATCATCCGCAGCGCCGTGGTCTTGCCGCTGCCCGAGGAACCGACAAAGACCGTCAATCTGCCATTGGGTACCACCAGGCTCAGCCGGTCGACCGCGGTGGTCCCGTCGGCGAATACCTTGCTGACCTTGTCGAAGACGATCAACGCCGCCGCCCGATCGGATGGTTGAAGCCATTGTCCCGCACCCAGTTTCGTGCCGCCTGGTCCGGATCGATGCCGGAGTTGCCCGACACCGCGGCGTTGAGCCCGGCCAGGCCGGAGGTGGTCAGCTTCGCCGACACCGCGTCCAGCACGTCTTTGAGTAGATCCGACTTCTTTTGCGAATTCACCAGCGGCACAATGTTGCCGGCCAAAAAATTGTGCTGGGGATCCTCGAGCGCCACCAGGTGGTTTTGCGGGATGGCGGGTGAGGTGCTGAAGACGTTGGCGGCGTTCACCCTTCCCCCCATCAACGCGCGCACCGTCACCGCGCCGCCGCCGTCGTTGATGGCGACGAAGTTGCCCGGGCTGATGTTGAGTCCGTACCTCTGCCGCAGGCCCGGCAGCCCGGACGGCCGGTTCTCGAACGCCGAGGGCGCTCCGAACCTCACGTCGGGCGAGTGCTGGGCCAAGTCGGCGATTGTCTTCAGGTTCCAGTCCCCGGCGGTCCCACTGGTGACGGTGACCGTATCCGTGTCGGACGCCGGCGACGGCGTCAGGATCGACAGGTCACCGGGCAGCCTCTTGTAGAGCTCCAGCTCGACTGCGTCGAGCATGGTCGCCGTGGAGTCGGGCGCAAAGTACAACAGCAGGTTGCCGATGTATTCCGGCACCAGGTCGACGGAATGATCCTTGAGCGCGGGGATGTAGGTCTCCCTGCTGCCGATTCCCATCCGCCGGCCAACCTCGAAGCCGTTGGCCTGCAACGCTTGCGCATAAATTTCGGCGACGATCTCCGATTCCGGGAAGTCGCCGGACCCCACGACGATGGACTTCGGGCTGCGGATCTCGGCCCCCAGCGGATCGGGATTGCTGCAGGCCGCGACCAGGCACACCGTCGCGAGCCACACCGCCGCGTGGACGGTCGCGCGATGCAGGCGCGGCGGCATCCTCATACCGCCGACAGTAACGGCACAACCGTTGAGCCGCCGCCAACCGCAGGGCAGGTCATGCGGGTGGTTTTGCCTGGACTTGTTTCAATCTGCGCGAGATGGGACAAAGATGGGACTATGAGCGGCCAATCTTCTGCATCGCCTGCCCCGCCACCCTCGCCTTCTCCAGCCTCACGCGCGAGACCCGCGGAACCGCCCGTCAAGTTCACGCGCGCCGCCGCCCTGTGGACGTCGCTGATCATGGGCTTCCTGATCCTGATCCTGTTGTTGATCTTCATAGCTCAGAACACGGCGACGACCCCGTTCACGTTCTTCGGCTGGCACTGGAGCCTGCCGCTGGGCGTGGCGATCTTGCTCGCCGCGGTGGGCGGCGGGCTGCTCACCGTGGCGGTCGGCACGGCGCGGATCGTTCAGCTGCGCCGCGCGGCCAAGAAGCACCACGCGGCTACTCGGCCGGCCTAGCTCGGGCCCTTAGCTCGAGTCCCCTAGCTCGAGTCCCCAGCTCGGACCCTCGGCTCGAGTGTGAATCCAGGGCTTCGAGTGTGTGCCCCGGGCGGAAAAACCGGCCGAATTCCCGCCGCCGGCTCACACCGGAAGCCCGCAGTGCACTCTTAACCGGGCAGCTTCGCGAGCTCCGCCAGTCCGCGGGAGATCAGCGGCGCCACGACCTCGGGCATATGCTCGGAGTCTTTTCCGCTGGCCAGGTCCGACATCCGTCTGCGGAAATCGATGCCGGCGGCGATGATGGCAAGCTTGAAATAGGCCAGCGCCATATAGAACTCCCAATGCGCCAGCGGCAGCCCCGATACCAGCGAGTAGCGGTCCGCCAGCTCGTCGGCGGTCGGCAATAGCGGCGACGTCCAGGCGGCTTGCGCGTTGACGATCAGGTCCAGCGCGGGATCGCGGTATACGCACATCAGGGCCGTGTCGCTGAGCGGGTCACCCAGGGTCGAGAGCTCCCAGTCCACGACGGCCCGAACGCGCGTCGGGTCGTCAGCGTCCAGGATGGTGTTGTCGATCCGGAAGTCACCGTGCACGATCGAGGTCCGGCTCTGCCGCGGAATGGTTTGGCGCAGACCGGAATGCAGCCGCTCGACATCGGCGTCACGGTGGTCGTCGGGCAGCCGCACCAGCTCCCACTGCGACCCCCAGCGTCGCACCTGGCGTTCCAGATAACCGCTGGGCTTGCCAAAATCGGCCAGCCCCACGGCGTTTGGATCCACGCCGTGCAGGTCGACGAGCACCCGGATCAACGCATCAACACATCCGTCGATGACGGTGTGACTGAAGGCTTCAAGTTGGGCGCGTCGGCGCACCACCTGCCCGGCAACGAATTCGACAATCTGGAACGGCGCTCCGAGCACCGAGTCGTCCTCGCACAGGGCGATCGCGCGTGCCACCGGAACAGCCGTGTCCTGCAGGGCGGCAACCACCCGGTACTCGCGGGCCATATCGTGCGCCGACGGCGTCAGCCCGTGCAGCGGCGGGCGCCGCACCAGCCAGTCGGTCGCATCGTCATAGACGCGGAACGTCAGATTAGAGCGGCCACCCGAGATGAAGTCCGCCCGTAACTCGCCGATGCGCTCAATACCCAGCGAACGCAGGTACCGATCCAATGAGGCCAGGTCGAGCCCTTCGAGTCGGTCAGCTGAAGTCACCGGACATGTTTACCATCGCTGATTCCTTGGCAGCAGGTCCCAATGGGGAAAGACAACAGCTGTCGAGAAACGCCCAGCCTTACCAGTGTGAGGACGGAAGCTTCTCATGCGGGTGTTGTGGATTAACGTTATCCGGTTTCCGAAGGTGTTGGTGTTTCCTGGGTTTGGGTGTTGGGGAATAGGCGTTGGTAGGCTGATATTGCGGTGGCTGGGCGTGATGCGGTGATCGCGCGCCCCATGTCGGTGGCGTTGACCTGAAGAACACGAGGATCGGTACGCACGAGTTGTCTGAGGTCGCGGCGGTTCGGTGCACGCCGATGCAGCCTGCGGACTCGCGCACGCTGGCACGCCCCGATCACCTCATGGACATAGTGGGCATTGCCGGCGGCATCGAGCAACGTGCCATTGCCGTGGGGGATTGACTGCAATCGAATCACTTCCTCACCCAACAGGTCCCACGCCGCATCGTGTACCACGAGGCGTTCCTTAGCGGCGAAGCGGCGCCCGATACCCACCATGTCGGCCGGGGTGTAGCTGGCGAAGGTCACGGTAAAGGGGAACCGAGCGGCCAGCCCGGCATGGACCGTCAAGAAGTCCCGCATCGGGCGGGCATAGCCGGCCAGGATGACCACCAGCTCGTCGCGGTAGGCCGCCATACACGTCAACAGGGCGTAGATCGCTTCTATCCCCCCACAGGGGTCGTCGTCGGTGTCGGGGGCCAGCTGGTAGGCCTCATCGATAAACAGCACCCCGCCGCGTGCGCGGGCGCAGACCTGCTGCATCCTGCTGGACGCGCTGCCCGAGGGGCCGTCCACGGCGATGTCGGCTGCGCTGACCACGGTGACCTCCGGGCGCGTGATCATGCCCCACCCGAACAACACCTCACCCATCACCCGGGCGAACGTCTTTTTCGCCGTGCCCGGCGCACCAAGGAACACCAGGTGGTTTTCCCTGACCGCGCCGCCGGGTTCGACACCGTACCGGCCGGCCTCCAGTGCGGTGCGCCAGACCCTGAAGTGTTCTTTAGCCTCGGCTAAACCGATTAATTCATCGATCCGTGCTTGGGCCCAATCAAGAACCTCCCGACGCTCGCAGGCCAGGGCGGTACCCGCATATGCACCCGGTCGGCACCAGTCTTCTGCCAGTGCCAGGGCCGCCGCCGTACTGTTGACATTGCTCATCGGCACCTCCGCTACCAGGTCCCACGCAGATCGGGCCATCCCGCCCAGCACTGGCGTGGTCTTCCACCTGCGCTGGGCGGGGTTGGCCCGCACCAGAACTCAGAACAGCGACGTGAGGATGTGAGCCGCCAGTGTCCCGAGCTTGGGCGCCAGCGTCCCGGCAAGGTTCGTCGCCAGCGACGGAGCCAGACCGGAGAGATCCGCCGCGAGCGACGGAGCAATCCCCGAGAAATCAGCCGCGATCGACGGAGCAATGCCGCCGAGGTTGGCCGCGAGCGACGGAGCAATGCTGGCGACACCGGCCGGAGCGGTGAACGCCGCACCCCCCAAGCCGACCTGGCCACCTAAGAACCCGAGGAAGCTCTGGTACGCATTCAGCAACCCATTGACCCACATGTTCGGGGTCGGCCAACCCGTGGTCACCTGACTCGCTAATTGCGAGAACGCATTAGCCAGACTGCCACCCTCCAGAATGTTGGGAGTGGTGATCGTGCCGAACACCTGGTTGTTAACAACAATGTTCGACGCGAGTGTCTGGGGAATCCAGGCCACCAACGTGTTCAGCAGGCCAGGGCTTAGCAACGAGCTGGTGGGGCTAAGGATACCGGTGCCGCCCAAGGCACCCTGGGGATTGTATCCATTGATGACTGCCCCCGCGAGCATCCCCGGCATATTGAGCAAATTGCTCACCCCGGCTGGCAGGTCACCAGCGGCGAACCCGTCGTAAACATTCTGAACACCGACGCCAAGGGCACTGGCGACGCTTTGGCCCACACCTACGGCAAAAAAGGCCCCCAGCATTGACACGATCGATGTACTGGTTTGGAAAGGCTCGTTAAAAGCGACGTTTCCGAGGGCCGCGAAGTTGGTCGACATGTAGGCGAGGATCGTCGGGATCGATTCCATCGGTTGGAATATGGCATAGGCCGGCGCGAACCAGAGCATCTGGTACAGGTCCTCGAAACCGTTGATGAAGTCAGCTTGCTGAAAGCTACTGATCGCGGAGGTAAGCCAAAAGTAAACCGACTCAGTGAATTGGCCCGTATTAGTGAAGTACGCGTACGCGCCGTTGACGGCGCCCTTGTACGCATTGCTGACGCCGCCGACGTAGATGCTCGCGTAGGTGACCCAGTCCGCGGCCAGCTGCTGGGCGAGTGGGAACGGGATCGCGCCCCCGTGACTCATGTTGCTCCCAATTTCCTGCAGGTTCATCCCCGCTTGCTGGAAGACGTTGATCCAGGTTTGGATCGGGTTCACCACCCCCGGGTCGCCCGTGTCGGCGCTCAGCAGCTCGACCGCGCGCTGCTGAGCGGCGGCAACGCTGTGCTGGAGGGCGGATGCCGCGTCGTTGGAGACTGCGGGTGTGAGGGCGATCAGACTGGCACCGACTGCCGCGGCGCCCGCAGTGACGAGAGGTCGAAGGGCTGTGAGCTGGTGCATGCGCTTAGTTCCTTTGCTGTCTGTGGTCTGGGTAGTCGTGGGCGTACATGAAGCCATCGCGTCCAAGGGACGTGTTAGCCGCTGGTTCCGGGTATGCCGGCCGCACCGATCTGGCCGAGGAATCCGGCGAGACCGCCAAGTCCCCCCTTGCCGCCGGCGTAGCCATAGCCGGGAGTAGCGTTACCGCCATTGCCGCCAACACCGCCGTTGCCGGCCAGTAACCCGCTGAAACCGCCGGCACCACCGGAGTTACCAATGTTGTAATCTCCGGAACCGTAGATGTTGTTGGGGGCAGAACCACCTTGGCCGCCGTTGCCGACCAGCCAGGCGCTGTTACCGCCGGCACCACCGCGGCCGCCGTAACCGCCGTTGGGGTTGCTGGCGCCGCCGGCGCCGCCGGCACCGCCGTTACCGAACAGGATGCCGGCATTACCCCCGGCACCACCGCGGCCGCTATTAAAGGCAGCGTTGACACCACCGGCACCGCCGACGCCGCCGTTGCCCATCAGCAACCCGCCGGCACCGCCGGCACCGCCGTTACCGCCGGCAAGGTGGACACCGGCAGGACTGAATCCGACACCACCGGCACCGCCGTTGCCGATCAGCCCCGCAGAACCGCCGACAAGACCATTGGGGCTCGCGGCGCTCCCGGCCGCCCCAGTCCCGCCGTTGCCGAATAGGAAGCCGCCGTCGGCGAGGCTGCCGTTGGCGCCGATGCCGCCGATCGGTGAGGTGTTGGCGCCGGTGAATCCGTTGACGCCGTTGCCGATGAGGTCGCGTCCGAACAGGTAGAGGAAGGGGGCGTTGATGGCTCCGTCGATTTGTTGGCCGGTGGGGCTGGTGATCCAGGTTTGGCCGGCGGTGTAGACCGTGGTGTAGACGTTGCTGAACGCCCCGTACACCAGGTTGTTCAGCGCGGCCTTAGGTGAGTTCGCCGCAGCGACCGCCGCGTCTAGCCCGCCGCCACTAAGGGCCGCGGCCGCGCTGGCGTGCATGCCTTCTAGGGCCGCGTTCAGGCCGCCGGTGTTGAAGGCGGCGGCGCTGGCGGTGAGGCTGTTGGTGATGCTGGCCAGGGCAGCCGAATGCACACCCTGGAAGGCCGCCGCACTCGCATTGAGGCTATTCGTAATACCTTGGAGGGCACCGGTTTGCAGGCCCGCAAGCGCGCCCGCGCCGATGCCGTTGATCGCGGTGGTGCCCGCGGCGGCGGCCGTGCCGACGGCTCCCATGATGGGTTGGATGATCGGGTTGATGATCATGTCCAGCACCCCCGCCTGGGCGGGCGGTGCGGCGGCTATCGGTGTCATGGTGGCGGTCAGCAACGCACCCGCGGCGGTACCCAGGCCGACGACACGGCCACGGTTCGCCTTCGCGTTACGGCGGTCTCGCCTCATGTTGTGCTGTTTACGCTTCATCTGGGCGCCTTCCTGTCATGACCGATAAAACGATGTGTCCGGGCCGTACTTAAGGAAAAGCCAGGTGCTGGCCGTTGTTGATCTGGTTCACCGTGTATTTCTGGCTGGTAACAGAGGTGAACATACCTATGAATTACGTCGAGGAAATGGTGCAATACACTGGGTAATTGGTTGTGGTGAGAGGAAATTGGCAGCAAAAGAATCCGCTCAAAATAGCCCCGGAATTATTGGCCTTTCGAAAATGCTTGCGGCCGCTGGCATGCCTCAGACTTGGTGGTATTTCTGCTCGTTGCCCTCACGAGATGGGGGTGGCATCGTCGAGTGTCGATCCGGGGGCAGTGTGGCCGTGTTGAGGGTTACATGCCGAGGCTCGTGGCGTGGAAAGGGAACGTCGCTATCGGGGTGGGGGCCGCGATCGGGCGGGTCTGGTAGGCAGGTGCCGGCGGGCCGGCGGGCCGGCCAGGTGTGGCGATTTCGTCGGTGTGGATGAAGACGTTTCTTAGCGATCACCTGCTGGGATTCGGCGATCGTCTTTGAGGGCAGCGTAATTAAGGGTTCTTGCCCTGGTGCCTAGGTGAGTGGGCGGCCCGCTTCTCGGCGCCCCCTACTGGCCGGCGCGGGTGCTGGGTGCTTTGTCTTCGTGTGGGCCGGCGCAGTGTGGATGACGCGGAAATCGATTGCGATGGCCACCGCGGGCTGGCCGGGGTGACGGGTGTTGTTCGAGGTGTCTACCTGAACGACAACACGGGTCGGGTCGGGCAGAGGATCGCGACGGCTGAGGGTAATCCTGAGAAAAAGTAAGATTGGCTCCCGGTGGCAGGGGGGTCATGACGGTGTGTGGGATGCATGCTTGCGAAGTGTGTCACAGCAAACTCAGTAATGCGCTGTACTCCGTGCCAAACAGTCTAATGGCAAGGATTGCAGCTATCGTGAGTGAGGAGCGAGTACGGGCCGGGCTTGTTACCGGTAGGTACTTTCACACTGAACTATCGCAGCACTGGAGAGATGTTGCTGATGTATGCAGCAACAGCGACACTAACAGTGTTTTTACAACTTTTCGAAGATTGCTGGACTGCGTGTTTCCGAAGTGATCGGCAAATGTGCATCGAAAACCCTGCAGACTCAGGTTCTTCATAGATACGTCCAGCTCGCCGACCGGTAAAGACCGGCACACTCTCATGGCCGCTGTGACGGCATAACAGACAGGGCGATGACCCCAGCCCGGCCGCAATGATCCACAGCAATGCCAGCGGACGGTTGGGGTCCTCTATGGCTGCAGGCAGTCGTTGGTTAGGTGGTCACGGGTGGGTGTGTTGCGGTGAGGGCGCGTTGCATGTCGGTGGTGTTGGCGTGGAGGACACCGGGGTTGGTGTGGAGGAGGTGTTCGAGGTCGCGGCGGTGGGGTGCGAGTTTGTGGAGTCGGCGTAGTCGTGCGCGTTGGCAGGTGTGGATGACGTCGTGGGCGTAGTGGGCGTTGCCGGCGACATCGAGCAGTGTGCCGTGGCCGTGGGGGATGGATCGTAGTCGGGCCGCTTCGGCGTGCAGCAGTTCCCATGCCGCGTCCTCGACAAGAAGTTGCTCCCTGCCGGCTAGGTGGCGCCCAATGGCGACGATGTCCTCGGGGGTGTAGCTGGTGAACGTCGCGGTGAACGGGAACTGCACGCCCAGCCCGGCATGGACGGCCAGGAAGTCCTGCATCGGGCGGGCGTGACCGGCCAGGATGACCACGAGCTCGTCGCGGTAGGCCGCCATACATGTCAATAGCGTGTAGATGGCCTCCACACCCCCACAGTGGTCTTCGGTGTCGGGGGCCAGCCGGTAAGCCTCGTCGAGGAACAGCACCCCACCGCGCGCCCGGCCGCACACGTTCTTCATTCTGGCCGCGCTGTGCGAGGGGCTGCCCGCCACGATGTCGTGGGCGCTGACCTTGGTGAGGTCCGGGCGCGTGATCGTGCCTAACCCGAACAGCACTTCAGCGACCACCCGGGCGAACGTTGTTTTCGCCGTGCCCGGCGCACCCAGGAACACCATGTGGTGTTCAGAACACGAGGCCACGACACCCCGGTGGTGTGGGGCATCGTGCTGGCCGAGCCACACCGCGAAACGGTCTTTAGCGCTTTGTAAACCGATCAATTCGCCGATACGTGCTTGCGCCCAGTCGAGCACCTCCCGACGCTCGGCGGCCAGCGCGGTACCCGCGTACGCGTCGCGACCGCCCAACGCCGCGGCGGCGGCTTCATCTGCACCCGATTCGCCCAGGCACCAGTCTTCTGCCAGTGCCAGGGCCGCCGCCGTACTGTTGACATTGCTCATCGGTACCTCGCTACCGGGTCTCACACACAGCGGGCCTGCCCCCACGACACCCACCCCGGCGCGCGCAACATCTCGCCCAACAGGTCATCAGGCATATCGGTGGTCGTCGCCGACGCCACAGCCCTCGCTTGCGCACAGCACTACCCGGGGGCGGGCCCACCCGCCCAGCACCGGCGTGGTTGCCACCGGTGCTGGGCGAGCAGACCCGCACTGCAACTCAGAACAGCGACGTAAGGAGATGAGCCGCCAATGTCCCCAGCTGGGGCGCCAACGTCCCGGCAAGGTTCGTCGCCAGCGACGGAGCCATACCACCGATCTCAGCCGCGAGCGACGGAGCAATCCCCGAGAAATCGGCCGCAATCGACGGAGCAATGCCACCGAGGTTGGCCGCGAGCGACGGGGCAATCCCCACCACCCCGGCCGGAGCAGCGAACGCCGCACCCCCCAAGCCGACCTGGCCACCTAAGAACCCGAGGAAGCTCTGGTACGCATTCAGCAAACCATCGAACCACATGTTCGGGGTCGGCCAACCGGTGGTTACCTGACTCGTTAATTGCGAGAACGCATTAGCCAGACTGCCACCGCCCAGAATGTTGGGGGTGAGTATCGTGCCTTTCACCTGATTGTTAACAACAATCTTCGACGCGAGCGTCTGGGGAATCCAGACCGCCAACGTGTTCAACAGGCCAGGTTGTGTCAGAGTGCTGGTGGGACTGAGGATACCGGTGTTGCCGATCCCGCTGTTACCGTATCCGTTGAGGATTGCTCCTGCGAGTAGCCCCGGCATATTGAGCAAATTGCTCACCCCCGCCGGCAGATCACCAGCGGCGAACCCATCGTAAGCATTCTGAAAACCGGCGCCAAGGGCAGTGAAGATGCTGTTACTCACACCTACGGCAAAAAAGGCACCCAGCATTGACACGATCGATTGACTGAGAAGGCCAGGTTCGTTAAAAGCCACGTTTCCCAGAGCCGCGAAGTTGGTCGACATGTAGGCGAGGATCGTCGGGATCGTTTCCATCGGTTGGAATATCTGCGAAGCCGGCCCGTACCAGAACCCGTAAAGGCCCTGGGGGCCGAAGGCGTTGATGAAGTTACCTTGCTGAATGGCAGTGATCGCATAGGTGAGGTTGTTGAAAAATGAAATACCCTGCCCTGCTCCATTCGCATTAGTGAAGAAGTTGTAGGCGCCGTTGACGGCGCCTTGGTACGCATTTCCCGAGCCGACGTAGATGCTTGCGTAGGTGATCCAGTTCGCGGCCAGCTGCTGGGCCAGTGGGAAGAAAATCTTGCCCCCGGTGCTCATGTTGCTTCCAATCGTTTGCAGGTTGGCGCCCGCTTGTTGGAAGACGTTGATCCAGGTTTGGATGGGGTTGACGACCCCGGGGTCGCTGCTTAGCAGCTCGACCGCGCGGTACTGGGCGGTGGTGACACTGCGTTGGAGGTCGGAGGCCGCGTCGTTGGAGACCGCGGGGGTGAGGGCGATCAGGCTGGCGCCTAATGCCGCGGCGCCCGCGGTGATGAGGGGTCGAAGGACTGTTCGCTGGTGCATGGGTGTTGTTCCTTTGCTGTGTGTGGTCTAGGTAGTCGTGGGCGTGCAGAGGCCCACTACATTCACAGGGGTATTAGCCGTGGGTCCCATTTGTGCCGGCCGCACCGATCTGGCCGAGGATCCCGGCGAGACCACCGAGTCCCCCCGCACCGCCCTTGTAGCCGTAGCCGGGAGTGGCGCTACCGCCGTTGCCGCCAACACCGCCATTGCCGGCCAGGAGCCCGCTGAAACCGCCGGCACCACCGGCACCACCGCCCCCGTAAGCACCGCCGCCGCTAGGGGCATTGGGGGCGTTGCCGCCAGCCCCGCCATTACCGACCAGCCAGGCCCCGTTCCCGCCGGCACCGCCCTTACCGGTGTACCAACCGCCAGGGCCGGCATTGCCGCCGGCACCGCCGGCACCGCCGTTACCGAACAGGATGCCGGCGGCACCGCCAGCGCCACCGACACCGTTACCGGCTGCACTGCTGGTGTAACCGAAGCCACCGACACCACCGGCACCCCCATTACCCATCAAGATGCCGCCGACACCACCGATACCACCGGTGCCGCCTACACCGCTGGCATTGCTGAAGCCGGCACCACCGACCCCGCCGTTGCCGATCAGCCCGGCAGCCCCGCCCGCGAAACCGGTGTGGTGAGCGGCGGTGCCGGCCGCCCCGGTCCCGCCGTTGCCGAACAAGAACCCGCCATCGGCGAGGCTGCCATTAGCCCCGATACCGCCGATCGGTGAGGTGTTGGCGCCGGTGAAGCCGTTGACACCGTTGCCGATCAGGTCACGCCCGAACACGGCGACGAACGGGCCATTGATGACTCCGTCGACTTGCTGGCCGGTGGGGCTGGCGATCCAGGTTTGCCCGGCGGTATAGACCATGGTGTAGACGTTGCTGAACGCCCCGTACACCAGGTTGTTCAGCGCGGCCTTAGGCGAGTTCGCCGCAGCGACCGCCGCGTCTAGCCCGCCACCACTAAAGGCCGCCGCCGCACTGGCATGCAGGCCTTCCAGGGCCGCGTTCAAGCCGCCGGTGTTAAAGGCAGCAGCGCTGGCGTTAAGGCTGTTGGTGATGCTGGCCAGGGCGGCCGAATGCACACCCTGGAAAGCCGCCGCACTCGCGTTGAGGCTATTCGTGATGCCCTGGAGGGCGCCCGTTTGCAGGCCCGCGAGCGCTCCCGCGCCGATACCGTTGATCGCGGTGGTGCCCGCGGCGGCGGCCGTGCTGGCGGCGCCCATCACGGGCTGGATGATCGGGTTGATGATCAGGTCCAGCACCCCCGCCTGCGCGGGCGGTGCGGCAACCACCGGGGCCATGGTGGCGGTCAGCAACGCACCCGCGGCGGTACCCAGGCCGACCACACGGCCACGGTTCGCCTTGGTGTTGCGGCGATTCCGCCTCATGCTGTGCTGTTTACGCTTCATCTGCGCGCCTTCCTGTCATGACCGATAAAACGAGGTGTGCGGGCCCGTACTTGAGAAAAAAGCCAGGTACTGCCGTTGTTGATCTGGTTCACCGTGTGTTTCTGGCTGGTAACAGAGGTGAACATACCTAAGAATTACGTCGAGAAAATGGTGCAATACACTCGGTAATTGGTTGTGGTGAGACGAAATTGGCAGCAAAAATCCTGCGTAAATAGCCCCGGAATTATTGGCCTTTCGAAAATGCTTACCGCCGCCGCCACCCCCACGACTGGGTGCCACCCACCTCGTTGCCCTCACGAGATGGGGGGCATCGTCGAGTATCGATCCGAGAGCAAGTGCGGCCGTGTTGACGGTCACCCGCCGAGGCTCGTGACGCGGGAAGCAAACGTCGCTATCGGGGGTGCAAGCCGCGACCTGACGGCCCGGTTGGCAGGTGCGGCCGGGCCAGCGATGTGTGGCGATTTCGTCGGTGTGGATGAAGACGTTTCTCGGCGATCATCTGCTGGGATTCGGCGATCGTCGTTGAGGACAGCGTAATTGAGGGTTCTTGCCCTGGTGCCCAGGTGAGTGGCTGCCGCTTCCCGGCGTCCCCCACTGGCCGGCGCGGGGTAGTGGGTGTCTTGTCTTTGTGTGGGCCGGCGCAGCATGTTTGACGCGGGAATCGACGGTGATGGTCACCGCGGGCTGGCCGGGGTGGCGGGTGTTGTTGGAGGTGTCTACCTAGACGGTGACATGGGGTCGCGTCGAGCAGAGGAATCGCGACGGCTGAGGGTGATCCTGAGAAAAAGTAAGGTTGGCTCCTGGTGGCATCGGGTTAGGACGATGTGTCGGATGCATGCTGGCGAAGCCAGCAACAGCAAACTCAGTTATTCGCTGTATTCCGTGCCAAATAGCCTAATGGTAATGGGTGCAGCTATCGTGAGTGGGAGGCGGGTACGGGTCGGGCTTGTTACCGGCAGGTACTTTCAAACTGAACTATTACAGTGCCGGAGAGCTGTTGCTGACATACGCGGCAACAGCATGCTTACCAGTGTTTTCGCGACTTTTCGAAGATTGCTGGACGGTGTGTTTCCGAAGTGATCGGCAAATGTCTGTCGAAAACCCTGTGGGCTCAGGTTCTTCTTAGGTACGTACAGTTCGCTAGCCCGGTAAGGACCGGCCTTCACCGTGAACCACCCAACCCGGCTCTCTCTCAGCGAATCGCTTCGTTGTCACCTGCCCTGAAGTGGTTGCCCAGCAGCCTTTTTGGATCTGGCTGGCCCTCTCAACACACCAGAAGCATCGCGGGGATGGCGAGCAGCTACCAGCAGCCGGCACCTCATGGCCGCTGTGACGGCATACCAGGCTGTGACGATGACCCCCAGTCCGTCCGCAATGGTCCATAGCGATGCCGGCGGGTGTCGGTATGTCGGTTAGGCCGTCACGGCTGGGTGTGTTGCGGTGAGGGCGCGTTGCATGTCGGTGGTGTTGACGTGGAGGACACCGGGGTTGGTGTGGAGGAGGTGTTCGAGGTCGCGGCGGTGGGGTGCGAGTTTGTGGAGTCGGCGGAGTCGTGCGCGCTGGCAGGTGTGGATGACGTCGTGGGCGTAGTGGGCGTTACCGGCGACATCGAGCAGTGTGCCGTGGCCGTAGGGGATGGACCGCAGTCGGGCCGCTTCGGTGCGCAGTAGTTCCCATGCCGTGTCTTCGACGATCAGGTTTTCTTTGCCGGCGAGGCGGTGCCCGAGAGCCACGATGTCGTCGGGGGTAGGGCTAGTGAAAGCCACGGTGTGGGGGAAGCGGCCGGCCAGCCCGGCATGGGTGGTGAGGAAGTTCTGCATGGGGGTGGGGTGGCCGGCGAGAATGACGACCAGCTCGCCGGGGTAGTGCGCGACATGGGTCTGCAGGGCGGCGATCACGTCCCCACCAAAAGGGCGGCTTTCAGTGTCGGGGGCCAGTTGGTGGGCCTCGTCGAGGAACAACACCCCACCACGCGCGTCGTCGCACACAGTTTTCATCCTGGCCGCGCTGTGTGAAGGATCGCCCGCCACGATGTCGTGGGCGGTGATCTCGGTGACCTCCGGGCGCGTGATTACACCGAGTCCGAACAACACTTCAGCGATCACTCGGGCGAACGTTTTCTTCGCGGTGCCCGCCGCGCCGAGCAACACCATATGGTTTTCCCTACAAGACGTCACCACGCCACCATGCTCAACATCATGGTGGTGGTGGTTGTTTTGTAGGGCGGTGCGCCACATCGTGAAGTGTTCTTTAGCCTCGGCCAAACCGATCAACTCATCAATGCGTGCTTGCGCCCACTCCAACACCTCCCGATGCTCTGCGGCTAGCGCGGTTCCCGCGTGCGCCTCCCGACCGGTGTTGGTGGTGACGATCCGACGTCTCGGCTCCACGAGCACCGGGCGTGTTCGTGGGATCAGCCAAATACCGGTAGCACCCAACACCTCATCGGTATCGGTGGTGTCTTCGTCATCCCACTCTCGCCAGCCCACAGACATCTATGACCACCCACCCGAATTTCAGGCCACGCCACGCGCGGTCACGCCCGCTGGCAGTGAGGGATTAGCGCCACACCACCATGTCGGCGTCGCCCACCGGATCCCGGTCATCGTGATACCTCCCACACCCGGGTGTATGCCGGCGACCGTTGATCGGGTCGCCGGCATACACCACAGCCACAACAACAGGAAGGGCTTACAGCGCCGACAGGATGTGCAGCGCCATCTTGGACAGATCCACCGACAGCGTTGTAGCCAACGACCCCGCCAGATTCGCCCCCAACGACCCCGCCACCTCCGCCGCCAACGACGGACCCAACGACCCCGCAATATTGGTCACCGCCGCCGGATCAAACGCCTTCAACACACCAGCCGACAAACCAGGCAAGGCACTAGCTGCCGGGGCCAGGGCCGCGAAGCCACTTCCGTTCGCAGCCGCGGCGGCCGCCGCACTAGGGATGCCCGCATAGGTTCGGATGACGTTGAGCAGGTTGTCGAAGACGATCTGCGGGGTGGGGAAGCCGGTGGCCAGGACGTTCCCGAGGTACCCGGCCTGAAACGCGAGGCTGCCGCCACCCAAGATGTTCTGGGTGTTGGGGGCGACCATGACGTTGGCAAGCCCTTGCGGGGTCACGGTGATGAGGTATTTGAGAAGACCAGCAGACCCATCAGCGATCAAGCCTTGGCTGTAGAGCCCGGTTTTTGCGTTGGGGGTTCCGTTGAGCACCGAGTTTGTCACCAGGGCGGGAATATCGATCGTGTTGATCACAGCGCCGAGCGGATCCCCCGCGGTGAGTGAATTGTAAACATTCTGGACGCCCACACCGAGCGGAGTGAAAACCGTGCCCATAAAGTGGTCGGCAAAATATCCAGGGACATTGCCCAACCACGTTGTTGTCATGTAGTCGGTCGCGTTCGCGAGGTTCTGCGTGATCGGATTAAGGATTGTGGGAATGGCCTCGAGCGATTGAAAGACGTTTACGGCAAGACCCGACCATATCGTTGACGTGAGCGCGGGAATCCCAGCCGCGAAGTTTCCCGCCTGAAGATCAGCCAGCCCCTTCACAACTTGCGGTACGAAGCTCAAGGTACCTGTAGTGGAAGTCCCGAGAAGGTAGCCGACCGCGTCGTTTCCGGCCGTTTGGTACGGCGACACATAGCTGGATGCGTAATGCAAAAAGTTGGCGGCCAGCTGCTGTGACAGTACGAAGGGGAATTGCTGAAATTGTGCGTACAGCGACGAGAGGTTGACGCCCGCGGCCTGGAATGTGGTGATCCAGTCTTGGATGGGGTTGGCGACGTAGTCGGTGAGTTCGACCGCGCGTTGCTGCAGATCGGTCATGCTGTGTTGGATGTCGGCGGCCAGATCGTTGGAGACCGTCGGGGTGAGGGCGATCATGCCCGCGGATATTGTCGCGGCAGCCGCGGTGATGAGGGGCCGGGGGCCTGCTAGCTGTTTCATGTGCGTTTACTTCCTTTGCTGTGGGTGATCTGGGTGTCCGTAGCCTCTGCGCTGCGGCGTCTAGAGGCGGTGGGGTCTATCCGAGCTAGGGGGTCACGCTGCCCGGGGAGCCGTTTTGGCCGAGAAGCCCGGCGAGGCCGCCGGGACGGACGTCGGCGGCCTTGCCGGCCCCACCGCCGGTGCCGCCGTTGCCGGCGAGCATCCCGCCCAAACCGGCGAAACCACCGTGCCCGGTGATGCCGGCTGTTGTCTCGCCGAAGCCACCGCTGCCCCCGTTTCCGACCAGCCAGGCACCGTTACCGCCGTTACCGCCGCTACCGGGAGCATCAGCGCCGATGCCGCTGGCGCCGCCAGCGCCGCCGTTGCCGAACAGGAAGCCGCCCGCGCCGCCCGCACCGCCAGTGCCGCCAACAAGGCCGGTTGTGTTGCCACCGATAGCACCGGTGCCGCCGTTGCCCATCAGGATCCCGCCGGGACCGCCCGCCGCGCCAGTGAGGGAGCCGCCCGCCAAACTGCTGCCGTTAAACGTGGCACCGCCGTTGCCGCCGTTGCCGAACAATCCGGCGGCCCCACCGACCAGACCGACAGGATTAGTGGCGGTTCCGGCCGCGCCGGTTCCGCCGTTGCCGAAGAGGAATCCGCCGTCGCTGAGGTTGCCGAAGAGGTTGGTTTGGCCGAGCAGTGAGGTGTTGGGCCCGGTGAAGTTGTTGACGCCGTTGCCGATCAGGTCGCGCCCGAACAGGGCGAGGAACGGTGCGTTGAGTATCCCGTCCACTTGCTGACCGGTCGGGCTGACAAGCCACGACTGCCCGGCCGTGTAGATCATGTTGTAGACGTTGCTGAAACCGCCATACACGAGGTTGTTCAGCTGCACATTCCCCGCAGAATTAGCCGCGGCCGCGCTAAGCCCCCCACCACTAAAGGCAGCAGCAGCGCTGGCATGCAGGCCTTCCAGGGCCGCGTTCAGGCCGCCGGTGTTAAAGGCGGCAGCGCTGGCGGTGAGGCTGTTGGTGATGCTGGCCAGGGCGGCCGAATGCACGCCTTGGAAGGCCGCCGCGCTGGCGTTGAGGCTATTGGTGATGCCCTCGAGGGCTGCGGTATGCAGGCCTGCGAGCGCACCCGCGCCGATACCGTTGATCGCGGTGGTGCCCGCGGCGGCGGCGGTGCCGACGGCCCCCATCACGGGCTGGATGATCGGGTTGATGATCATGTCCAGCACCCCGGCCTGGGCGGGCGGCGCGGCGGCCATCGGTGCCATGGTGGCGGTCAGGAACGCGCCGGCTGCGGTGCTGAGGCCGACGACACGGCCACGGCTGGCCTTCGCGTTGCGGCGATTTCGCCTCATGCTGTGCTGTTTACGCTTCATCTGCGCGCCT
Organism: Mycobacterium heidelbergense; assembly: GCF_010730745.1. NCBI lineage: Bacteria > Bacillati > Actinomycetota > Actinomycetes > Mycobacteriales > Mycobacteriaceae > Mycobacterium > Mycobacterium heidelbergense. The sequence continues at coordinate 2,378,815 of NZ_AP022615.1, read as the reverse complement.
TCCTGTCATGACCGATAAAACGAGTCGGAGCCGTACTTAAAGCTGGGGGCTGACGGTTTTCGTTCTGGATTCACTGTGTGTTGTGGATAACGACACGCTGAACATACCTGAGAATTACATTGAGGAAATGGTGCAATAAAATGGGTAATGAGCTGCGGCGAGAGGAAATTAGCAGCAAAAAACCTCATTCAAAATAACCCTAAAATTATTGGTTGTTTGGAATGCTTGCGGGTGCTGCCACACCCAGGACTGGTGGTATTTCCGCCTCGTTGTCCTCGCGAGATGGGTGGCATCGTCGAGTGCCGACCCGACGGCAGTGCGGCCGTGTCGACGATCACCCGCCGGGGCCCGCGACGCGGGAAGCAAACGTCGCCATCGGGGTGGGGGCCGCGACCTGGAGGGGCTGGTAGGCAGGTGCAGCCGGGCCAGCGAGGCGGGGCCGATCTCGTCGGCGTCGACGAAGACGCTTCTCGGCGATTGTCGTCGATCACAACGTAATTAGGGATTCTTGCCCTGTTGTCCAGAGGGGCGGCGGCCCGCTTATTGGCATCCCCTACTGGTCGGCGTGGGCATCGCATGTCTTGTCTTCGCGGTGGCCGGCGCAGCGTGGATGACGGGGGAATCGACGGCGATGTCACCACGGGGCTGGGCCCAGGTGACTGGTGTTGTTCGAGGTGTCTACCGCACGGTGACCTGGGTCGCGTCAACCAGGGGATCGCGAAGGTTGGGGTAATCCCGGCTTTTTCTCAGGTTTGTGTTGAGGGGCGAGGACGACCACGACGTGTCGGAGACACGCTTCCGAAGCGTGCCGCAGCAAACCAAGTAATTCACTATATGACTTGTCAAATGGTCCTATGGCAATGGGCGTAGCTATCGTGAGTGGGGAGCGGGCGCGGGTCTCACTTGTTACCGACAGGTACTTTCAAACTGAACTATCGGAGCCTCGAATCAGGGTTGCTGAAACACGCAATAACACCGCGTATGCCAGGTATTTATCTACTTCGCAGAGGTTGCTGGGCTTCGTGCTCTCGAAGTGATCGGCAAATGTCTGTCGAAAGTCCCGCCGACTCAGGTTCTTCTCAGATACGTACAGCTCGTCATCCAGCTCGCACTTGGAAGGTCAGATTCGAGCAGTCACAAGACATGTTCACCACCGCTGATTACGCGGCAACAGGTCCCACACGTGTTCGACCGCGTTGACCCCCGCCACTGTCGCCTGGCCGGAGCGCGAGTACAGCAGGCGGGTCACCGACGCGTAGTCCACGGGAAAGGACAACAACCGGGCCGTCCCCAGAATCTCGTGCAGTAGCAGGTTGATCACTCCGCCGTGGCTGAACACCGCAACCGTGTCCTCGGGGTCGGCGGCAGCGATAAGGTCCTCCACCGCGGCGCGGACACGTGCCCGGAAAGCATGTTCGTCGACCGCACTGGGCAGTTGCCCCTGGGCCAATCGCGCCCACTCCCGCGGGTTTTCCTCACGGATCTGCTCGACCGGGATATACACCGGAAGGTCGCGGTCATATTCGGCGAACCGGTCGTCGACCTCGACAGCTAGCTCGAATGCCGCCGCGACCGGTTCAGCGGTTTGGATGGCACGGCGCTGTGGACTGCTCACGACCCGGGAGACGGGAAACCTGGCGAGTGCGCCGGGCAGCCGTTCGACCTGCGCCACACCTTCTTCCGACAGGTCCGGGTCGGAGCCCTCGCCGTGTTGGCTGCGCAGCGGCAACGCATGCCGGACCAGAAGCACTTGCATGGCGGTGTCCCCTCGGTTGGACGGCTCGGCGATCGGTTAGCCGCGCTAAGCCTCGCACGCGGGCGCTGGCGTCACCTTTCCCGGCGGGCGCACAATGGCGTCGCCGAAGGTCTCAAAGGAGGGGACAGATGAACCAGCCGAACATGGATTGGGACGCCTCATACCAACGGGAAGCACCACCTCCATGGAGCATCGGCCAGCCGCAGCCCGAACTCGCAGCTCTCATCGAACAGGGCAAGGTCCGCAGCGATGTGCTGGATTCCGGCTGCGGCCACGCCGCCCTATCGCTGGCGCTCGCGGCCCGCGGCTACACGGTGGTCGGCCTGGACGCCAGCGCAACGGCGATCGAGGCCGCGGCCGCGTCGGCCGCCGCACAGGGACTGACGACGGCAACGTTCGCGACGGCCGACGTCACCAACTTCCGCGGCTACGACGGTCGCTTCGCCACCATCCTGGACAGCGGGCTGTTCCACGCACTGCCGCCGGAGAAACGCCACGACTACCTGGAGTCGATCTTTTTGGCCGCCGCGCCGGGCGCGGCTCTGTACATCCTGGCCTTTGCCGCCGGCGCGCTGGGCAACGAAGGCGACCGGCCCGGCCCGCGCGGCTTCACCGAAACCGAGCTGCACGAAGCAGTTTCGTCGCTCTGGCGGGTCGACGACCTGCGCCCCGCCAAGGTCTACGGCAACGCCGATGCGGTTGCCGATAGTCCACTGGCGAACGCCGAATACGACGACGAGGGCCACTTCATCGTGCCGGGATTCCTGCTCAGCGCGCACAAGCCTGCGTAATCGGCGGCTAGTCCCCGCCCGTAGAGAATGCTATTCTCAGCGCGGAGAGTAGGGTGTGCGGACAATGACGACTGCCGGTGAAACCCAGCTGGACCAGGGTGTTCTTGGTCGATGGCTGGACGCGAACGGCGCCCCGGGAAGCGGCGAAGAGCCGGTCCTGGAGCAGCTCAAGGGCGGTTCGCAGAACACGCTGTATCTGATTGCGCGCGGGTCGGAGCGCATGGTGCTGCGGATGCCCGGCGCTCGCGCCGACGCGGCCCGCATCGACGGCCTGCTGCGCGAGATCCGGCTGGTACGGGCCCTGTCGGGTACCGATGTGCCGCACGCGGCGCTCATCGCCGCCGACGACACCGGCACCGTGCTGGGCATGCCGTTCTACGTGATGCGGGCCATCGACGGGTGGAGCCCGATGGACGGCGGCTGGCAGGCGCCTTTCAACACCGACCTGGACGCGCGACGTGAGCTGGCGTTTCAGCTCGTCGAGGGCGCCGCCAAGCTGGGCCGGGTGGATTGGCGCGCCCAAGGACTCGACGGCTTCGGCCGCCCCGACGGATTCCACGATCGCCAGGTCGATCGCTGGCTGTCGTTTCTGGACGCCTACAAGGTGCGCGATCTCCCCGGCCTGGACGAGGCTTCCGACTGGTTGCGCCGTAACCGGCCCGCGCACTACAAGCCGGGAATCATGCACGGCGACTATCAGTTCGCCAACGTGATGTTCGCCCACGGTGGGCCGGCCCGGCTGGCCGCGATCGTGGACTGGGAGATGACGACGGTCGGCGATCCGCTGCTGGATCTCGCCTGGGCGCTGCTGGGCTATGACGGTGAAAATCCCCGCGACGACGGGTTTTATCTGGACATGCGCGGCATGCCCACTCGCAGCGAATTGCTGGAGCACTACGAGAAAATCAGCGGGCTCTCCACCGAGAACATCGACTACTACCTGGTGCTGGCCAACTGGAAGCTCGGCATCGTGCTGGAGAAGACCTACGCCACGGGCGTGCGCACCGGGAAGGTCGACCCCAAGATCAAGGACGCCTTCGGCGCGATGATTCCGCAGCTGATCGCCACGGCGGCCGAGCTAGCGCGTTCCAGCAAGGGGAACTGAAATGGGTTATGCGGACGAGCTTTTCGATCTGACCGATCGGGTGATCCTGATCACCGGCGGCAGCCGCGGCCTGGGACGCGAAATGGCGTTCGCCGCCGCGCACTGCGGCGCCGACCTGGTGATCGCCAGCCGCAACATGGACAACTGCGTGACCACCGCCAAGGAAATCGAGACCGAGACCAGCCGCTCCGCCATGCCCTATCAGGTGCACGTGGGACGCTGGGATCAGCTGGACGGATTGGTCGATGCCACCTACGAGCGGTTCGGCAAGGTGGACACCTTGATCAACAACGCGGGCATGTCGCCGCTTTACGACAAGCTGACCGACGTCACCGAGAAGCTGTTCGACGCGGTGGTCAACCTGAATCTCAAGGGGCCCTTCCGGTTATCGGCGTTGGTGGGCGAGCGGATGGTGGTCGCCGGCCGCGGGTCCATCATCAACGTGAGTTCCACCGGGTCGCTACGTCCCAACGGCGGCATCATTCCCTACGCCGCGGCCAAGGCCGGGCTCAACGCCATGACCGAGGGGCTGGCACAGGCGTTCGGACCGACGGTGCGGGTAAACACGCTGATGGCTGGGCCCTACCTGACCGACGTCAGCAAGGCCTGGAACCTCGACCCCGACGCTGGAGGCAACAATTTCAGCCACCTTTCGTTGCAACGCGCCGGCGACCCGCGTGAAATTGTTGGCGCCGCGCTGTTCCTGGCTTCCGACGCGTCCAGTTTCACGACCGGTTCGATCCTGCGTGCCGACGGCGGGATTCCCTGATGTCTTGGGACTTTTCCACCGAACCGGAGTTCGAGAAGAAGCTGGACTGGATCCGCGAGTTTGTGCGCGAGGAAGTGGAACCGCTCGAGGTGCTGTTCCCGGGCTGCGAATTCCTGCCGCTGAACGACGAGCGCCGACGGATCGTCGATCCACTCAAGCAGCAGGTCCGCGACAACGGCTTGTGGGCACCGCATCTGGGCCCCGAGCTCGGCGGGCAGGGCTTCGGTGCGGTCAAGCTGACATTGATCAACGAGATCCTGGGCCGCAGCCCGTGGGCGCCGATCGCCTTCGGAACACAAGCACCCGACACCGGCAATGCGGAGATCATCGCCCGCTTCGGCACCCAGGACCAGAAGGACCGTTACCTGGCCGGCCTGCTGTCCGGGGAGATCTTTTCCTGCTTCTCGATGACGGAACCGCAAGGCGGCGCCGATCCGCGAGTGTTCACCACCCGCGCGGTCCGGGACGGTGACGACTGGGTCATCACCGGGCGAAAGTACTTCTCCTCCAACGCCACTGTCGCGTCGTTCTTCATCGTCGTGGCCATCACCGATCCCGATGTGCCCGTCCATCGCGGCGCGTCGACCTTCCTGATCCCGGCCGGAACACCGGGCCTGATCGTGGCAGCCACTCACCATCTGGTCGGCGCGGATCCGCACGAACCCGGGCATTCCCTGGTGCACTACGACGACGTGCGGGTGGGATCGGACGCGTTGCTCGGCGAACCCGGTCAGGGCTTCCTGATCTTGCAGACCCGACTGGCCGGCGGTCGGCTGCATCACGCGATGCGGTCCATCGGAATGGCGCAGCGCGCCGTCGAGATGATGTCGCGCCGTGCGAAAAGCCGTTTCACCCAAGGCAGTTCGCTGGCCGATAAGCAGTTGGTGCAAGAGTTCGTAGCCGACTCTTACACCGAGCTGACACCGTTTCGGCTGACCGTGCTGCACGCCGCGTGGCTGATCGACAATGGCGACGAGCGAGCCGCCCGCGCCGAGATCGCAGCATGCAAGATCCTCGCGTCACAAGTACTCAAATCGATTGCGTTACGCGCGATCCAGGTACACGGCGCGCTCGGGCTCACCAACCAGCTGCCACTGGTCAACGTACTACTCGGCGGCATCGCGCTCGGTCTGGCCGACGGGCCGACCGAAGCGCACAAGGTCAACCTGGCTCGGACACTCCTCAAGGAGTACGAGGCCGAAGACGCCGAGTGGCCCAGCGAATTGCTGGATGTTCGCCGCGCGGCCGCTCGCGCCAAATACGGTGACCCCGTTGACCACTAGCAGAGTCACCGCGGCCGTCGAGCGGGCGCTCGACGACCGGCAGCGGGAGGCCACCGAGGAGGTCGAGCGCATCCTGGCCGCCGCGGTGCGGGTGATGGAACGGGCCGCGCCCGAACCTCCTCGCGTCAGCGACATCGTCGCCGAGGCCGGCTCGTCGAATAAGGCGTTCTACCGATACTTCGCCGGCAAGGACGATCTCATCCTGGCGGTGATGGAACGTGGGGTGGCGATCGTCATGTCCTACCTTCAGCATCAGATGGCCAAGGAATCCACGCCGCGGGGCAAGATCGCGCGCTGGATCGAGGGCACGCTGGCTCAAGTCACCGATCCGCACCTGGTCAGCAAAAGCCGTGCGGCGGCCGGACAAATGTCGGCCGGCGCCAATTGGCGAGCGGCCGACCGGGAAATGCTGCGGCCGCTGCGGGACCTGCTGATCGAGCCGGTCACCGCGCTGGGCGGCGCCGATGTTGATCGCGACGTCGAGGCGGTGTTTTGCTGCACAACCGCAACGATGCGGCGATACGTGGGTTCGGCCGACCGGCCCGGCCCCGACGACATCGCACACGTGGTGCGGTTCTGTTTAGCTGGGCTGGGAGTCAATTGATGCGTGCGGTGGTCTGCCGTTCGTACGGTGCGCCGGAGGACCTGGTCATCGACGACATTGCCGAGCCCGTCCCGGGTCCCGGCCAGGTGCTGGTGCGGGTGCACGCCGCGGCCGTCAACTTCCCCGATGTGCTGCTCATCGCCGGCAAGTACCAAGTCAAGATTCCGGTCCCGTTCACCCCGGGCAGCGAACTGGCGGGTGAGGTGGTCGCGGTCGGTGAAGGCGCGCCGTTTCGTTTGGGCCAACGGGTCTTCGCCACCACCCCGACCGGGGCATTCGCCGAGCGGGCCCTGCTCGACGCGGGATCGGCGGCGCTCATACCCGACGGCGTCGACTTCGCCTCAGCCGCGGCGTTCGGCGTCACCTACCGCACCGCCTACCACGCGCTGCGATCGATCGCCGAAGTCGCGCAAGGGGACTGGGTGGTCGTCCTGGGCGCCGCAGGCGGGGTGGGTCTGGCCGCCGTCGACCTGGCGGTGACCATGAAGGCTCGGGTGCTGGCCGCTGCGTCCGGTCCGGGAAAGCTTGAGCTGTGCCGGCAGCGTGGCGCCGAGGCCACCGTCGACTACAGCCGGGAGGACCTGAAGTCGCGCATCCGGGAGCTCACCGGCGACGCGGCCCGGGTGATCCTCGACCCGGTTGGCGGGCCGTATGCGGAGCCCGCGCTGCGCGGCCTGGCCCGCGGCGGAACCTTCGTCACGCTCGGCTACGCCTCCGGCACCATCCCGTCCATCCCGCTCAATCTGGTTCTGCTCAAGGGAATCACGATCCAGGGCATGGAGATCCGTACCTTCATGAGCGATCGGCCCGACGACGCCGTGCGCGACGTGGCCGAGCTGTCGCGGATGTTCGCCGACGGCACGGTCCGGCCCTACATCGGCGCGCGTTTCCCCTTGTCCGAAACGCCGGCGGCGCTGCGGCAGGTGGCCGAACGCAAGGTGCTGGGCAAGGTGGTCATCGACGTCGCGCCCTAGTACCCGCGCGCTAATAGCGCGAGCAGACGCAAAATCGCACCGCCAGGGCACCTGGCGTGCGATTTTGCGTCTGCTCGCGCTACCTACTACGGGGTGACGATGTTGAAATTCGGGTCCGGTTCGTCGAGCACACCGAGCAGGGCCTGCAGCGCCGCCCGGTCACCGAAGATATCCAGCCCTGGCGCGGCGAAGTCACCCGTCGCCACCGCGAGCAGGCGAAACTTGCTGTCCAGCCTCACCGTAACGGTCGCCGTCGCGGGGTCGGCCGGCGCCTCGCGGTGGACGAGCACGCCGTTGCGCAGGGCGATCCGGTAGTTGGTCGCCGAATCGGCGAAGGTGAGGTCGACGGCGAGGTCGAGGTCCCAGGCGCGGGGCCCGTTGACGCGGATGGCGAGGCTGTCGAAGATCTGCTCCGGCGTCAGCTGGGAAAGCATTGTCGGGGAGGCGACTTGGCCCGCGGTGCCGAAGTTGCCGTCGCGCAATTCGGCCGCCCCGCTCATGAAGAAGTTGCGCCACGTCGCGTTCTCGGCACCGTAGGCCAGCTGCTCGAGGGTATCCGCGTACAGCGCGCGTGCCGCGGCGTGCTCGCTGTCGGTGAAGATCGCGTGGTCGAGCAGCGTCGCGGCCCAACGGAAGTCACCGGAAGCAAATGCCTCCCGGGCGAGTTCGACGACCCGGTCGATCCCGCCCATCGCGTCGACGTAGCGGGGGGCGAGGGCTTCCGGGGGTTGGGGCCACAGGCGAGCCGGGTTGCCGTCGAACCAACCCATGTAGCGTTGGTAGACCGCCTTGACGTTGTGACTGATCGACCCGTAATACCCGCGGGTGTGCCAGGCCCGTTCCAACGCGGGCGGCATCTCGAACATCTCGGCGATCTCCACGCCGGTGTAGCCCCGGTTGAGCAGCCGCAGCGTCTGGTCGTGCAGGTAGGCGTACATATCGCGTTGCAGCGACAGGTATTCCACGATGGCGTCTCGTCCCCAGGTTGGCCAGTGGTGAGAGGCGAACACCACGTCGGCGCGCCGGGCGAAGGCGTCGATGGCCTCGGTCAGGTAGCCAGACCAGGCGCGCGGGTCACGCACCAGCGCGCCCCGCAGGGTCAACAGGTTGTGCAGATTGTGGGTGGCGTTCTCGGCCATGCACAAAGCGCGGAAACGCGGGAAATAGAAGTGCATTTCGGCTGGAGCCTCGGTGCCCGGCGCCATCTGGAACTCGATCTCCACGCCGTCGATGGTGTGCTTCTCCCCGGTCGTTCGGACGTCGACGGTCGGGACGATCATCGCCACCTCGCCGGCGGACGCGGCCTGGCCAAGCCCGCAGCCGACATGGCCCAGGGGCCCGCGCGCCAGCATCGAGCCATACATGTATGTCGCGCGGCGCAGCATCGCCGGGCCCGCATAGACGTTCTCCTGAACGGCATGCGCGGTAAAACCTTCCGGCGCCAGCACGGCCACCGCGCCGGCGTCCACCTCGGCCTGCGAGGTCACCCCAAGCACGCCACCGAAGTGGTCGACGTGGCTGTGGGTGTAGATCACCGCGACGACGGGGCGGTCACCACCGCGGTGGGCGCGATACAGGTCCAGCGCGGCGGCCGCCACCTCGGTGGAAATCAGCGGGTCGATGACGATGATGCCGGTGTCGCCCTCGACGAAGGTGATGTTGGAGATGTCGAGGCCGCGGACCTGATAAATGCCCGGCACCACCTCGTAGAGGCCTTGCTTGGCGGCCAGGGTCGATTGGCGCCACAGGCTCGGGTGCACCGACGCCGGCGCGTCGCCGCCTAAAAACGAGTAGGCGTCGTTGTCCCACACCACGCGACCGTCGGCCGCCTTGATGACGCACGGGGACAGGGCCGCTATAAATCCACGATCGGCATTGTCGAAATCCACCGTGTCGTGGAAGGGCAGCGCGTGTTCGCGATGGGCCGACTCGATGACCGCAGTAGGGGGTTTGTGTTCCACCGGCAATACCTTGCCATTGACGCGCCGGCCTCGGAACGAACCGGAAGAATACATTTGAGCCATCGTTCGGCAAAGAACGAGCGGTGGCTTTCCGGTGGCCTTCCGGTAGCTTTCCGGTGGCTTTCAGCGCGTGAAAAGAATTTTTCGCCCAACCCCTTTTGTGCGGCCAGGCAAACCCGCATACTGCGTTGACGGCTCTCAATGCCGAGGACCGCAACGTCGGGTAAAGGAGAACAGGTGAAGCGTGGACTGACAGTCGCTGCAGCGGCAGCGGCAATTCTGGTCGCGGGTATTTCCGGGTGTTCGAGCAACAAGTCGACTACGAGCGGTTCCGGGACTTCCTCGGGCGCCGCCTCGGTTGCGACCGGCGGAGGCGGCGGCGCAGGGCCGACGGTGATCATCGACGGGAAGAACCAGAACGTGACCGGCTCGGTCGTCTGCACCACGGCGGGCGGCAACACCACCATCGCGATCGGCGGGACGGCGACCGGCATCTCAGCCGTGCTCGGCGGCGACAATCAGGTGAAGTCCGTTGGGCTCGGCAACGTCAACGGCGTGACGCTGGCGTACGCGCAGGGTTCCGGCCAGGGCAACGCCTCGGCCACCAAGAACGGCAACAGCTACAAGATCACCGGCAACGCCACCGGCGTGGACATGGCCAACCCGATGCAACCGGTGAACAAGCCGTTCGAAATCGACGTGACTTGCTCCTAACCGATTGACCTAAGGATTGCCGGCGGCGGTTGCGACCCGTTGGGTGGCAACCGCACCGTGAACTCGGTACGACCGGGTGAGCTGTTGACCGTGATCGTGCCGTTGTGCGCCTTGACGACCGCCGAGACGATCGCCAGCCCCAGCCCCGTGCTGCCGCCCTTGCGGGAGCGCGAGGAATCGCCGCGGGCGAACCGCTCGAACACCTCGGATTGAAGCGCCCCCGGAATGCCGGGACCGTTGTCGATGACCTGCAGCAGGGTGTGCGCGGGCTCGGTGCTCAACCGCGTCGTCACGACCGTGCCGGCGCCGGTGTGGACGCGCGCGTTGGCGAGCAGGTTCGTCAGCACCTGGTGCAGGCGCGCCGCATCACCGGTGACCACCACGGGCTCTTCGGGCAGGTCCAGCTCCCACTGGTGGTCCGGGCCGGCGACGTGTGCGTCGCTGACCGCGTCAACGGCCAGGCGCGACAGATCCACCGGTTCGCGTTCCAGCGGCCGCCCCGAGTCCAGGCGCGCCAGCAGCAGCAGGTCCTCCACGAGCCGGGTGATCCGCTCGGTCTCGGACGCCACCCGGCTCATCGCGTGGGCCACCGCCTCGCGGTCCTCACCCTCCTGGCCCATGCGTTGGGCGAGTTCGGTGTAGCCGCGGATCGCGGCGAGCGGCGTGCGCAGTTCGTGACTGGCGTCGGCGACGAACTGACGAACCCGGGTCTCGCTGGCCTGCCGGGCCGACAGCGCGGCGGCGATGTGGTCGAGCATCCGGTTCAGCGCCGACCCGAGTTGACCCACCTCGGTGGACGGGTTGGCGTCGGATTCGGCCACCCGCACGGGCAGTTCGACCTCGCCGCGGTCCAACGGCAATTCGACGACTTCGCTTGCGGTCTGTGCGACGCGGCGCAGCGGCGCGAGCGCCCGCCTGATGATGACGACGCCGGCGGTGGTCGCGGCAACCAGAGCGATCACGGTGACGACCCCGAGAATGACCAGCATCTCGATCATCGTGGCGTCCACGTTGGCCATCGACAGGCCGGTGACGATGATGTCGCCCCCGCTGCGGCTCGGGGCGGCGACCACGCGGTATCGACCGAGGTCATCGAGGTCCAGCGTCACCGGCGAGCGGCTGCCGGCGATGTGTTCCAGCTGGCTTTGGGCGGTTGCGGTCAGCGCGGCCCGGGCACCGGCGCTGGTCAGGTAGCCGGCGTCAACCGTCTTGCCATCGCTGATCACCGCGGCGACCATGCCCGCGGGCTGGCCCGGCGCATCGAGGAACCGCGGGCCAGGCCCCGGCCGCGGATAGAAGTGCGATTCATGGTGCCAGCCAGGACGTTTCGGCTCCGGGTACATCAGTGCCGAGCGATACGAGGTCCCGGCCAGTTGCCCGTCGAGCTGCGCCACCAGGTGGCGCAGCAGCGCCAGTTCGGTTGCCGCGGTGATCCCGACGCACACGACCGCCAGGACGACGACCTGCCCGACCAGCAGCCGCAGCCGAAGAGACCAGGCGCGCCGTGTGCTAGCGAGCCGGCTTGAGGACATAGCCTGCGCCGCGCAGCGTATGGATCATGGGGTCGCGACCGTTGTCAATCTTCTTGCGCAGGTAGGAAATGTAGAGCTCGACGATGTTGGACCGGCCGCCGAAGTCGTAGCTCCACACCCGGTCCAGGATCTGGGCCTTGCTCAGCACCCGCTTGGAGTTACGCATCATGAACCGCAACAGCTCAAACTCGGTCGACGTCAAGGAGATTGGCTCGCCGGCGCGCGTCACCTCGTGGCTGTCCTCGTCCAGCACCAGGTCCCCGACCACCAGCTGTGCCCCGCTGTCCACCGTCGTCACCCCGGTGCGCCGCAGAAGCGCCCGTAACCGCAGCACCACCTCTTCGATGCTGAACGGTTTGGTCACATAGTCGTCGCCGCCCGCCGTCAACCCGGCGATGCGGTCTTCCACCGCGTCCTTGGCCGTCAGCAGCAGCACCGGCAGCTGCGGGTTCTCTTCGCGCAGTTTGTGCAGCACATCGAGCCCGCTCATGTCGGGCAGCATCACGTCCAGAACGACCACGTCCGGCCGCCGGGCGCGGGCCGTGGCAATCGCCGACGATCCATCGCTGGCGGTGGAGATGCTCCAGCCCTCGTACCGCAGTGCCATGGACACCATTTCGGCCAAGACGGGCTCGTCGTCAACGACGAGCACATTGATCGGGTTGCCGTCGGCACGGCACATGACAACCCGCTCTACTGAGGTTCGGGACTGTGTCACAGCTTCCAGTATCCGCGCACGGCTGGGTCGATGCTATGCCGATCCTTTGCGTGTCCTGTGAAAAGATCGCGTGACCGCTTGAGCAATCACGCGAACCCGTGTTTCGGTGGATGGTTAATACCAGTACCGCCTGCCGGCGACCGGACGGCCCACCGAGCCCATGATCCACAACACCGCGCCGATGACCAGCAAGACGATGCCGAGCACCCACAACAGATGGATGCCGAAGATAAATCCGAGAACAAGCAAGACGATGCCGAGGATGATCATGACGACTTCCTTACGTGAGGGGTTCTAGGCCACTGGGCATTGAACTGGGTTGCGGTACATGGCAGTCCTTGACTTTCGGGTTGACGCCCGCGTAGTTGAGAGGCCCCGCGATGACGGTCAACGCGATGTTTCCCGCCGTGACACAACTCGTTGAGCCGCCCTTGAAGTAGTCGCGCTGATATGCCGCGAAGACTCCGATGAGGAGCCACACCAGGACAATCGCGCCGATCACTCCGCGACCACGCATGGCGACCTCCAGTGCATTCGAGAAAGCTTCCCGTGGGCGTAGCGATACCCATTCGACTCATGTCTAAACATCGTTGATGCTCGCCAATCGCGGCGTTTACGAATGGTCCGCGAGCCACGCCGCGGCGCGCCGCTTCGACACCCGCGACAGCCACGCGTCCTGAATCAGCTCGGCCAATTCCGTCGTCGTGATTTCCGGCAGTCGGCTGGCCCGCACCAACACTGAGGGGTGCCCGTCGAAATGGTTTGTGGTGAAGAACGGCCGGCGGCGCTGCCCACCAGGATCTGCGGCGGGGCGAGGGGCGTTGCGGTGAAAGGGGATTGACGGTGGCTCAGCTGTCGAGGGCTTTGGACAGGAGCGCGGTGAGTCGTTTCCGCTCGTCCGGGGTGAGCCGCCCGGCCAGCGGCGCCATCAGTTCGCCGATGTCGGCAATGACCCGGATCTCGAGTCGCCGGGCCCCGGCGGTGAGGCTGACCCGCACCGACCGGCCGTCGGCGGCATCGGCGGTCTTGCGCACCAGTCCGCGGTCAACCGCGCGGTCGATCAGGCCGCTGACGGTCGAGCGTTCCAGACCGAGGTAGGTAGCAAGCTCCGCCATCGTCGGCTCCCGATCCCGCAATATCCCCAGCACACGCAGCTGAGTCAGCGATAGATCATGTTCGGCGGCAACACGATTCAGCATCGCGATCACGGCGAAGGATGCCTGCACCAGGCTGTCCCTGAGGTCGTCGGCCGTGTCCATGGCAGCGACTATACCTTGCGATAGTTCGTAACACGATCTAATCTAGTTGGTGTTGCCACCTAAATTTGGGGTTGGTCACGTCGAGGAGAAGCACGATGCACGCCGCCGTTGTCGCCGCTTACGACAGGCCGCCGGCCTACCGGGAGTTCCCGTGCCCGCGCCCGCAAACGCCCGACGAGATCCTGGTCGACGTCCTTGCCGTCGGCCTGCACCCGCGGGTGCGGTCCCAGGCCGACGGCTCGCACTACACCACTTCCGGTGAGCTGCCCCTGGTTCCCGGCATCGACGGGGTGGGGCGCGATCCCGACGGGAGCCTGCGCTACTTCGTCCTGCCCGACACCACAATGGGCTCGATGGCCGAGCGGACCGTCATCGACCGACGCCGCAGCGTCGTGCTCCCGGAGGGCTCCGACCCGATCCTGGTGGCCGCGGCGATGAACCCCGTCATGTCCTCATGGATCGCCCTGCGCCGGCGCATCGACTTCCGGCCTGGCCAAACGGTTCTCGTTCTCGGTGCCACCGGCAGCGCGGGACGCATGGCCGTGCAGGTGGCCAAGCGCCTTGGCGCCGGTCACGTCATCGGCGCCGGGCGCGACCCTGAGCGACTCGCCACCCTCGTCGACCTCGGGGCCGACACCACCGTCCAGCTCGACACCGCGGCAACCGATCTCGCGCGGACCGCGGCTGACGTCGACGTCGTGATCGACTATCTCTGGGGTCCGATCAGCGTCGCCGCGATGGTCGGCGTCGCCCGCAACCGTTCGGATCCCGGCAAGCCGCTTACCTGGATCGAGATCGGCTCGGTCGCCGGACCTTCGGCCGAGATTCCCTCCGCGGTGCTGCGCGCCGTCCGTCTGCAGATCGTGGGAAGCGGGCAGGGGTCGGTCCCGACCCGGGACATCCTGCGGGAGCTGCCCGCCCTCGCCGCCGAAATCGGCGGCGGCGGTTACCAACTCGACATCCGCACCGTGCCGCTCGCCGATGTCCAGGCGGCGTGGGGCGACACCGCCACCGACCAGCGGATCGTGATCACGCCGTGCGATTGGGGCTGAGCCAGCCGCTCAGCCGGCTCGGCGCTGCGCGGACACGTACAGGGTCGGCGGCATCGCGTCCTCGGCGCCCTGCGGAACGCTGCGGCCGTAGCGAGCCATCAGCTCCGCGAACGTCGCCGCCGACACATCCCAGCCGTGTTCGCGCAGCCAGCCGTCGAGCGCCCTGCGTTCCTCGGGGTACCAGAGGTCGTCGAAATCGGTGATCTCCGCGTCGACCAGCCTGGCGGCCGCCGCCCGCATCCGCTGCATGTCCTCGCGCTGCCGCCGTACGAGGTCCGGATCGGTGAATCCCTCGCCCGGCACGTTGGAGGCCAGCCAGCTGCCCGGCGCGCTGAGCGAATGTATGCGTTCGAACAGCAGGTCCTGGGCCTGCGCCGGCAGGTAACGGACAAGCCCCTCGGCCGACCAGACCGCCGGTCGCGAGGCGTCAAACCCGGCGTCCCGCAGTGCCTTTGGCCAATCCTGACGCAGATCGATCGGCACGTTCACCAGGTGCGCCCTCGGTTGCGCGCCGTGCTCGTGCAGGGTGTTGGATTTGAATTCCAGCACCTTGGGCTGGTCCAGCTCGTAGACGACCGTGCCGTCGGGCCAGGGCAGCCGCCAGGTGCGTGCGTCCAGGCCGGCCGCCAGGATCACCGCCTGCCGAACTCCGGCGTCGGCCGCGCCGAGAAAGAACTCGTCGAAAAACGCTGTCCGCGTGGCCATGAAGTCGATCATCAGCTGTATCCGGTTCCGCACATCGGGCTCCAGTTCGACCGCCTTGGCCAGCAGCCTGGGATCGGCGTAGATGCTCCACATGCCTTCGCCCGCGGCGTCGACGAACACGCGCGCGAACGGGTCGTTGATGAGCGGGTTCTCGCTCTCGGTCTCGGCGGCACGCGCCGCGGCAACCCCCAGTGCGGTGGCTCCCACGCTTTGGGTGATGTCCCAGGAATCGTTGTCGGTACGCGGCATCGCCATTTCCTTCCAGGCCCGAAGTCAGTTAGTTCCGCGCACTATTCTTCCAGCCCCGGACGGCCAGGGCCGCTCGTCGCCGGTGACCTAGGCTTTTCCCGTGGACCAGCCGGACCCGACCGTGGACCTGAAAGCCGTGGCCGAATGGATGTCGCGGCAAGGATTGGGCGAAGGCCCACTGGAGGACGTGTCCACCGTCACCGGCGGAACGCAGAACGTCATGCTGCGCTTCACCCGGGCCGGACGACCCTATGTGCTGCGGCGCGGGCCGCGGCACCTGCGTCCGCGCAGCAACAGCGTGATCCTGCGGGAGACCAGGGTCCTCGCGGCGTTGGCCGGCTCCGACGTGCCGCACCCGCGCCTGATCGCCACCTGCGACGACCCCAGCGTGCTCGGCGATGCGGTGTTCTACCTGATGGAGCCGGTCGACGGATTCAACGCCGGGGAGGGGCTGCCGCCGTTGCACGCGGGCGATCCCGGTCTGCGGTTTCAGATGGGGCTGTCGATGGCCGACGCGCTGGCCAGGCTGGGCGCCGTCGACCATGTCGCCGTCGGCCTCGCCGATTTCGGCAAACCGGCCGGCTTTTTGGAACGCCAAGTGCCGCGCTGGCTTTCCGAGCTGGAGTCCTATCGGGAGTACGAGAATTACCCGGGGCCGGAGATCCCGGGAATCGAGTGGGTGTCGGCCTGGCTGGAGCGCCACCGGCCGACGACGTGGACGCCCGGCATCATGCACGGCGACTACCACGCCGCCAACGTCATGTTTTCCCGCACCGGGCCCGACGTCGTCGCCATCGTCGACTGGGAGATGTGCACGATCGGTGACCCGCTGCTGGATCTGGGCTGGCTGCTGGCCACGTGGCGCCAGCCCGACGGGTCCGCCGTGTTCAGCCACGCGCTGGGGGGTCAGGACGGGCTGGCCAGCACCGACGACCTGTTCCAGCGCTATGCCGCCAACACCACCCGCGACCTGTCGCACATCACCTGGTACACCGTGCTGGCCTGCTTCAAGCTCGGCATCGTGATCGAAGGCACCCTGGCCCGGGCCTGCGCGGGCAAGGCCGAGAAGGCGGTCGGCGACCAGCTCCACGCGGCCACGGTGCATCTATTCGAGCGGGCGCTCACGCTTATCGATAACGAGAGCTGACCGGCACGGTCGCCCAAACCGTCCCCCAACGGCCAGCGCCATACCGCTCGATCCACCCCATCAAGCTTTCCCATGACCACTCCATCGATCGATGACCTGGCCGGCGAAGTCAAGCATCTGGTCAAGGCTGGAGAACAGTGCGAAAGCATCGATGATCGCCTCGTCAGCACCGGACTTGGCGAGGCCTTCGAGCCTGTCGGTGACAGCGTCGACGGACGTGCCCGGATCGAGGTTGATCCTCATCGCCGTCTTCAGCGCGTCCGGGTCGCGACCGGCGTCCACCGCCGCATCCCGCGCAATCGACCACAAGTGGTCGGTGACCTCGTCCTGCAGCCCCTCGACCCCGAGCCAGCCGGTACCGCTGCGGCCGACCCGGCGCATCGCGGCCTCGCTGGCACCGCCGATCCAGATGGGCGGACCGCCGGCCCGGACCGGGCGCAGGTCGGCGTGGACCGGCGGCAGCGAGAAGAACTCGCTGTCCCAGGACACCGGGGTGGTCGTCCACCACTCGTGCAGGAACGCCAGCAGGTCATCGAGCATCCGCCCGCGCCGGCTCCAGTCCGCGCCGCGGGCGATGTCGTGTTCGTCCTTCATCCACCCGATTCCCACGCCAACCCCGAGGCGGCCGTCGCTGAGCACGTCGAGGGTGGTCAGCAGCCGGGCCAGGTGCACCGGCTCGTAGTAGAACGTGCTGAGCGTGCTGGAGTTCAGCTGCACCCGGCTGGTCGCCGTCGCGGCGACCGTCAACAGCAGCACCGGATCGAGGTATCGGGTCATCTGCGGCGGGTACGGCTGCTCTGTGCCCGGATAAACGCTGTGCATGTCAACCGGCGTGACCAGGCGATCGCCGACCCACAGCGTGTCGTAGCCAAGGTCCTCGAGTCCGCGGCAGAACGCGCTCAGACCAGCCGCGCTGCTGACAGCGGGTCCGACAAACGGAATTGCGAAACCAAGCTTCATTAGAGATTCCTTTCAGTGATCCATCAACCATTCTCAGCGCGCAGGGCGCCTCTGTTGACTGGGGCGGCGCCGCTCAGGCGGGAACGGTGGCGCCGAGGGCGAAGTCGAAATTCCCCACCCCGTGACGGGCGAGACCCATCATGACCAGGCCCGTTCCCTCCAGCCAGTGCGCCATGTTCAAGCCGCCGACGTCCAGCGGGCGCAGTTTGAGGCTCGCGATGAACTCCGCCAGGTCCGCCTTGGCGCGCGCGTCGTCGCCGGCGAGGAAGACGTCGAGCGGGCGGCCCTGAGCCAGGACGACACCGAAGATGGTGTTGAAGGCCTTCACCACGCTGGCACTGGCCGGGGCGGCCTTGGCAACTTGCTGTGCGATCGAGGTGCCATCGGGGATGGCCATCCCGTCGGCCGCGGCATTGAAGGGGTTGCTGATGTCGACGATGACCTTGCCCGCGAGGGCGTCTCCGTACTGGGTGACGACCGGAACGACGTTGGCGTACAACAGGGAAACGATGACGATGTCCCCGGCCGGGACGGCGCCGAACTCTCCCGTCGTGGTGCCGCCGCCGAGGTCCTTGGCCAGGTCAGCGGCCTTGGACCGATCGCGGCCGATGACCTCGACAGTGTTGCCGCCCGCTACCGCCAGCGCGCCGATGGTGCGGGCCATGTTTCCGGTGCCGATGATGCTGATGCTGCTCATGAGGTGTCCTCTCGTGACTGACGATCGAAAAGGTTGATTAGTCCACCTTAAGCCTGGTTTGTTGATGCATCAACCAATCGGGTAATATCGAGGCTGATGGAACCGAACTGGCTGAACCCTCGTGAAGACCGCGCCTGGCGGGCCTTCCAGCACGCGCATCATCAGCTCGACGTGCACCTGAACCGGGGCCTGCAGGAATCGGGCCTATCGGGGGCCGACTACGAGATCCTCGCGGTGCTCTCGGGTCACGACGCGGACCGCATGCCCGCCCGCGACCTGTGCAACACACTGGGCTGGGAGAAGAGCCGCGTCTCCCACCAGGTGCGGCGCATGCAGAAGGACGGGCTGATCTGCCGCGAGCCCAACCCCGACGACGCCCGCAGCACCATGGTCTGCCTGCTGCCGGCCGGCCGCGCCGCCATCGAGAAGGCGGCGCCCGGGCACGTGGAGGACGTCCGCCGGAACTTCATCGACCTGCTTACCCCGGCTGAGCTCGAGATGCTCGCCGCCCTCAACGAACGAGTCCTGCGCCACCTGGCCAAAGACGACAACCCCGCCGAAGACGAGCCCTCATAGCCTCATCGGCCGTGAGCATTTGCCACCTCGATCGGGCTGCTACTTCGATCTTCACGATTGAGGCCTACTGCTGCATGGCGTCCACAATTTCGGTAAGCAGGAATCGAACCTTCATGTTCTTCCTTGGAAGGTGAAAGGCTTTGTTAGGGAAAGGTTTTGTGGGCTCGTCAAACTGCCGTCAACGTCCGACCGAGCCGCTTCCCACAATGACGGAAAGTGATTCTGACCTGTGGCGCGCCCGAAGGGATTCGAACCCCCAACCTTCTGATCCGTAGTCAGATGCTCTATCCGTTGAGCTACGGGCGCCTGTCTTCAGTTGTCTTGCGTGGCGGAGGCGAGAGGATTTGAACCTCCGGTCCCCTTGAAGGGGGACAACTCATTAGCAGTGAGCCCCATTCGGCCGCTCTGGCACGCCTCCATCTGGACTTCCTGAGGGTACCCGAACACTTCCAACTGTCCCGGAACCGCCGGAGGCATAGCGTACACAGCCCCGACATATGCTGTCGAAGTGACTGCCCGCCTGCGATCCGAGTTGGTCGGGCTGCCGGTCTACGTCCCCGGCAAAACGGTCCCAGGTTCGATCAAGCTGGCCAGCAACGAGACCGTGTTGGGCCCGCTGCCCAGCGTTCGCGCGACCATCGAGCGGGCCACCGACAGCATCAACCGTTACCCCGACAGCGCCTGCCTGCAGCTCAAGGCGGCGCTGGCGAAGCACCTCGGTTCGGATTTCGCACCCGAGCACGTCGCGGTCGGTTGCGGCTCGGTCAGTTTGTGCCAACAGCTCGTTCAGATCACCGCCTCGGCCGGCGACGAGGTGGTGATGGGGTGGCACAGCTTCGAGCTGTATCCGCCGCAGGTTCAGGTCGCCGGTGCTGTCGCCGTCAAAGTGCCGTTGGCCGACCACACGTTCGACCTCTACGCGATGCTCGCCGCCATCACCGACCGCACCCGGCTGATTTTCGTCTGCAACCCCAACAACCCGACGTCCACGGTCGTCGATCCGGACGCACTGGCCCGCTTCGTCGAGGCGGTGCCGTCCCACATCCTCGTCGCCATCGACGAGGCCTACGTCGAATACATCCGCGACGGCATGGTGCCCGACAGCCTGGCGCTGGCCCGCTCACGTGCCAATGTCATTGTGTTGCGGACATTTTCGAAGGCGTACGGGCTGGCGGGGCTACGCATCGGCTACGCGGTCGGCCACCCCGACCTGATCACCGCGCTGGACAAGGTCTACGTGCCGTTCTCAGTGACGAGCGTCTCGCAGGCCGCCGCCATCGCCTCATTGAATGCCGCCGACGAGCTGCTGGCCCGCACCGACGCCGTGGTCGCCGAGCGCGACCGGGTCGGCGCCGGGTTGCGCGACGCCGGCTTCACCCTGCCGCCGTCGCAGGCCAACTTCGTCTGGCTTCCGCTGGGCCCTCGCACACACGACTTCGTGGCGCAGGCCGCCGACGCGCGCATCGTCGTGCGCTCGTTCGCGCCGGAGGGTGTGCGGGTCACCATCGGCGCGCCGGAGGAAAACGACGCCCTGCTGCGGTTTGCCCGCGACTGGATTGCCCACACGGAATCGCAGGAGTAACGAATGAGCCTGGCCCGCAAGAAGTTTACCGAGCTCAAGGAACGCGGCGGCCGCATCGCCGATGCCGAGCTCGACGAATTCTGGTCGACCCTGCGGCCCGCGACCATCGAGGGAATGATCGGTGAGTGGAAGGGCGGCGAGTTCCTTACCAGCCACAAGATGAACGGCCAATTGGAGAAGGCCCGCTGGTTCGGCAAGACCTTCAAGTCGGCCGGCGACGTGCAGCCGTTGGTCTGTGTGAACGCCGACGGGGACAAGTTTTCCAACGTGGCGATGGGCAAGGGCGAGGCGAGCTTGTGGCTGGAGGAGTTCCGCGGCGAGGTCACCGCCACCATGGTCTACGACGGTCAACCGGTGCATGACCACTTCAAGAAGATCGACGATGACGCGGTGATGGGCATCATGAACGGCAAGGGCGTCCTGGATGACGGCCGGTACTACTACTTCTACCTGGAGCGGGTGTAGCTCCCGCGCCGTTGAGTGTGTGGTGACGGCTTTGGGTGTGAGCTCAGGGCGGGAAAATCGCAAAGATCCCGCCCAGGGCGCACACCCGAAGCCCTGAATTCACACTGGAAGCCGCAGGCTCACTCGCTGCAATACCCCCAGCGTGTCCTCGGCGCTGTGCAGCTCGTCGGAGGGCGGGGAATCTGGTCCGGGTCGCAAATCACGAGGCATGTCGCCACGCTACGGTCTCGATATGGGCGAAACATACGAATCCGTCACCATCGACACGAAAGACCACGTTGCGCAGGTGACGCTGATCGGGCCCGGCAAGGGCAACGCGATGGGGCCCGCATTCTGGTCCGAGATGCCGGAGGTGTTCGCGGCGCTGGACGCCGACCGCGACGTGCGGGCCATCGTCATCACCGGATCCGGCAAGAACTTCAGCTACGGCCTGGACGTCCCCGCCATGGGCGGTTCGTTCGCCCCGCTGCTGGCCGACAGCGCGCTGGCCCGCCCGCGCGCGGATTTCCACGCCGAGATCAGGCGCATGCAGAACGCGATCACCGCGGTAGCCGACTGTCGGACGCCCACCATCGCCGCGGTGCACGGCTGGTGCATCGGCGGCGGCGTCGACCTGATCTCCGCGGTGGACATCCGCTACGCCAGCGCCGACGCCAAGTTCTCGGTGCGGGAGGTCAAACTGGCGATCGTCGCCGACGTCGGCAGCCTGGCCCGCCTGCCGCTGATCTTGAACGACGGACACCTGCGGGAACTCGCGCTGACCGGCAAGGACATCGACGCGGCCCGCGCGGAGAAGATCGGCCTGGTCAACGACGTGTACGAGGACGCCGAGGCCACCCTGGCCGCCGCCCACGCAACCGCCGCCGAGATCGCCGCCAATCCGCCGCTGACGGTGCACGGCGTCAAGGACGTTCTTGACCAGCAACGCGTCTCGGCGGTCTCGGAGAGCCTGCGCTACGTCGCCGCCTGGAACGCGGCCTTCTTGCCGTCCAAGGACCTGACCGAAGGCATCTCGGCGACGTTCGCCAAGCGTCCGCCGCAGTTCACCGGGGAGTAATTCGGCGCCACGTACCCTCGCGGAGGTGGCGAACGCAACGACCCCAGACGGCAGGATCCGCGTCCCGGCCGACCTGGACGCCGTGACAACGACCGGCCAAGAGGACCACTCCGAGGTCGACCCCGCGGCGGTCGAACGGATTTGGCAGGCGGCGCGCCACTGGTACCGGGCCGGCTTCCACCCCGCGATTCAGCTGTGCATCCGTCGCCACGGACGCGTCGTGCTCAACCGCGCGATCGGCCACGGGTGGGGCAACGCGCCCACCGACCCACCCGACGCCGAGCGGGTCGTCGTCACGACGGACACGCCGTTTTGTGTGTACTCGGCGGCCAAGGGCATCACCGCGACCGTCGCGCACATGCTCGTCGAGCGCGGCGTCTTCTCGCTCGACGACCGCGTCTGCGACTACCTGCCCACCTTCACCAGTCACGGCAAGCACCGAATCACGATCCGGCAGGTGATGACCCACAGCGCCGGCCTTCCCTTCGCCACCGGATCCAAGGCGGACGTCACCCGAGCCGACGACCACGAATACGTCCAACAGCAACTCGGCGAATTGCGGCCGCTCTACCGTCCGGGACTGGTGCACATGTACCACGCGCTGACCTGGGGCCCGCTGATGCGCGAGATCATCTATGCGGCCACGGGTAAAGAGATTCGCGAGATCCTGGCCGCCGAGATCCTCGACCCGCTGGGCTTCCGCTGGACGAACTTCGGCGTCGCCAAAAAGGACCTTCCCCTGGTCGCGCCGAGCCACGCCACCGGCCGGCCGTTGCCGCCGGTGGTGGCGCAGATCTTCCGCAAGGCCATCGGCGGCACGGTGCACGAGATCATCCCGTACACGAACAGTCCGCTGTTCCTGACCACCATCGTCCCGTCGTCCAACGCCGTGTCGACGGCCGACGAGATGTCCCGTTTCGCCGAAATATGGTGTAACGAAGGCGAACTCGACGGGGTGCGGGTGATGAGCCCGGACACGCTTCGCGGTGCGGTGGCCGAATGCCGGCGTCTGCGACCGGATTTCGCGATCGGCCTGCAGCCGGCTCGCTGGGGCACCGGGTTCATCCTGGGGACGAAGCGGTTTGGGCCGTTCGGGCGCAACGCGCCGGCAGCGTTCGGTCACCTCGGCCTCACCAACGTCGCCCTCTGGGCCGACCCGCAGCGCGGCCTGGCCGCCGGCGTGGTCAGCAGCGGCAAGCCGGGCCGCGATCCCGAAGCCCGCCGTTACACCGCCCTGATGGACCGGATCGCCGCCGAGGTCCCGGCGGGTTGAGGGGGCGCCGCGGTGGCGGAGGGATTTGAACCCCCGGACGGTGTTAGCCGTCTCTCGCTTTCAAGGCGAGTGCATTAGGCCGCTCTGCCACGCCACCATGAACAAGGCTAGATGAGGGTAGCGGGCTAGGGCATCCCCGGCGGGATGCCCTAGTAGCGTGGCCCTCATGCGCGCCATCGTCGCCGAATCCCCCGATCGACTGTCCTGGCAGGAAGTGCCCGACGCTACGGCCGGGCCCGGTGAGGTGCTGATCCGGGTCGCCGCGGCCGGCGTCAACCGCGCCGACGTGCTGCAGGCCGCGGGCAAGTACCCGCCGCCGCCCGGGGCGAGCGACATCATCGGCATGGAGGTGTCCGGCGTCATCGCCGAAGCGGGCCCCGACGTCACCGAATGGGCTGTCGGACAAGAGGTTTGCGCGTTGTTGGCCGGCGGCGGATACGCGGAGTATGTGGCCGTTCCCGCGGGCCAGGTGATGCCTGTTCCCGACGGGGTGGACCTCGTCGACGCCGCCGGGTTGCCGGAGGTGGCGTGCACGGTGTGGTCGAACCTGGTGCTGACCGCGCACCTGAGCGCAGGCCAGCTGCTGCTGATGCACGGCGGGGCCAGCGGCATCGGCACCCACGCGATCCAGGTGGCACGGGCGTTGGGCGCCCGCGTGGCCGTCACGGCGGGGTCGGCGGAGAAGCTGGCGTTCTGTCGCGAACTGGGCGCCGCGATCACCATCAACTATCGCGACGAGGACTTCGTGGCCCGGCTGCGGGAGGAGACCGGCGGCGCCGACGTGATCTTCGACATCATGGGCGCCTCCTACCTGGACCGCAATATCGACGCCCTGGCCACCGACGGGCAGCTGGTGATCATCGGCATGCAGGGCGGGGTGACGGCCGAGCTGAACATCGGCAAGCTGCTGGCGAAGCGGGCCCGGGTCATCGGCACCACGCTGCGCGGCCGCCCGGTGAACGGGCCGAACAGCAAGAGCGAGATCGCGCACGCGGTCACGGCCTCGGTGTGGCCGATGATCGCCGACGGCCGGGTGCGCCCGATCATCGGCGCGCGCCTGCCCATCGAGCAGGCCGGTGACTCGCACCGGCAACTGGTGGCGGGGAAGGTGACCGGAAAGATCGTGCTGACGGTGGCCGGCCCGCGGGCGTGACGGTCAGCCCAGCGAGGCCAGCGCGCGGACCAGCTGGTCGACCTCGGCGGTCGTCGAGTAATGCGCCAGCCCGACGGTGACGGCGCCGCCCACGTCGTTGACGCCCAGTACGTCGAGCGCCCGTGAGCGGTCGTTGGAGATCGCCAGGATTCCGTTGTCCGCCAGACGCTGCACCACGCGCTCCGCGGGCACCTCGTGCAGGGCGAAGCTGACCACCGGTATGCGCGCCTCCGGGCGGCCGATCACCATCACCAGCGGCAGCGACCGCAACGACACCATCAGGTAGTCGAAGACCCGGTTCAGGTACGAGGTGGCGGACTGCATCGACACCGACAGGCGCTCGCGTCGGGTGCCGTGCGCGGACTCGTCGAGCGACGCGAGGTACTCGACGCTGGCGACCATGCCGGCCAGCAGGCCGAACTGATGCGCCCCAACCTCCAGCCGCGCCGGGCCGGCGGCGTTGGGGTCGGTCGAGATGGAGCCGAACGTGTTGATCAGCCCCGGATCGCGAAACACCATCGCCCCGATCGGCGGACCGCCCCACGCGAGAGCGTTCACCGCCACCACGTCGGCGTCGGTGTCTTTGACGTCGAGCAATCGGTACGGCGCGGCCGCCGAATGGTCGACCACCACCAACCCGCCGACGTCGTGCACCAGCTTGGTCGCCGCCCGCAGGTCGGTGACCGTGCCCAGCGTCGCCGACGCGGACGCGACGGCAACCAGCCGGGTCGACTTCCCGATCAGGCTCTCCCACTGCCACGTCGGCAGCTCACCGGTCTCGATGTCGACCTCGGCCCACTTCACCTTGGCGCCGTAGCGGTGCGCCGCCCGCAGCCACGGCGCGATGTTGGCCTCGTCGTCGAGGCGGCTGACGACCACCTCGTAGCCCAGGCCGGCCCGCGAGGACGACGCCTCGGCCAGCGACGACAACAGGATGGCGCGATCGGCGCCCAGCACGACGCCCGCCGGGTCGGCGTTGAACAGGTCCGCCACCGCCGCGCGCGCCGCGTCGAGCACGGCCGCGCTGCGCCGCGCCGACGGGTGCGCCCCCACGGTGCTGACGCCGGACCTGCGGAACGCGGTCGACACGGTGGTCGCAACGGAATCGGGGATCAGCATGCCGGCCGGCGCGTCGAAGTGCACCCACCCGTCACCCAGCGACGGATGCAGTCCGCGCACCCGGGCGACATCGAAAGCCATGCCAGCCACCTTAAGGCTTCCGCAATTCCGCGAAAATTGTGACGGTAGCGGGTGCCCCATGAGCGTTCCAGCCGGACGGAGGCTTGGCGAGCCAGGTCACCCGGCCAGCCATACTAGTCCAGTGGGCCTCTGGATCGGAACGCTGATCGCGCTGTTCTTACTGATCACGCCCGGGACGATCGTCGCACGCATCACTCAGCTAACGTGGCCGGTCGCTATCGCGGTTGGCCCGGCGCTGACATACGGCGTGGTGGCGCTGGCGATCATTCCGTTTGGTGCGCTCGGAATCCCTTGGAACGGTTGGACGGCGCTGGCCGCGCTGGCGGCGGTGTGCGTGGTGGCGACGGGTTTGCAGCTGGCGCTCGCCCGCTACCGCGACACCGAGACCGAGACCCGAGAGATCGGTCGCTGGCCGGCGATCACGGTGGCGGCCGGTGTGCTGTTGGGCGCGCTGCTGATCATGTGGGCCGGCTACCGCGGCCTCACGCATTGGCAGTCCATCCCCAGCACCTGGGACGCGGTCTGGCACGCCAACGAGGTGCGCTACATCCTCGACACCGGCCAGGCGTCGTCCACCCACATGGGCGAGCTGCGCAACGTCGAGACCCACCAGCTGCTCTACTACCCGTCGGTGTTCCACGCCCTGACGGCGGTGTTCTGTCAGCTCACCGGCGCGGCACCGACCACCGGCTACACGTTGAATTCGGTGGCCGTAGCGGTCTGGCTGTTCCCGTCCAGCGCGGCCACCCTCACCTGGTTCCTGGTGCGCCCCCTCAGCACCCAATGGCGCGCCGCGGGGGCGGCGGCCACCGCGGCCGCGCTCTCGGCGTCGTTCACCGCGGTCCCCTATGTCGAGTTCGGGGTCGCCGCGATGCCCAACATGGCCGGCTACGGGGTCGCGATCCCGACGTTTGTGCTGATCGCCTCGACGGTGCGGCACCGCGACCGCATTCCGGTGGCCGTGCTGGCGTTGGTGGGCGTCATGTCGGTGCACATCACCGGCGGAGTCATCGTTCTCTTGTTCCTGTTGGCCTGGTGGCTCATGGACGCGTGGTGGCATCCGGCGCGCGGCAGGCTCGCCGATTTTCTGGCACTGGCCGGCGTGGTGACGGTCGCCGGTCTGATCCTGTTGCCGCAGTTCATCAGCGTCCAGCAGCAGGAAGACATCATCGCCGGACATTCTTTTCTGACCCACCTCAGCAAGGAGCGGGGAGTCTTCGACGCCATTTTTCAGCACTCCCGCCATCTCAACGACTTTCCAGTCCAATACGGGCTGATCGCGGTGGCGGCCGTCGGCGGGGCCATTTTTCTGGTCAAAAAGATCTGGTGGCCGCTCGTCGTCTGGCTGCTGCTGGTCGTCGTCGACGTTGACGCCGGGAATCCGCTGGGTGGCCCAATCGGCGCACTGGCCGGAGGATTCGGCGAATTCTTCTACAAAGACCCGCGCCGGATCTCGGCCGCCATCGCGCTGCTGCTGGAGCCGATGGCCGGCATCGCACTGTTCGCGATCGTCATGATCGTCGTGGCCGGCGCCCGGCGCGCCACCGACCGGTTCACCCGGTCCCCCGCAAGCGGGCGGGGGCACCTCCCGCGTGCGGGGGAATACCCCCAGCCGGGCCCCGTCTGGATCGCGACCACGACGGTCCTGCTGGTGGTGGCCACCGTGCTGACTGCCCGGCATTACTTCTACCGGCACCTAGTCCTGTTCGGCGACAAATACGACTCGGTGATGATCGACCAGCGAGACCTGCTGGCCATGGCCTACCTGGCCACCCTGCCGGGCGCCCGCGACACCGTGATCGGCAATGCCAACACCGACGGCACCGCGTGGATGTATGCCGTCGCCGACCTGCACCCGTTGTGGACCCACTACGACTTTCCGCAGCAGACCGGCCCGGGCTACTACCGCTACATCTTCTGGACCTCCGCGCGGAAAGGCGAATCCGATCCAAAGGTGGTCGAGGCGATCAGGGCGCTCAATATCCGGTACATCCTCACCAGCACCCCCACGGTGAGAGGGTTCGCGGTACCCGACGGACTAGTGTCGCTGGAGAAATCAACGTCGTGGGCGCTGATCTACGACAACGGTGGGGCCAAAATTTATGAATGGCGCGGACGTGCCCCGGCGACCCACCCCAGGTAGACGCGCAAGAGGATGGTGAATGGATTGAGTAACGGCAATGACGGCCCGGACGCCGATGGCGTGGAGGTCATCGGCGGCATCGATCCGCGGATCATGGCGCTCCGCGACGCGGACGAGGGCGATGATTCCGACGGGCGCTCGCTGACCGACCTGGTCGAGCAGCCCGCCAAGGTGATGCGGATCGGCACCATGATCAAGCAACTGCTTGAGGAAGTGCGCGCCGCGCCCCTGGACGAGGCCAGCCGCAACCGGCTGCGCGAGATCCACGCCACCAGCATCCGGGAGCTCGAAGACGGCCTGGCGCCGGAATTGCGTGAGGAGCTCGACCGCCTCACCCTGCCGTTCAACGAGAACTCCGTGCCGTCGGACGCCGAATTGCGCATCGCCCAGGCACAACTGGTCGGCTGGCTGGAGGGGCTATTCCACGGCATCCAGACCGCCCTGTTCGCTCAGCAGATGGCCGCGCGGGCGCAGCTGGAGCAGATGCGCCACAGCGCGCTGCCCCCGGGGGTCAGTCGGCCGGCCCACGGGCCGGGCTCGGGCACCGGGCAATACCTCTAAGCGGACACCCGTTGCCGACGATGCCCGGTTCAGGTCCTCACATCGAGACGCGCGACGCGTGGGTGGAATTTCCCATCTTCGACGCCAAATCGCGCTCCTTGAAGAAGACGTTCCTCGGCAAGGCGGGCGGGACCATCGGTCGCAACAACGCCAACGTCGTCGTCATCGAGGCGTTGCGCGACATCACCATGACGCTCGAGCTGGGTGATCGGGTCGGTCTGGTCGGCCACAACGGGGCCGGGAAATCGACTCTGCTGCGGCTCCTTTCGGGCATCTACGAACCCACCCGCGGCTGGGCGAAGGTCACCGGCCGGGTCGCGCCGGTCTTCGATCTGGGTGTCGGCATGGACCCCGAGATCTCCGGCTACGAGAACATCATCATCCGCGGGCTGTTCCTCGGGCAGACCCGCAAGCAGATGCTGTCCAAGGTCGACGAGATCGCCGAGTTCACCGAGCTGGGTGACTACCTGTCGATGCCGCTGCGCACCTACTCCACCGGCATGCGGGTCCGGCTGGCGATGGGCGTGGTCACCAGCATCGACCCCGAGATCCTGCTGCTCGACGAGGGCATCGGAGCGGTGGACGCCGACTTCCTGAAGAAGGCCCAGTCCCGGCTGCAGGGCCTGGTGGAGCGCTCCGGAATCCTGGTGTTCGCCAGCCATTCCAACGAATTCCTGGCGCGGCTGTGCAAGACCGCGATGTGGATCGAGCACGGAGTCATCCGGATGACCGGCGGCATCGAAGACGTGGTCCGCGCCTACGAGGGTGAGGACGCGGCCCGGCACGTGCACGAGGTGCTGGCCGAGACGGCAACCGAACGGTCGCTGGCGCAAAGAGCATCCGGGGATGACTGAAACCGTCTTCGCCGTCGTGGTCACCCACCGGCGCCCCGACGAGCTGGCCAAGTCGCTGGATGTGCTCAGCACCCAAACCCGGTTGCCCGACCATCTGATCGTGGTCGACAACGGGGCTTCTCCCGGGCCCGACGACGGCCGGGTCCGGGATTTGGTTGCGGGCCAGCCCATTTCGACGACTTACTTGGGGTCGCGCCGAAACCTCGGTGGCGCGGGCGGTTTCGCGCTCGGCATGCTGCACGCGCTGGCGCAAGGCGCCGACTGGGTGTGGCTGGCCGACGACGACGGGCGCCCGCGGGACTCGCAGGTGCTGGCGACGCTACTGGACTGCGCCGCGCGGCACGGCCTGGCCGAGGTATCGCCGATGGTGTGCAACATGGACGACCCGGAGCGGCTGGCGTTCCCGTTGCGGCGCGGCCTCGTATGGCGCAGGCGCGCAAGCGAATTGCGCACCGAAGCGGGGCAGGACCTGCTGCGCGGGATAGCGTCGCTGTTCAACGGCGCGCTGTTCCGGGCGTCGACGCTGGAGTCGATCGGTGTCCCCGACCTTCGGCTGTTCGTCCGCGGCGACGAGGTGGAGATGCACCGCCGGCTGGTGCGGTCCGGCCTGCCGTTCGGAACCTGTTTGGACGCGGTCTACCTGCATCCCTGCGGATCCGCCGAGTTCAAGCCCATTCTCGGCGGCCGCATGCACACCCAGTATCCCGACGACCCGACCAAGCGGTTCTTCACCTATCGCAACCGCGGCTACGTGTTGTCGCAGCCGGGCCTGCGCAGGCTCCTGTTGCAGGAGTGGGTGCGGTTCGGCTGGTTCTTCCTGGTCACGCGCCGCGATCCCAGGGGACTGTTGGAGTGGATCCGGTTGCGCCGCCTGGGGCGTCGCGAGCGATTCGGGAAGCCAGGAGGAGCTTGATGACGCGCGCCGGCGACGATGCAGAGCGGAGCGATGAGGAGGAGCGGCGCACATGACGTTTGTCGACGCGGCGGCGCAGTCGCGGACTTTTACCCGCGCCAGGGGCGATCTGGCCGACGGCTTCCGACGCCACGAGCTGTGGCTGCACCTGGGCTGGCAGGACATCAAGCAGCGCTACCGCCGCTCGGTGCTGGGGCCGTTCTGGATCACCATCGCGACCGGCACCACGGCCGTCGCCATGGGCGGCCTGTACTCGAAGCTGTTTCACCTCGAGCTATCGGAGCACCTGCCCTACGTCACGCTCGGCCTGATCGTCTGGAACCTGATCAACGCCGCCATTCTCGAGGGCGCCGACGTGTTCGTGGCCAACGAGGGGCTGATCAAGCAATTGCCGACGCCGCTCTCCGTGCACGTCTACCGGCTGGTGTGGCGCCAGATGATCCTGTTCGCGCACAACATCGTCATCTACGTCGTCATCGCGATCATCTACCCCAAGCCATGGTCGTGGGCCGACCTCTCGGTGATTCCGGCGCTGGCGTTGATCGTCCTCAATTGCATATGGGTGTCACTGTGTTTCGGCATCCTGGCGACCCGTTACCGCGACATCGGCCCGCTGCTGTTTTCGGTGGTGCAGTTGCTGTTCTTCATGACGCCGATCATCTGGAACGACGACACGTTGCGGCAGCAGGGCGCCGGGCGCTGGTCGAGCATCATCGAACTCAACCCGCTGCTGCACTATCTCGACATCGTTCGCGCCCCGCTGCTCGGGTCGCATCAGGAGCTGCGGCACTGGGCGGTGGTCCTGGCGCTCACGGTCATCGGCTGGGTGATGGCGGCCTTCGCGATGCGGCAATACCGCGCCCGGGTCCCCTACTGGGTGTAAACGGGCGGCTCCGACCTGGGCTTTGGGCGTGAATCCTGGGCTTTTGGTGTGAATCCCGGGCGGAAATATCGCCACAGATGCCGCCCTACGTTCACAACCAACGCCGTGGGTGCACATTCAAAGCCATCGGCTCACACCAACGCGCCAGCGCGCAGGCCAACCCGTTCCGGCGCACGATGCCGGCGCCTCGGTGATCACCGGGAATAAATCCGGAGCACTTGTGGGTATGCACGTGTGCAACAACAACGGGCAGTGCACGCCGCGTAGGGTGGCGGCTGCCCGGTGGTGGTGCAACACTGTAGCGCTACAGGTCAGCGACGGCAGAGAGAAATCGGGTCGGCAGACGTGAGAAAAAAAGCCCAATCGGCGGCGGACGCGGCGCGGCAGAACCTCGCCGCTGAGCTGGACCGGCTGAAACAGCGGCGCGATCGCCTCGAGGCCGAGGTGAAAAACGACCGCGGCATGGTCGGCGACCACGGTGATGCGGCCGAGGCGATCCAACGCGCGGACGAGCTCGTCATCCTCGCCGACCGGATCAACGAGCTGGACCGGCGACTGCGGAGCGGGCCTTCACCCTCGGACAACGGGGAAACGTTGCCCGGCGGCACCGAGGTGACGCTGCGGTTCCCCGACGGCGAGGTCGTCACGATGCACGTGATCTCCATCGTCGAAGAGACTCCCGTCGGCCGCGAGGCCGAGACGTTGACCGCGCGCAGCCCGTTGGGCCAGGCCCTGGCCGGGCACAAAGCGGGAGACACGGTCACCTACTCGACGCCGCAGGGCGAGAACCAGGTCGAGCTGATCGCGGTCAAGCTGCCCAAATAACTCATCCATGCCTCCAGCCGCGCCACCGCGCCCACAGCTGAGTCTGACGACGCAGGTGTGGCGTTTCGTCGTCACCGGCGGTATGTCGGCGGTGGTCGACTTCGGCCTCTACTTGCTCCTCTACAAAGTCGTGGGCCTACAGGTCGACCTGTCCAAGGCGACGAGCTTCGTCGTCGGCACCATCACCGCCTACCTGATCAACCGCCGGTGGACGTTCCAGGCGGCACCCAGCACCGCCCGGTTCGTCGGGGTCATGGTCCTCTACGGCATCACGTTCGCCGTGCAGGTCGGCCTCAACCACCTCTGCCTCGCGCTTTTGCACTACCGGGGGTGGGCGATACCCGTCGCGTTCGTGATCGCGCAGGGCACGGCGACGGTGATCAACTTCGTCGTGCAGCGGGCGGTAATCTTCCGCATCCGTTGAGCCGACGCACGCAAGCGGTACCCTCTTTGACGATGTTGAGCACCGAATTTCCGACCACCCCCACCCGGCTGACGGGCTTCGGCCGCACCGCGCCGTCCGTGGCGCAGCTGCTGCGTACCCCCGATCCCGAGGTGATCGCGAAGGCGGTGGCGCGGGTCGCCGACGCCGGGGGCCGGGGCGTGATCGCGCGCGGGCTGGGCCGGTCTTACGGCGACAACGCGCAAAACGGCGGCGGCCTGGTGATCGACATGACCCGGCTCCACACCATCCACTCCATCGACGCCGACACCAAGCTCGCCGACGTGGACGCCGGCGTCAACCTCGACCAGCTGATGAAGGCGGCGCTGCCGTTCGGGTTGTGGGTGCCGGTGCTGCCGGGAACTCGGCAGGTCACGATCGGCGGCGCGATCGCCTGCGACATTCATGGCAAGAATCACCACAGCGCGGGGAGCTTCGGCAACCATGTGCGGTCGATGGACCTGTTGACCGCCGACGGGCAGATCCGCCATCTCACTCCCACCGGTGCCGACTCCGAGCTGTTCTGGGCCACGGTCGGAGGCAACGGCCTGACCGGGATCATCATGAGGGCCACCGTCGAGATGACGCCCACGGAGACGGCGTATTTCATCGCCGACGGCGACGTGACCGCCGGGCTCGACGAGACCATCGCGTTTCACAGCGACGGCAGCGAAGCCGCCTATACCTACTCGAGCGCCTGGTTCGACGCGATCAGCGCGCCACCGAAGCTGGGCCGCGCCGCGATTTCGCGGGGCTCGCTGGCCAAGCTGGATCAGCTGCCGAAGAAGCTGCAACGCCACCCGTTGAAATTCGATGCGCCGCAGTTCTTCACGGTGCCCGACATCTTCCCGAACGGGCTGATGAGCAAGTACACCTTCATGCCGATCGGCGAACTGTGGTACCGCAAGTCCGGGACCTATCGCGGCAAGGTCCAGAACCTGACGCAGTTCTACCACCCGTTGGACATGTTCGGTGAGTGGAACCGCGCCTACGGCCCGGCCGGCTTCGGGCAATACCAATTCGTCGTGCCGACGACCGCCGTCGAGGAGTTCAAGGGCATCATCCGCGACATCCAGAAGTCCGGGCACTACTCGTTTCTCAACGTGTTCAAGCTGTTCGGCCCGGGCAACCGGGCGCCGTTGAGCTTCCCGATTCCGGGCTGGAACGTGTGCGTCGACTTTCCCATCAAGCCGGGACTCAACGAGTTCCTCAACGAGCTCGACCGCCGGGTGCTGGAATTCGGCGGCCGGGTCTATACCGCAAAGGATTCGCGGGTGAGCGCCGAAAACTTCCACGCCATGTATCCGCGCATCGACGAGTGGATCGCCTTGCGCCGCAAGGTCGATCCCCTGCGGGTGTTCACCTCCGACATGGCCCGACGCTTGGAGCTGCTGTAGATGGTGCTTGACGCCGTGGGGAATCCGCAGACCATCCTGCTGCTCGGAGGCACCTCCGAGATCGGGCTCGCCATCTGCGGACGCTACCTGCAAAACGCGCACGCGCGAATCCTGTTGGCCGCCATGCCCGACGACCCGGGCCGCGACGACGCGGTGGCACAGATGAAGGCCGCCGGGGCACGGTCGGTGGAGCTGATCGACTTCGAAGCCACCGACACCACCATCCACCCCAAGATGATCGACCGGGCTTTCGCCGACGGCGACGTCGACGTGGCCATCGTCGCGTTCGGTCTGCTCGGGGACGCCGAAGAACTGTGGCAAAACCAGCGCAAGGCCGTGCAGATTGCCGAAATCAACTACACCGCAGCGGTTTCCGTGGGCGTGCTGCTGGGTGAGAAGATGCGCGCCCAGGGCTTCGGCCAGATCATCGCGATGAGCACGGTGGCCGGTGAGCGGGTGCGGCGATCCAACTTCGTCTACGGCTCCACCAAGGCCGGCCTGGACGGCTTCTACCTGGGCTTGTCGGAGGCGTTGCGCGAGTATGGGGTTCGCGTCCTGGTGATCCGGCCCGGACAGGTGCGCACCCGGATGAGCGCACACATCAAGGAAGCCCCGCTCACCGTCGACAAGGAGTACGTCGCCAACCTCGCGGTGACCGCGTCCGCAAAAGGTAAGGAATTGGTTTGGGCGCCAGCAGCATTCCGCTATGTGATGATGGTGTTGCGACACATCCCGCGGAGCATCTTCCGCAAGCTGCCAATCTGAGCATGCGCAACGCACTGGCCACGCTGGGCCAGATGGCCGTGGCGGCGGTCGTCGCCGTCGTCATCGCCGTGGTGTCGCTGATCGCCATCGCCGGCGTGCAGTGGCCGGCCTTTCCGTCGTCCAACCAGCTGCACGCGCTGACCACCGTCGGTCAGGTCGGCTGCCTGGCCGGGCTGGTCGCCGTCGGCTGGCTGTGGCGCCGGTACCGGATTCTGGCCCGGCTGGGCGGGCTGGCGTTCGTGTCCGCATTCACCGTGGTCACGCTGGGCATGCCGCTGGGCGCCACCAAGCTGTACCTGTTCGGCATCTCCGTTGACCAGCAGTTCCGCACCGAGTACCTGACGCGGCTCGCCGACAGCCCCGCCCTGCACGACATGACCTACCTCGGGCTGCCGACGTTCTACCCGCCGGGCTGGTTCTGGATCGGCGGTCGCGTCGCTGCGCTGACGGGCACGCCGGCCTGGGAGATGTACAAGCCGTGGGCGATCACGTCGATCACCATCGCGGTGGCCGTCGCGCTGGTGCTGTGGTGGCGGATGATCCGCTTCGAGTACGCGCTGATCGTCACCACC
Organism: Mycobacterium heidelbergense; assembly: GCF_010730745.1. NCBI lineage: Bacteria > Bacillati > Actinomycetota > Actinomycetes > Mycobacteriales > Mycobacteriaceae > Mycobacterium > Mycobacterium heidelbergense. The sequence continues at coordinate 2,343,878 of NZ_AP022615.1, read as the reverse complement.
GCCACCGCCGCGGTGACGCTGGCCTACGGCTCGCCGGAGCCCTACGCCGCGATGATCACGGTGTTGTTGCCGCCGGTGCTGGTGCTGACGTGGTCGGGCCTGCGGGCCGGCTCGTCGGCGGCCCCCGAGCGTCACGCCAGCGTGGCGGCCGACGCCGAGGGCCACGCTGGCGTGACGCTCGGCGCGGCGGCAGAAGGTGTCGGCGCGGCCGAAGGCGACGCGGCGGGTGGCGGCGCGGCGGCGGGGGGCTGGGGCGCGGTGGTCGGGGCTGGCATATTCCTTGGCTGGACGGCCACCTGGTACACGCTGCTGTTCGGGTTCAGCGCGTTCACGGTCGCGCTGATGGGGCTCGGACTGGCTGCGGCGCGCTGGCGGCGAAGCGGCTTTAAAACCGCGCTCGACCCGCTGCGCCGGCTGGCCGTGATCGCCGTCATCGCGGCGGCCATCGCGGCGACGACGTGGCTGCCGTTCTTGGTGCGCGCGGCCAGCAGCCCGGTCAGCAATAGCGGCAGCGCCGCGCACTACCTCCCGGCCGATGGCGCCGAGCTGACCTTCCCGATGCTCCAGTTCTCGCTGCTGGGCGCGGTGTGCATGCTGGGCACGCTGTGGCTGGTGGTGCGCGCCCGGTCGTCGGTGCGGGCGGGCGGCCTGGCCATCGGGGTGTTGGCCGTGTATCTGTGGTCGCTGTTGTCGATGCTGGCCACGCTGGCGCGGGTCACGCTGCTGTCGTTCCGGCTGCAGCCCACGCTGAGCGTGCTGCTGGTCGCCGCGGGGGCGTTCGGCTTCGTGGAGCTGGTCGCGGCCCTCGCCCCACGCGGCCGCGCCGTAGTCCCAGTGGCCGGCGCCATCGGCCTGGCCGCCGCGATCGCGTTCAGCCAGGACATCCCCGACGTGCTGCGGCCGGATCTGACCATCGCCTACACCGACACCGACGGCCACGGCCAGCGCGGCGACCGCCGGCCACCCAGCTCCGAGAAGTTCTACCCCGACATCGACGCCGCCATCCTCAAGACCACCGGCAAGCCGCGCGACCAGACCGTCGTGCTGACCGCCGACTACAGCTTCCTGTCCTACTACCCCTACTGGGGATTTCAGGGCCTGACGTCGCACTACGCCAACCCGCTGGCGCAGTTCGACCTGCGGGCCGCCCAGATCGAGAAGTGGTCCAAGCTCAAGACCCCCGACGAACTCATTCACGCGCTGGACACCTCGCCCTGGCCGCCGCCGACGGTGTTCCTCATGCGCCGCGGCGCGAACGGCAACTACACCCTGCGGTTGGCCGAGGACGTGTACCCGAACCAGCCCAACGTCCGCCGGTACACCGTCGATGTGCCCGCAGCCCTGTTCGCCGACCCGCGTTTCGTCGTCGACACCATCGGCCCCTTCGTGCTGGCCATCCGCAAGCCGGCGGCAAGCGGCTGATGGCCACCGAAACCTCGGCTGACTTGGCCGAAGAACTACCATCTACCCCCGTGGACGACGCGGGAGGTAACCACCGGATCGCCCGGTTGGTTGCCACCGTCGCCGGCCTCCTCGGGGCGCTGCTGGCGATCGTCACGCCGGTGCTGCCGGTCAACCAGACCACCGCCCAACTGAACTGGCCGCAGAACGGCACGTTCAACAGCGTCGAGGCGCCGTTGATCGGCTACGTGGCCACCGACCTGAACGTCTCCGTGCCATGTCAGGCCGCCGCCGGGCTGGCCGGACCGCAGAACGCCGGCAAGACGGTGCTGTTGTCGACGGTGCCCAAGCAGGCCCCCAAGGCCGTCGACCGCGGGCTGCTCATCCAGCGCGCCAATGACTATCTGGTGTTGGTGGTGCGCAACGTCGCGGTGGTCACCGCCCCGCTGAGCGAGGCGCTCAGCCCGGCGTGTCAGCGGTTGACGTTCACCGCGCACGCCGACCGGGTCACCGCCGAATTCGTCGGTCTGACAGAGGGACCCAACGCCGAGCACCCCGGCGCGCCGCTGCGCGGCGAGAAAAGCGGCTACGACTTCCGGCCCCAGATCGTCGGCGTGTTCACGGATCTGACCGGGCCGGCGCCGCCGGGGCTGACCTTTTCGGCGACCATCGACACCCGCTACAGCACCAGCCCCACGCCCCTGAAGCTGGCCGCGATGATCCTCGGGGTCGCGCTGACCATCGTTGCGTTAGTCGCCCTTCATTTTCTCGACACCGCCGACGGCACCCGGCACCGCCGGTTCCTGCCGTCGCGTTGGTGGTCGATCGGCGGCCTGGACGCCCTCGTCATCGGCGTGCTGGTGTGGTGGCATTTCGTCGGCGCCAACACCTCCGACGACGGCTACATCCTGACCATGGCCCGGGTGTCCGAGCACGCCGGCTACATGGCCAACTACTACCGCTGGTTCGGCACGCCCGAGGCGCCGTTCGGCTGGTACTACGACCTGCTGGCGTTGTGGGCCCACGTCAGCACCGCCAGCGTCTGGATGCGGTTGCCCACCCTGGCCATGGCGCTGACCTGCTGGTGGGTGATCAGCCGCGAAGTCATGCCGCGCCTGGGTCACGCCGTCAAGAAGAGCCGCGCGGCGGCGTGGACCGCGGCGGGCATGTTCCTGGCCGTCTGGTTGCCGCTGGACAACGGCCTGCGACCCGAGCCCATCATCGCGCTGGGCATCCTGCTGACCTGGTGTTCGGTGGAACGGGCGGTGGCCACCAGCCGGCTGCTGCCGGTGGCGGTCGCCTGCATCGTCGGCGCGCTGACCCTGTTCTCCGGGCCGACGGGGATCGCCTCGATCGGTGCACTGCTGGTCGCGATCGGGCCGCTGCGCACCATCCTGCACCGCAGATCCACACGGTTTGGTGCGCTGCCACTGGTGGCCCCCCTGCTGGCCGCCGTCACCGTCACCGCCATCCTGATCTTCCGCGACCAGACGCTGGCCGGCGAGGCCCAGGCCACCGCGCTCAAGCGCGCCGTCGGGCCCAGCCTGAGTTGGTTCGACGAACACCTCCGCTACGAGCGACTATTCATGGCCAGCCCCGACGGGTCGGTCGCCCGGCGTTTCGCCGTGCTGGCGCTGGTCCTGGCGCTCGGGATCACGGTCGCAATGTCGTTGCGCAAGGGCCGAATTCCGGGCACGGCCGCCGGGCCGAGCCGCCGCATCGTCGGGATCACCATCATCTCGTTCGTCGCGATGATGTTCACGCCCACCAAGTGGACCCATCACTTCGGGGTGTTCGCCGGGCTGGCCGGACCGCTGGGCGCGCTTGCCGCGGTCGCGGCGGCATCCGTGGCGATGCGATCCCGCCGCAACCGCACCGTGTTCGCCGCCGTGGTGCTGTTTTTGGTGGCGTTGTCGTTCGCCAGCGTCAACGGCTGGTGGTATGTGTCCAATTTCGGTGTGCCGTGGTCGAATGCGTTCCCGGCGTGGCACTACGCGTTTGCCACCGCGCTGCTCGGGCTGACCCTGCTGGTGCTGCTGTTGGCGGCGTGGTTCCATTTCGTCGACCCGGATAACGGACCACCCAAGACCCGCTATGGGGCGCGGGCGGCCGGAATTATTCAGTCCCCGTTGGCGATTGCGACGTGGGTGCTGGTGGTGTTCGAGGTGGCGTCGCTGACCCTGGCGATGATCGACCAATATCCGGCATGGTCGGTCGGCCGCTCCAACCTGGAGGCGCTCACCGGCAGGTCGTGCGGACTGGCCGAGGACGTGCTGGTAGAGCAGGACCCCGACGTCGGCATGCTGGCGCCGGTGAGCGCTTCGGTGGCCGACGCCCTCGGGGCGGGCTTATCGGAAGCCTTCACGCCCAACGGTATTCCCGCCGATGTCCGCGCCGACCCGGTGATGGAACGCCCGGGTGACCGCAGTTTCGTCAACGACGAGGAGAAAACCGGCAGCAACCAGCCCGGCACCGAGGGCGGCACCACCCCCGCACCGGGAATCAACGGCTCGTCCGCCCAGCTACCCTTCAACCTCGACCCCGCGCGCACACCGGTGCTCGGCAGCTGGCGCTCCGGCATCCAGGTACCCGCCCACCTGCGGTCCGGTTGGTATCGACTGCCCGCCCGCGACAAGGCGGGACCGCTGCTGGTGGTGAGTGCGTCGGGCCGCTTCGACCCCCGCGAGGTCCAGGTGCAGTGGGCCACCGACGATCAAGCGGCGAGCGGCCACCCCGGCGGTTCATTCCAATTCGCCGACGTGGGGGCCTCCCCGGCGTGGCGCAACTTGCGGTTGCCGCTGTCGGCCATCCCGAGCGCCGCCACCCAGATTCGCCTGGTCGCCGACGACGAAGACCTGGCGCCGCAGCACTGGATCGCGCTGACACCGCCGCGGATTCCGCGGCTGCGCACGCTGCAGGACGTGGTCGGCTCGAAGGACCCGGTGTTCCTGGACTGGCTGGTCGGTCTGGCGTTCCCCTGCCAGCGACCGTTCGGCCATCAAAACGGCGTCGACGAGACGCCGAAATGGCGCATCCTGCCCGACCGATTCGGCGCCGAGGCCAACTCACCGGTGATGGACAACAACGGCGGCGGCCCGCTGGGCGTCACCGAGTTGCTGGTGAAAGCGACCACCATGGCCACGTATCTGAAGGACGACTGGTCCCGGGACTGGGGCTCGCTGCAACGGTTGACGCCCTACTACCCCAGCGCGCAGCCCGCCCTTCTGCAGCTGGGGACGGCCACCCGCAGCGGCCTGTGGAACCCGGCTCCGCTGCGGCATTAGTGGTCGCGGTCGTTGGTTCGCCGGGGTTGTTACCAGACGCCGCCGGCGCCGGTCTGCGACTTGGCTCGGCCGGGGCGCGGTGAGCGAACATCGCGCGTCAATTCCCATGTGTCACATCGGTAACTCGCCGGCCGGCATACGACGATGTGTCCACCTAACAGTAGCCTCAACCGCCCTCTATAGACGATTCGGCATCCGAAGCCTCTCGACCGTGTGGCCGCACAATGGCAGCGAAATCATTTATGCCACTTAGTATTAGACAGGCGGTTACCAGTAAAATCGGTTTCTCAGGATGCTCGTGTCAGGGATGGAATAACCTAAGTGTGCGGCACTCCGAGCTCGTCCCAACTAATGGCTCAATTTAGCTGGCCAGCTTCTCCGCGGGGCGGCTTGTCGCGTTGATGACTCTGCGGCCACCAGGTAAAAGTACGAGTAGAGCGCCTGGTCAGCGCAGAATCAAAATCGACGACAAGCAACGCCGCCGAACCGATGCGCTAAGGCTGTGCTGAAACCCCGAGCCGACCCGCAGCAGCGCCGAGCCCGCCTTCAGCGCTGGCAGCGTTCAGGTCGCTACCGCCGGCCTCAGCGAACAGACCGACGAACTCACGGACGAGATCGCTAGCACATGCCCGCGCTTACCCCACGGCCTGATCGCGGGGTTCGGGCCGCATCGCGCGGGCCGATTTGGGGGTGGGTCGCGGCCGTCGCGGTTCACGGACTCCGGCGTCTCCGTCGCCGGTGAGCCAGAGCCGGATCACCGAACCGGCGGCGACGCGCGCTCCAGACTCCGGGCTCTGGTCGGTGACGATCCAGCCCCGGTCTTGCGGCATGGTCGGGGTGTCCGGTCTCGCATTGATCGCGACCAGTCCCTTGTCGTTGAGCACGTCACTGGCGTCGATCCATTCGAGTCCCACGACGTTGGGTACCACTATCGTCGATGCCCGACGCTGTTCGTGGGCCCGCGTCGTCAACAGGTCCGCGGCCGGCTCGTAAGCGCCCGCGGAGCCGTCGAGATCGCGCCAGCGTTCCCATGAGGATTGGCGTGTGACGCCCAAATGCGTGGCAATCTCGGCCCAGGAATTCCCGTGTCGTCGGGCGGCCCGGACGGCCGCCAGTTCGGCTTGATCCAACATCCGCCGCACGACACCGATGTCGGACAGCGCCGCCAACTCGTCGTCACCTTGGCTCGGACGCCCGTTACGCCCGGCCAGCCGTCGCCACGCTTGTCGGGCATGCTCCCAGTCGTCGGCAGCGCTCATAAACTGTCAGGCTAGCCTGACGCGGTCGGGGCGGAAGTGGTTGATGGCCGGAGATCGGGTAAGCCTAGATTTACGGTTCGCGGGCCACTTACCGGGACGATCCGCTCGCCGAGACGGTCCTCGAGCCGCCGCGTCGGGTGGTGTTCAGCCGGGATATCGGTCCGACCTGGCAGCTGGAGGTGCACACATGACAGCCACCCTGATCACCATGGCCCGCGCCGAGCGGGCCGACCTCGCGGAGTTCCTGGACACCCTGGCGCCGCAGGACTGGGAGGCGCGCAGCCTTTGCACCAGGTGGACCGTCAAAGACGTTGTGGCGCATATGATCAGCTACGAAGAGCTGGGCGCTCCGGGGCTGCTGAAGCGCTTCGCGAAGGGCTGGATCGTGCGGGCCAACCAGGTGGGCGTCGACGAGTTCTCGGACCTGAGCCCCCAACAGCTGCTGGAATTTCTGCGCAATCATCTCCAGCCGCGCGGACTGACAGCCGGCTTCGGCGGCATGATCGCGCTCGTCGACGGCACGATCCATCACCAAGACATCCGGCGCGCGCTCGGTCGGCCGCGCATCGTCCCGGCCGACCGCCTCGAGCGGGTCCTCGGCCTGGTGCCCGGTAACCCCAGGCTGGGCGCCGGGCGTCGGATCAGGGGACTTCGACTGCGCGCCAACGACGTCGACTGGGCGCACGGCCGCGGCCCGGAGGTCACCGGTCCCGGCGAGGCGCTCCTGATGGCGATGTCGGGCCGCCGAGCGGCGCTCGCGGACCTGGACGGCGCGGGCCGGCCCACGCTGGCCGGACGGCTGGGCAGATAGCGATCGTCAGCCGGGGTGCCCAACGGCGTCCTGGTGCCCGGGCCCGCCGCAGCGGCCCTGCATCCTCACCGCACCAAGCCCCGTCCCCTACCATCGAGCCTCGTGCCCCACGACGGTAATCAGCGATCGCAGCGGATCCCGCGGCTGATCGCCGCCGCCGCGGGGCTCGCGGGTCTGCTGCTGTGCCTGACCGTTCCCTTGCTGCCGGTGAAACAGACCACCGCGACAATCCTGTGGCCGCAGGCGACCGCGCAGGGTCCCGCGGGGCAGGTCACCCAGATCACCGCCCCACTGGTGTCCGGGGCGCCGCGCGCGCTGGACATTTCCATCCCGTGCTCGGCGATGGCCACCTTGCCTTCCAGCGGCGGATTGGTGGTCTCCACCCTGCCGGCCAGCGGCGTCGACACCGGCAAAAACGGGCTCTTCGTGCGCGCCAACAAGGACGTGGTCGTCGTCGCGTTCCGCGACACCGTGGCCGCGGTGGCGAAGCGCTCGGCGGTCGCGGCCGGCGCCTGCAGCGTGCTGCACCTGTGGGCCGACGCCGGTGCGACGGGCGCGGATTTCGTCGGCATCCCCGGCGCGTCGGGGATACTTCCGCCGGAAAAGAAACCGCAGGTCGGCGGGATCTTCACCGACCTGAAGGTGCCCCCGCAGCCGGGGCTGTCGGCCCGCATCGACGTCGACACCCGGTTCATCACCGCACCCACCGCGCTGAAGAAGGTCGTCATGGTCGCGGGCGTGCTGGCGGTCCTGGTCGCCGTGCTGGCGATGGCGGCGCTGGATCGTCGCAGCCGCGGCGGCGAGCTCCTGGTCAACTGGCGGTCCCCCATCGCCAGGCTGTCCCGGTACCGCCCGCGCGTGCGCTGGGCTTCCTGCTGGCGCGTGGGGCCGGCGACGTGGCTCGCCGACGCCGGGGTGATCGCGGCGCTGCTGGTTTGGCACGTCATCGGCGCCACCTCGTCGGATGACGGCTACAACCTGACCATCGCCCGGGTCGCCCCGAAGGCCGGCTACGTGGCCAACTACTTCCGCTACTTCGGCACCACGGAGGCGCCGTTCGACTGGTATCTCGCGGTGCTCGCCAAGCTGGCGTCGGTGAGCACCGCCGGTGTGTGGATGCGGATACCGGCCACGCTGGCCGGAATCGCCTGCTGGCTGGTCATCGGCCATTGGGCGCTGCGGCGGCTGGGCCCGGGACGGGGCGGCCTGGCGGCCAACCGGGCGGCGGTGTTCACCGCGGGCGCGGTCTTCGTGGCCGCCTGGCTGCCCTTCAACAACGGGCTGCGGCCCGAGCCGCTGATCGCGCTGGGCGTGCTCGTCACCTGGATGCTGGTGGAACGCGCGATCGCGCTGCGACGGGTGGCTCCCGCCGCGGTGGCGATCGTCGTGGCGATGCTCGCCGCGACGCTGGCGCCGCAGGGCTTGATCGCCGTCGCCGCGCTGCTGACCGGGGCGCGTGCCGTCGCCCGGATCATCCGGCATCGCCGCACCACCGACGGGCTCCTAGCCCCGCTGGCGGTGCTGGCGGCGTCGTTGTCGCTGATCACCGTCGTGGTGTTCCGTAGTCAGACGCTGGCCACGGTCGCCGAATCGTGGCGCATCAAGTACAAGGTCGGGCCGACGATCGCCTGGTACCAGGACTGGCTGCGCTACTACTTCCTTACCGTGGAGTCGAACCCCGACGGGTCGATGGCCCGGCGCTTCGCGGTGCTGGTGCTGCTGTTGTGCCTGTTCGGAATGCTGGTCATCCTGCTGCGCCGCGGCCGGGTGCCCGGGTTGGCCAGCGGGCCGGCCTGGCGGCTGCTCGGCACCACCGCGATCGGCCTGCTGCTGCTGACGTTCACGCCGACGAAGTGGGCGGTGCAGTTCGGCGCGTTCGCCGGGCTGGCCGGCGCGCTGGGTGCGGTCACCGCGTTCGCCTGCGCCCGGATCGGCCTGCACAGCCGGCGCAACCTGACGCTGTACGTGACGGCGCTGCTGTTCGTGCTGGCGGTGGCCACCTCCGGCATCAACGGCTGGTTCTACGTCGGCAACTACGGGGTGCCGTGGTTCGACATCCAGCCCGTCATCGCGAGCCACCCGGTGACGTCGATGTTCCTGACGCTGTCGATCCTCACCGGGCTGCTGGCCGCCTGGTACCACTTCCGGATGGACTACGCGGGGCATACCGAGGTCAAGGACAACCGGCGCAACCGCGTTCTCGCGTCGACCCCGCTGCTCGTGGTCGCGACGATCATGGTGCTCGGCGAAGTCGGCTCGCTGGCCAAGGGCGCCGCGGTCCGCTACCCGCTCTACACCACCGCCAAGGCCAACCTGGCGGCGCTGAGTTCGGGCCTTTCCCTTACCAGTTGCGCCATGGCCGACGACGTGCTGGCCGAGCCCGATCCCAATGCCGGTATGCTGCAACCCGTTCCGGGACAGACCTTCGGTCCCGACGGCCCGCTAGGCGGTGTCAACCCCGTCGGCTTCAAGCCCGACGGGGTGGGCGATGACCTGAGGTCGTACCCGGTGGTGACCAAACCGGGGGTGGTGAATTCCGACGCGTCACCCAACAAGCCCAACGCCGCCATGAGCGACTCCGCGGGCACGGCCGGCGGGAAGGGCCCCGTCGGGGTGAACGGGTCGCACGCGGCCCTGCCGTTCGGCCTCGACCCCGCCCGCACCCCGGTGATGGGCAGCTACGGAGAAAACTCGCTGGCCGCCACGGCGACCTCGGCGTGGTACCAGCTGCCGCCGCGCAGCCCCGACCGGCCGCTCGTCGTGGTATCGGCGTCCGGTGCCATCTGGTCCTACAAAGAGGACGGCACCTTCACCTACGGGCAGCAGCTGAAACTGCAGTGGGGCCACCGCGACTTGGCCCGCCCCGACGGGACCACCCAGCCGCTCGCGGAGGTGCAGCCGATCGACATCGGGCCGGAGCCGGCCTGGCGCAATCTGCGGTTCCCGCTGACGTGGGCACCCCCGGAGGCCAACGTGGCGCGCATCGTCGCTTACGACCCGAACCTGAGCTCCGATCAGTGGTTCGCGTTCACACCGCCGCGGGTCCCGGTGCTGCAGACCCTGCAGCAATTGATGGGATCGCACACGCCCGTGCTCATGGACATCGCGACCGCCGCGAACTTCCCCTGCCAGCGGCCGTTCTCCGAACACCTTGGCGTTGCCGAACTTCCGCACTACCGCATCCTGCCCGATCACAAACAGACGGCGGCGTCGTCGAACGGGTGGGAGGCCGGCGAGGCCGGCGGCCCTTTCCTGTTCACCCAGGCGCTGCTGCGCACCTCGACGGTCTCGACGTACCTGCGCGGCGACTGGTATCGCGACTGGGGATCGGTCGAGCAGTATTACCCGTTGGTGCCGGCCAATGATGCGCCGGCCGCCGCGATAGAACAGGGTGTGATCACGGTGCCCGGGTGGAGCCGGCAGGGACCGATTCGGGCGCTGCCATGAGCGTCACCGCCGTCAGGAACCGCGACGCCGAGGCGACCCCCCGCCACGACGTGCGCGTGACGCGCTGGGTCGCGACGGTCGCCGGGCTGATCGGCTTCGTCTTGTCGGTCGCGACGCCGCTGCTGCCCGTCGTGCAGACCACCGCGACGCTGAACTGGCCGCAGAACGGACAATTGAATAGCGTTACCGCACCGCTGATTTCGCTGACCCCGGTCGACGTGACGGTAACCGTGCCGTGCTCCGTGGTGCGCGCCCTGCCACCCGAGGGCGGCGTCGTGCTGAGCACGGCGCCCAAGAAAGGCAAGGACGCCGCGCTCAACGGATTGTTCGTCGTCGCCAACAACAAGCGCGTCGACGTCACCGACCGCAACGTGGTGATCGCCAGCGTGCCGCGGGATCAGGCTGAGTCCCCGCAATGCCAGCACATCGAGATCACGTCCACCCGGGCGGGCGCCTACGCCACCTTCGTCGGGCTGACCGATCCGGCGGGCAAGCCGGTCCGCGGCGGTTTCCCCGATCCCAACCTGCGCCCTCAGATCGTCGGCGTGTTCACGGATCTCACCGGTCCCGCCCCGCCCGGGCTGCGGTTCTCGGCGACCATCGACACCCGGTTCTCCACCACACCGACGACGCTGAAACTGGTCGCGATGGTGCTGGCGATCGTGTCCACCATCGTCGCGCTGGTCGCGCTGTGGCGCCTCGACCAATTGGACGGGCGGCGGATGCGCCGGCTCATTCCGGCGAACTGGCGCACCTTCACCCTGGCCGACGCGACGGTCATCTTCGGCTTCGTGCTGTGGCATGTAATCGGCGCGAACTCCTCCGACGACGGCTACATCCTGGGCATGGCGCGGGTCGCCGGTCGCGCCGGCTACATGTCCAACTACTTCCGCTGGTTCGGCAGCCCGGAGGACCCGTTCGGCTGGTACTACAACCTGCTCGCGCTGATGACCCACGTCAGCGACGCCAGCCTGTGGATGCGGTTGCCGGACCTGGTCGCCGGGCTGGTGTGCTGGCTGCTGTTGTCGCGTGAGGTGCTGCCCCGGCTGGGGCCCGCGGTGGCGGGAAGCAAGGCCGCGAACTGGGCGGCGGGCATGGTCCTGCTGGCCGCGTGGATGCCGTTCGACAACGGCCTGCGCCCGGAGGGCCAAATCGCGGTCGGCTCGCTGATCACCTACGTGCTGATCGAGCGTTCCATGCGCTACAGCCGCCTGACACCGGCGGCGCTGGCGGTGATCGCCGCCGCGTTCACGCTCGGCATCCAGCCCACCGGCCTGATCGCGGTCGCCGCGCTGGTCGCCGGCGGACGACCGATCCTGCGAATTCTGGTCAAGCGCCATCGCCTGGTGGGAACGTGGCCGCTGGTGGCGCCGATGCTGGCGGCCGGTTTCGTCATACTCACCGTGGTGTTCGCCGACCAGACGCTGTCAACGGTGTTGGAAGCCACCAGGATTCGCACCGACATCGGCCCCAGCCAGGCGTGGTACACCGAAAACCTGCGCTACTACTACCTCATCCTGCCCACCGTCGACGGCTCGCTGTCGCGCCGGTTCGGCTTCCTGGTCACCGCGCTGTGCTTGTTCACCGCGATGTTTATCATGTTGCGGCGCAAGCGAGTTCCCGGCGTGGCGCGTGGGCCGGCGTGGCGGCTGATGGGCGTCATATTCGGCACCATGTTCTTCCTGATGTTCACCCCGACCAAGTGGGTGCACCACTTCGGGCTGTTCGCCGCGGTGGGCGCGGCGATGGCCGCGCTGACCACCGTGCTGGTGTCGCATGAGGTGCTGCGCTGGTCGCGCAATCGGATGGCGTTCCTGGCGGCGCTGTTGTTCATATTGGCGCTGTGTTTCGCCACCACCAACGGCTGGTGGTACGTGTCCAGCTACGGCGTTCCGTTCAACAGCAGTATGCCGAAAATCGACGGAATCAGCATCAGCACAATCTTTTTCGCGCTGTTCGTGCTTGTCGCTCTGTATGCGGCCTACCTGCACTTCGCGTCCCGGGGGCACGGCGAAGGACAGCTGGCGCGGGCGCTGACGGCGGCGCCGATCCCGCTCGCGGCCGGATTCATGGTGCTGGTGTTCATCGGGTCGATGGTGGCCGGCATCGTTCGCCAGTACCCCACCTACTCCAACGCCTGGGACAACCTGCGGGAGTTCTCCGGGGGCTGCGGGCTGGCCGACGACGTCCTCGTCGAGCCGGACAGCAACGCCGGCTTCATGGCGCCCCTGCCCGACAACTCGGGTCCGTGGGGGCCCCTAGGGCCCTTGGGTGGCGTCAACCCGACGGGGTTCACTCCCAACGGCGTACCGGACCGCACCCTGGCCGAGTCGGTCAAGGAGACGTCGGTGACACAACCCGGCACCGACTACGACTGGGACGCGCCGCTCAAGCTGACGACGCCTGGCGTCAACGGATCGACGGTGCCGCTGCCCTACGGACTCAGCCCCGATCGGGTTCCGCTGGCCGGCAGCTACACCACCGGCCCGCAACAGCAAAGCAGGCTCACCTCGGCGTGGTACCAGCTGCCGAAGGCGGACCCCGGCCATCCCCTGGTGGTGGTCACCGCCGCGGGCACGATCACCGGCAACAGCATCCTGCACCACCACACCGACGGGCAGACCGTGGTGCTGGAATTCGGCAGGCCCGGTCCCGGCGGCTCCGTGCAGCCGGCCGGTCGCCTGGTGCCCTACGACCTGTACGGCGAGCAGCCCAAGGTGTGGCGGAACCTGCGCTTCCCGCGCTCCCAGATGCCCGCCGACGCGGTCGCGGTGCGGGTGGTGGCCGAGGACCTGTCCCTGACGCCGGACGACTGGATCGCGGTGACCGCGCCCCGCGTGCCGGAGCTGCGCTCGGTGCAGGAGTACGTGGGCTCGACGCAGCCGGTGCTGCTGGACTGGGCGGTCGGGCTGGCGTTCCCGTGCCAACAACCGATGCTGCACGTCAACGGTGTCACCGAAATCCCGAAATTCCGCATCACCCCGGACTACAACGCCAAGAAGCAGGACACCGACACCTGGGAGGACGGCGTCAACGGCGGCCTGCTGGGCATCACCGACCTGTTGCTGCGGGCGCATGTCATGTCCACGTACCTGTCCCGCGACTGGGGCCGCGACTGGGGTTCACTGCGCAAGTTCGACACCCTCGTGAGCACCGAGCCCGCCCAGCTCCAATTGGGCACCGCCACCCGCAGCGGGTGGTGGTCGCCGGGCGAGATCCGGATCAAGCCCTGAGAGCAAACACGCGAAAGCGGTTGCATCGCAACGGGCTTTATTAAATCGACGCTCGAGTAATTCCACGGCATAGGTTTAATTTCGGCGGCGGCGGGTCAATACCTATTTGCGTCGAGACTGCGGTGGTGGCGGCGCCCAAGGCGAAAAGCTAGCGGTGAACGCAGGCTCGATGCCACCAGCGCAGACTCGGCGCCAGCGGCGTATGGTCACAACCCCCGACGAACTTATGGACCAGACCACTAACCTATGGGCAAAAAGGTGGCCCGATGCACAAGCTGGCGCGATTAGGGATATACGCGGCAACGCTGACTATGGCGATGTCTCCCGCGACCGCACGTGAAATCGCCGCGGCCGAGGGCGGCACGACCGTCGTCTTGGACGGCGACCTCCGGCGGTGCGATTTCAGCCTGGTGACCATCGCGGCGATGGTGCCCAGGCCGCCGCTGGGCACCGGCTCGGCCCTCATACACGCCTCCGGGTCACGGGCGGTCGCGGAGGTGCATGTGGCGATCCCCAACCAGCCGGGCACCCATTACGACGTCGGCCTGATCCAGGAACCCCGGCCGTCATCGGCCACCTGTGGCCCCGGAGATCCGGGTACCGCCTTTACCGGAATGGACACCGACGCCGCCGGCAACGGAACGGTGACTATTCAGGACACCATTCGGTCGGGCACGACGGGTGTCTGGGTGTTTGTCGAACGCCCCAGCCCAATCTCACAAAACCCGGCCGAGTTCTACACGTCCGAATTCGTGGCGCCGGTATAAGCCGTTTGAATTTATTCGCCGCCTTGGTGGTGGGATCAGCGCCCGGGGACGAACGCCCCTGCGCGGACGGGACTTCGGTCCCTATCCCGGCGCGTCGGCCGAATGGTCCGATACAGGTAGTCAGAATGGAGGCAGGGTAATGGACGCTTCACAACAGCCGCAGGCGCGGACGCGCATGTTCTCTCGCGTGCTCGGTCCCTTTTTGGTCATCGTCGGTGTCACGGCCGTGGCCCGTGCCGGCGACATGCCGACACTGCTGTCGCAGTTCGAGGCGAATTCACTGTGGACCTGGGTGACCGGCGCCTTCATCCTGGCCTTCGGCCTCATCGTCGTCGCCGGCCACCAGTACTGGCACGGCGCCGCGGCCATCATCGTGTCCGCGCTGGGCTGGCTGATCACGCTGCGCGGGCTGCTCCTTTTCGCCTTTCCCCGAGCCTTCGTGTCGATGGCCAACGGCATGATCGGCGCGCAAGGCTGGTGGGTGGCGCTGTGCGTCATTTCCGCGCTGATCGGGCTGTACCTGACCTACGTCGGCTGGGCCCCGACCGCCGCACACCCGGCGGAAGCGACGCCGGAGCTGCACCAAACCGCGTGATCGGCCGCGCGGCCACGGGGCGCTTTGCTTGCGCGAGCAGACGCAGACTCGCACTGCGAACGGGTGAGATGTGCGAGTCTGCGTCTGCTCGCCAGAGGGCTCGCGAGAGGACTGCCAGCGAGAGGGACTAGAGCGGGAGCAGGCTGTGCTTGCGCGCGACGCGGAACCAGATTTGCTTGTCCCGCAACAGGTGCAGCGACTTGCGCAGCAGCAGCCGGGTCTGGTGCGGGTCGATGACCGCGTCGATGAACCCGCGTTCGGCGGCCGTCCACGGGATCGCCATGTTGAGCTTGTAGCCCTCGATGAAGTCCTTCTTGATCTGCTGCGCCTCGGGGGTGGTCGGGTCGGGGAACCGCTTCATCAGCAGCTGTGCGGCACCCTCGGCGCCGATCACCGCGATGCGGGCGGTGGGCCAGGCGAAGTTGAAGTCCGCGGTCAGCTGCCGAGACCCCATCACGGCGTAGGCGCCGCCGTAGGACTTGCGGATCGTGATGGTCACCTTCGGCACGTCGGCCTCGACCACCGCGGACAGGAACCGCCCGCCGCGCTTGATGATGCCGTTCTTCTCCTGATCCGCCCCCGGCAGGAACCCGGGCGTGTCCACCACGAATACCAGTGGGATCTCGAACATGTCGCAGAACCGGATGAACCGCGCGGCCTTGTCGGAGGCTTCGTTGTCGATCGACCCCGCCAGGTGCATGGGCTGGTTGGCGATCACGCCGACCGGGCGCCCATCGACCCGGGCGTAGCCCGTGATGATGGACTGGCCGCCCTGCGCGGCGACGTCGAGGAAGTCGCCGTCGTCGAAGATCCGCAGCAGAATTTCGTGCATGTCGTAGGCCGCGTTGTCGGAGTCCGGCACGATCGAGTCGAGTTCCAGGTCGGTCGGGGTGACCTCCGGTTCCAACCCCGGATTGACGATCGGCGGCTTGTCGTAGCAGTTGGATGGCAGGAAGGACAGGAAGTCGCGCACGTATTGGAACGCGGCGGCTTCGGACTCGACCACCTGGTGGATGTTGCCGTAGCGGGCCTGGGCGTCGGCGCCGCCGAGCTCGTCGAGGCTGACCTCCTCGCCGGTGACGTCCTTGATCACGTCGGGCCCGGTGACGAACATGTACCCCTGGTCGCGCACCGCGACCACGAGATCGGTCTGGATCGGCGAATAGACCGCTCCCCCAGCGCATTTGCCGAAGATGAGGGAGATCTGCGGCACGATTCCGGACAGCAGCTCGTGGCGGCGGCCCAGCTCGGCATACCAGGCCAGCGAGGTGGCGGTGTCCTGGATCCGGGCGCCGGCGGAGTCGTTGATGCCGACGATCGGACACCCGACCATCGCGCACCACTCCATCAGCCGGGCCACCTTGCGGCCGAACATCTCCCCGACCGAACCCTGGAACACCGTCTGGTCGTGGGAGAACACCCCGACCGGGCGCCCGTCGATCATGCCGTGGCCGGTCACCACGCCGTCGCCGTAGAGGGCGTTGGGGTCGTTGGGGGTGCGGGCCAGCGCCCCGATCTCGAAGAACGTGCCCGGATCCAGCAGCGCGTGGATGCGGGCCCGCGCGCTCGGGATGCCCTTCTTGTCGCGCTTGGCGGCGGCCTGCTCCCCGCCGGGCTCCTTGGCCAGCTCGAGGCGAGCGTGCAGCTCGGCCAGCTTTTCCGCCGTCGTGTGCTGGGTGGGAGCTGGGACGGTCTCCGTCACTACTTGCCTACCTAACCTGTTCGGACTTGCCCGGCTGCCGCTCCGCCTCGACGGCGTTCAGCGCTTGGGTCATGTGGGCGCCCACCTTGGCGATGATCGGCTCGTCGATGGCCTGGATGTGCTCGCCACCGATCGGCACGACCTCGAGGTCGGCGACGTAGTCGCCCCAGCCGCCGTCCGGCTTGCGGGTGGCATAGGCGGGCTCGAACGTGATCGCATCGTCATGGTAGCGATCGGCCATGTAGAGCGTGACGTGGCCGTCGTAGGGCTGGTACTCGGCGGTGTCGATGGCCCGCTGGTCCAGGTACGACGTGCGCTGGTGCTCGATGATGCCGCCCGGGATCTGAACCCCGCTCTGGCTGATGGCATCCAGCACGAACTGGACCTGTCCCGCGTCATCAAGTTGTTCAAGGTGCTCGTAGGGGATTTCGGGGACCTCGACGTTGAAGGTCCGCTCGGCGAAGCGGGCGTAGCGGTCCCAGCGCTTGCGGGTCTCCTCCTTGGTCTGCAGGATCGGCTCGCCGGGCATCACCGCGTCGATCAGCCCGACGAACGGCACGTCGCAGCCCTGCCGCCTGAGGCCGATCGCGCAGGCATAGGCGAGCGCCCCGCCCAGCGACCAGCCGGCCAGGATGTAGGGCCCCTCGCCCTGCATCTCGATCAGCTTCGGAACGTATTGCGCCGCACGCTCTTCGATCGTGCCCTCGACCCGCTCGAGGCCGTACATCGGGGTGTCCCCCGGCAGCCGGTTGAGCAGCGGCTCGTAGACCACCGTCGATCCGCCGGCCGGATGGAAGACGAACACCGGCGTTCGTGAGCTGCCCTCGGGCCGTGCCCGCAGGGTGCGCACGAACCCATCGACCACGCCGGCCTCCAGGTAACCCCGCACCCTCTCGGCGAGCGCCTCGATGTTCTCCGACGTCAGCACGTCCTCGGTGGTGATCGGGCCTTCGGCGCGCTCCGAAAGCCGTTGCGCCATCTTGGCGGCGGTGGCCTCGTCGAGCTTGGGCAGCGTGTTGAAGATGCCGCCCGGGGACTTGCCCGTGACGATCGCCCACGTGGCGAAGGTGACCCGCTCGGCGGCGTCGCGCGGCGGCACGTCGGAGTTGAGCGCCCTGGCGATCGCCTCCTGGTTGAGGGCCTCGGCCGCCCCGGTCAGGTTCGGCCTGGTTCCGTTCGCGCCGTTGACCGTTGGGCCGGACGGATCCGTCGGCGGCGGCGGTATCGGCACATCCGAGGCCGGCGGCGCCGGCGCCGGTGCCGGCGTTGCGCCGCTGAGCAGCGTGGCCTGTTCCCGGGCGATCTCGTCGGCCGACTGCGTCTTCTGGTGCTCGGCCAGCTCCTGGACCTCGTCGCGGTGCTCGATCGCGTACTCGATCAGCTTCTCGACGTTGTAGAGGTTGGCGTCGCGCACCGCCGTCAACTGGATGGGCGGCAGGTCGAAGTCGTACTCGACGCGGTTCTTGATCCGCACCGCCATCAGCGAGTCCAGGCCGAGCTCGATGAGCGGCACTTCCCACGGCAGGTCCTCGGGCTCGTACCCCATCGCCGCCCCGACGATCGCGCCGAGTCGCTCGCCGATGGTCTCGCCGGAATCCGGTGACCATTTGGTGAATCCGGTCGGCATGTAGCGGTTGGTCAAACTGTCGGAAAGCGTTCCGCCATCCGGGTCTTCGGCGGGTCCCACCTGAGACGCGGCCGTCTCTCCCCCGTTGGCGGACCCCGCGATCGCGGTGCCGGCGCCGGCGTGGGCCGTTTTGAAGGCCGGCAACACCGACTCGGAACCACCCCGCGCGACCAGCGCGTCGTACACCAGCGTGAAGGACTCGTCGATGCGGGCGTGCACCTGAACCGAGGCGCCGCCGGGATGGCGGGTCATCGTCGTCACCAGCCGGGCGCCCTCGCCGGGGACCGCGCGCTGCTCCGCGGCCATCAACCGGGCGTCCGGAATCACTTCGGCCGCAGCGGCTTTCACCAACGCCGCCAGATCCGTGAGGCCCTTGGGCGTGTACTCCCAGACATGGCGGCCATCCGGCAGCGCGACGTGGTTGCCCGGCATGATCACCGAACTGGTGCCGTGCGAAAAGTGCGCGTTCAGCCAGTGCTCTTTGCGCTTGAACCGGGTCGGCGGGATGTTCGCGTAATCCCCGGGCCCCTGGGCGCGGGTGAACAGGGTCCGGACGTCCAGGTCGTGGCCGTAGACATACAGCTGCGCCATGGTCGAGACCATCGACTCGACCTCGTCCTGCTTGCGGGCCAGCGTCGGAATCAGTTGGGCGTCATGTAATCCGGCGGACGCGGTGGTGAGGCCCACCTGCATCAGCGCCACCGGGTTGGGCGCCAGCTCCAGGAACGTGGTGTGCCCGCTGTCGACGGCGTTGCGGATCCCGTGGGTGAAGTAGACGCTGTGCCGCAGGCCCTTCTTCCAGTACTCCACATCGTGGATCGGCTCGGCGCCGGGCTTGATGTAGCTGCCCTCGTGCACGGTCGAGTAGATGCCGGCCGTCGGGCTCATCGGCTTGATGCCCTGCAGTTCGGCGGTGAGCTCGCCGAGCAGCGGGTCCATCTGCTGGGTGTGGCTGGCTCCCTTGGTCTGAAACTTGCGGGCGAACTTGCCCTCCGCCTCACAGCGGGCGATGATCGCGTCCACCTGCTCGGGCGGGCCGCCGATGACGGTCTGGGTGGGGGCGGCGTAGACGCACACCTCGAGATCAGGAAAGGCGGGGAAGACGGTAGCGATCTCGTCGGCGGAGTACTCGACCAGCGCCATCAGCCGGATGTACTCGCCGAACAGCATGGCCTCGCCCTCGCCCATCAGGTGCGAGCGCGAGCAGATCGCCCGGGTGGCGTCGCGCAGCGACAGGCCGCCGGCGAAGTAGGCCGACGCGGCCTCGCCCAGCGACTGGCCGACCACCGCGGCGGGCTTGGCGCCGTGGTGCTTGAGCAGCTCGCCCAGCGCGATCTGGATCGCGAAGATGGTGACCTGGGTGGTCTCGATGCCGTAGTCCTGTGAGTCGTCGAGGATCAGCTCGAGCACCGAGTAGCCCAGCTCGTCCTGGACCAGCGCGTCGACCTTCTCGATCCACTCGGCGAAGACCTCGTTGCGCAGGTACAGACTCTTGCCCATCTTGCGGTGCTGCGCGCCGAACCCGGCCAGCACCCACACCGGCCCGTTGGTCACCGGCCCGTCGACGCTGAACACGTTGGGCCGCTGCTTGCCCTCGGCGACCGCGCGCAGGCCCTTGACGGCCTCGTCGTGGTCGTGGGCCAGCACCACCGCGCGGGAGCGGCCGTGGTTGCGCCGCGACAGCGACCGCCCGATGGACTCCAGCGACGACGCCTGGCCCTCGGGGCTTTCCATCCAGTCGGCCAGCTCGGCGGCGGCGGCCTTCTTGCGGGACGTCAGGAACGCCGACACCGCGAGCGGAATCACCGGTGTCGGAAGTTCTTGTGCCGCAAGCTCTTCCAGCGCCACCTCCTTGAGCCGCAGGGCCTCCTCGGTGACGCCCGGCAGTTCGGGCTCTTCCTCGTCGGGCGCGGGGGTGTCGGTGATGATGTTGCCGAAGTCGTCGAACCGCAGCGAGTGGCCCTCGAAGGTGGGCGCCTCGGGCGTGGGCGCCTCGGCCGGCGCCTCGGGTTCCGGCTCGCGCGCCTCCTTTTCCACCACGTCGCGGGGCAACACCTCGCGCACCACCAGGTGCGCGTTGGCCCCGCCGAAGCCGAAGCTGGACACCCCGGCCAGCGCGTAGCCGCCGTAGCGCGGCCAATCGGTCGCGGTGTCAACGACTTTCAGGTGCATCGCGTCGAAGTCGATGTAGGGGCTGGGTCCGGCGAAGTTGATCGACGGCGGCAGCTTGTCGTGCTGCAGCGCCAGCACCACCTTGGCCATGCTGGCCGCACCGGCCGCCGACTCCAGGTGGCCCACATTGGTTTTCACCGCGCCCAGCAGCGCCGGGCGATCGGCGGGACGACCCTTCCCGACGACGCGGCCCAGCGCCTCGGCCTCGATCGGGTCGCCGAGGACGGTCCCGGTGCCGTGCGCCTCGATGTAGTCGACGGTGCGCGGGTCGATGCCGGCGTCCTTGTAGGCGCGGCGCAGCACCTCGGCCTGCGCGTCCTGGTTGGGCGCGATCAGGCCGTTGGACCGGCCGTCGTGGTTGACCGCGCTGCCGGCGATGACGGCCAGGATCTGGTCGCCGTCGCGGCGGGCGTCGTCGACCCGCTTGAGCACCAGCATGCCCCCGCCCTCGGAGCGGGTGTAGCCGTCGGCGTCCGACGAGAACGACTTGATCCGGCCGTCGGGGGCCAGCACCGCGCCGATCTCGTCGAAACCCAGCGTCACCACCGGAGTGATCAGCGCGTTGACGCCACCGGCGACCGCCACGTCGCACTCGCCGTTGCGCAGCGCCTGCACCGCCTGATGGGTGGCCACCAGCGAGCTCGAGCAGGCGGTATCGACGGCCACCGAGGGGCCGCGGAAGTCGTAGAAGTAGGACACCCGGTTGGCGATGATCGACGTGGCGGTGCCGGTGATCGCGTACGGGTGCGCGACGGTCGGGTCGGACACCGCCAGGAAGCTGTAGTCGTTGTTCGAGACGCCGACGTACACGCCGACGGCCCCGCCGCGCAGGCTCGACGCGGGGATCCGCGCGTACTCGAGCGCCTCCCAGGTCAGCTCCAGCGCCATCCGCTGCTGCGGGTCGATGTTGTCGGCCTCGGTCTTGGCCACCGCGAAGAACTCCGAGTCGAAGCCTTTGATGTCCTTGAGGTAGCCGCCGCGGGTGCGCGCCTTCGCCATCCGTTCGGCCAGCCGCGGCTCTTCGAGGAACTCTTCCCAGCGGCCCTCGGGCAGGTCGGTGATGGCGTCGCGGCCCTCCATGAGCGCCCGCCAGGTCTCGTCGGGGCTGTTCATGTCGCCGGGCAGCCGGGTGGCCAGCCCCACGATCGCGATGTCGACGCGCTCGGCGGGCCCGGTGCGCGTCCAGTCCGCGACATCGTCTCCGGTCAGGTCCGGCTCGGGTTCGCCCTCGATGATCCGGGTCGCCAGCGATTCGATGGTCGGATGCTGGAAGGCCACCGCGACCGACAGGGTGACACCGGTCATGTCCTCGATGTCGGCGGCCATCGCCACGGCGTCCCGCGACGACAAGCCGAGCTCGACCATCGGCACCGACTCGTCGATCTCGTCGGCCGGCCTTCCGACCGCCTTGCCCACCCAGTTGCGCAGCCACTGCCGCAGCTCGGGGACCGTTGTTATGCGCCGCTTCTCCTCATCGCTTCGCTCTGCATCGTCGCCGGCGCGCAAGTCGGTCTTCTTCGCGGGCAAGTCTTCCCCGTCGGCCGGGGAGTTGGTGTCAGGTTCTGTGTCAGCCATGGTGTTGGGTTCAGTCCGTTGCGGCGGCGAAGGCGGTCGGGGAGCCGACGCCGCTGCGCAGGCTCCCGTCGAGGTAGGCGGCGCGGCAGGCGCGGCGCCCGATCTTGCCGCTCGACGTGCGGGGGATGGTTCCGGCCTGCACCAGCAGCAGGTCGCGGACGGTCACGCCGTGGCGCACGGCGATGGCCGCCCGAATGTCGTCGGCGATGGGCTGGTAATCCAGCTTGTGCGAACCCGCGGCGCGCTCGGCGACGACCACCAGCTGCTCGGAGGTGTCCTCCGGATCGAATTTCAGACCGGCGTGCGGGTTGTCGAACACGGCCTGGGGCAGCTGGTTGGCCGGGACCGAGAAGGCGGCCACGTAGCCGGTGCGCAGCGCCCGGCTGGCTTCCTGCGCCGAGTACTCGAGATCCTGCGGATAGTGGTTGCGGCCGTCGATGATGACCAGGTCCTTGATCCGGCCCGCTATATAGAGGTGGCCATTGAAATAGGTGCCGTAGTCGCCGGTGCGCACCCACAGCCCGTCGTCGGCGGCGCCCTCGGCGTGCGACTGGCTGATCCGCGACTTGAGGATGTTTTTGAAGGTCTCGGTGGTCTCGGCCTCCCTGCCCCAGTAGCCGCTGCCCAGGTTCTTGCCGTGCAGCCAGATCTCGCCGATCTGCCCGTCCGGCAGCTCGGTGGCCGTGTCGGGGTCGACGATGGCCGCCCATTCGTCGACCCCGATGACGCCCGCGGACACCTGTGGGACGGCGTTCGGCGCGTCGGCGGCCACCTCGACGAAGCGCTGGTTGTTGAGCTCGTCGCGGTCGACGTGGATGACCGTGGGCGCCTGGTCCATCGGCGTGGTGGAGACGAACAGCGTCGCCTCCGCCAGGCCGTAGGACGGCTTGATCGCGGTCTCCCGCAGGCCGTAGGGCGCAAACGCCTCATAGAACTTGCGCATCGACGCCGGGGACACCGGCTCGCTGCCGTTGAGGATCGCCTTGACATTGCTCAGGTCCAGCGGCGGCTCACCCTCCTTGGGCACACCGCGGACGGCCGCGTGCTCGAAGGCGAAGTTCGGCGCGACGGTGATGACCTCGCATTCCGGATCGTCCTCGGGCTTGCGCGCCATCTCCCGGATCCACCGCCCGGGCCGGCGCACGAACGCGGCCGGCGTCATGAAGGTGAAGTTGTGGCCGATCACCGGCGACAGCAGCGCCGTGATCAGGCCCATGTCATGAAAGAACGGCAGCCAGGAAAGGCCCCGGTCGCCTTCCTTGCCTTCGAGTCCCTGCAGCACCTGCAGCACGTTGGTGGGCAGGTTCAGGTGGGTGATCTGCACGCCGGTCGGGGTCCGGGTGGAACCGGACGTGTACTGCAGGTAGGCGATGGTGTTCTCGTCGGCCTCGGGCTCTTGCCAGGTGGCGGCGACCTCGTTGGGCACCGCGTCGACGGCGATGACGCGGGGGCGTTCCTTGGCCGAGCGGGCGCGGATGAACTTGCGGACGCCCTCGGCGGCGTCGGTGGTGGTCAGGATGGTCGACGGGGTGCAGTCGTCGAGCACGGCGTGCAGGCGGCCGACGTGACCGGGCTCGGCCGGGTCGAACAACGGCACCGCGATCCTGCCCGAGTACAGCGTGCCGAAGAACGAAATGAGGTAGTCCAGGTTCTGCGGGCTCAGGATGGCGACGCGGTCGCCCGGCTGGGTGACCTGCTGCAGGCGGGCGCCCACGGCCCTGTTGCGGGCGCCGAAGTCGGACCACGAGATGTCGCGCGCGACGCCGTCGCGCTCGGTGGAGAAGTCGATGAACCGATAGGCCAGCTTGTCGCCACGCACCTTCGCCCACTTCTCAACGTGGCGAACCAGGTTGGTGTTATCCGGAAACCTGATCTTCCCGTTGACGATGAACGGGTTGTGGTACGCCATGCCACTTCTCCTGTCACAACACGATAAGGTCGGCTGCTCCGACGTTATATCCGCGCGCGGGCCGGTCCCTGTCGCGGCGCATGCTTACGCGAGCGTCGATTCGGTGCCGGCTTCGACCCAAGCGGGTCACAACCACAATGCTCTTACTTTTCTCTTAATGTTAGAGGGCGCCTCGCGGCAGACCAAATCACAAGGTACCGCCGATCGCATCCGGCGGGCGGCTAGGTGGCGGCTGTGTCCACCGCCCGGCTCCCGCCGGGGCCGTCTCACCCATGCTTGGGGTGTGGCGCGTTTTCGACAAGCCCGCGGGCCCAGTTCAACGCCCAGTCGGTCGCGGACGCCCCGTCCACGTTCCAGAACTGGGTCGTGGCGTACAGGGCGTGGACCGGCTGGCCCGCGCCGCCGGCGAGCGTGTTCAGCGTGTTCGGCAGGTTGGCGACGCTGAACGCCTCGTCGGGTGCGGCGCAGATGAGGTCGCCGGGGGCGCAGATCTCGTTGGTCTTGCCGTTGAGCGCGCCGAAGCCGCCCGGCCGCGCGCCGGTCATCGTCAGGCCCAGCCCCGACAACATCGGCACCTCCTGCAGGGTGATCTCGGCGCCTTGGCCCGGCGGGTTGGGCCCGACGTCGTTGCCCACCCCGGACTGGCGGCGGCCGTCGGCGATCAGCGTCACGCCGAGCACCAGGTCGTCGTCGACGGGTCCGCGGCCGTTGCCGATATCGCTGGCGAGGTCGCCGGCGATCACCGCCCCCTGGGAGAAGCCCACCAGTACGTAGCTGGTCAACGGGCACTTGCTGTTCATGTCGGTCATCGCCTGGACCGCCGCGCGGGTGCCTTCCGCCCGGCTCTCGTTGTAGGACATCTGCGTGTCACCGCTCAACGGGTTGTGGAACTGCGCCGTGTACGCGACGGTGTACGTCTGCACCCGAGAGGACGGGAACTGCTGGGAGATCGGACCAGTCACTTTGCGTAGCAACGCATTCGGAAACTGCGTCGGGTTGAGCGGATCGTCCTGCGGGGAGGACTCCCAGGTACCCGGAATGGCCATCAGCTGCACATCGGGGCAGGACGAATCCTGAGAAGCGGGCCGCGGCTTGTGCGGGTGGGTTGTCCCCGAGGAAGGAGGCAGCACGCCGGGCGGCACCGCGGTGGGTGACGATTGCCGGCTGCGCAACAGCACCACCACGGCCAGTATCACCAGCAGCACGACGCCGGCCACCGCCAGGGCGGCGATCCAGGCGAGGATTCGGTGGCGTCTACGCCGGGCGTTGGTGGGCATGTTCTCCTGCTAGCAGAGTCGGTGGGTTTCCGGTGCGATCGCGACGGGCCGCGGCATCGGGCACTTGGACCGCGCGCGTTGCATGTGACGCGGCGCTCCCGACCCCTGCTGCACCCCCTACACGGTACGTCAGGCCGCGCGGCGCCCCCGGGACCGTCGAACCTAGCGGATGGCTCCGACGATGTCGCCCGACATGGCCCCCAACTGCCCCGACCACGAGCCCCAGCCGTTGTCGCCGCCGCCCGGGAAGTCGAAGTGGCCGTTGTGGCCGCCGACGCTGCGGTACTGCTGATAGAACATGCGGCTATTGCCCATCGCCTCGCCCGCCTGGCCGATCATGGCGGCGGGATCGCTGGCGCCCGGGTTGGTCGGGCTGTAGACCCACACCCGGGTGTTGTTCTGCGCCAGCAGCGAGGCGTGCACGTAGGGGTCGTGCCACTTCCACCGGCCCAGCTGCGGGGCCCCCCACATCCCGTTGCCGTCCACGCCGCCGAACTGCTGCAGGCCGGCCAGGATCGCGCCGTTGGTGGTGGTGTTCGACGGGTACAGGAACCCGGACAGCGAGCCGGCGAAGCCGAACCGGTCGGGATGGAAGGCGGCCAGCGCCATCGCGGCGTAGCCGCCCTGGGAGGCGCCGACGGCGGCGTGGCCGCCGGGTGCCAGGCCCTTGTTGGCGGCCAGCCAGTTGGGCAGCTCGCTGGACAGGAAGGTGTCCCACTGCTTGCCGCCGTCCTGCTCCCAGTTGGTGTACATGCTGTAGGCGCCGCCGGCGGGCGCCACCACGGAGATCCCCTTGCCGGCCAGCGTGTTCATCGCGTTGCCCGCGGTGACCCAGTTGCTGACGTCCGGGGCGGCGTCGAAGGGATCCAACAGGTACACGGCGTGCGGACCGCCGGCCAGGAAGGCCACCGGGATGTCGCGGCCCATCGCCGCCGACGGCACCATCAGGCTTTCGTAACCCGCCGCCCTGGCTGTGCCGGTGGATGCCGCCGGCCCTAAAACGCCGACCAGCCCCGCCGACAGCGCGGCAACGCAAAACGCCCCCAGACCCCGCACGATCCTCATGTCCACCCTCCCTCGACTTCGGACCAGTCGCTGTGTGCACATTAACCAGCGCCGCATCTCGCCCGGACCGCGGGTAGTGAAATGGGCCACACCCGCGCGCCGCCGAGAAAACCAACGGCGGCGAACCCGAGGGGCTCGCCGCCGTCGATCGTTGCTAGGGGTTTAGGTGCCCTGGCTGGTGTCACCGCCGCCGGTGTTGGGGGTCGCACCCAACGTCGACTGCAGGTCGCCCTTCATCGCGTTGAGCTGTGCGCCCCAGTACGGCCAGTCGTGGGTGCCGTTGGCGTCGAAGTTGAAGACCGCGTTGTGGCCACCCGCGCCGTTGTACGCGTCCTGGAACTTCAGGTTGCTGGTCCGCACGAAGCCTTCGAGGAACTTGGCGGGCAGGTTGTCCCCACCCAGGTCCGACGGCTTGCCGTTGCCGCAGTAGATCCAGATGCGGGTGTTGTTGGCGACCAGCTTGCCGACCTGCAGCGACGGGTCATTGCGCTGCCACGCCGGGTCGCTCGACGGCCCCCACATGTCGTCCTTCTTGTAGCCACCGGCGTCGCCCATGGCCAGGCCGATCAGCGACGGCCCCATGCCCTGCGACGGGTCCAGCAGCGCCGACAGCGAGCCGGCGTAGACGAACTGGGCGGGGTGGTAGGCCGCCAGGATCAGCGCCGACGACCCGGCCATCGACAGGCCGACGGCGGCGCTGCCGGTCGGCTTGACCTGCTTGTTGCTCTGCAGGTACGCCGGCAGCTCGCTGGTCAGGAAGGTTTCCCACTTGTAGGTGGTGCAGCCGGCCTTGCCGCAGGCGGGCTTGTACCAGTCGGAGTAGAAGCTGGACTGCCCGCCGACCGGCATGACGACCGAAAGGCCGGACTGGTAGTACCACTCGAACGCCGGGGTGTTGATGTCCCAGCCGTTGTAGTCGTCCTGCGCGCGCATACCGTCGAGCAGGTACAGCGCCGGCGAGTTGGCGCCACCGCTTTGGAACTGAACCTTGATATCGCGGCCCATGCCGGCCGAGGGCACCTGCAGGTACTCCACCGGCAGACCGGGGCGCGAGAACGCACCAGCGGTCGCCGAGCCCCCCACGGCGCCGATCAGGCCCGATAGCAGGGCCACGCCAACGGCCCCCACCACGAGCCGCCGCGGCATGCGAGCCACGGCGCCGCGAAACCTGTCGACTAACGTCATCCTTGCTTCCTCATCCTTTCGGGTACTTCCGCGCCTCGGCGCATTCCCGGATTGGTCGGACTGCATGCGCATATCCGACCGCACGGCTCCTCCTCGGGCCGTCCCGGCCCACATCGTCGCCGCGCCGAGCGCAACAGTGCCCGTGTAGTCAACCACACCTTTGGTCATCCGCTCTCATCGAGCCGGTCAGGCAAACCGTCATTCGGCCGTCCTTCCCGATGATTTTCCGGCCCGACGACGGCGCGGAGAACAGCGTTTCCGCATGTGCCTGACCGTCGTCGCTCACTGGTGAGGGCGCAGATGTGAAGTTGCTGGCAATGACCCGAGACCGGCCTGCGGGTGGCGGGCCGCGGGTCCGGCGAAAAATATTTCCCGGCCGAGCGCCTCACTCGCGGGGAGGGGGCGGGGCGGGCTCCGGCACCGGAAGCCCGCACCTGGCAAGCTCGTAGAGCGGGACACGATCGATCCGGTACTTGGTGAATTCATAGGAGTGCAGGACGTTGGAGACGAAGCGATGCAACGTCATTGGGGCGCGCACCGAGCCCAGCACCGCCTGGGTCTCGGGACATTTCAGGGCGGCCACCGCCTGGGCGACCCAGTTCGCATCCAGGTAGCCCGGAATTCCCGGATACCCCTTCACCCACGGACCGTCGGCGATCACCCAGTCCGGGAAGAGGTTCTTGTCGTGCCCGATCCGGCCGTGCCTCAACCGCTCGGTGTGCTGGGCCAGCGGGTTTGCCAGGCCGATCTGGTCGATCACCCTGACGTCCAGCCCGACGTTCATCCCCACCATGCCGAGGTTGGTGAAAAACACTGTGTGTTGCGGCTTTTGGGGTGCCGTACCGTTCGGCTGGCCCGGCGGCGGCCGCATCATCGGCACCAGGTCCCACTGAATGTAGTTGCCGGACGGCAGCAACAACGCCCCGTCCGGCGTGTTGTCGAGCGCCGTCAAGACGGCGGCCATCCTCGGGTAATCCAGGTAGTCGGCGGCGGTCAGCGGATGCGCGTGCCCGGTGGCCTGCGCGTAGAAGCGGCGCTCGTCGACGATTCCGGAGTAGGTGACGTGGGTGGCGTCGTCGCCCATGCCGGGTGAGTTTGCTGCCCACAGCGACCAGCCCGCGACGCCGAACCACAGCAGGCCGGCGGCGCCGGCCACCCAATATCCCGTCTCCCGCGAATAGTCCACGCCGTCGGGCATCGCCACCGGGATGACGGCCACCGGGGCCAGCAAACAAAAGAGCGGCGCCAGCAACACCCGCGCGTGCATGAAATCGCCGCCCTGCCGAATCCAGTAGAGCCCCTGCACGAGCCCGCTCACCAGGACGAATGCCACGACCGCCGGCGGGCTCTGCACCGCCCGGGCGAGCCGGCCGTAGTCGGGCGCCAGCACGGGCCGAAGGAACGACGGGCGGCGACGGGCCGCCCCCACGAGCACCCCCAGCGGCACCAGCAGCACCACCGGTATCCAGACCGCGTAGGGCGCGTTGAAGTTGGCGAGATAGATCATCCCCTGCGACCACTTGTCGCCGGCCGCGTCCTTGGCCAGCGCGGTCCCCGGCACCAGCAGGCCGTAGTAGCCCATCCGGAAGATCTCGTAGGCGACCGGCAGGAATCCGCCGGCCACCACCACCAGCGCGCGGCGCCGCCAGGTGCGGGCCGCGACCAGCATCATGATCAGCGCCAGCCCGCCCATCAGCGCCAGGTCGGGCCGGACCAGCACGCTGAACCCGGCGACGAAGGCGAGCGCGCCGGTGAACGTCCGGCGGTCCGGACGCCCCCGCACCGGCTGCGACCAGCACACCATCATCCACCACAGCAATCCCAGGTAGGCCAGCGTCAGCCCGCTCTCCAGGCCGGAGGTGGCGAAGTCGCGCGCCGGCGGCAACGCGACGTAGACCAGCGCCCCGGCGGGCAGCATGATCGCCCTGCGTCCCCGCAGGCTGGGCGCGTACAGCCGGCCGGCGCCCAGCATCAGCAGCGCCACGCCCAGCACCGAGAGCACCAGGGCCAGCGCCAGCGCCACGTACTCCATGCGCATCGGCCCGCCGACCCAGCTGCCCACGTACATCAGGTAGGTCCACGCCGTCGAGGTGTTCGCCTCCACCCGCTCGCCCTCGTTGAAGACCGGCCCGTTGCCGGCCAGCAGGTTGCGGACCGTGCGCAGCACGATCAGCCCGTCGTCGGCGATCCAGCGTCGCTGCCATGCCCCCCAGGCGAAGAGCACCGCGACCACCGCCACGCTGATCCACAGGCTGACCCGGACCACAGTGGCGTACGGGAACAGCGGCCAGCCCGCCCGCCTGACCACCGGCCGTCGGCGCAGCGCAGTGCCATTCAGCGCCCACAGGCCTTTGAGGTGGGGGCTAACCGAAGGCAACGGCGGCCCCAACTGTCACCATCCACGCCAGCGCCAGCAGCTGGAACACCCGGTCGCGCAGCACGATGTCTTCGGGCTCCCCCGCCAGCCCGCCGTCCACGTCGACCGCGTAGCGCAGGATCGCGATCGTGAACGGGACCATGGACACCACGAACCAGCTCGCCTCGCCGTGTTCCTTGTCGAAGGCCCACAGCCCGTAGCAGACCACCAGCGCCGTGGCCGACAACGTCCACACGAATCGCAGGTAGGTGCTGGTGTAGCTCTCCAGGGCCTTGCGGATCTTGGCGCCGGTGCGCTCGGCCAGCTGCAGCTCGGCATAGCGTTTGCCGGCCGCCATGAACAGCGACCCGAACGCCATCATCAGCAAAAACCATTGCGTCAGATGGATATTGGTCGCCGCACCCCCGGCGATGGCCCGGATCAGGAACCCCGACGACACGATGCAAATGTCCATCACCGCTTGGTGTTTGAGGCCGAAGCAGTAGGCCAGCTGGATGGCGATGTAGACGGCCATCACCAGCGCCAAATTGGGCGTGAGCCACCAGCCGATGGCCAGCGAGGCGACCCCCAACAACGCCGCCAGCGTGTAGGCCAGCCATTCGGGCACCACGCCCGCCGCGATCGGGCGGAACCTCTTGGTGGGGTGCGCGCGGTCGGCCTCGACATCGCGCGCGTCGTTGATCAAATACACCGACGAGGCCGCCAGGCAGAACACCACGAACGCCACCGACACCTTGATCAGCACGTCGGCGTAGTTGTAGTGGACCGGGCCGCCCAACGCGGCCACGGGTGCGAGCAGCACCAGGACGTTCTTCACCCATTGGCGCGGGCGCATCGCCTTGACCACGCCGACGATCAGGTTCCCCGGGGGCCCGGTCACCACGTCTTCGCTCATTTCGGCCATGCCCCTACCTCGACTTCCCATCGAGCCAGAGTGCAAGGCGGGCGACCCCGGCGCCGAGCGCCACGCCGAAGGCGACGTCGCTAGGATAGTGAACCCCCAGCACCAGCCGCGACAGCGCCATCGGGGGGACCAGCACCGCGGCGGCCGTTCCCCCGGGCAGCCCGGCGGCCCGGCCCATCAGGATGGCCGCGGCCGTGGTGGAGGTGGCATGCGCGGAGGGGAAGCTCAGCTGGCTGGGTGTGCCGACATTGACCGCGACGGCCGGGTGATGCGGCCGTTGGCGCCGCACCAGCCGCTTGACCAGCACCGCCGCGGCGTGCGCGGCGAACGCCCCGGCACCGGCCGCCAGCCAGTCGCGGCGACGCCTCGGCATGACCACCGCGCCGAGCGCCGCCACGGCCAGCCAGCCGATGCTGTGCTCCCCGAAGTGGGACAGCGCCCGCGCCGCGGTCAGCGCGCGGGGGCGGTCGGCCAGCGCGGCCTGAACGGCCACCAGCGCGGCCACCTCGCCGCGCGGGGCCTCCGACGTGGTGGCTTCAGGCATGCTCGGGCTTTTGGCGAGGCTCGTTGCGGGCGGCCGGCAACAACGCCGTCTCCCACTTCTGCTTGCTGGACAACACGGGCAGCGCGTCCCGGTACACCCTGCGCATCTCGTCGAACCGGCTCAGCAGCTGACGCTGCCGGCGCAGCGACTTGAGCAGCAGCGAGAACATCTTGCGCCGGTCGCGCTGCCGGTAGACCACGCCGCACCCGTCGGCCGTCGTCACCGTGACCCCGTCGACCGTGCACAGCCGGAACCAGCGCGCGTCCTGGGTCGGCACGTTGTACTCCGGGCGCAGGTGGGCCTCCGGGTCGGCCTTGGTCAGGTTGTGCGAGATCCCGCGGATCAACCGGTAACCGACGGACAGCGGGTTCACCGGTGGCTTCATCGCCCTGGTCATGTGCCGCGGCGCCGGCAGTTCGCTGGCCGCCGGGAGCACGACGGCGTCCGGGTAGTCCTTGCGCATGCGGTGCACTTCGGGCAGCGCGGTTTCCAGGATCGAGAAGATGTGTTCGGGGCCGGCCAGGAAATCGTCGATCGCCCTGTTCTGGATCGCGACCGTCGAATACTCAAGGCAGGCAAGGTGTTTCAGCGTCGCCTTCAGGTGGCTGCGGACCAGGCCGGTGACGTCACCGTCCCAGTGCATCGCCGCGACCACCAGCCGGTTGCGCAGGTGGAAGTAGGCCTGCCAGTCGATGGCGTCGTCCTTGTCGCTCCAGGCCATGTGCCAGATCGCCGCGCCGGGCAGCGTCACCGTCGGGTAGCCGCGCTCGGCGGCCCGCAGGCCGTAGTCGGCGTCGTCCCACTTGATGAACAGCGGCAGCGGCTGGCCCAGCTCCTCGGCGACCTGCCGCGGGATCATGCACGTCCACCAGCCGTTGTAGTCGACGTCGATGCGGCGGTGCAGCAGCTTGCTCTTGTCTTCGGTGTCGCTCAGCGGGTACTCGGCGAAATTGTGGTCGTACTCGGCGTGCGGCGCCGCGGTCCACATGAAGTTCGACCGGTCCACCACCTCGCCCATGATGTGCAGGTGCGACGGCTCCTGGAGGTTGAGCATCTGCCCGCCCACCAGCATCGGGCTCTTGGCGAAGCGGTGCATGGCCAACACCCGCAGGATCGAGTCCGGCTCGATGCGGATGTCGTCGTCCATGAACAGGATCTGTTGGCAGTCGGTGTTTTTCAGGGCCTCGTACATCACCCGGCTGTAGCCGCCGGAGCCGCCGAGGTTGGGCTGGTCGTGGATGGACAGCCGATTGCCCAGCCGGGCCGCGGCGGCGGGGAAGTTGGGATGGTCACGCACCTTGCGGACGCCTTGGTCGGGCACGATCACCGCCCCGATCACCTCGTCCACCAACGGATCCGCGGTGAGTTCGGCCAACGCGTTGGCGCAGTCCGCGGGGCGGTTGAACGTCGGGATGCCGACGGCGACGTTGGCCGTGCCCGGGGCGGGCTCGGTCGCATACCAGCCGCCGCTGCGCAGCGTGACCGCGGTGTCGGTGGTGATGTCGAACCAGATCCAGCCGCCGTCCTCGAACGGCTGCAGCCCCACCTCGATCTCGACGACGGCGGGCTCGTCGTCGGTGCCGGCGAACTGACAGCCCTGGACGAAGATGCGCGCGCCCGTGGCCTTGGTGCGGTAGACGTCGACGCGCCCGGTCCCGGTCACCTCCACCCGCAGCACCACCGACGTGCATATCGTCCAGCGTCGCCAGTAGCTGGCCGGGAACGCGTTGAAGTAGGTGGCGAACGACACCTCGGACTCCGCGCCGATCTGCAGCGAGGTGCGCGTCGTCGCATGGGCGCGCCGGGCGTTGGTGGTCGACTCCTCGAGGTAGAGCTTGCGCACGTCGAGGGGTTCGCCCGGACGGGGCAGGATGATTCGGGACAGGAGGCTGACGGCGATCATTTAGCGCCACTCCTCCTCATCGCTTCGCTCTGCATCGTCGCCGGCGCGCATGCGGGCGCGCCTTCCTCTTCGGCTAGTGGGGCGCCGTCGCGCAGATGCGGCGCGAGGGTGTTGTCGTACATGTTGAGCGCGCTGGCAATGGCCATGTGCATATCCAGATACTGGTAGGTGCCCAGCCGGCCGCCGAAAAGCACCTTCGACGACGCGGTCTCGGACTTCGCCCTCGCTCGATAGGCGGCCAACAGGGCGCGGTCGGCCTCGGTGTTGATCGGATAGTAGGGCTCGTCGTCGTCCTCGGCGAACCGGGAGTACTCCCGCATGATCACCGTCTTGTCGGCCGGGTAGTCGCGCTCGGTGTGAAAGTGGCGGAACTCGTGGATGCGGGTGTAGGGGACGTCGAGATCGTTGTAGTTCATCACCGGCGTGCCCTGAAAATCCCCGGTGGGCAGCACTTCCACCTCGAAGTCCAGGGTGCGCCAGCCGAGCCGGCCCTCGGCGTAGTCGAAGTAGCGGTCCAGCGGCCCGGTGTATACGACGGGGGCCTCGGGGCTGTCCGCGCGCAGGTGATCGCGGACGTCGAACCAGTCGGTGTTCAGCCTGACCTCGATGCGGTCGTCGGCGGCCATCTTCTTCAGCCACGCCGTGTAACCGTCGACCGGCAGGCCCTCGTAGGTGTCGCTGAAGTAGCGGTTGTCGAAGGTGTAGCGCACCGGCAGCCTGTTGATGACGGCGGCCGGAAGCTCAGCGGGGTCGGTCTGCCACTGCTTGGCGGTGTAGCCCTTGACGAACGCCTCGTAGAGCGGCCGGCCGATCAGGGAGATGGCCTTCTCCTCCAGGTTCTGCGCGTCCGCGGTGTCGATCTCGGCGGCTTGCGCCGCGATGAGCCGCCGAGCTTCGTCGGGGGTGAAGTATTTGCCGAAGAACTGCGACACCAAACCCAGCCCCATCGGGAACTGGTAGGCCTGCCCGTTGTGCATCGCGAACACCCGGTGGCGGTAGTCGGTGAACTCGGTGAACCGCCGCACGTAGTCCCAGACCCTCTTATTGGAAGTGTGGAACAGGTGGGCGCCGTACTTGTGCACCTCGATGCCGGTCTGCGGCTCGGCCTCGGAATAGGCGTTGCCACCGAGGTGCGGGCGCCGTTCGACGACGAGCACGCGTTTCCCGAGTTGGGTAGCCACGCGCTCGGCAATGGTCAGGCCGAAGAATCCGGAGCCGACGACGAGGAGGTCGAAACGAGCGGTCATCGGTTGCCTAGGGTATCCGACCGCGCGGGCCTAACCCATTTGGCGACGCCGCGGAACCGGCGTTCGGCCAGGTAACAAAGCCTTTGAGGCGGCCCGGACGCGCGGTCACGGTCCCAGTCGCAATTACCTCACGATTCAATATCAGCACTCTAGTCACAGCAATCCCACTCGTACCATCGACTCTGTGTGCTTCACGCCGGATACGACGGGCAGGGCACGCCGACACAACCGCAGTTCCGAATTAGTTGTCCAGATCTGAGGAGACTTCCGTGCCGAACCGACGCCGACGCAAGCTTTCGACAGCCATGAGCGCGGTCGCCGCCCTGGCAGTGGCGAGTCCTTGCGCATACTTCCTTGTTTACGAATCGACCACCGGCAGCAAGCCGCCCGAGCATCACGAGTTCAAGCGGGCGGCGGTCATGAGCGACCTGCCCGGCGAGCTGATAGGCGCGTTGTCCCAGGGACTGTCGCAGTTCGGGATCAACCTGCCGCCAGTGCCCGCTTTGAGCGGGACTGGTACCGGCACTTCGGGTTTGACCAGCCCGGGTTTGACCAGCCCGGGCTTGACCAGCCCAGGTTTGACCAGTCCGGGCTTGACCAGCCCAAGCTTGGCCAGCCCAGGCTTGACCAGCCCCGGCCTCACCCCGGGCCTGACGACCGGTCTCACCAGCCCCAGCCTCTCCAACCCGGGGCTGCCGCCTACGACACCCGGGGTCGGCGCGCCCGGCGCGATGCCGACGACTCCGGGCGCGGGACTCAACCCCGGGCTGACCAGCCCGGCTGGAGTCGCGCCCGGCCTGGGCGGTCCCAGCGAAGTGCCGATCAGCGCACCGACCGGATTGGACCCGGGCGCCGACGGCACCTACCCGATCCTCGGTGACCCGTCGACGCTGGGCGGTTCGCCGGCCGGCTCGGGCAGCGGTGGCGGCTCCGGCGGGCTCGTCAACGACTTGATGCAGGCCGCCAACCAGCTGGGCGCCAACCAAGCGATCGACCTGATCAAGGGCTTGGTGATGCCCGCCATCGCGCAGAGTGCTCAGCAGAACGCCGCGGGTGGACCGGCCGCGGCCGCGCTGCCGGGTGCCGCCGCTGCCCTGCCGGGTGTCGCCGGTGCCCTGCCGGCCGCCGCAGGTGCCGCGCCAGCCGCGGCCGGTGCCCTGCCACTGCCTCACTAGTGGTCTTGCCCGTTAGTTCGTCGGGGTTGTTGCCAGAGGTCGCCGGCACCGAGTCTGCGTGGGTGGCATCGAGACTGCGCTCAGATCGCGTTTAAGCGCTCAGCGTCGCTCCCACCGCAGTCTCGGCGCCTCAGCGAACAGACCGCGACGAACTTACGAGCGAGACCACTAGAGCGAGAGAAACCTGTCACCTGACGGCACCGCAGAGCCTGGCACGGGCCCGGGACACCAGCAACCCGCCCAGCAACTTCATCTCTGCGGTGCCGTCAAACAGGCCTTCGAGGACTTCCGCGCGCACCTTTCGTGTCGTCACACAAATAACATTAGAAACACAAGTAACATCGGCTGGTGTCGTCCCGCAGGCGTGCGCCCACGACGTTGCTCACCGCCATCGCGGCGACCGTCGTCATCGTCTCGTGGGTCGGCCACGCGACACGCGACCGCGGCGCGCCCGACCCGCCGCCGACCCGCGACGCCACCCAACTCGCCGAGCAGCCTCTGATCGGGCTCGGCGGCGGCGTCACGGTCCGCGAACTCACTCAGGACACACCGTTTTCGTTGGTGGCGCTCACCGGCGACCTCGCCGGCACGTCCACCCGGGTGCGCGCGAAGCGCACCGACGGGTCGTGGGGACCGTGGTATCAGACCGAGTATGAAACCGCCGCGCCCGACAGCGGCCGGGCGGGCACCGAGGGATCGGCCCGGGCGGCCGGCTCGCTCGAGGGGCCCCGCAGCACGGATCCGGTGTTCGTGGGCACCACCAGGACCGTTCAGATCGCGGTTACCCGCCCGATCGATGCGGCGGTGACACAGCCTCCCGCCCCACCGGGCGACCGGGCGAACAACGACTTGGGGTACCGGCCGGCATCCAAGGAACAGCCCTACGCGCAGAACATCTCCGCGATCCTGATCTCCCCGCCGCAAGCGCCGGCCAGGACGCACTGGACGCCGCCGGCCGGGGTCATGATGCCCGGCCAGCCGCCCAGCATCATCAGCCGAGCGGAGTGGGGCGCCGACGAGTCGCTGCGATGCGGTACTCCCCAGTACGACAACGGGATTCGCGCGGCGGTCATCCACCACACCGCGGGCAGCAACGATTACTCCCCGCTCGAATCGGCCGGGATCGTCAAGGCGATCTACACCTACCACAGCAAAACCCTGGGTTGGTGCGACATCGCCTACAACGCGCTGGTCGACAAATACGGCCAGGTATTCGAGGGCAGCGCCGGGGGGCTCACCAAGGCCGTCGAGGCCTTTCATACCGGCGGATTCAACCGCAACACCTGGGGTGTGGCGATGATCGGCAACTTCGACGACGTGCCGCCGACGCCGCTCCAGCTGCGAGCCGTGGGCCGGCTGCTCGGCTGGCGGCTGGGCATGGATGGCGTCGACCCCAAGGGCACGGTGGCATTGGAGTCCGCCGGCAGCCACTACACCACCTTTCCGGCCGGCGCCATCGCGAACCTGCCCACCATCTTCACCCACCGCGACGTCGGAAACACCGACTGCCCGGGCAATGCGGCTTACGCCCTGATGGACGAAATCCGCGACATCGCCTCGCATTTCAACGATCCGCCCGAGGAGTTGATCAAGGCGCTGCAGGGCGGCGCCATCTACGACCACTGGCTGGCGATCGGCGGCGTGAACAGCGTCCTGGGCTCACCCACCTCGCCGGAAGACAGCGCGGAAGGTGATGCCCGCTATGCCACTTTCGTCAAGGGCGCGATGTACTGGTCGCCCGAGACGGGCCCGCAGCCGATCACCGGCGCGATTTACGACGCCTGGGCCTCGCTCAGCTACGAGCGGGGTCCACTGGGGCTGCCGACCAGCGCGGAAATACAAGAGCCGCTGCAGATTACGCAGAACTTTCAGCACGGAGTGCTGAACTACGAACGGCTCACCGGAAACGTCACCGAGGTCGTCGACGGCATCACGACGCCGCTGTCGACGCAATCCCCGAGCGGCCCAACGGTGCCCCCCGAGCACTTCTCGCTACCGTCTCACCCGGCCGCCACCTAGACGGTTTTGCGGGCTGAACGTCCCGTTTCGGACCTGATGCGGGTTTGCCCACAGTACGCTCGACGTGCCGGACAATCACGGGCTTGCACCGATCGAGTCGAGGGGAGACGGCCGTGTCATTCGTGGTCACAACGCCGGAGTTGGTCACGGCCGCCGCCGCGAACCTGGCAGGTATCGGGTCGGCCCTCGGCGAGGCGACCGCGGCGGCCGCGGGTCCCACGACCGGCGTCGCGGCCGCGGCCGCCGATGAGGTGTCCGTCGCGATCTCCCGGCTGTTCGGCGCGTACGGCCAGGAATTTCACGCCGTCACCGCCCAGGCGGCGGCGTTTCACGACGAGTTCGTGACCCTGTTGAACGGCGGGGCGGCGGCGTATGTCAGCACCGAAATCGCCAACGCCGAGCAGGGCCTGCTGAACGCGCCGGCCCACACGGTCCTGAGCGGGGTTGCCGCCGCCGCCGCCGTCCCGGGCGGCGCGTACCAGCAGCTCTTTGCCAACACGGCCGCCAACCTGCAAGCCCTCTACGGCGCCTGGGCCGGCGACCCGTTGCCGTTCCTGCGCCAGTTCATCGTCAACCAGCAGGGCTATTGGCGGCAGGTCGCCACGGCGCTCGCGAGCGCCATCCAAAACCTCCCCGCCAACGTGGCGAACCTGCCCACGGCCATCCGGGCCGGCGTCCAGGAGCTTCTGGCCTTCAACGCGGCGTATTACGTGCAGCAGTTCATCGCCACACAGATCGGCTTCGCCCAGGCATTCGCCTCGTCGCTGAACAACGCGGTCACCAGCCTCGTGGCCGGGCTGCCCGCTTTCCACGCGGGGCTCCAGATGGCCTTTCACGCGGTCATGGCGGGCGATTACAACGGCGCGGTCAACGATGTGGCGCAGGCCTTCGCGAATCTCTTGGTCACCGGGCTCGACACCAGCAACGTGACGGGTGGTCTGGTGGGTACCACGGCAGTGGTCACGACGATCCCCAAATTGCTTGGCCCGCTGGGTGATCTGTTCAACATCATGAATATCCCCGGGCAAGAGGCGCAGTACCTCACCAACCTGATGCCCCCGTCCATCCTCAGGCAGGTGTCGCAGAATTTCACCAACGTTCTCAACACGCTGACGCTGCCGAACATCGTTGCGACAGTTATGGTTCCGTTGCTGGCCCCGCAGACCGGATCGCTCAGCGCCTTCTTCGGGTTGCCGCTGGTGCTCACCTACGCCGCCGCGGGCGCGCCGATCGCGACCCTCAACGGTCTCGCGACCAGCGCGACGGCGATTCAGCAGGCCCTGTTGGCCGGCAACGGCGTGGCGGCGCTCGGGGCGCTCGCCGACGCTCCAGCCGTCATGGCGAACGGCTTCCTCAACAGCAATGTCCTCGTGGATATGACGATGCCGGTGCCGGTGAATCTTCCATATCCTTTCCCGAGCTTTACCGCCCAGATCATCCTGCACCTGCCTTTCGACGGGATTCTCGTTCCGCCCCACCCGATTACGGCTACGCTGGACCTGAGTTCGCTTGGGGTGCAGTCTTTCCCCGTGACGGTCTTCGGCACGCCGTTCATGGGACTCGCACCCTTGCTGATCAACTTCCTGCCTCAGCAGCTCGCCGACGCCATCACGCCCCCGGGGT
Organism: Mycobacterium heidelbergense; assembly: GCF_010730745.1. Taxonomy (NCBI): domain Bacteria; kingdom Bacillati; phylum Actinomycetota; class Actinomycetes; order Mycobacteriales; family Mycobacteriaceae; genus Mycobacterium; species Mycobacterium heidelbergense. The sequence continues at coordinate 2,304,777 of NZ_AP022615.1, read as the reverse complement.
AGCGGGCTCGCGTCGCAGGCCTAAACACCAGCGTTTCCAGCGTCCGCTCCACACCGTCGTCGGTGTTGGGAGTGGTGACCTCGTGGGGAAGACTCACACCTCGTAGCGAATGCCCATGCTGGGCGTACATAACGATGGCCCCCTTCCTGGGAAGGGGGCCATCGCCGTCAGTGGTCACCCGCTCGCATCGGCGACCCCCAGCGGATTCAGAGCAGCTTGAGGAGCTGCATGAGCAATGTCCCCAGGTGGCTTGCCAACGATCCCGCCATGCCCGCCAGATAGGACGGGACATTGGCCAAAGCCGCCGGGACGCCCTGCAGGATCGACGTCAACTGGGGCCCAAGGGTGCCCAGACTGGCGGCCAGGTTCGGCCATCCATTGGTCAACGTATTCGTCAGGCCCTGCAACCCCGCCACAAGGCTGCCGCCATGAAAGATGTCCTGGGCGCCGGGCGTGACGATCGATATCTGCAAATCCTGAAGGATGATCTGATAGATGCCGGTCGACAAGAAGCCGCCGACCAGCCCGGCAGTACCCGTCGGGCCGTTGAGGAGGCTGCTTGTCAGCTGGCCGGGGATGTCGAGCAGGTTGGTGACCGCACCCAACGTTTCTCCGGCGTTCCAGGCGTTATAAGCGGCTTGAATGCTGGTGCCAAGCGTCTTCCCCACCCCTTGGACAAGGCCGAGGACGCCGGTTAGGACGAGGCCAAGAGGAACGTACGTTGCGGCGCTGTTGACGAATTTGCCAAAATTTGTCGCCATCTGGGCCGGGATGAAAAGGATGTTCTCGAGCGGTTGCCCGATGTTCCGGAGCGGGGTACTAAAAAGTGCGTCGAGTATGAGCGGTTCTGCTGTTGTGATCTTGCCCGCTTGGAGATCCGCAACGCCCTTGAGCATCTGCGGAATAAAACTGGTGCTTGCGTTGCCAAAGTAGAAGCTTGTGGCAGCATTCGCAGAAGTTTGCCAAGCATTGACATACTCTGTTCCGTACTCCAGCCAGTTAGCACCTACCTGCTGCAACACCGGGAAAGGATCCTTGCTCCATAGGGTGTTTAACTTTTGGAGGTTTGCGATCGATTCGGGGATGATGTTGAGCCAGGTTTGGAACGGGTTGACCACACCGTCGAGGAGGCCGGGGACTGCGGCCGCGGCTGCTCCGCCAGCTCCTCCGCTGGCGAGGGAGGCCAGCTCGTTCTCCACACCGCCGAAGAGGTCCATCATGCCGCTGGCGGCGTCGGTGAGATTGATGTCCGACACGCTCACCGTGGGCAGGTGTTGGGCTACATGAAAATCGGGTAGGTGCTGGGCCGTGGGGCCTGCGGCGATGACAGCCGCGCTGGCCATGGCGATGCCAGCGGTGACGTGAGGGCGGGCTGCGAGGTCCACGATCATCTCCTTCGTGTTTTGAATAACGACAAAGTGAACGTACCGGGAAGTTATGTTGAGCAGATCGCGCAATAAGATGGGCAATTAACTGCGGTGATATGCATTTGCAGCAAAGATCCGCCCGAGACAAACCTGAAATTATTATTCATTTTGGAAATTCTTGCCGCCGGCCGCTAAACCATCGACGTGGTGGCCCTCATGCCCTGTTGGCAGTTAGTGATGCAGGCCGACCGCAAAGTGCCCTACACCGTCGACTCCTACCTCAGGGGCGCGCGGTACGTACCTCAAGTGGTGTGCGGCTGAGCCGAATGAGCACCCGTTCACCAGGCCCGCGCTGCATATTCTTGACTCGGCCGCCGAATGGGCAATCACCGAGACGCACGCGCTACCTCAGCCATGAGGCAGGAGGTCCCGGCGACGGCCCCGAGCGAGGTGAGGCGGCGCCGCCAGTCGCCCGACTCGCCTTTTCAGGTTTGCGCCTAACGAGGCCGAACGACCGCGATCCGCCGGTGACACGCCCTTCGTTTGCGAGTTACCACAGCAAACATTGCTTCTTCGATATATGACCTGGCAGACGCCTATCTCGATCAGATTTTGGTTACCAAGGGCGGGAGGCGCCTTAGCTACCGATAGGTAGTTTCAAATTAAACTATCGAACGGGCGAGGAGAGTTCGCCATCTAACGGATATGATGCCGTTTACCAGCAGGTCCTCGAAACAAGGAAGATTGCCAGCTGGCAGTTGCCTAAAGTCATCTACCCACGCTCACCGAAAACCCCACGGCCTGAAGTACCTTCCCGGTACGGCCAGCAGCACCGCGATGGTGCCGCTACGGGCCATCACCCGCGCCCGCTGCATCGCCGCCGAACGCCCCCACTCAACACCCGCGGCACTCACCAACGACCCCGCAGGCCGAGCTAACACCACCAGCGTTCCAGCACCCGTCCCACACCATCGTCGCTGTTGGGCGTGGTGACCTCGTCGGCGACGGCCCGCACGTCGGGGTGCGCATTTCCCATCGCCACGCCATGACCGGCCCACGCCAACATCGGGATGTCGTTGGGCATGTCGCCGAACGCCGCAACCTCGTCGCTGGCGATGCCCAGCGGCCTGGCGATCTCTTCGACGCCGCTGGCCTTGCTGATGCCCAGCGGCACGATCTCCACCAGCCCGTTGTTGGTGGAATAGGTGATGTCGCCCTCGATACCGACGTGCTTGGCCAACTCGGCGGCCATGTCGGCGCTGCGGGCCCCGGTCTTGCGGATCAGCAGCTTGATCGCCGGCGCGCTGAGCAGGTCGTCGATCGAGACCTCGGTGTTGTCCGGGTTGAGCCATGCATGCTCGTAGCCCGGCGAGCTGATGAACTGGGGGGTGGCGGTGTCATGAGCGCGCTCGCCGATCCGCTCGACGGCCAGCCCCGCGCCCGGGATGACGCGGGTCGCGAGTTCGGCCAGCTCGGCCAGGGTGTCGACGGGCAGGGTGCGGGTGGACAGCACCCGATCGTTCTCGGGGTCGTAGACGACGGCGCCGTTGGCGCACACCGCAATTGGGGCGAACCCCAGCGCCTCGACGACGGGACGTATCCAGCGCGGCGGGCGGCCGGTTGCCACGACGAAATGCGCACCGGCGGCCACCGCGGCACGCACCGCGTCGCGGGTTCGCGGGCTGATGGTTTCGTTTTCGTCGAACAACGTGCCGTCGACGTCACAGGCGATGAGCGCCGGCTTATTCACTTCGGGGTCCTTGAGACGATCCGCCCTGTGCAGTCGTCAATGCAATCCGGATTGGTTGTGCCCGGGCCGCGTCACCCCGTCGCTGCCGTACTTTTCCAGCCGCTCCTGCAATTCGGCCAAACGGATTGCCCGAGAATCTTCCTGGGTCGGTGCGGCGCCACCCAGCCGTCGCGGCACCCAGAGCTCGCCCTCGGGATGCGGATAGTCCTCCTGCACCCGGTACAGCAACTCATTCATCGCTTGCCGCAGCACGGCGTTGAGTTCCTCGGCCGTGCCCTGCGGCGGAAGCGGCGGGCCGGCGGCCACGGTGACCGGAACCTTGTTGCGGAACACCTTCTTTGGGCGATCCTTGGGCCAAATCCGGTGGGCACCCCAGACGATCATCGGAACTATCGGCACCTGCGCCTCCAGCGCCATCCTCGCGGCCCCGGTCCTGAACTCCCTGAGCTCGTAGCTGCGGCTGATCGTGGCCTCGGGATGCATCCCGATGAGTTCACCCGCACGCAGGCGCTCCACCGCCACCTCGAAAGCGTCGTGTCCCGACCTGCGGTCCACCGGAATCAGCCGGGCGTGCTTGATCACATAGTTGACGGCCTTCACGTCGGCCATTTCGGCCTTGATCATGAAGTACATGCGCCGGCCGCGCTCCCGCACGGCGAACAGCGGCGGGAGCCAGTCGAGGTAGCTGGTGTGGTTCTGGGCAAGGATGGCCCCGCCCCGCGCGGGAATGTTCTCCAGGCCGCGAAACGTGAACTTGGTTCCCTGCATCGCGACGACCGGCGGAACGATCCACTCCCCCAACCGGTAAAACGGCTCTGCCATTCCTTCTCCCTCCCCTATCGCGACCGATGCGGGGTACGGTGAGCGGCCTTTCGCGCCGACCGCGCCGCGGCCTCGTCGGCCTCTATCTGGGCCGCCTCGGTCAACGTCGGGGCGCCGCCGCCGAGCCGGCGCGGCACCCAGTAGGCGCCGGCCGGATGCGGATACCGCTCCTGCGCCCGGTGCAGCAGCGCGGTCATCGATTCACGCAGCGCGGCATTGGTGCGGGCGATGTCTTCGTCGGCCTTTAACGGCACGCCCACCTGCACGGTGATCGGCATTTTGTGGCGGCCTATGTGTCGCGGATGGTCCTTGGTCCAGATCCGCTGCGCGCCCCAGACGATGAGCGGCACGATCGGGACGTTGGCGTCGATCGCCATCCGGGCCGCCCCCGTTTTGAATTCCTTGAGCTCGAAGCTGCGGCTGATTGTGGCCTCAGGGTAGACCCCGACCAGCTCTCCCTCGCGCAGCCGCGCCACGGCCACCGCGTAGGCATCCGCCCCGGCGCCACGGTCCACCGGAATCGTGCGGGTGTGCCTGATCAGGAAGTTGACCACTTTCACCTTTTGCATCTCGGCCTTGATCATGAACCTAAGCCGACGGCGTTGGCGATGCACGGCCAACGCGGCGGGCAGGAAGTCGACGTAGCCGGTGTGGTTGATCGCGATCACGGCCCCGCCCCGGTCGGGGATGTTCTCCTCGCCGTTATAAGTGATGCGGCTGCCGGTCGCCGCAACCGCCAGCTGGGCCAGGACCTCGAGAGCGCGAAAGGTTGGCTCCGCCATCGGTTTACTGCTCCGCCGCCCCGGTGGCCTGGGCGCGGCGGGCCGCCCGCGCGGCCGCCTCCTCGGCGTCCATGCGAGCCGCTTCAGCTAACGACGGGGCACCGCCGCCCAGCCGGCGCGGCACCCAGAACTCGCCGGCCGGATGCGGTCCATAGTGTTCCTGGGCTCGCTCCAGCAAATGCTGCATCCGCGAGTGCAACAGCCCCTTCAATTCCTCGATGGCCAGCGTCGGTTCGATCGGTTCGCCGACGAGCACGATGATCGGGACCTTCGGCCGCAACAGCTTCTTGCGGTGGCCCTTGGTCCAGATTCGCTGCGCGCCCCAGACGATGAGCGGGACGATCGGCACCCCGGCCTCGACGGCCATCCGGGCGGCCCCGGACTTGAACTCCTTGATCTCGAAGCTGCGGCTGATCGTGGCTTCGGGGTAGACGCCGACGAGCTCGCCGTCCTTCAGGTTCCTGACGGCGGCTTCGTATGACGCGGCCCCGTCTTGCCGATCGACGGGGATATGCCGCAGGCTGCGCATGATCGGCCCGGTGATCTTGTGGTCGAACACCTCCTGCTTGGCCATGAACCGCACCTTGCGACCAAGGCCCTGCTGGTAGGCGGGCAAACCCGCGAAGGTGAAGTCCAGGTAGCCGGTGTGGTTGATGGCGATGACGGCGCCACCGGTTTTCGGTAGGTTTTCGACGCCCTCGACCGTGATCTTGAGACCCTGTATGCGCCAAATCAAGCGGGCGAGCTGAATGGCAGTCCCGTATGCCGGTTCCACAGCCATTCAGCCTAATGCCCTCGACCGTGAGCCGCCTCAAGTGCCGAAAAGAGGCGGCCCGCGTCCTTGCCGAGGCCGAAGATGCGGCCTCGCGCTAAGCTCGGGGGCTGACAAGCCGTTAGCCGTCAACGGGCCCCATGTCCTCAGCGAAAGGCATTTGTGCAGGTCACGAGCGTAGGCCACGCCGGATTTCTGATCCAGACCCACGCGGGCAACATCCTGTGCGACCCCTGGGTCAATCCCGCCTACTTCGCGTCCTGGTTCCCCTTCCCGGACAACAGCGCGCTCGACTGGGACAAGTTGGGTGACTGCGACTACCTGTACGTCTCCCACCTGCACAAGGACCACTTCGACGCGAGGAACCTGGCCGAGCACGTCAACAAGGACGCGGTGGTGCTGCTGCCCGACTTTCCGGTGCCAGACCTGCGAAATGCGTTGCAGAAGATAGGCTTCCATCGTTTCCTTGAGACCACCGACTCGGTCAAGCACCGGGTCAGCGGACCCAAGGGCGACCTCGACTTCATGATCATCGCCCTTCGGGCCCCGGCCGACGGCCCGATCGGCGATTCCGCACTGGTCGTTTCCGACGGCACGACAACGCTTTTCAACATGAACGACGCCCGGCCGGTCGACCTGGACGTGCTGGCGGCCGAGTTCGGCCACGTGGATGTGCATCTGCTGCAGTACTCCGGGGCGATCTGGTACCCGATGGTCTACGACATGCCGGCCCGCGCCAAAGAGTCGTTCGGCATCCAGAAACGGCAACGGCAGATGGACCGCGCCCGTCAGTACATCGCCCAGGTCGGGGCGACCTGGGTGGTGCCGTCGGCGGGGCCGCCGTGCTTTTTGGACCCCGAGTTGCGCCACCTCAACGACGACCGCGGCGACCCGGCCAACATCTTTCCCGACCAGATGGTGTTCCTGGATCAGATGCGCACGCACGGGCACGATCGCGGCCTGCTGATGGTCCCTGGATCGGTTGCGGACTTCACTGGCGCGGCGTTGAATTCGCTGACCCATCCGCTGCCGGCCGACCTGGGGGCACCCCCCGCTTGCGGGGGCGTCGAGGCCATCTTCACCACCGGCAAGGCGGCCTACATCGCCGACTACGCCGACCGGATGGCGCCCGTCCTGGCCGCCGAGCGGGCCAGCTGGGCCCCGGCCGCCGGCGAGCCACTGCTGGAACAACTCCGCGCGCTGTTCGAGCCGATCATGCTGCAAAGCGACGAGATCTGCGACGGCATCGGCTCCCCCGTCGAGCTCGTCATCGGTCCCGAGAAGGTGATCTTAGACTTCCCGAAACGTGCTGTGCGCGAACGGATTCCCGACGAGAAGGTCCGCTACGGCTTCGCCATAGCGCCGGAGCTGGTCCGCACCGTCCTGCGCGATCGCGAACCGGACTGGGTCAACACCATCTTCTTGTCCACCCGCTTCACGGCCTGGCGGGTGGGCGGTTACAACGAATACCTGTACACGTTCTTCAAGTGCCTGACCGACGAACGGATCGCCTACGCCGACGGGTGGTTCGCCGAGACCCACGACGACTCGGCGTCGATCACGCTGGACGGCTGGGAGATTCAGCGTCGTTGCCCCCACCTCAAGGCCGACCTGTCGAGATTCGGTGTGGTGGAGGGGAACACGTTGACCTGTAACCTGCACGGGTGGCAGTGGCGATTGGACGATGGCCACTGCCTGACCGCTCGGGGCCACCAGCTGCGAAGCTCACGGAAATGAACGCGACCTACGGCCCGTCCTACGATGACGGCCTGGTTCAACTGGATCAGGCGGCGATCACCTTGCGCCGCTACCACTTTCCTTCCGGCACATCGAAGGTCATCGCCCTGGACACGATCCGCGGATACAAAGCCGAGGCGTTGGGCCTGTTCATGCAGCGGTTCCGCATCTGGGGCAGCTCCGACTTCCACCGCTGGCTTCCCCTGGACGTGCAACGCCCGTTCAAGGCGACGCTGATCACGTTGGACGTGCCGGGACACCGGCTGCGTCCCGCCTTCACGCCGGCGCGCCCGGAGGAGTTCCTTGCCGTGCTGGACGAGCTGCTGAGCCGGCGCGGCTAGTTTTCGCCTGTCGCTTCCCCTCGCCCGCCCTGCCCCTTCCCCTCGCGCACCCTGCCCCTTCCCCTCGCCGAGCGTGACGTCAGGGTTGAAAAATCGCGAAAAACTCGCCCTCAGTTCACGTTCGGCGGTATGGCTAGCGGCCCATATCGGTCAGTGCCGCGTGGCCCGCGTTGTAGCCGGGAATAAAGGTGATCCCCGGCCCGCCGTGGCAGCCCGCGCTGCCCAGGTACAACCCGCCGATCGGGATCGGCTGGCCGACGAACCCTTTCGGGCCCGGCCGGTTCGGGCCGATCTGGTCGGGGTTCAACAGCCCATGGCAGTAGTCGCCACCGGGCGCCCCGAACATCACACCCATGTGCTTGGGCGTGAACGTGGTGTGCCGGATGATGCTGCGCTCGAAATTCGGTGCGAGCCGGGTGATCTTGTCGATCACCCGCTGCCCCATCTCGACCTTCGTTTGGCCATAGTCGGCCCCGCCCTCGATCGGGAACCACAGCGCGAACGCCGACGCGGCGTGCTTGCCCTCGGGGGCCAGATCCGGGTCGTTCTGCGACGGGATCTGCAACACCACCGTCGGGTCGGCCGGAACGATCCCGCGCCGGCAGTCCTCCCACTGCCGCTGGACTTCCTCCGGCGTGCAGAACAGGCCGATCGACGCCTGCATGGCCGGGTCGTTGAGCGCCTCGTAGGGCGCGGCAAAGCTGGGGGCCTCGTCCAGCGCGAAGTGCATCTGCAGGTAGCTGCCGCGGTGGTCGATGCGGGCATAACGTTCCCGGATATCCGCGGGCAAAGCGGCCGGGTCGATTAGCTCGTTGAGCGTGGCGTCGGGCGCGATCCCGGAGACGACGATCGGCGCGGTCAGCGTGTCCCCCGCCTCGGTGCGCACGCCAGTCACCCGGCCGTCGGCGACCAGGATCTCGGTGACCTTGGTCCGCAGCCGCACCTCACCGCCGTGGCTTTCCAGCAGCTCGCACAGATGCGCCGTGAGCGCCCCGATGCCGCCGCGCAGCTTCTTCATCTGCATGGTGTCCCCGTCGGGAACGCCCAGCCCGAAGGCGAGCGCGGCCGCGCTGCCGGGCGTGGCCGGCCCGCGATAGAGCGTGTTGACGGCCAGCACGGTCATCGAGCCGCGCAACGCGCCGTGCTTTTCGCGGTCCGGAAGGTAGCGGTCCAGCACGTCGGTGACCGAACCGAACAGCATGTCGTCGATGGCCGAGCGTTCGAATTCGTTTGTGGCGCAGGCATACATCTCGTCGAAGGTCTTGGGCGGCGTCCCGGCTTCGAACCGGCCCAGCGCCCGGGTCGGCGCCTGGCTCCAGGCCATCAGCCCCGCCATCCCGTTGACGGCGTCCGCCCCGTGCACCTCGTTGAGGTGGGTGAACAACTTGATCGGGTCGCTGTACTGGACCAGCGGATCGTCACCCACGCCACGCAGCGCCACCGACATCACGTCCAGGTCGATCGTCGGCAGGGTGTCCAGGCCGAGCGCCTCGACGACGACCGACGACGTCGGGAACTGCACCGACCCGGCGATCTCGAACCGGTAGCCGTCGAAAAGCTCTACCGTGGAAGCCATTCCACCGGCGTAGAGCTTGGCGTCCAGGCACACGGTCCGCAGCCCCGCCTTCTGCAGCAGCACCGCGGCGGCCAGCCCGTTGTGGCCCGCGCCGATAACGATCGCGTCAAACCCGGTCATCTCCAGACCTCCACGAATGCAGGCTGGCATGTACCCAAAGTTTTGTCAATTATGACGAAACTATGTCCGGTACCCAGGCGTCGCTGATGCCGGCCCGCAGGGATTCCAGTGCCACGTGGCATACCCGCGCCAGTTCGCCCAGTGACCGGTCGCCGCCGAGCATCCACACCTCCATCGCGCCGAACACCGCCGCCGCGACGCAGCGCGCGGTCACCGCCGTGCGCAACCGCGCGTCCGGCGCCGGGTCGACCACACAGCTACGCCGCAGCAGCTGCGCCTGGATGGCGTCGGCGAAGTCGGCCTGGACCTCCTGGATGTGGCGGACGATGCGCCCGGGGTCGAGCTCGCCGCCCCGCAAGGCGGCGATTTTCGTCACGGCCTCAACGTCATAGGGAAACGAGAAGATGGCCAACTGCACAGAATCGATGATCGGCTCATTGGCCGGCCGGGCGTCCAACGCGGCGCGAAACCAGTTCAGGCCGGTGTAGTCGGCAAACAGCAGGTCGTGCTTGGACCGGAAGTGGCGATAGAACGTGCGCAGCGATACCCCGGCGTCCGCCGCGATCTGCTCGGCCGACGTGTCCTCGACACCCTGGGCCAAAAATCGCACCAGGGCGGCCTGCCGCAGCGCCTCCCGGGTGCGTTCGCTGCGCGCCGTCTGCGCGGGCCGGACCATGGCAATGAAGGTACCAAGAATTGTTCTGTCAATATTGACAAAACTTCGGGGCGGGGGTGAGACTGCCGCCATGGTGTCGCTTCTCGTCCACGCGGTTCTCGGGCTTTCCGTCATCGGATGGATCGTCGCGTCGAACCCGAAGGTTTACGCCCGGCCAGCCCGCGGACCGATGTTCTCCCCGCTGGAATGCGTGTATTACGTCGTCGGCATCGCGTCGGTCGTGCTGGGCTGGTGGTTCAACGTCCACTTCGTGCAGCAGTACGCGCGCGGGTCGACGAACCCGATCTGGGGGCCCGGAAGCTGGGCGGACTACATCCGGCTGATGTTCACCAACCCGGCCGCCAGCTCCGCCAGCCAGGACTACACGATCGCGAATGTGATTCTGCTGCCGCTGTTTACGATCGTCGACGGCTATCGCCGGGGGCTGCGGCGACCGTGGCTGTACTTCGTGTCCAGCCTGTTCACCAGCTTCGCCTTCGCGTTTGCGTTCTACTTCGCCACCATCGAGCGGCAGCACCGGCACGACCAAACCCGCGAAAAGGTGGACGCCTAGCGCGCGAGCTGGGGGCACCTCCCGCGCGCGAGCGTGCGTGTCTGTTCAGCGACACGCCGTCACACGTGTACATTTGCGCACGCTCGCGACAGGCGCCTGAGCGCCTAAGGCTCCAGCAGCTCGGTGCCGACATATGGGACCAGCGCCTCGGGCACCCGCACGCTGCCGTCGGGCCGTTGATGGTTCTCCAGGATCGCGACCAGCCAGCGGGTGGTGGCCAGCGTGCCGTTGAGCGTGGCGGCGATCTGCGGCTTGCCTCCCGCATCCCGGTAGCGCGTCGCCAACCGGCGCGCCTGGAAGGTGGTGCAGTTCGACGTCGACGTCAGCTCGCGATAGGCGCCCTGCGTGGGAACCCATGCCTCGCAGTCGAACTTGCGGGCGGCCGACGAACCGAGATCGCCCGCGGCCACGTCGATCACCCGATACGGCACCTCAATAAGGGCCAGCATCTCGCGCTGCCAGCCCAGCAGCCGTTGGTGTTCGGCCTCGGCGTCGGCGGGCTCGCAGTAGACGAAGCCCTCCACCTTGTCGAACTGGTGCACCCGGATGATGCCGCGGGTGTCCTTGCCGTGGCTGCCGGCCTCACGCCGGAAGCACGACGACCAGCCCGCGTAGCGCAGGGGCCCGCCGGACAGGTCGAGGATCTCGTCGGCGTGGTAGCCGGCCAGCGGCACCTCGGACGTGCCCACCAAATACAGGTCGTCGGCGTCGACCCGGTATACCTCGTCGGCGTGGGCGCCCAGAAATCCGGTGCCGGCCATCACCTCCGGGCGCACCAGCACCGGCGGGATCATCGGGATGAAGCCGTTCTCAACGGCCAGCCGCAGGGCCAGCTGCAGCAGGCCGAGCTGCAGCAGGGCACCGCGCCCGGTCAAGAAGTAGAACCGTGCGCCGGACACCTTGGCCCCGCGCCGCATGTCGATGAGACCCAGCGACTCGCCGAGTTCCACATGGTCCCTTGGGTTTTCGATCGCGGCCGGCTCACCGACCACGTCGAGGACCGCGAAGTCGTCCTCACCGCCGGCGGGCACCGGATCCAGGACCACGTTCGGGATCGCCATGTGCGCCGCCGTGAACGCCGCCTCGGCCTCGGACTGGGCGGCTTCGGCGGCCTTCACCTGCTCGGCGAGCTCCTTGGCGCGCGCCAGCTTGGCCGGGCGCTCGTCGGCCGACGCGGCGCCCACGCCCTTGCTGACGGCCTTCTGGTCGGCGCGCAGCGCGTCGGCGGCAGAGATCGCGGCCCGCCGCGCGGCGTCGGCCGTCAACAGGGCGTCCACCAGAGCCGGGTCTTCGCCGCGGCTGACTTGGGAACGGCGCACGGCATCGGGGTCTTCCCGGAGCAGCTTCAGGTCGATCACGGCCCTGACACTACTTTTGGGGTTCCGATCCGGTGCCAGGAGCACCCGCCGGTAAATCCCACAACGCAACATCCACCACTTTTGTCACGCCGCTTAACGGGCCCTGACAGAATGGTGCGGATGTCGCAAGCGCCGGAGAAGGACGTTTCGGAAGCCAGCACCCTCGCCGGCTCCCCGAACGACGCGGCCGAACAGCCGTCGGCCGGCTTCCAGTGGCCGCGCGGGTTGCAGGCCCAGGCCACACGGCGAGGCCTGCTGCTGACCGCGCTTGGCGGCCTGCTGATCGCCGGATTGGTCACCGCGATCCCGATCGGCGCCGGCCCGGACCGGCTGGCCGGCTACATCGACAGCGATCCGGTGCCCAGCACCGGATCCAAGAGCGACGCCACCTTCAACCGCGCAAACGGCGGTGATTGCCTGATGTGGCCGGACGCCACCCCGGAGTCGGCCACCATCGTCAACTGCGCCGACGACCACAAGTTCGAGGTCGCCGAGTCCGTCGACATGCGGACGTTCCCGGGCTCCGAATACGGGCCCAACGCCGCGCCCCCGTCGCCCGCGCGCATCCAGCAGATCACGCAGGAGCAGTGCGAGGCCGCCGTCCGCAACTATCTCGGACCCAAGTTCGACCCCAACAGCAAGTTCACCGTCAGCCTGCTGTGGGCCGGTGACCGGGCATGGCGCCAGTCCGGCGAGCGCCGCATGCTGTGCGGCCTGCAGCTGCCCGGCGCCAACAACCAGCAGCAGGCCTTCAAGGGCAGGGTCGACGACGTCGACCAGTCCAAGGTGTGGCCGGCCGGCACCTGCCTGGGCATCGACTCGGCAACCAACCAGCCGACAGACGTCCCGGTCGACTGCGCCGCCCCGCACGCGATGGAGGTCACCGGCACGGTGAACCTGGCCGAGAAGTTTCCCGGCGCCCTGCCCGCCGAGCCCGATCAGGACGGGTTCATCAAGGACGCGTGCACCAAGATGACGGACGCTTACCTTGCGCCCACCAAGTTGCGCACCACCACGCTGACGCTGATCTACCCCACCGTGTCGCTGCCCAGTTGGTCGGCGGGCAGCCGCGAGGTCGCGTGCAGCATCGGCGCGACGCTGGGCAACGGCGGCTGGGCCACGCTGGTCAACAGCGCGAAGGGCCAGCTGCTGATCAACGGCCAGCCGCCGGTGCCGCCGCCGGACATTCCCGAGGAGCGGCTCATGCTGCCGCCGATTCAGGTCCAGGCGCCGACCCAGGCCAGCAGTCCGCCCGACGCGATCCCGCCGAACAATCAGCACCTCCCGCAGCAACAGCCGGTCGTGACGCCGCCGCGGGCGCCGGCCCCTTCGCCCCCGCAGCAGGCCCCGGCCCCCCAGCCGCCGCAGGACGCCCTACCGCCGGGGGACGGCGGACCGCCGCCGCCACCCCAAGCACCGGAGCCGCCCCCGTTCCCGCCGGAGCCACCACCGCCACCGCCACCACCACCGCCGCCCCCGCCGGCCGAGCCGGCGCCGGGAGGCTAGCCGGGTGTCGGTGCGGATGGATCCGCGGCGGTTCGACGAGCTGGTCTCCGACGCGCTCGACCTGATCCCGCCGGAGCTCGCGGCCGCGATGGACAACGTCGTCGTCCTGGTCGAAGACCGCCACCCCCAGGACGCTGAACTGCTCGGGCTCTACGAAGGCGTGGCGCTGACCGAGCGGGACTCCGACTACGCCGGATCGCTGCCGGACGCCATCACGATCTACCGCGAGGCGCTGCTGGACGTCTGTGACTCCGACGACGAGGTCGTCGAGGAGGTGACGATCACCGTGATCCACGAAATCGCCCACCACTTCGGCATCGACGACGACCGCCTGGAAGAACTGGGCTGGGCCTAAAAACCCGGGCCTAAGAACCCCGGCCGTCCCCATGGGCGCGGCATCCCGAATTTGTCGGGGCCGGGTGCTATGAACGGCTCATGAGCGCCGAATGCCGCGAGTGCCGGGCGGGCTTGGACCATTGCCACGGCACCATCATTCGCCACGCGCTGCGCCGATCGGAATGCACCGAGCCGGACTGCGGCAGCCCCGAGCTGTTGGCGCACACGTTCGTCATCGACTGCGATGCCGTCGGCTGTGCGTGCGCGGACGTCGATCAGCCGTCAGCCCATCGGGTCGGTGCCTGAGCGCACCGCGTCCGCGACCGGGGTCGCCTCGGCTTCGGGATAGAACGGCGGCGTCACGGCTCCCCACCGCACGCAACTCCACCGCCCGTCGGTGATCGGGGACAGCACCACCGATTCGGCGTTGCCGAGGTGGTTGTCCAGCGCGAAGTTGCCGTCCACCCCGGCCAGGACCGCGGAGGCCAGCCGGATCGCCGCGCCATGGCTGACGACGATGATGTCGCCGTTGAAGTCGTCGTCGTCGAGGTAGCGCAGGCGCAGGTCGGTGAGCGCCGGCACATAGCGGTCCAACACGTCGTTGCCGGTCTCCCCGCCCGGCAGCGGCACGTCGAGGTCACCGCGATGCCAGCGCTCGTAAATGGCGTTGAACTCCGCGACCGCCTCGTCGTCGTTGCGGTTTTCCAGCTCGCCGACCTGCACCTCGTGAATGTCGGCGACCTCGACGGCGCCCAGGTCGAGCTGAACCCCGATCACCGCGGCTGTCTGCGACGCCCGCGTGGCGACCGAGTGCGCGAGCATCGTCGGCCGTCCCGAACCGCGGGCAAACGCCCGGGCCTGGTCGCGGCCCAGCGGCGTCAGCCCTGTCCCGGGCGGGCGGGTGTCCAGCCTGCGCTCGACGTTGCCGTAGGACTGGCCGTGCCGCAGCAGCACCAACCGACCGCTCATGAGTCCAACCCCCCCGGGCCCCGCGCGGGTTTGCCGTCCCGCAGCCGCGCCAGCCAGCGCGACGCCTCGTCCACCGGCGGTGGCGCCACCCCGGCGGCCGAACCCGTCGGCCACGAACCCAGATATCGCACATCGGCACAACGACGGTGCAGCGCCTTGAGTGCCTCGGCGACGGCGCCGTCGTCGATGTGGCCGACACAGTCGGCGAAGAACAGGTAGGTTCCGAGCTCGGTCCTGGTCGGCCGGGATTCGATTCGGGTCAGGTCGATGCCGCGGATCCCGAATTCGGCCAGCGCGGACAGCAGCGCGCCCGGCACGTTGTCGATGCGCAACACCACCGACGTCCGGTCGGCTCCGGTGCGGGCCGGCGGCGGGCCCGGCAGCCCGATCAGGACGAAGCGGGTGCGGGCGTTGGGTTCGTCGACGACACCCTCGGCCAGGGCCGCCAGCCCCCAATGGTCGGCGGCCAGCGGCGAGGTCACCGCGGCGTCGGCCTGGCCCTCGGCCACCTGCCGCGCCGCGTCGGCGTTGGAGTACGCGGGCCGCAGCTCGGCGCCGGGCAGGTGCGCGCCCAGCCACTGGCGCACCTGCGCCACGGCCACCGGGAACGCCGCCAACGTCCGCACGTCGGCCGCGCCGAGGCCGGGTTTGACCACGATGCTGAACGCCACGTCCAGCGTCGTCTCGGCGAACACCTGCAGCGGCGAACCGATGGCCAGGCTGTCCAGCGTGGGGATCACCGACCCGTCGATCGAGTTCTCGATCGGGACGCACGCGTAATCGGCGTCGCCGTCCCGGACCGCGTTGAGCGCCGCCGGGGTGCTTTCGATCGGCATCTGCCGCACGGCGCCCGGTCCCTGCTCGGGCACCAGGCCGGCGGCCGTGATCTGCCGCAGCGCCGCCTCGGTGAACGTCCCTTCGGGACCGAGGTAAGCGATGCGGACCACCACCCAACCCTAACGGCGCGGGATCCCACACAAGGCCTTGCGGCATCGAGAGTCGTAAGTTAACTTAGGCTTACCTAAGTGCTGAAGGAGATCGATGTTACCGCTGAGCAGCACCGTGCCGACGACCGCAGAACGCATCCGCAGCGCCTGCGTCCGGGCCGGCGGCGCGCTCGTGGCCTTGGAAAACGGCGGGGACGCGCGTCAGGACCCGATCGCCACGCCCGTGCACCACCTGCTGCAGGACGGATCCTTCGCCATCGCACTTCCCGTCGACCGCGACGGCGCGACCGGGTGCCAGGCCTCCGGGTCGCAAGCGCTGCTGGAGCTGACCGACTACGCTCCGATCCCCCTGCGGGAACCGGTCCGTTCGCTGGTGTGGGTGCGCGGCCGCTTGGAACGCGTCCCGGCCGACGAGGTGACGACGATGCTCGACGGGATCGCCGCCGAGTATCCGAACCCGGACTTGCTGCAGGTCCAGACCCCGCTATCGGCGCCGCCCAGTGGGGACGAGCCCCGCTACACCCTGCACCGGCTGGAGATCGCATCGGTGGTCGTCACCGACGCCACCGGCGCCGAGCCGGTCAGCGTGGCCGACCTGCTCGCGGCGCGGCCCGACCCGTTCTGCGAAATCGAGGCCGGCCTGCTCTGGCACCTGGACACCGTCCATGGCGACGTGGTGACGCGGCTGGTGTCGAGGCTGCCGGCGACCTTGCGACGGGGGCAGGTCCGCCCGCTCGGGCTCGACCGGTACGGCGTGCGGTTCCGCGTCGAAGGCGACGACGGCGACCACGACGTCCGGCTGGCCTTTCACAAGCCGGTGGACGACATGGCCGGGCTGAGCCAGGCCATCCGGGTGCTGATGGGCTGCCCGTTCATCAACGGCCTGCGCGCCCGCCGGTAACCGATGCCCTAAAAACTGCACGTACGTTATCCGGGTGAACGGCGATCGATCACCGGAACGGCTCGGGCCCCGAAGGCAGCTCTCGCCGACGCGCCCGGATCCCCGATCGAGCCCCCCGCCGCGACCCGTCGCCCCGCGGACGCGGCACAGGCGAAGCAGGCGCCGCTGGATCCGGGCGGTGTCGCTGACCCTGCTGGTCGGCGCCCTGCTCGCCGGCGGCGCCGTCCTGGGCGGGGCCCTGTGGCTCGACACGACGCTGCACCGCGAGCAGGCGCTGACCGACTATCCCGACCGGCCCGGGCCCGGCCGCGGTACGAACTGGCTGATCGTCGGCTCGGACAGCCGCCAAGGCCTCACCCCCGAGCAGCAGCAGGACCTGGCCACCGGCGGCGACATCGGCAACGGTCGTACCGACACCATCCTGCTGGTACACGTCCCGCAGTTCGGGTCGAGCGTCCCGGCGACGGCGGTGTCGATCCCGCGCGACTCGTATGTGCCGATCCCGGACCATGGCAGGGACAAGATCAACGCCGCGTTCGCGCTGGGCGGGGCGCCCTTGCTGACGCGGACGGTCGAGCAGGCCACCGGGCTGCGCCTCGACCACTACGCGGAGATCGGCTTCGGCGGGTTCGCCGACCTGGTCGACGCCCTCGGCGGGGTCACGATGTGCCCGACCATGCCGATCGAGGATCCGCTGGCCGGCATCGACCTGCCGGCCGGCTGCCAGGAGCTGGACGGCCGCACGGCGCTCGGATACGTCCGGACGCGCGACACACCCCGCGCGGATCTGGACCGGATGGTCAACCAGCGGCAGTTCCTCTCGGCGCTGCTGCGCCGCGTCACCAGCCCGGCGGTGTGGCTGGATCCGTGGCGCTGGTACTCGGTGCCGCGCGCGGCGGCCGGCGCCCTGACCGTCGACCGTGGCGACCACGTGTGGGATCTGGCCCGGCTCGGCTGGGCGCTGCACGGGTCCCCCACCGCGATGACCGTCCCGATCGGCGAGTTCACCACCGGCGACGCCGGCGCGGTGGTGGTGTGGGACCACGACGCCGCCGGCAGGCTGTTCGAGGCGCTGGCCGCCGACGCGCCGGTGCCCGCGACCGCGCTCGACGAACCGCAATAGCTTTCCGACCGCTAATCGCTGCCGTTGCCCGCGGCCCGATTCTGCAGCCACGCCTTCGTGCGGCCCGGGTGATGGGTGGCAAGCCAGGCGACCCCGACGTCCCGGCAGAAGTCGATGTCGTCGTATTCGTCGACGTTCCAGCAGTACACCGCCCTGCCCTGGGCGACGGCGCGGTCCACGAGTTGCGGATAGTCCTTCAACGTCAGCAACGACGGTCCGACGGCGGTGGCCCCGACGGCGGTGGCCGCGCTGCTGGTCAGGTAGCGGGCGGTCTTGCCGAGCAGCACCGTGGGCAGCAACGGCGCGGCCCGCCGGATCCGCCAGACCGCGGCCGCCGAAAAGGACATGACCACCGCGCGGGACCGGTCGGCGGAGGGCGGCGCGGCTATGCCGAAGCGGTGCAGGAGCGCGAGAAGTTTGCTCTCGACCAGCGAGCCGTATCGGACCGGGTGCTTGGTCTCGACGAAGAGCTTCACCGGCCGGTGCCAGTCGAGGACGAGCGACACCAGGGCGTCCAGCGTCAGCAGGCTGGTGTCGCCGTGCGTGCCGTCCGCGCGCCAGCTGTCGTGCCATGCCCCGTACTCGAGCTCGCGGAGTTGAGCCAGGGTCATGGTGCTGACCAGGCCGGCGCCCGTCGAGGTCCGGTCCAGGCGGCGATCATGCACGCACACCAGGTGGCCGTCGCGGGTCAACCGCACGTCGCATTCCACGCCGTCGGCGCCCTGCTTGAGCGCGAGATCGTAAGCGGCCAGGGTGTGTTCGGGCCGAGCGGCCGCAGCTCCGCGGTGGGCAACGACATAGGGGTGCCCGGCGCGCACCTCGTCGGCCCACGTCATACCCCTATGCTGCCGGTTCCTGGCCCTCCAACTCAACCGGGCCGGCGGATGCGGACCCGGCGGGTTCTGGGTCCTCCGGGGCGACGAGAACCCATCGGTGCGCGGGCCGGGCGACCGGTTTCCGCTCGAACCCCTCGAACACGCGGGCGGCGGCGGCCAGTGTGGCGGCCGCGAGCAGGTAGGCGAACACCATCGTGACGGTGTTGTTGGCGATGCCCTGGGCGTCGGTCGCGAAGCTGGTGGCGATGGCGAAAATCGAAATCAGGTAGCTGAAGACCCAGGCGATCCACCACTGCAGGATCGGCCTTCGCAGCCGGGCGTAGCGCTCTTCGAGGGTGGCCAGCTCGATGACGTAGACCGGGGCCCACAGCAGATTGGCGAACGGCACCACGCAGCCGGCCCACAACGCCCGGATCGAGCGCTGCTCCGGCAGGCCGTGATGCGAGAACGCGGCGGCCCTCCGCGCGATCAACCACCGGATCAGGATCGCGCCGGACGCGATCACCGCCGCGATCGCCGCCACGCTGGCCAGCACCCCGAGCCAATCCGCGGCGATGGCCACGATCGAGTTCAGCAGCGTGTTCCGATTGATCGCCAGCAGCACGTATCGCGCGACATACACGAGGGCTGTGATGCCGAGGATCAGCACGCTCAGGAGCAGTGCGGTGCGAACGATCGGCGCCGACGGCCCCGTCTCCGCGGGCTTTTCGGCGGGCGCCGGGGCCTGCTCGACGCGATCCGCCAATCCCCAGCGCGGCATCACGGCGTAGCGCGGTGTGGGTCCCAGCGACCGTCGTCCGTGGCGCGGACGGGGCGCGGCGCCGGGGCGCACCGCTATCCACCGGAAGCCCGGCGGCAGTCGCGGCGGAGTGCGCTGCCACCCGGGGGCCGCGGGCGGTCTGGCCGGCGACGGGCTCCACTGTGGCGCGGCCGCCGGCACGTCCGGCAGCGGCGCCATCAGCGCCCCGCGGCAGCGGGGACACCACTCGCGCCGCTTCTCGCGCACGTTCCACCGCGTGCCGCACTGGGAGCACACCTGGATCACCGGACCAGACTAGCTCTGGCGACGAGGCGGGCCGCGGCAGCTCATTTCGGCGCCGTGCTTCAGGCGCGCCGGCCGCCCGCGGGCAACACCGACAGCCGCCCATGGCTATCCACAGTTTCCACAGGTTTATCCACAACACCATCGTGGGTATCCACGCCATCAACACGGCTTTCACCCGTCGACCCGGCCCGTAACTGTGGATAACTGGCGGGTAATACGGCTATACCTAAACAGCCCCAAACGCCACGCGAGCGAAATGGATCGCCTTGCTAAGTGGTTCGTCGGGGTCTGTTCGCTGAGGCGCCGAGACTGCAGTGGGAGCGACGCTGAGCGCTCACACGCGATCTGAGCGCAGTCTCGACGCCACCCACGCAGACTCGGTGCCGGCGACCTTCGACAACAACCCCGACGAACTAACGGGCAAGACCACCAGGCACCGGCGGATCGGGTTTCGCGGGTCCGGCGGTCCACGCCCCGTCGCTGCCTTGGTTCGGCGCGCCGGGCGGGCACCCCGACACGCGGTTGCGAACGCCATTACCCAGCCCGTTTTTCAACCCCACCGCAAGGCGTTATGATCACCGTCACGCAAACTGGTTGTGACTCACCTCACTCAGGGCGAGGTGGACGAGCAGGTGAAAGGCGCTTGATGGCGACGCATTCGTTCGGTCCGGGTTCGCCGGCCGCCTCGAACTCGTATTCCGGCTCACCTGCGTGGAACCATAGTTACAGCGTCGCCGCCTTGCGTGCCGGCCTCATCGTGCTGGCGTTGCTGGCGATACTTGCGGTCATCGTTTTGTCTTGAAGTCGCGCCGAACGGGTATCCCGGTCACCGGCCCGTAGCGGTCGTCCTTGCGGCGCGCGCGGTCATGGAGCAGGGTTGACTGGTGAAGCTCGGGGCCAGGCCGCCCCGTGGCGGGCCCGTGCGAAATGCGCGTCATGACGACCACCAACGATCATCGAAGAAAGGAATGCCGTGGCTGAATACACCCTGCCCGACTTGGACTGGGACTACGCAGCGCTGGAACCGCACATCTCCGGTCAGATCAACGAGATCCACCACAGCAAACACCACGCCGCCTACGTCAAGGGCGTGAACGACGCGGTGGCCAAACTCGAAGAGGCGCGCGCCAAGGACGATCACTCGGCGATCTTCCTGAACGAGAAGAACCTGGCCTTCCACCTCGGCGGCCACGTCAACCACTCGATCTGGTGGAAGAACCTTTCGCCGGACGGCGGGGACAAGCCGACCGGTGAGCTCGCCGCCGCCATCGACGACGCGTTCGGCTCGTTCGACAAGTTCCGTGCGCAGTTCAGCGCGGCCGCCAACGGTTTGCAGGGGTCGGGCTGGGCGGTTCTTGGCTACGACACCCTCGGCGACAAGCTGCTGACCTTCCAGCTGTACGACCAGCAGGCCAACGTCCCGCTCGGCATCATTCCCCTGCTGCAGGTCGACATGTGGGAGCACGCCTTCTACCTGCAGTACAAGAACGTCAAGGCGGACTACGTCAAGGCGTTCTGGAACGTGGTCAACTGGGCCGACGTGCAGTCGCGGTACGCGGCCGCAACGTCGAAAACCAAGGGGCTTATTTTCGGCTGAGGCCACCCTTCGAAGGCTGGGGCGTCGCGCGGATCGCGTGGCGCCCTTGTCTTTGCCGGGCGGCCTTGTGGGGCCGGCTTTGTGGAGAAGGCGGGCCTTACCGGCCGTGTCGTGTTGCAACGCGCCGAGACCGCAGGCATGCTGAATTATTCGAGCTACCAGTGTGGTTAATCGGACGGAGGACTCACGCGGGAGGTCGGGATGGAAACTGGGTCAGACGGTCCTATAGGGGTGTCCCCCTTCCATTCTCGTGGCGCCCTGAAGGGGTTTGTGATCTCCGGGCGTTGGCCTGACTCGACGAAAGAGTGGGCCCAACTGCTGATGGTGGCGGTCAGGGTCGCGTCGCTGCCCGGATTGCTTTCCACCACAACGGTGTTCGGGGCCCGCGAGGAATTGCCCGACGAACCCGAGCCGGGCACCGTGGGCCTGGTGCTGGCCGAGGGCACCGTCTTCGGTGAATCGGCAATCCGGCCAGGGCATTTCGCGGATCATCAACCTCCCGCGCTGCTGATGCTGCATCCGCCCTCGGAGACCATGCCGTCGCTGCCGGAATGCACCGGCGCGGCGTCGGGATGCGTGTTGCTGCCGGGGTTGCCATATCTGGGATTGGAGCATCGGGCGGCCTGGGTCGAAGCGGAAGCCGACGGCACCATCACGTCGATGGTGAGCCGCGTGGGCGTCGATCCGATCAGCCACCCCGACACCGCGATTCTCGCGATGCTGCTTGCGGCATAAGGCGGCGGCGCAAACTCTGCGACGACGCCGGAAAGAAGCCGCGGCCGCCGGGAGGTCGTCGGGCATCGTCTAAGGTGGCGACGGGCACGCCCCCCTCATCCACCGCCGTCCCCCGCGGTCACCCCCGAGGTAACGCCGCGGGGCTTCGAGCGTGCCCTCGGCCCGTTTACCACGCGTGTTGCCGACCTGGCAGCAAAGGACACCGCCGAGAGGTGCGCGTTGTCCGCCGGTTGCGGTGCAGCTGCCCAGCATCCTCGGTCAAATCGTCTCGCCAACCGTGGGCCCGGCGGCCCGCCACCACTGCCCCGACGCCGAATTCTGCGGATAACCTGTGAAGTTTGCTGATTCAGTGGACACTCCAGCGAATTAGTTGGACGCTCGTCAAGTGGAGATTTGGCAACCGCCAGCAACGCCGGTGTCGAACCCACCCGGGTTTGCACCTGGTTGCGGGCCCAAACCCTCGCTACCATGGTCAGCAAATACACTTAGGTAATAGTTCGCTTCTCCAGCCCAGTGGAGGTCATATCGATGAGCACGACGTTCGCCGCCCGCCTCAACCGCTTGTTCGACACGGTGTATCCACCCGGACGCGGGCCGCACACCTCCGCGGAGGTGATCGCGGCGCTCAAGACGGAGGGCGTCACGATGTCGGCTCCCTACCTGTCTCAGCTACGTTCGGGCAACCGCACCAACCCCTCGGCGGCGACCATGACCGCCCTGGCCAATTTCTTCCGCATCAAGCCGGCTTACTTCACCGACGACGAGTACTACGAAAAGCTCGACAAGGAGTTGGCGTGGTGGGCCACGATGCGCGACGACGGGGTGCGCCGCATCGCGCTGGCCGCCGCGGGGTTGTCGCCGCAGGCGCAGCAGGACATCGTGGAGCGGATCAACGAGCTGCGCCGCGTCGAGCACCTCGACGCATAGCCCGACACCGGCCGAGCGCCCGGACCTGAACGGCTGCCGCCGCCCCATTCCGATTAGGGTTGGCTCACGGATCGCGTACGCGCGAGGGCGATAGACAACGACAGCCAGCGAGATTATCGGGAGGCGGCCGGGAATGGGCCTGTTCCGCAAGCGAAAGAGTCGCGCGACGCGGCGCGCCGAGGCCCGCGCGATCAAGGCCCGCGCCAAACTGGAGGCCAAGTTGGCCGCCAAGAACGACGCCCGACGGCTTAAAAATGAGCGACGCGGTGCGGAAAAGGCCCTCAAGGCGCAGGTCAAATCCCAGCGGGACAGCGACCGGACGGCGCTGAAGGTCGCCGAGGCCGAGCTCAAGGCGGCACGGGAGGGCAGGTTGCTCTCGCCGACCCGGATTCGCCGGGTGCTGACGGTGTCTCGGCTGCTCGCCCCGATCCTGACGCCGCTGGTGTACCGGGCGGCCATGGCCGCCCGCGCGGTGATCGACCAGCGTCGCGCCGACCAGCTCGGGATTCCGTTGGCGCAGATCGGCCAGTTCTCCGGGCACGGCGCCCAGCTGTCGGCCCGGATAGCCGGGGCGGAAAGGTCGTTGCGGGTGGTGCAGGAAAAGAAGCCCAAGGACGCCGAGACCAAACAGTTCGTCTCCGCCATCGGCGAACGGCTCACCGATCTGTCGGCGGCCGTCACCGCCGCGGAGAACATGCCGGCCGCGCGGCGCCGGGCGGCCCACGCCGCGATCTCGTCGCAGCTCGACGGCATCGAGGCGGACCTGATGGCCCGCCTCGGATTGGCCTGATCCGATGCCGACCCGCGGGTGGACTTCGCGCGTCCTGATCCCGGTCGTCGCGGCCGTCGCGCTCTACCTCGGCTCCGCGGCGGGCACCCCGGCCGCATGGGCGCACGTCCATGCGACCAGCGACAATCCGGTGCGCGGCACCACGGCGGTCGTCACCTTCCGGGTGCCCAACGAATCCAACACCGGGGCCGCGACCACCGCGCTGACCGTCAGCCTTCCCGATGTGGCGTCTGCCAGCGCCGAAAGCATTCCCGGGTGGACGGCCAAGCTCGACCGCGACGCCGCCTCGGGCACCGTCCGCTCGGTGACCTGGACGGCCGCGCCCAACGGCGGCATCGGAGTGGATCAATTCGCGCTGTTCCGGATCTCGGTGCAGCTGCCCGACACCGACACGGTGAGCTTCCCGGCCACGCAGACCTATTCCGACGGGACGGTCGTGAAGTGGGACCAGCCGCCGCTGCCGGGTGGCGGCGAGCCGGAACATCCGGCGCCCATGCTGGCGCTCGCCGCGGGGCCGACGGCGCCGCACGGTCATCATGCGCCTCCCCCGCAGGCGAAATCCCCGGACGGCACCGCCCGCCTGTTGGGCGGGGTGGCTTTGGCTTTGGCCGCCGTTGGCGTCTGTCTCGCGCTGATCCGCCGGCGGGCATGAGACCCCTGGCGGTTGTCGCGTGGGTCGGCTCGCTGCTGGCCGCCCTGACGCTTGCCGCGATCCTGAGCGCGCAGGTGGCGTTCGCGCACGCCGCGCGCGTGTCGACCGACCCCGCGGACAATGCGGTGGTCACCAGCGGGCCCGAGCGGGTGAGCGCCACCTTCAACGAGCGGTTGCAGACCACGTTCGCGGCCATGACGGTCGTCGGGCCCGACGGCAACGTGTGGTCCGCCGGGGAGCCTGCGGTGCAGGGCGCGGTCGTCGGCGTCGGCCTGCGTCCGCTCGGGCCGGCCGGCACCTACACGGTGAACTACCGGGTCACGTCGGCGGACGGGCACGTGGTGTCCGGGTCTTGGTCGTTTCGGCTGACGGTGCCCGGCACCGGCACTCCCGGACCCGCCCCCGCCGGCACCGATGGCGGCGGTGAGGTGCCGACGTGGCCGTTTGCGGTGGTGACGGTGGCGCTTGTCGGCGCCGGCGCCTGGTGGGCGGTGCGGCGCAGACCCTGACGGCCGGGACGCCGTCGCGCGTCCTGGCATGATGGGTCCAAGTAACTTCGGCGCGCGAGAGCAAGCTGCAAAGGAGCGGCCGCATGGCAGACCCGCAGGAACAACCCAACAGCGAACCCGGCGGCGCATCGAGCCCGCCGGAGAAGAAGCCTCCCGCGAAGGCCGTCAAGAAGACCGCAAAAGCGCCCGCCAAGAAAGCGCCCGCGAAAAAGGCCCCGGCCAAGAAAGCGGCGGCCAAGAAGGCACCGGCCAAAAGCGCCGAGCCCGCGCCACCCAAGCCGGCCGAGCAACCCCACGGTGCGGAGCAGCGGATCCAAACGAATGGCCAGCTTGCCGCCGCCGCCAAAGATGCTGCCGCGCAAGCCAAATCGACCGTGGAAGGCGCCAACAATCCGGTCCCGCCCGACGCGCCCGCGCCGGCGTCCGGTCAATCGCCGGTGCCGCTGATCGTTGCCGTGGCCCTCAGCCTGTTGGCCATCCTGCTGATCCGCCAGCTGCGGCGCCGCTGAACTCCCCAGTGACCGTGTCGTTTCGGCCGACCGCCGACCTCGTCGACAGCATCGGCCCGGACGTGCGCAGCTGCGACCTCCAATTCCGGCAGTTCGGCGGCCGTTCGGAATTCGCCGGGCCGATCAGCACGGTGCGCTGCTTCGAGGACAATGCGCTGTTGAAGTCGGTGCTCTCGGAGCCCGGTGCCGGCGGGGTGCTGGTGATCGACGGTGCCGGCTCCCTGCACGCCGCGCTGGTCGGCGACGTCATCGCCGAATTGGCCCGTTCCAACGGCTGGGCGGGACTGATCGTCAACGGTGCGGTGCGCGACGCCGCCGCGCTGCGCGGCATCGACATCGGCATCAAGGCGCTGGGCACCAATCCGCGCAAAAGCGCTAAGACAGGGGCCGGCGAACGCGACGTCGAGATCGCCCTCGGCGGCGTGACGTTTGTAACCGGCGAGATCGCCTACAGTGACGACGATGGCATCGTCGTCGTCGCGTCGGGCGACTAAGCCGCCTTAAACGGCAACCGGCGCAGGCTCTTTGGCGAACCGCGGGTCCTGGGCCTTGCCGCGCCGGGTCGTTTCGCATGCCGAAGAGGTCTCAGATCCTGCGATCGCTGAAGTCCCCAACACGGGTTCACCGTGGCCCCCACCCACGCTGGCCTGCGGAGGTGATGCCCGGCCGGTCACGTGGGGCGAGCTGCTCGCCGTACCTGGGAAGAACCTAAGTCCGTGGCCCTTTCGAGAGGCTTTGTGTGATCGCTTCAAGAACGTGTGATGCCGCAATCCTGATGGAGCAGGAAAACCCCTGTTAGTCGCGTTGTTAGCACGTAGTTAGCAAACCCTTCTGGCGGGACAATAGTAAAATATGAAACTACCTACCGGTAACCAACCGCCCCGCATTCACTCCCCACTTAAGATAGCTATTACCGCAACAATACAATTGTTAGCCAGGGAATAGTAAAAACTCTTGCGTTTGCTGACCGATAGCGCTTCAGTGCAGACACCAACGCCGCATTGACCACCGCGGCGCTGCCCGGCCACCCCCGCCGCACGCCGCGCCACGACGACCTCGCGATCCACCTCGATCTGCGACGCACCAGATCTGCCGCAACCAGGTAGCCGCCGGCGACGACAACCCCTCGCGCACCCGCCCGGCCCACCTGTTGCTTCGAGGTGGCCGCCTCACCCGACGCCACCGCCGGGCCACCTGCGTGCGCCCCGGTTTACGGCGCACCTCAAGAGACGTGGTGTGCTCGGCCTGTCCCGAGCGGAGCGCTTTCGGTAAGACCCCGAACCTGATCGGTATTGGCTTGTGTCACAAGCAGATACCGGCACTGCCCGGCCTGGCGTGCGCTGACCCGCCATGATCGTCTTCGAACCCGCCGACGGTTATCTCCTGTGCCGTGGCGGTACGGACAAGCCGCACGACTGTTTTTTCCGCCCGCTCGCGCCAGCATGCTGTGGTGCCGGACGGTGAAATCCACCGGCACGTTGACGGGGCCGACTGCCTAGATATGAGCGGATCGAGACACTGACATCATGGCGTTGTCGACACCTAGCAACGACGCCGTGTCACGCATGTTCCCATGCCGTCAACAAATAATTTTAGTGGCGCCTTCAATTTGACCCAATTCAGGTAATAGTTTTTGTGCAGTTCGGGCCGGTTTTGCTGCGCACGCATATCGCCGTAGTGAATTGTCTAATTTGTGGCCACGATTCGTTCGCAATATTTCCCAGCTACATTCAATTCGTCATTATCCAGAATCGAAAAGGAGATGGTCGTGGACCTCGCAGCCCGCCCCCACATCACCGCTGGAGTCGCCCTGGCCAGCGCCGCCGTCCTCGCCGCCGGCCCCATAGCCCAGCACTTGCCCGGCCTTCATACGGCCCAACAACTACGCCAGCTGAGCGTGTCCGATATTCAGCTCGCCGACGCCAGCAGCGCGCTGGACTTGTTCTCCGGCGTGGAAAACGAACTGGCCGCACTCGCCAGCGGAGCAACCGCGGCCGCCCTGCCCGCGGACGTTCTGGGCGGTCTCTTGAGCCCGATCACCCAGAACCTCGTCGTTCAGACTTGGATGAACACTTTCGCGAGTGCGGGCACCAACCTGCAGACGGTTTACAACACTTGGAGCGAAGTCCCGTTCCCCGTCCTGCAACAGGTCGCCGCCAACGGAGTCTCGTATGCCGATCTCTATGTGTCGCAGTTCCAGACCGCCGCAACGTCCGCTATCAAATTCTTCATGGGGACTCAAAAAAGCCAATTTGCTGGGCTGATAAACACAGCGCTCGCCGATTTCATGTCGGGTCAGATATCCACCGCATTTTATCCTTACTTGTATGAAGCATTATGGAGCTTTCCATTTACGCAGGTCCTCTTGCCGATGAGAAAGATTCTAAATATCCCTATCGACATCAGCCAGAATCTCTACAATGCAACCAACTATCTGCTCACGACAGGCGTGACCGACATTGGTAATTTTGGCATCCTGCAACTGCCCCACGTGCTCTTCGCTTCGCTCGGTAACAATCTTCAACTGGTTTATGATTCGTGGACAGCTGGGAACCCACTAGGTGCGCTGACTAACCTGGCCAATATGCCCGGCGCAATAACGAACGACTTCCTCAATGGTGGCGTGCTTAGCGGGCGCTCGCTCACTTCCGGCTTGCTCAACTATCCCAGTGGCACGCTCAGTGTTCTGGTGAACACGATCGCCGGAAACCTTGCGACAGAAATCGTGGCTCCCAACGCACAAAACGTTGCACTGGGCGGCAGCCTTGCGAACGCAATCCAGGGCTTTGTGAACCAGCTGATCAACGGCTGGCCGTCCCTGACTGCTGTGGTCAACGCAGTCAGTTCAGGCCTTAGCAACATTCCTGGCGAATTGACTTCACTGCTGCGAAGTATCCCACCGGTCCTGTCGAGTCTCCCGTCAGTGTTGGGCAACATCGCTACCCAGGTAGGGACGTTGCTCATGCAGCTCCTCAAGTTGCTCTGAGACCCGTGTGGTCGCCGATGCGAGCCGGTGACCACCAACGGCGTTCGGCCCCCTCCACAAGGAGGGGGCCGAACGTTTTATTGGCGTGCTCTTTCGACCCGCCACAACGTGTCCAATGCAGCTGGGTGGCAGTCCGCCAGGTTTCCTCCATGGCACCGACGTTGCCGCGAAATGTTTGCTGTGCGGGTTTTGGCGACCCAGTCGCAAGGTTTTAGCCGTGCTACAGGTTGGGGAGTTTCCCAGCCGCGCAGCATGCGGCCACGGCTCCGTTGATACCAGTAAAGAACCTTCTCGACGGCAGCGCACCCAGCGAGCCGCCTTAAACAGCAACCGCCGCAGGCCTTTTGGCGAACCGCAGGCCCTCGTCGTCGATCTTGCCGCGCCGGATCGTCGCACGTCGAAGAAGTAGTTCTGCTTGATGACGCCGACGCGGTATTCGACGGGCAGACCAGGCATGAGATCTCAGATCCCGCAATCGCTGAAGTCCCCGATACCGACATTCACCGTGGCCCCCGCCCACGCTGGCCTGCGGAGACGATGCTCGGGCGGTCACGTGGGGACGAGCTGCTGGAAGTACCTGGAAAGAACCTGGGCTCGTGGCGTTTTAGAGAAGCTTAAGGTGATCGCTTCAGTAATGCGTGACTCCGCAATCACGATAGGGCTAAAAAGTACTGGTAGCCGCGCTATACATGTGCTGCAGCGAACTACTGTCGCCGCCAAAATAGTTTAAAACGAAACTACCTGCCGGTAACCAATCGCCCCGCATTCACTTCCATACTTAAGATAGCTATTGCCGCAACAATACGATTGTTTGCCAGGCCGTACCGAACGCTCTTGTATTTGCTGAGAGATCGTGCTCCGCCGCTGACACCGACGCGGCCAGGCCCTGCTCGTCGCCGAGGCGCTGCGATCTGTCGCGGGCACGCAGCACCTCGATCCCGGGCCAACTGGTCCGCCGCAACCAGGCAGCGGGGCCAGCGCGGAAAACCCGCCCGCACCCGCTGAGCCCCCTGCTGCTCTGAGTTGGCCCAACCCCTTCGGCGATCACCTCGCCGTGATCGCCGGGGCCACCGACGTGCGCACTGTTTTATGGTTCACCCAAAGTAAGTGGTGGGTGTGGTGTACCCGACCCTTGTCCCCGGCGAGCACTGTGGATCGCCGCGCGTGATCGGATTAGCTTGTGCCACAAGCACACACCGGTGCTGTCCGGCCAGGCGTGCGCTACCCTCGTGGGTTGTCTCTGACTCCACCGACGGTTATCTCCCTCGTCTCGTAGCGATGACGGACACGACGCACGACTGTTTACCTGCCCGCTCGCGTCAGCATGCCGTGGTGCTGCGCGGTGAAATCCACCGGCAATCAATACGGGTAGCCCTGAGGGCGACGTCGTACCGCGAGGCCCTCCCATTATGGTGCTGCCGACACTTGACAACAGCGCGCCGTCACGTTACTCCAATGCTGCCAATAAATGCTTGTGGCGGACCATCCGTTTAGACCAATTCAGATAATAGCTGGATCATGCAGTTAGAGCAGGTTTGCTGTTAATACATATCGCCATAGTGATTTACCTATTTTGTTGCCGCGATTTGCTCACCATAATTTCCAGGTACGTTCATTTCGTCGTTATTCAGAATTGTGCAAAGGAGATGGTCGTGGACCTCGCAGCCCGCCCCCACATCACCACCGGAGTCGCCCTGGCCAGCGCCGCTGTCCTCGCCGTCAGCCCCATGGTCCAGCACCTGCCCGACCTTCGCCTGGCCCATCAGCTCTCCCAGATAAGCGTTTCCAACATCCAGCTCGCCGGTGCCGCTGACAGCATGGTTGACCTGTTCGCCGGTGTGGAAAACGAGCTCGCTTCGCTGGCTGGTGGTGTCGGCGCGGTCGCTGTGCCTGCGGCTGCGCTCACCGACTTTATTAACCCCGCTGCACTACCCCTTCCCCTCGCGACGTGGGTCAACACGTTCCAGGCGACGGGGGCGAACCTGCAGACGCTGTACAACACGTGGAGCAAGGTTCCTTTTGTGATCCCGCAGCAGGCCGCTGCAAACTGGGTCGACTACGCCAACACCTACGTCGGGGCGTACCAAACCTCCGCGGCCGCCGCTGTGGGGTACTTCACCGGCAATACTAGTAGTAGCTTTGGGCCGCTTCTCCAAACGGCGTGGACCGATCTCACGACCGGCAAGATCAGCGCCGCGGTGAGCACCTTGTACTTAGCCCTGTACAACATCCCCATCTCAAATATCTTGCTGCCACTCGAAAAGATCCTGCAGATCCCCGTGGACATCACGAAAAATCTTTCGAACGCAACCAGCTATTTGGTGAATACTGATGTCACTTTTATTGGTCTCTTAGGCCTCTTCAGCCCGGTCGCCGCAGCGCAGACAGCACTGGGTAGCAGTCTTCAGGCTGTTTACAATTCGTGGACCGGTGGGGACGCGTTGGGGGCGCTGGCCAACCTGCTCAATACCCCCGGTGCGACAACAAACGCCGCCCTCAACGGGTTTACGGGCTTGCTGGGTTCCAATGGCCTAGTTCACGAGTTGGTGACCTTGCTCAACCCGGGTCTCGCGCAGCAAATCGTGGCTCCTAGCGCGGTGAACATCGCGACCGGCGGCAGTCTGTCAGGCGCAGCCCAGGCGTTTGTGAACCAACTGACCAACGGCTGGCCATCTTTGACCCCCGTCGTCAACACCATTAGTGGTGGATTGACGTCACTGCTGCACAGCATCCCCTCGGTCGTGGCCAATCTCCCGTCGATATTGAGCAACTTCGGCGGTTTGTTGGCAAGCAACATTGGGTTGTTGATTTCCAACCTGCTCAAGTTGCTCTGAGACCCGTATGGTCACCGATGCGAGCCGGTGACCACCAACGGCATTCGGCCCCCTTCGCAAGGAGGGGGCCGAATCGTTTATCGGTGTGCTTCTCAGCTGAGCCTGCCGCATTCGGGACCACGCGACCAATGCGGGCTGAACGGCAGCGATCAGGGTTCCTCCACAACACCGACGTTGCTATGAAATGCCATTCGCTCTGTGGATTTTGGACGACCCAGTCGCGGGGTTTTAACCGTGCTACAGGTTGGGGAGTTTCCCAGCCATGCGGCATATGGTCACGGCTCCGTTGATACCAGTAAAGAACCTTCTCGACAGCAGCGCACCCAGTGCACCGGCTTAAACAGCAACCGCTACAGGCCTTTTGGCGAACCGCAGGCCCTCGTCGTCGATCTTGCCGCGCCGGATCGTTCGCATGTCGAAGAGGGAGTTCTGCTTGATGACACCGACGCGGTATTCAACGGGCAGACCAGGCATGAAGTCTCAAGGTCCGCAATCGCTTAGAGTCCCGACACCGGGTTCGCATTCACCGCGGCCCCCACCCACGCTGACCTACGGAGATGGTGCTCGTACGCCCAGAGCAACTCGGGCGGTCACGTGGGGACGAGCTGCTCGAAGTACCTGCCAAGAACCTGGGCCCGTGGCGTTTTAGAGAAGCTTAAGGTGATCGCTTCGCCAACGTCCAGGTCCGCAATCATCACAGGTTTAAAAGATCCTGGTAGCTGCGCCGCATATGTGTCAGCAGCAAACTATGGCCCCCGATGTAATAGTTTAAAATGAAATTACTTATCGGTAGCGATCCGATCCACATTCGCCCCCCGTGCTTAAGATAGCTACTACCGCAGCAACACGATTGCTCGCCAGGGTATACAGGACCGCTCCCGTATTTGCTGAGAGATAGCGCGTCACTGCCTACACCGATGCGGCCAGACGGTGCTCGTCGCCGAGGCGCTGCGATCCGTCGCGGCACACAGCGCACGATGACTTCGCGATGCGCCTCAATCTTCGGTCAACTGATCTGCGACGGCCAATAGCGGCCAGTGACGAAAGGCCGTCCCGCACCCACCGGGTCTACTGCTGCTCTGAGTTGGCCGAACCCCTTCGGCGATCACCCCGCCGTGATCACCGGGGCCACTCCCGTGCGCACTGCTTTACAGCCCACCCAGAAGAGGTGGCGGGTGTGGCGTGCCCGACCCTTATCCCCGACGACCGCTTGTGGATCGCCGGACGTGATCGGATTGACTTGTCCCACAAGCACACACCGGCGCTGTCCGGCCTGGCGTGCGCTGACCTTCGTTGGTTGTCTGTGACTCCACCGACGGTTACCTTCTTGGGCCGTCGCTGTACGGACAAGCCGTATGAGTGTTTTAGCTGGCCGCTCGCGTCAGCATGCCGTGGTGCTGCGCGTGAAATCCACCGGCAATCAATGCGGGCGGTCCTGAGGGCGACGTTGCGCGACGACGCCCTCCCCTCATGGTGCTGTCGACACCCGACAACCACGTCGCGCCACGTTAACTCCAATACTGCCAATAAATGCTTGTGGCAGGGCCTTCCATTTAGACCAATTCGGATAATAGCGTCCCATTCGCTTAGATCAGGTTTGCCGCTAATGCATACCACCAGAGTTAATTACCTAGTTTGTCGCTCACAATTCGCTCAACATAATTGGCAGGTACGTTCATTTCGTCGTTATTCAGAATTGTGCAAAGGAGATGGTCGTGGATCTCGCAGCCCGCCCCCACATCACCGCTGGAGTCGCTCTGGCCAGCGCCGCAATCCTCGCCGCAGGCCCGATGGCCCAGCACCTGCCCGGCCTTCACGTGACCCAACAACTACGCCAGCTGAGCGTGTCAGACATCCAACTCACCGACGCCAGCAGCGGCATGATGGACCTGTTCGCCGGTATGGAAAACCAACTCGCCTCCCTCGCCAGCAGCGGAGCGGCCGCGGCCGCCGTCCCCGGGGATGTTGTCAGCTCCATCACCGGCAACCTCGTCGTCCAGACCTGGAATGACGCTTACCAGACGGTCGTCACCAATCTGCCGGTGCTTGCCAGTGAGTGGCTTGCGGATCCGTTCCCGGTCTTGCAGCAGATCGGTGATAACTGGGTCGGCTACGCCAACGCCTACGTCTCGGCATACCAGCAGGCGGGCTTGGCGGCCGTCAAGACTTTCGGCCCGAACGGCACCGCCTGGCAGGCTATCACCAACGCGAATGCCATCCTCGCAACTGGCAGCAAAACTTCCATTAGCACTGCGCTGAATCTAATTCTGTCCGGGTGGATATCAGGACCATTCATCGGTATCGGTGCGCCGCTGGAAGGTATCTTGCGTATCCCAAGTAGTGTGCTAGCGAATGTCTCAAACCTGTACAATTGGACGATTTCCACACCTACCTTCTCCTCAAACAACTTGCTGTCGATAGTCGGCGACCAACTTGCTTCGACGTCTCTCTCACTCATTTCCAAGGGTATCGGGCCCTCGCTTAATTCGGCGTTGCAGGCGTGGAATGCTGGAAATCCGACAACGGCACTCACGTATTTATTGAATACTCCTGGCGCGTTCGTTGACGCCCTACTCAAGGGCGTCCCCCAGAGCGCGACCCGGACAAACTTAATCAATGGACTCTTAACTCTTGCACCGACTGGATGGCTCCAGCACTACATCACCTTTGGCCAGCAAACATTCGGCCCGGGAATGGCCGCCCCTGGCGCCACCACAGTGCAGCAATTCGTGAATACCCTGACCAACGGGTGGAGTCCCATGATCAACACCTTTAGCACTCAATTGACCGCAATGCTACAAAGCCTCCCCTCGTTCGTGTCGAACCTCCCGTCGATGATTAGCAACTTCGGCGGAGCGCTGGCGGGCCAAATCGGGTTGTTGATCGCCAACCTGCTCAAGTTGCTGTAAGCCCGGCGGCGGTCGCCGATGCGAGCCGGTGACCACCAACGGCGATGGGCCCCTTCGCAAGAAGGGGCCCATCGTTATTGATGTGCTTCTCAGCTGGGCGTGTGGCGATCCGTTACTCCGAGACCACTGCCGGCTTGGATGGCAGTCGGCCAGGTTTCCTCCATCACGCCGATACCCACCCGTGCAGCATGCGGTCACGGCTCCGTTGATACCCGTAAAGAAACTTCTCGACAGCCGTGCATCCAGTGCATCGCCCTAAACAGCAACCGCCGCAGGCTTTTTGGCGAACCGCAGGCCCTCGTCGTCGATCTTGCCGCGCCGGATCGTGCGCATGTCAAAGAAGTAGTTCTGCTTGAGCCGCCACGGCGCGCGCGACCCCGATTTGGGGAGCATGTGCACCGAACGCTGGAAGTAGCCCGGGTTGAAGTCCATGAACGGCAACTCGTCAACGTCAACGCCCGGCCGCTGCGGCTCCACGGTGTCAAAACCCTTGGCATCCATGTAGTTCAGCAACCGGCAGACGAATTCGGAGACCAGGTCGGCCTTCAGCGTCCACGACGCATTCGTGTACCCAAAGGTGATGGCGAAATTGGGGACGCCGGAGAACATCAAGCCCTTGTAGGTCATCAACGATGTCAGTTCGAAGGGCTCACCGTTCCTCGACGGCTGCACCCCACCCAGCAACTGCATGTTCAATCCCGTTGCGGTGACGATGATGTCGGCCTGCAACTCCTCACCCGAGGTGAGCCTGATCCCGGACTTGGTGAACCGGTCGATGGTGTCGGTGACGACGTCCGCCTTGCCGTGCCGGATAGTCCGGAAGAAATCGCCGTCGGGGGCCAGGCACAGCCGCTGGTCCCAGACGTTGTAACTGGGCCCGAAGTGCTTTTCGACGTCGTAGCCCTTCGGCAGGCGTCGCTGCGCCATCGTCATCAACGTCTTGCGCATGTAGGCGGGGCGTTTCCGGGACAACTGATACTGGAAGGTGCTGAACGCGATGGCTTTCCAGCGATTCGCGATATGCGCAAGGCGGTCCGGCAGCCACCGGTTGGCCCGCACGGCGAAGGGGTCAACCCCGGGCAGTGAGCCGATGTAGGTCGGCGAGCGCTGCAGCATCGTGACATGACCGGAGCCCGAGTTCACCAGAGCCGGGATCAGCGTGATCGCGGTGGCGCCGGACCCGATGACGACGATCTTCTTGCCCTGGTAGTCAAGGTCTTCCGGCCAGTGCTGCGGGTGGACGATCGTGCCCTCGAAGTCCTCGGAGCCGGGGAAGGTGGGCGTGTATCCCTCGTCGTAGTTGTAGTAGCCGGTGCAGGCGAGCAGGAAGGAGCAGGTGATGTCGTACCGGCGGCCGTCGTTCTCCACGGTCAAAGTCCAGCGGTTGTCGGCGTCGGACCAGTCGGCGGCCAGAACCCGGTGGCGGTAGCGGATGTGCCGGTCGATCCGGCTCTCGACCGCCGTCTCCCTGATATAGGCCTTGATCGAGGCGCCGTCGGCGATCGACTTCGCCGAGCGCCACGGCTTGAACCGGAACCCGAGGGTGAACATGTCCGAGTCCGAGCGGATGCCGGGGTACTTGAACAGGTCCCATGTGCCGCCCAGATCGTCGCGGCGTTCGAGGATGGCGTAGCTCTTGGTCGGGCAGCGGTCCTGCAGGTGCCAGGCGGCGCTCACGCCGGAGATGCCGGCGCCCACGATGACGACGTCGAGGTGCTCAGTCATGGGGCCACGTTATCAACGCGGTGTCGAGTGCGTCAACGGGGTGTCGAAACTTTCGACTCCGTGTAAAGTAGCCGCCGTGACTACCGCCGGCCAGACTCGTGCCCTGCGTGGCCGCCGTTCCATGCGGCCCTCGGGCGACGACCGCGAGCAGGCGATCCTGGCGACCGCCGAGCGGCTGCTGGAAGAGCGATCGCTCGCCGACATCTCGGTCGACGACCTGGCCAAGGGCGCCGGCCTGTCGCGGCCGACGTTCTACTTCTATTTCAAGTCCAAGGAGGCGGTGCTGCTGTCGCTGCTGGAGCCGGTGATCGCCCGGGCCGATTCCGAGTTCGACGGCGCGGTGCAGCGGCTACCGACGGACCCGCGGCGGGTGTGGCGCAACGGCATCAAGGCGTTCTTCACCGCATTCGCCACGCACCGGCCGCTGGCGCGGGCCGCGACGGAGGCGCTGGCCACCAGCTCGGAGCTGCGGGCGACGTGGTTGGGGTTCATGCAGAAGTGGATCGACCAGACGGCGGCCATGATCACCGCCGAGCGGGCGCGCGGCGCCGCGCCGGAGACCATCCCGGCGGCGGACCTGGCGACGTCGCTGAACCAGATGAACGAGCGCACCATGATGGCCGCCCTGTCCGCCGAGACCCCCGCGGTCGACGAGGACCGGGTCGTCGACACCCTCACCCACATCTGGGTCACCAGCATCTACGGCGAGCCCGGCTAGACGTCAGGTCCGTGAGTTCGTCGGGGGTTGTTACCTACTTATGAGCGACTGCTGACCGCTTTTTTGTCGCTGTGAAGCGGGCAAAAGCGTGTGTGCCCGCCACGCCGAGACGCATGTGACAATTGTGACCACCACGACGTGGCCGGCGTGACCCGCCCCGAGTCACGAACCGTCAGCCAACGTCAGGCCTTAGCTGTCACACCCGCGTGCGAACATCTGTTCGTGCGGTGCGATGCGTCCATCCTGCACGCGGACCTGGACTCCTTCTACGCGTCCGTCGAACAGCG
Source organism: Mycobacterium heidelbergense (assembly GCF_010730745.1). Taxonomy (NCBI): domain Bacteria; kingdom Bacillati; phylum Actinomycetota; class Actinomycetes; order Mycobacteriales; family Mycobacteriaceae; genus Mycobacterium; species Mycobacterium heidelbergense. The sequence goes on along the minus strand of NZ_AP022615.1, from coordinate 2,268,082 downwards.
CGACGACCCGGCGCTGCGGGGCCGCCCGGTGATCGTCGGCGGCGGGGTGGTGCTGGCGGCCAGCTACGAGGCCAAGGCCTACGGCGTGCGCACGGCGATGGGCGGGGCGCAGGCGCGGCGCCTGTGCCCGCGCGCCGTGGTGGTGCCGCCCCGGATGGGCGCCTATAGCCGCGCCAGCGACGCCGTGTTCGAGGTGTTTCGCGATTGCACACCGATCGTGGAGCCGCTGTCGGTGGACGAGGCCTTCCTCGACGTCGGCGGCCTGCGCCGGGTCTCCGGCACGCCGGTCCAGATCGCGGAGCGGCTGCGCGCCGACGTGCGCGACCGCGTCGGCCTGCCCATCACCGTCGGCGTCGCCCGGACCAAGTTTCTCGCCAAGGTCGCCAGCCAAGAAGCCAAGCCCGACGGACTCCTGCTGGTGCCGCCCGATCGAGAGCTGGCATTCCTGCGCCCGCTGCCGGTGCGTCGGCTCTGGGGTGTGGGCGCCAAGACCGCCGAAAAACTGCACGCGCACGGCATCACGACCGTCGCCGACGTCGCCGAGCTCAGCGAGTCGATGCTGGCCTCCCTGCTGGGCGCGGCGATGGGCCGCCAGCTGTACGCGCTGTCCCGCAACATCGACCGCCGCCGGGTGACGACCGGTGTGCGTCGCCGGTCCGTGGGCGCCCAGCGGGCGCTGGGTCGCGCCGGGAATCGCATGTCGGCCACCGAGGTCGACGCCGTGGTGGTCAACCTGATCGACCGGATCACCGGCCGGATGCGCGCCGCCGGACGCACCGGGCGCACGGTGACGCTACGCCTGCGGTTCGATGACTTCGGCCGGGCGACGCGGTCGCACACGTTGCCGTGGGCCACGTCGTCGACGCCGCCCATCCTGGCGGCCGCCCGGCAGTTGGTCGCGGCGGCGGAGCCCCTGATCGCGCAGCGCGGGCTGACGCTGGTCGGCTTCGCGGTGTCGAGCATCGACCGCAGCGGCGCCCAGCAGCTGCTGCTGCCGTTCGGCGAGGCATCCCGCCGCGACGAGGTCGACGCGGCGATCGACCGGGTACGGGAACGCTACGGCCGATCCGCGCTCACGCCCGCGGTGCTCGTCGGCCGCGACCCGGGCCTCGAAATGCCGCACCTGCCGGACTAGCAGCATTCGCACGGGTCGCCTCGCTCTCGCCGTCTTACACCTAATAGTGCATGATGGTGTTATGTCGCGGACCAACATCGAAATCAACGACGAACTTGTGGCCGCCGCGCAGCGAATGTATCGACTGGATTCGAAGCGGAGTGCCGTTGACCTCGCACTGCGCAGGCTCGTGGGTGAACCGTTAGACCGCGATGAGGCGTTGGCACTCCAGGGCAGCGGTTTCGATTTCACCAATGATGAGATCGAATCGTTTTCGGACACGGGCATAGGCCTCGCAGACCAGTCTTAGATGATCGTCGACACGTCGGTCTGGATTGAATTTCTGACCACCTCTGAGTCGCTCGCCAGCCGCTGGCTAGCAGATCGCATTGCCGCCAACTCGCAGGTGATCGTCCCTGAGGTCGTGATGATGGAACTGCTGATCGGTACGACCGACGAGTCCAAGGCAATACGGCGGAGGCGACTACTGCAACGGTTCAATATCGAGCCGTTTGCCCCCGTGCGGGACGCAGAAGATGCGGCCGCTATCCACCGGCGCTGTCGTCGCGGTGGTGACACCGTACGCAGCCTGATCGATTGCCAGGTGGCCGCGATGGCGCTGCGGATCGGGGTCACTGTGGCACATCGTGATCGTGATTACGAGGTGATCCGCACGCATTGCGGACTACAAACCGAGCCCTTGTTCTGACTTGGATACCACTTGTTGCACGTCGAATACCGCTGTGGCGTAGCGGTATTGATCAGTTCGCACCCGTCCACTCCAGCAACCGCTCGGCCGGCCACGTGTTGACGATCCGGTCGACGGGCACGCCCACATCCACCGCGCGCTGGGCGCCGTAGCCGAGGAAGTCCAGCTGACCCGGCGCGTGCGCGTCGGTGTCGATGCTGAACAGACAGCCGATCTCCAGCGCCAGCTTGAGCAGACGCGTCGGCGGGTCCCGGCGCTCGGGGCGGGAATTGATCTCCACCGCCGTCCCATGGTCCCGGCAGGCGGCGAACACCGCCTCGGCGTCGAACTTCGATTCGGGCCGGATGCCGCGGTTGCCGGAGACCAGCCGGCCCGTGCAGTGGCCGAGCACGTCGGCGTGCGGATTGGACACGGCGTTGATCATCCGGCGGGTCATCGCCGCGGAGTCCATCGACAGCTTCGAGTGCACGCTGGCCACCACGACATCCAGGCGCTCCAGCATCCCGGGCTCCTGATCCAGGCCGCCGTCCTCGAGGATGTCGACCTCGATCCCGGTAAGGATGCGCATCGGCGCGAACTCGGCGCGCAGCCCATCGATCACATCGAGCTGCGCGCGCAACCGCTCCGGCGACAGCCCGTTGGCGATCGTCAGCCGCGGCGAATGATCGGTCAACGCGCAGTACTCGTGGCCCAGCGCGGACGCCGTCGCCATCATCTCGTCGATCGGCGCCGACCCATCCGACCAGTTCGAATGCAGGTGCAGATCCCCGCGCAGCGCGGCACGGACGTCGCCGCCACCGAGATCCTCAGCGGCGGAACGCAATTCGACCAACAGGTCGGGCTCACGACCGGACCACGCCTGGTCGATGACCTTCGCGGTCTTGGGCCCGATGCCCGGCAGCTTCTGCCAGCTGTTGGCCTGGCCGTGGCGCTCCCGCTCGGCGTCGTCGAGACCCTCGATGATGTCGGCGGCGTTGCGGTAGGCCATCACCCGCCTGGGGTCGTGGCGGCTGCGGTCCTTGTAGTAGGCGATCTGCCGCAAAGCAGCTACCGGGTCCATGGCTCCAGTGTGCCCGCCGAGGCGCGGCGGCCCGCCGGTCACCGGTGGACGGAGTTTAGTTGCGCTTCATAAAGATCGGCTAACGTCGAGTTCATGCGATTCGCGTTCAAAACCTCACCGCAAAACACCACCTGGGCCGACATGCTGGCCGTCTGGCAGGCCGCCGACGACATCGACGTCTACGAGTCCGGGTGGACCTTCGACCACTTCTACCCGATCTTCTCCGACAGCGACGGGCCCTGCCTGGAGGGCTGGACGACGCTGACCGCGCTGGCGCAGGCCACCAAGCGGCTGCGGCTGGGGACGCTGGTCACCGGCATCCACTACCGACACCCCGCGGTGCTGGCCAACATGGCCGCGGCACTGGACATCATCTCGAACGGGCGGCTGGAGCTGGGAATCGGCGCGGGGTGGAACGAGGAGGAGTCCGGTGCCTACGGCATCGAGCTCGGCTCCATCAAGGAACGCTTCGACCGGTTCGAGGAGGCCTGCGAGGTGCTGACCAGCCTGCTGAGCCACGAGACTACCGACTTCGACGGCACGTACTACCAACTCAAGGCCGCCCGCAACGAGCCCACGGGCGTGCAGCGCCCGCACCCGCCGATCTGCATCGGCGGTAGCGGGGAGAAACGCACGCTGCGGATCACCGCCCGCTACGCCCAGCATTGGAACTTCGTCGGCGGCCCGCCGGAGCTATTCGCCCACAAGCGCGACGTGCTCGCCTCACACTGCGCGGACATCGGGCGCGATCCGAAGGAAATCACCCTGTCGGCCCATCTCGGCCTGGGGCCGGACCGCGACTACGGGAAGGTCATCGCGGACGCGGCCGGGCTGGCCGCCGAAGGCCTGGACCTCGGGATCGTCTACCTCTCGCCGCCGCACGACCCCGCCGTCCTGGAACCGCTGGCGGAGGCGATCCGGGATTCGGGGCTGTTGTCACCCCGATAGCCGCGCATCGAAATCGACGGGAGCGCGCAAAGATCGAGTGGACGTCACGCTAACGTAGATTTCGGTGCGTTCGGGATGGTCGCGGCCGGTCGCTCGCCGAGCAAACGTCCGCGTATCAGCGCGCACGCCCGTCTGAGGTGATTACACCCCGAACAGCAGCAGCTCCTCGGCGGTGACCAGGCGCTCGTTCTTAGCGGGAAACTCGCGGCTCTTTACCGGATGACGAAACCATGACCAGGCGATTCGCCCCATCCGCGACCGAGGTACTGGGTTGATATGCACAGTGATCACTCCTGCGATCGGTCCGTTCCACTGGACTCCCATGTCGCGTCCATGTGACGAGGCCCACAACGGCCCATTAGACAACAGTCGTCTGGCAAACTGTCGCAGAAACGCCGGACGAATATAAGTCTGTTTCTAATGTGGCTGGTGTGACTACTGAAGCGGTGCGGCCGTTGGCTTGATGGGCGCCGGGAGGGCCGTCGAACCCATCAAATACCGGTCCACCCCCGCCGCCGCGGCCCTGCCCTCGGCTATCGCCCAAACGATCAACGACTGGCCGCGACCCATGTCACCGGCAACGAAAACACCGGGGACCGAGGTGTCGTAGTCGGCGCCGCGCGCGACGTTGCCGCGCTCGGTGAGCTTCACCCCGAGGTCGGTGAGCAGGCCCTCCCTCTGCGGACCGACGAATCCCATCGCCAGCAACACCAGGTCGGCCTCGATCTCGAAGTCCGAGCCCTCGACTTTGACGAACTTGCCGTCCCGCATGGCCACCTCGTGCGCCTTGAGCGCGGTCACGCGGCCGTCGTCGCCGGCGAACTCCTCGGTGTTGACCGAGAACACCCGTTCGCCGCCCTCTTCGTGCGCCGACGACACCCGGTACATCAGTGGGTAGGTCGGCCAGGGGGTGGACTGGGCGCGCTCGTCCGGCGGGCGCGGCATGATCTCGAACTGGTGCACGGCGGCCGCGCCCTGCCGGTGCACGGTGCCCAGGCAGTCGGCCCCGGTGTCGCCGCCGCCGATGATGACGACCTTCTTGCCTTTGGCGGTGATCGGCGGCTCGCCGTCCTCGCCGAGGACGTCGTCGCCCTCCTGAACGCGGTTGGACCACGGCAAAAATTCCATCGCCTGGTGGACGCCGTCCAGCTCCCGGCCGGGGATGGGCAGGTCGCGCCAGGCGGTGGCGCCGCCGGCCAGCACCACCGCGTCGAAGTCGGCGCGCAGTTGCTCGGCGGTGATGTCGACCCCGACGTTGACGCCGGGCCGGAATTCGGTGCCCTCGGCGCGCATCTGGTCCAGCCGCCGGTTCAGGACGCGCTTTTCCATCTTGAATTCCGGGATGCCGTAGCGCAGTAGCCCGCCGATGCGGTCGTCGCGCTCGAAGACGGTCACGCTGTGGCCGGCGCGGGTGAGCTGCTGGGCGGCGGCCAAACCAGCCGGCCCCGAGCCGACCACGGCCACCTTCTTGCCGGTCAGCTTGTCCGGGGGCAGCGGCACCACAAAGCCTTCTTCGAAGGCGCGGTCGATGATCTCCAGCTCGATCTGCTTGATCGTCACCGGATCCTGGTTGATGCCCAGCACGCACGCCGGCTCGCACGGCGCCGGGCACAGCCGTCCGGTGAAGTCCGGAAAGTTGTTGGTGGCGTGCAGCCGCTCGATCGCGTCGCGCCAGCGTCCCCGCCGCACCAGGTCGTTCCATTCCGGGATCAGGTTGCCCAGCGGACAGCCGTTGTGGCAGAAGGGAATACCGCAGTCCATGCAGCGGGCGGCCTGATGCCGCAGGGTCTCTTCGTCGAAGTCCTCGTAGACCTCGTTCCAGTCGCGCAGCCGCAGCGGGACAGGCCGGCGCTTCGGCAGTTCCCGATGCGTGTATTTCAGGAAGCCGGTGGGATCAGCCATGCGCGGCCGCCATGATCGCCTTGTCGACATCCACGCCGTCGCGTTCCGCCTCGGCGATGGCCTGCAGCACCCGCTTGTAGTCCCGTGGCATCACCTTGACGAAATGTCGCCGCTGCGCCGGCCAATCGGACAGGATCCGCTGTCCCACCGCGGAATCGGTGGCGTCGACGTGCGCCTGGACGGTGGCGTGCAGGTACTCCACGTCGTCCTCGTCGAGGGTCTCGAGCTCCACCATTTCGGTGTTGAGGTTGTTCGGCAATTCGCCCTCCGGGTCGTACACGTAGGCCACGCCGCCGGACATGCCCGCCGCGAAGTTGCGGCCGGTGCGGCCCAGGATGACGACCTTGCCGCCGGTCATGTACTCGCAACCGTGGTCGCCGACGCCCTCGACCACGGCGTGGGCGCCGGAGTTGCGGACCGCGAACCGTTCGCCGACCACGCCGCGCAGGTAGGCCTCGCCGCTGGTGGCGCCGAACAGGATCACGTTGCCGCCGATGATGTTGTCCTCGGCGACGTAGTCCTGCGGCGCGTTGTCGGACGGCCGCACCACGATCCGGCCACCGGACAGGCCCTTGCCGACGTAGTCGTTGGCGTCGCCGTAGACGCGCAGGGTGATCCCCCTGGGCACGAAGGCGCCGAAGCTGTTGCCGGCGGATCCGTCGAAGGTGATGTCGATGGTCCCGTCCGGCAAGCCCTGGCCGCCATAGGCTTTCGTCAGCTCGTGGCCGAGCATGGTGCCCACCGTGCGGTTGACGTTGCCGATCGTGGTGGAGAACCGGACCGGTTTGCCGGAGTCCAGCGCCTCGCGGCTCATCACGATCAACTGCTGATCGAGCGCCTTGTCCAGGCCGTGGTCCTGCCGCGAGCTGCAGTACAGGTCCTGGTTCATGAACGCCGACTCCGGCTCGTGCAGCACCGGTGTCAGGTCCAGCTTGTGGGCCTTCCAATGCGCCCGCGCCAGGGTGGTGTCCAACGACGCCACCTGCCCGACGGCCTCGTTGAACGTGCGGAAGCCCAACTGCGCCATGTACTCCCGGACCTCTTCGGCGATGAACAGGAAGAAGTTCTCGACGAACTCGGGCTTGCCGGTGAACCGCTCGCGGAGCACCGGGTTCTGGGTGGCCACGCCGACCGGGCAGGTGTCCAGGTGGCACACCCGCATCATGATGCAGCCCGCCACCACCAGCGGGGCGGTGGCGAAGCCGAACTCCTCGGCGCCGAGCAGCGCGCCGATCATCACGTCGCGCCCGGTCTTGAGCTGCCCGTCCACCTGGACCACGATCCGGTCGCGTAACCCGTTGAGCAGCAACGTCTGCTGGGTCTCGGCCAGCCCTAGCTCCCATGGGGCGCCCGCGTGCTTCTGCGAGGTCAGCGGGGTGGCCCCGGTGCCGCCGTCGTGCCCCGAGATCAGCACCACGTCGGCGTGCGCCTTGGACACCCCGGCCGCCACCGTGCCAACCCCGTTCTCCGACACGAGCTTGACGTGCACGCGTGCGGACGGGTTGGCGTTCTTCAGGTCGTGGATCAGCTGCGCCAGGTCCTCGATGGAGTAGATGTCGTGGTGCGGCGGCGGCGAGATCAGCCCGACGCCGGGCGTGGAGTGCCGGACCTCGGCGACCCACGGGTACACCTTGTGGCCTGGAAGCTGGCCGCCCTCACCGGGTTTGGCGCCCTGGGCCATCTTGATCTGGATGTCGGAGCAGTTGGTCAGGTAGTGCGAGGTGACCCCGAACCGGGCGGAGGCGACCTGCTTGATCGCACTGCGCCGCCAGTCCCCGTTGGGATCGCGCTCGAACCGCTTGACGTCCTCGCCGCCCTCGCCGCTGTTGGACCGGCCACCGAGGCGGTTCATGGCGATGGCCAGCGTCTCGTGCGCCTCCGCGGAGATCGAGCCGTAGCTCATCGCGCCCGTGGAGAAGCGCTTGACGATTTCGGTTGCCGGCTCGACCTCGTCCAGCGGAACCGGGGGCCGCACATCGCCGCGGAACTTGAGCAGCCCGCGCAGCGACGCCAGCCGCTCGCTCTGGTCGTCGACCAGACGGGTGTATTCCTTGAAGATCTTGTACTGCCCCGTGCGGGTCGCGTGCTGCAGCTTGAACACGGTCTCGGGGTTGAACAGGTGGTACTCGCCCTCGCGGCGCCACTGGTACTCGCCGCCCACCTCGAGCTCGCGGTGCGCGCGTTCGTCGGGCCGGTCGAGGTACGCCAGCCTGTGGCGGGTGGCGACGTCGGCGGCGATGTCGTCCAGGGTGATCCCGCCGGTCGGGCAACTCAGCCCGGTGAAGTACTCGTCGAGCACGTCCTCGGAGATGCCGACCGCCTGGAACAGTTGCGCGCCGGTGTAGGAGGCCAGCGTCGAGATGCCCATCTTGGACATCACTTTCAGCACGCCCTTGCCCGCGGCCTTGACGTAATTGTTCAACGCCGTCGTGCGGTCGATCCCGTTCCCGGCGCCGTCCAAGACGCCGCGGTCGAGCATGTCCTCGATCGACTCGAACGCGAGGTAGGGGTTGACGGCGGCCGCGCCGCAGCCGATCAGCGCCGCCATGTGGTGCACCTCGCGGGCATCACCGGATTCGACCACCAGGCCCACCTGGGTGCGGGTCCGTTCCCGCACCAGATGGTGGTGCACCCCGGCGACCGACAGCAGCGACGGTATCGGGGCCATCCGCTCGTCGGAGTCGCGATCGGACAGGATGATCATCCGGGCGCCCTCGGCGATCGCCGCCGACGCCTGCGCACGCACCTCGTCCATCGCGGCGGCCAGCCCGGCGCCGCCCTCGGCCACCGGGTACAGACAGCGAATCACCTTGGACGACATGCCATGTGGACGGCCATGGACATTGTCGTCGGGGTTGAGGTTGACCAGCTTGGCCAGCTCGTGGTTACGCAGGATCGGCTGCGCCAGCACGATCTGGTGACAGGACTCCTCGGTCGGGTTGAGCAGGTCGCACTCCCCGCCGGTGGTGCCCTGCAGGCTGGTCACCACCTCCTCGCGGATCGCGTCCAGCGGCGGGTTGGTCACCTGGGCGAAAAGCTGCTGGAAGTAGTCGAACAGCATCCGGGGGCGCTGCGAGAGCACCGCGACCGGGGTGTCGGTGCCCATGGAACCGATCGGCTCGGCGCCGGTGCGCACCATGGGCGCCACCAGCAGGTTGAGTTCCTCGTAGGTATAGCCGAAAGCCAACTGCCGCATGACAAGCCGCTCATGGGCCATCCGCGTGTAGTCGCCCTGCGGCAGGTCTTCGAGCGGAACCAGCCCCTTGTCGAGCCACTCCTGGTAGGGATGCGCGGCGGCCAGCTCCGCCTTGATCTCCTCGTCGGAGACGATGCGGCCCTGGGCGGTGTCCACCAGGAACATCCGGCCGGGCTGCAGCCGCATCCGGCGGACCACCTTCGCCGGGTCCAGGTCGAGCACGCCGGCCTCGGAGGCCATCACCACCAGGCCGTCGTCGGTGATCCAGATCCGGGAGGGGCGCAAGCCATTTCGGTCGAGCACGGCGCCGATGACGGTGCCGTCGGTGAACGTCATCGACGCCGGGCCGTCCCACGGCTCCATCAACGAGGCGTGGTACTGATAGAACGCCCGCCGCGCGGGATCCATCGAGTCGTGGCGTTCCCAGGCCTCCGGGATCATCATCAACACGGCGTGGGCCAGGCTGCGCCCGCCCAGGTGCAGCAGTTCGAGCGCCTCGTCGAAGCGCGCGGTGTCGGACGCGCCGGGGGTGCAGATCGGGAACAACTTCTCGACGTCGGCTTCGGACCCGAAGATGTCGGTCTTGATCAACGCCTCGCGGGCCCGCATCCAGTTTTCGTTCCCGGTGACGGTGTTGATCTCCCCGTTGTGGGCGATGCGCCGGAACGGATGCGCGAGCGGCCAGGACGGGAAGGTGTTGGTGGAGAACCGGGAGTGCACGATCCCCAGCGCGCTGGTCAGCCGATCGTCTTGCAGGTCAAGGTAAAACGCCTTGAGCTGCGGGGTGGTCAGCATGCCCTTGTAGACGAACGTCTGGCCCGACAGGCTTGGGAAGTAGACGGTTTCGCGACCGGGCCCGTCCTGGCCCGGGCCCTTGGTGCCGAGTTCGTGCTCGGCGCGCTTGCGGACCACGTAGGCGCGGCGCTCCAGCGTCATACCGGAGGCGCCGGCCATGAACACCTGCCGGAAGGTCGGCATTGCGTCGCGGGACAGCGCGCCCAGCGACGAGTCGTCGGTGGGCACGTTGCGCCAGCCCAGCACCTGCAGGCCCTCGGCCTCGGCGATCTTTTCCACGGCGGCGCAGGCGGTCGCGGCGTCCTTGGACGACTGCGGCAGGAACGCGATACCGGTGGCGTAGCTGCCCGGCGGGGGCAGCTCGAAGTCCACGACTGCCCGCAGGAACGCGTCCGGGACCTGAATCAGGATGCCCGCGCCGTCACCGCTGCGCGGCTCGGCGCCCTGAGCGCCGCGGTGTTCGAGGTTGAGCAGCGCGGTGATCGCCTTGTCGACGATTTCGCGACTACGACGGCCGTGCATGTCGACGACCATGGCTACCCCGCACGAATCGTGCTCGAACGCGGGGTTATATAACCCAACGCGCTTGGGCGTCATATGCACCTGACCCTTCACCAGAACGTTCCGCGGCCGTTATGAGCGGCTCCGACGAGGCCGCACCCGAGGGTGGCGGGCTAAAACCCCTTCGGTCTTGTCGATGGGCTGTCCCCAGGCGGGGATGATCCGGTTTAGGGATACGTCCGTGCAACTCTGAACGGTGGCCTGGAACCGGTCTCGACAAGTCGTAAAACGATATGACAAAACCCGCCTGACATGCCAACTTCGTCCAGTCTAACCGCCGGCTGTCAGCGCCGTAAATTCGCTGCGGCCGGTGATCGGCAATGTCGCCGACATGCGGTTTTCGGCCGGCGCGCCCCGGCGGGACGGGATCTCCGCCCAAGTTTGCGCGCCACTCGGGAGAATCCGCCGGCGGCGCGTGACCGATACTCGACTCATGCCGATCCCCGCCGTCAGCCACACGCGAGGGTCGATCGCGTGGCACCCGGGGAGCCCATGAACGAGCGCGACGAATTCCTGCGGGACCGCCTGCGGCCCGACCGGCCCGGCGCGCCCGCCGCATACCCGCCGGCCCCGTGGGCCGCCCCGCCGCTCCCCCCGCCGCGCCAGCAGTCCGCTCCCCCGGCGCCCGCCGTCGCGCCGGCGCCCGCGCTGCCCGACCGTGGCTGGCGACGCATCGTGCGGCTGGCCACCTTTGGCCTTGTCAAGCCGGGTCCGTCGGCGGCGCAGCGCCAGGAGGCCCACTTCGAAGCGGCCGTCCGGGGCGTCCTCCGCGGCACCTACAAGGTTGGCGTGCTGGGCAAGGGCGGGGTGGGAAAGACATCGGTGGCCGCCAGCGTGGGATCGCTCTTTGCCGAATTGCGTCCGCAAGACCACGTCGTGGCGATCGACGCCGACACCGCGTTCGGCCGGTTGAGCAGCCGAATCGACCCGCGGTCGACCGGGTCGTTCTGGGAACTGACCTCCGACAAGAACGTGCGGTCGTTCACCGATGTGGTCGAGCGTCTCGGCCGTAATCCCGCCGGCCTGCACGTGCTCGGCGGCGAACCGGCGTCCGGCCCGCGCCGGGTGCTCGACCCCGCGATCTACCGGGAGGCCGCGCTCCGGTTGGACCGCCATTTCACGATCTCGGTCATCGACTGCGGCTCGACGATGGACTCGCCGGTCACCCAGGAAGTCCTGCGCGATCTCGACGCGCTGATCGTGGTGTCCTCGCCGTGGGCCGACGGGGCATCCGCGGCCGCCAGGACCATGGAATGGCTGTCGGAAAGGGGCCTGACGAGTTTGCTGCGCACCACCATCGTGGTGCTCAACGATTCCGATGGCCACGCCGACAAGCGCACCCGGGAGTTGCTGGCGCGCGAGTTCGTCGATCACGGACAGCCGGTGATCGAGGTGCCGTTCGACCCCCACCTTCGGCCCGGCGGCGTCATCGATGTGAACGGGGAGATGGCGCCGGCGACGCGGCGCAAATTCCTCCAGGTCACCGCGACGATCGCCGGCTATTTCGCGGCGCGGACGGACCCGCATCAGGGCCGCTGACCGGCACCCGCGCGCGCCACGGGGTCGGCGACGGCCTCGATCTTGGTCACGAGGCCGCCGCGGATCGTCAGCACGATGGCGGCGAAGAGCCGGCGTTCCGCGAAGGCCAGCACCACCGGTCCCCCGGCGGGACCGCTGACCAGCGTCACTTCCGGTCCCAGATAGAGCAGCAGGTTGGTGGCCACCGCCTGTGGCCCATGGTTGACCTGCGGCGGCGGCGCCGGATCGGCGAGGATCGTCCCGGCACCCCAGACCGCCGGGTCCAGGACGGCGGTCAGTCCGGCGAGGTCGCCGTTGGCGCACGCGGTGATGAATTTCTCGGTGACGAGCTGGTGCTCGGCCGAGGCCACTTCGGCCGACTTCGGTTGGGCCACCGTGAATTTGCCCCGCGCGCGGCGCGCCAGCTGGCGGCAGGTGCCGACGGGGCGGCCGACGGTCTCGGCGATCGCGTCAAAGGGAACCCCGAACACGTCGTGCAGCACGAACGCGACCCGCTCGCCGGGGCTGAGCCTGCGTAGAACCTCCAGCAAGGCGGCACGGACCTGGTCGTCGAGGGTGATCCGGTCGGCCGGGTCCTGGCGCGACGGCGCCGGCCGCCGGTCCTCGAGATCGTTTCCGCCCGGCCGTTCGTAGCGGGCGCGGGCCGAACGCACCTGATCGAGGCAGAGGCGGCTTGCCACCACGGTCAGCCATCCGCGGACATCGTCGATCTCATCGAGATCGGCGCGCGACAGACGCAGAAACGCCTCCTGCGCAATGTCTTCCGCATCGCCGACATCGCCCATCATCTGATAGGCGAGGTTGACCAGATACGGGCGGTGCCGGCGCCAGGCCTCCGTGACCTGGTCGCTGGGTGACGGCGACTGGTTCATGAATCTTCGACGATCTGCCGGGGCGAAAAGTTACGCGTCCGGGCTGTAACTTTCCCGCCTTCGGCGCCGTCCTTGGAGTACCGCAGAAAATTCATGGAAGGAACCACACCATGACGATCGTCGTAACGGGGGCAACCGGCAACGTCGGGCGCCCGCTCGTCCACGAACTTGTCGCCGCGGGCGCGCCCGTGCGCGCGGTCACCCGCACGCCGACCACCGCCGGGTTCCCGTCCGGCGTCGAGGTGGTTGGCTCGACCGCCGACGCGCTGGCCGGCGCATCGGCGGTATTCCTCAATTCCCGGGCGCTGGGCGAGCGGCTGCCCGAGGTGGTGACCGAGTGCCTGAGCGCCGGGGTCGGCAAACTGGTCGCGCTGTCGGCGATCAACGCCGACGACGACTTTTCCCGGCAACCGTCACGGTTTCGCGGGGACCGCAACAGGGAGGTCGAACGGCTTGCCGTCGAATCGGGCCTGGCCTGGGTGAGCCTGCGGCCCACGGTTTTCGCGACCAACTTCGCCGGCATGTGGTCGGCGCAGATCCGCGCCGGCGACGTGGTGGCCGGGCCATACGCGGCGGCCTCGTCCGCGCCGATCGTCGAGAGCGACATCTCGGCGGTCGCCGCGCGGGCGCTGCTCACCGACGAGCTCGTCGGTCAGCGGATCCCGCTGACCGGTCCGCAGGCGTTCACCAACTCCGAGCTGGCCGGGGTCGTCGGCGCCGTCCTGGGCCGGCCGCTGCAGTACCGGGAGGTGCCGGAGGACCTGGTGCGGCAACGGTTCATCGGCCTGGGGTTCAGCGCCGGCTTCGCCGACGCCTACACGGCGATGCTCGCCGAGACGCTCGACAAGCCCGCCCTGGTCACCCACGACGTGGAGAAGATCCTCGGCCGGCCGGCGATCCCGTTCGCCCAGTGGGTTTCCCAACATCGCGACCTGTTCACCAGAACCTAGGTAAGGAGCCCGACATGTCCGAACTGCGTCCGCCGCGCTACCTCAAACCCATGAACAAGGTGATGATGGCGATCCAGCGGCTCGGGATACCGACCGGCCCCGCGATGGTGCTGACGGTGCCCGGCCGTAAGTCGGGCCGCCCGCGCAGCACGCCGATGACCCCGTTCGATTTTCACGGCGGCCTCTACGTGGTGGCCGGCTACCCGGGCGCCGACTGGGCGGCGAACGCCCGCGCCGCCGGCGTCGGCACGCTGAGCCGGGGCCGACGCTCACGCGAGGTCAAGATCGTCGAACTGGCCGCCGAGGAAGCCCGCCCGGTGCTGCGGGCGTTTTCCACCGAAGTGCCGGTCGGGGTCGCGTTCGCGAAGCGCTCGGGGCTGGTCCGCGACGGCACGGCCGACGAATTCGAGGCGCTGGCGGGCCGGCTCACCGTTTTTCGATTCGAGCCGTGCACCGCGGGGCCGTAAGTTTTCCGGCGCCGCGAGCCGCCGCAGCGCCACCGCTGTGGGTTGGTTGGTAAGCCAGGGCGGGCCACGCCTGACACCTTGTGGTGGTCACACGTGTCACGTGCGTCGCGGCGTCGCGGGCACATACTTCTCTCTGCCCGCCTAACAGCGACTGGCTGTCGCGCGTAGGCGGGCACATCGTCGTATGCCGGCCAGCGGGTTACCGATGTGACACACGGGAATTGGCGCCCGACGTTGGCAGCGCCCCGACCTCGGCGGTGCGGCCGGGACGACGACGCGTCCCCGAGTCCCCCGCGCGGCGGTCAAAGCGCCGTGGGCGCATGCCCTTACCAGACGATGGCGGCCATGTCGCGATTGTCCGAACACACGCTGCGGACCGCGGCCTCCATGTCGGCGGCGGTGATGATCTGCAGATCCTCGACCGTCACCGGCCGGCCGGCGCGCTTTTGGGCGACCACGCGGGTATCGCGGAATCCTTCGGCACGTTCGATGACGTTGCGGGCGAACCGGCCGTTCTGCATGGCGTCGATGCCGTGCTGCCCGCCGGGGGTGGTGTAGTTGCGGATGGTGGTGGCGGCGTCCAAGAACTTCTCCCGCGCCCCCTCGTCGAGGAGGCTGGCGCGCGGGGCCGCGTAGCGGTGTCCGATCTCGACGATCTCGGCCGGCGAGTAGGACTCGAACCGCAGCTTGCGGTTGAACCGGCCGGCCAAACCCGGGTTCACGGTGAGGAATTGGTCCACCTGATCCTCATAGCCCGCTCCGATGAAACAAAAGTCGAAGCGGTGGTTTTCCAATGCGACCAGGAGTTGGTTCACGGCCTCCATGCCGATCATGTCGGGCGTGCCGTCCTGATGGCGTTCGATCAGCGAGTAGAACTCGTCCATGAAAATGATTCGGCCGAGCGACTTTTCGATCAGCTCGTTGGTCTTGGGTCCCGATTCCCCGATGTAGTGGCCGCAAAAGTCCGACCGGCGGACCTCCCGGACCTCGGGGTGGCGCACGATGCCCATGCCGGCGTAGATCTTGCCCAGCGCCTCGGCGGTGGTCGTCTTGCCCGTCCCGGGCGGTCCCACCAGCAGCATGTGGTTGGTCTGGCCCTCCACCGGAAGCCCGTGCTCGAGGCGCATCATCCGGACCTCGAGCTGGTCTTCCAGCGCCGACACCGCCTGCTTGACCGCCGCCAGGCCCACCTGCTTGGCCAGCAGCCGGCGGCCCTCGGCCAGCAGCTGGGCGCGCCGCTCCGCCGCGTCGTCGTCCTCGCGCTGCTCGCGGCTCTTTGCCGTCGCGGCATCCCATTTGTCGGTGCGGCTGGCGATGGTTTGTTCGTCGGTCACGACCAACTGCAGGTTCGGGTCGGCCAGCGCCGCCTTGGCCGCGTCGGTCAACACCCCGTTGATGGTGGCCTTCGACAGCCAGATCTGGGCCCGGTCCTCCTCGTGGAGCTGGCGGTGAACCATGCCCCGCACGTACGCCAGGTCGGCGGCCAACAGCGGAATGTCGGCGGGACCGATCGACGCCGTCAGCACCTCGGCGCCAAACCTGGCCGACGAGCTGTGCTGTCCGACCACGTCGACGCGATCCAGCCAGTCCAGCGCCACCCGGCCCTGCCCGAGGTGCGCGGCGGCATGCGCGGCCAGCGCGCAGATCGACGCCGTCACCGCCGACATGATGATCGCCTGCGGCGGCAGCTCCTCGGCGGCCGTCGACAACACCTCTGGCCAGCGCTGCGTCGCGTACATCAGGAACGCCCGGGCCAGCTGATGCCATTGATAGTTGCCCCAGGAATCCAACAGCTCACGGTTGGCCAAAACCCTTTCGGCCTCGGCGTATTCGCCGGGGATCGTCAGCGCCGACGACAGCGCCAAACCCACCTGGGATGCGTCAGTCACCGTGATGCCGATGTAGGGGCCCAGCTGCATTTCGGCGGCCAGCTTCCGGCCGATCCGCGTGGTCTCGCGATGCAGCCATTCGCGGTGGTCGTTGAGCCGCTTCAGCGACGCCAAGTCGTTGTCACCGCAGGCGATACGGCCCAGCCAGGCATCGGCCATCGACGGATCGGCCTCGGTGGCGGCGACGAACTCCGGCAATGCCGCCGCGCGCCCCTGCCGGTCCCCGACTTCCATGGCGCGGTCGAAATGCCTACGTGCCGTAAGCAAGTCACCCATCGTCCACACCGTCGCTAGGTGGCATACGACATTGTGACCGACTCGAGGTTGACGTAGCGGTTCTCCGCACGAAACAGGTCCATGTCGACCAGCCAATCTTGTTCTGCCGCAATGACCTTCACCATCTCACCGCTGACCTGCTCGATGACCACCTCGAACGCGTGCCCGTGTCCGTCCGGGAGCCTCGTGCCGGCCGGCGCGACGGTGACCACGGTGGCGGGCCGGGGGGCGGGCGAGATCGCGATGTCCGCGCCATCCGAGCCGCCGCCACCGGCCTTGGGTCGCGGAACGTATTCGACGACGCTGACGGTGGTGCGGGGCACCGGCCGTGCGGCGCCGACGACGCTGACCGTCGGCATCCGCACGCTGGCCCAGCGCTTCTGGTCGCGGGTGTGCACGCAGACCCGTTCGCCGGCGCCCGCGGTGCGGATCACGATCCGCTTGGCGATCGCGTCGTCGGCGGCCACGAAAACCCGTGACAGCTCGCCGGCGTCGGTAACCGGGATCATCAGCCGGTCCCCGTTGCTCAGCTTGCCCACCAACACACCCGACGGCCCGATCTCGACGATCAGCCGCTCGGGCAGCGCGCTTCGGCGCAGCCCGCGCAGGTACGGGCGTGGGCCGCACATGTTGGCGGCCGCCGCGGCCGCCTGCTCACCGTTGAGGCGGCGCAGGATGACGCTGGGCGGGCTCGGGGCCTGCGTGGGTGTGCGCACGGTGACCGTCGCGGTGCAGGTCCCTTCCGGGAATATCGTCACGTTCTGGATCACCTCGTCGACGCGGAGCGTCCATGCCTGCGCGAGCGCGTGTGAGGTGATCGCCTCGGCCGGGTAGGCGTACGTCGTCATCCACCCGGCCTCCCCGCGGACGGCCTTCCACTTCTGCGCCGTGCCCGACACCGCGTCCCAGCCGAGCCGGCGATCGAGCTCGATCAGGTCGGTCGCGGTCGCCACCTTCGCGCGCAGCCCGTGGCAGCGCAGCAATCCCGCGATCCGCTGGGCCGCCGAAATCGCCGTCGCCCCAAGGGTTGTGCGCCACCGCAGCGCGTGCGTGTTGTCGATCACCGGCAGCCGCACGATCAGCCACGTCTCGCGCCGGCCCGCGTACGGCGGGGTGCCGATCTCGGCGTCGTACACCCGCGGGTAGTCACCGACGTTGCCGCACCGCGACCCGACGGAGACGACGCTGATCGAGTCGAGCTCGAGCCCGAGCGGGTGCCGCAACATCGGCACCAGGTCGACGACGTCGATGACGTTCTCGGTCTCGACGCTCACCGAACCGGTCACCGTCGTCGCCCGATGCGCCCGGCCGAGTAGCTGCACCGCCACCACGGCCACGCCATCGTGGACGCGCACGCCACCGCCGGATCGGTTGCTGGCCACGGTGATTGGGTCGCTCCAGCCGATCGGCCGGCGGCCCCGCAGCGCCAGGACCGCCCAGGACCACGCCGGCTGTCCCCACCATGGCACGAACGCCAGCGCGACGCCCACCAGCACGGCCGCCGCCGCGCCGGCGTAGCCGCCCACCGCCCAGCCCGCCAGGGCTAGCACGAACACCGCCAACACACCGATGACCCGCCGGTCGCTGCCCGGGCCGAAGCCGGTCAGCCGCGACCTCATCGCGCCCTCCGCAGCCGCGCCCCGACGGCCACCACCAGCACGCCGGCGGCCACGGCGCCGAGGAAGCCGAGGGCGACGTTGCGCGCCCGATGATCCGGCGGCGGCGGGGGCGCGGCCGGGGTGATCACCCGGCTCTGCGCGCCCGGGGGCATCCGGTCGCCGGGCGGGATGTTGAACGTCAGCGCGGCGACCGGATCGACCAGGCCATAGCCCACCTTGTTGTCGACGCCGGCCGGTGGATTGTGGGCCGACTGCACGATCCGGTTGATCACCTGATGCGCGCTCAGCTCGGGGTATTTGGCGCGCACCAGCGCCGCGACGCCGCTGACGTAGGCCGCCGAGAAGCTGGTGCCCCAAAACGGCATGTTCTTCTCGCCGGGCCTGGTCGGCGGATAGGCGTTGACCGGCCCGCCGCCCTGGGGCGACAGGCCCATGATGTGGGTTGCGGGCCCGGCCACACCGACCCAGGGGCCCGACATGCTCTTGTCGATGGGGGCGCCGCCGGCGTCGACACCGCCCACCGACAGGACGTAGTCGGAGAACCACGACGGCGAGGAGATGACCTTCACCTGGTGCCAGTCGCGCGGGTCCGACGGGTCCAGCGGGTCATACATCGGGTTGTTGTCGCAGCCGCCCTCCCCGTCGTTGCCGGCCGCGGCGACGATCACCGCGTCCTTGACGGTCGACGCGTACCACACCGCCGCCCCCAGCGCGCGCTGATCGGTCGTGGCCACCGCCGGCAGGCACGAGGTCACCGAAATGTTGATCACCTTCGCGCCCATGTTGGCGGCGTGCACCACCGCCCGCGCCAACGTGTTCAGCGTGCCCGCTTTGATCTTCGCGTCCGAGTTGGGATCGGCCGGCCCCGGGTTGACCGGCTCGAAGGCCCGCGAGGACTGCCGGATCGAGATGATGGTCGCGTGCGGAGCCACACCGACCACGCCGTCGGGGGCCCCCGGCGGGGGCGGCGCCACGGCGGGTTCGTCCTCGGTTTGCGGGTCGGGCGGCCCGTTGGAGGGCGCCATCGCACCGGCCTCCGGCGGTGGCGGTGGTGGCGGCGGAACGATCTGGGTGATCGTCACCGGCGGGGGCGGTGGGGGCGGCGCCACGGGGGGCGGCAGCTCGACTGGAGGGGGAGCCCCTCCAGTGGCCGGGGGCGGCCCGGCCGGCGGGGGGAACGCAGGCGTGGCCGGCATCGGTCGCGGCATCGGCACCAGCCCCTGTGGTGCGGCGCCGATGATGGCGCCCACCACCGTGCCGTGCGCGTCGCAATCGGATAGCCCGTCCTCGCCCATGATGTAGTCGCCACCGGGAACGACCGGCAGTCGCGGGCTGGGCGAAACCCCGGTGTCGATGACCGCCACGGGCACCCCGTTGCCGGTGCTGTACTGCCACGCGCGGCTGATGTTGAGCAGGTCGAAGCCGGGCGCCATTTGCGACACGTCGGGCGTTTTCACGGTGATCGGCGCCGAGCAGCTGTTGGCGCGCCGCATCGGTTGATCCGGTCGCGGCGGCCCGTCGGGGGGCACCGCCGCCGGATCCACCCTGGGCGGTGAAATCGCTTGTGCCGACGGGACATTGCCCACAATGACGACAAGCGTCAGGGCCGCGAAGACCGCGGCGACCCGGGTGCACACCGACATCAGTGGCGAAGCCACGTGAACAGCCCTCCCAGCGCCGCGGCCGCCGGCAGCAACACGATCATGGCCAACACCTCGAGCCATTCCACGGTCAACCGGATCAACGGCCGGAACCGCGTCGACGGCACCAAAAGCGCTGCGGCCAAACCCAATGCGGCGAAGGCCACCACCAGCGCCACCGGCCATACCAGCGCGCCCTCGAGGTTCCTGGGCGCGGCCAGCGCGTACTTGATGATGCCGGCGCACACCGCCGCGCATGCCCCGCACACCAGCGCGACCGCCTGGTACTTGGCGGCGAACCCACGGCCCTGGGTGATGAAGATGCCCACCACCAGGCCGGCCACCACCAGGGCCAACCACGCCCAGTGACGACCCGGCGTCAGCACCCCCCAGACCGCGACCGGCAGCACCGCGGACGCCCCGACGCACAGACCAACCTGCACCGCGTTGACCAAGCGCGCCGACGCGGCGATCGCGGCGCCGCGGGCGGTGATGTCGGTGAGTTCGTCGTCCTCGTCTTCGCTTTCGTTCGCGCCGACCGGAGACACCGTGTCCACGGGCATCCCCTCGCGGCGCGCGAACAGGTCGCGCCCCGTGATCGATCCGAAGTGCGGGGGCCGTACCCGGGCCACCCACAGCGCGATCGTCGGCGCCATCCGCACCAGCACGAGCAGTCCGAACAACACGCAGATCGACAGCACCTGCACCGACACCGGCCGGAACATCCGGGCGGCGGCCACCGCGGCGATGGTCCCGCACACCGTGACCACCGCCGTCGCCACCGCGGTCTGCCATCGTTTCCGGGTCGCCACGCTGATCGCGATGGCACCCAGAATCACCACCACGAACCCGATCAGCCCGTGCGGGGAGCCCAGCTTTCCCGGCGGCGCGCAACCGCCGGCAACGGCCAGCAAAAGCACTGTGAGCCAAGCGAATCCGCTGAACATGTCGCGCCGCCGCGGCCATCCCCAATACACCACCACCGTGGCGATCGCGAGCAGCACGCCGACCCCGCCGGCAACGGCGGCCGGGATCACGCTGTCGGTAAAGGTGCGTTCCCGCAGTGTCAGGGCCACCACCACACCGACCGCCATGGCGAGGACCGCGATCGCCGTGTGGGCGGCCGTCACCGCCGTCACCGGTGCAAACATCCGGTCCCCGCCGTCGCGGCCCAGCCACTTGCCCATGGCCGCCAGCGCCGTCGACAGCGACTCGTATTGCGGCTCAAAGGATTCCCCATCGACCCTGGGGACCAGCACCAGGGTGTCACCGTCTTGCACGCCGAGCTCGTCGAGGCTCTTGTTGATGTCGAGGCGCACGCCGTTGACCTTGTGCAGCTCGTAGCTGCCGGGCGGCAGCGCGACGCCGTCGAAGCCTTTGCGCTTCAGGTCGTCGCTCAACAGCTCGACCATGCCCTCGAAGAATCCCTCCACCGGGGTTCCGGCGGGGAACACCTGCGAGCACAGGTGCTTGTCATAGGAGATGTTGACCGCGCAGCGCGCCGGGAAGGCGACCTTATGCGGCTGCAACCTCTCGGTCACTGCTGCGCCCTCTCGGCACCGGCCTCGGGAACGTATTTGTCGGCCAGCCCCGCGGTGATTTCAAACAGCCGCAACCGCGACCTTTTCTTTAGCTCGTGGACGGTGTCGATGATCCCGCCCCGCGCCAGGTGCGGATCGAACGGCATCACTTCCACGGTCGCACCCACCTTGGTGAACCGCTCGGTCAGATAGGCCAGCGCGTCCTTGTCGACGGCGCTGTCGGTGTGGTTGATGATCACGGTGCTGTGCGAAACCAGCTCGTGATAGCCCTCCGCGCTGAGGAAGTCGATGGCGCGCAGCACCGGCCGGGATCGGTCCGCGGTGATACCGGAGACAAACACCAGGGTGTCGGTGTTGTCCAATACGGCCTTCATGACGGGGTGTTCAAGGTCGGGGGCGGTGTCGACAACCATGACGTTGTGGGTTCGCCGCAACCGCGCCAATACCCCGGCGAACATCGCCGGCACCAAGGGCCTGGGCTGGTCCGACGTCCGGTTTCCGGCCAACACGTCGAGCCCCACCACGTTTTGCCCCAGGTGTTCCCGGATGTCGGCGTAACCCTGGACATCGGTGTCGTTGATGATGGCCGTGTAGTCGCCGGGCGGGGCCTCGTCGATCCGGTCGGCCAGGGTGCCGAAACCCGGAACCGCGTCGATCGCGATCACGTTCGTCGGGCGGCACTCGCGGAAGACGCCGCCGATGCACGCGGTCATCGTCGTCGCACCCACCCCGCCCTTGCCGGAGACCAGGGTGATCACGAATTGCCGGCGGATATGCCGCCGAATACGTTCCTTCAATTCACGGTAATGCCGTTCGGCCGGTGATTCACCGAGGTTTATCTTTCGGAACGAAATGTTATAGACGAATTTTCTCCAGCCGGAACCCGGTGGTATTTTTCGCGGAGCGGCTAAATCGGTGATACGCATCGTATCCGATACCGAATCCCGGTGGCGCACCGCCGGCGGATCCCCCCGCCCAAGCCTCTCTTCGTCAAACATATTAGGGTCATTCCAAGGGGTGGTCACGACCGCGATGCTAACACGATTGGCGATAGATCGTTTACGCGATCACTAAGCCGGTGAAGTGCATTACAAGCGTTAGGGTTTGCCATTCCAAGATTGGTCGTCCTGCCGGTTTAACGGCGTTGTCAGACCACGCGTCGGTAGGAGTACCAGTCCTCGCCGGCCGGCAGATTCCGAATGAGGCGCCGCACCGCCGCGCCGATGTCGCTCCGCGAGCCCGGGGACAGGACCTGGTAGCGACGCCCACCCGACGTCACGCCTTCGACGCACAACCGACCGGCGGCAGTGTCGACGATCGCGACCGACGACTCCCCGATCGCGAGTCGGGCCGTCTTGTCCGGGCCGACACCGGCCTGCAGCGCCACGATGGCCGCGTACGCCGAGCGCGCCGGATCGGCGGCCATGGTGACGATGTGCAGCTGGTCGACATCCAAGCGCTGGCCAAGCAGAAACGATCGCAGGCCGGCGGCGTCGTGCACCGACTCCAGCAGCTCCTCGGTGTCGACCGTCACCGGCCGCAGCGGCGCCGCTTCGGCGACCCCGCAGAGCCGCTCGACCTGACCCACCACGAGCTCGGTGGCCGCGGCTTCCTCGCGGGCGGTGCCGGCGGGATACAGACGCACCAGATCGCCGTGCCGCTCGAGGACCACCCACCAGCTGGCGAACCGGCAAATGGCCGCGCGCGTCGGATCGCGGCCCGGCACGCTGATGTGCAACAGCAACCCGAGGTCGCGCCGCAGCAGCACGGTCATCCACTCCCGGATCATCGGGTCGGCGTTGCCGGCGGCGTCGAGCGCACCGCACGCCGTCAGCTCCGCGACCACCGGGTGGCGCAGCGCCATCTCGGCGGTCTCCAGCCGTGGCAGCAACGGCCGCAGGCCCAGCTCGGGGCACAGCTGCTCCACCCCGGTCACCGCCTGCAACACCCACAGGCCATCGACTGTCGTGGTCAGCACGGCGCGTTCACCTCGGCCACACCGCCCGGCGCACCAACGGTGGGGCGCACGCGGCCGGTCGGGGAGTTCTCAGAACAGGCCGTGGATCTGCTGGTCGGTGTGGATGGCGGCGTCGAGCACATGGCTGGTCGTGTGGCCGTGCTGGCGCACCGTGTCGATGAGGCCCTGCAGTCCCGACAGCATTTGGTATTGGGCGTCGAAAAACCCCGTCGCGCCGTGGCCGGCGAAAAACTCCTGCAGCGCGTTCGTCTTTTGCGAAACGTCGGCGTGGATGGAGTGGAGTTGGCCGGCGCGGGAACCCACGTCCGTCGCGAAGTCGGCCACGGCTCCCGGGTTGTAAGTGATGGCATCGTCCATGGTGAAGGTCCTTTCGAAAGTGAAGTGGGCCGGAATTGCTAAACGTTTTGGGCGGCGCCGCCGAATAAGGCCTGAAACGCGTGCTGCGAGTCGGCCTCGTGCGATTCCATCAATGCCGCGGCGTGGGTAAGGCCCTCGGCCAGGCGCGTGCCGCCCATCAGGACCTTGTTCAGGTCGTTGGTGACCTCGGTGGCGGTCATGTGCGACGCAATGACGCCCCCGCCCGACCAGGTCGCCGGGTTCATCACGTTCTCCTGGTTGGCCAGGTAGCCCTTGGCGATCGCGAGCGCATGCTCCATGTTCGCCTGAATGTCATGGGCGGTGCTGCGCAGCAACTGCGGTGTCACCTTGATTGTCACTGTGATTACTCCTTAATCCGGTTAGGCAGGTCC
This sequence comes from Mycobacterium heidelbergense, assembly GCF_010730745.1. Classification (NCBI taxonomy): domain Bacteria; kingdom Bacillati; phylum Actinomycetota; class Actinomycetes; order Mycobacteriales; family Mycobacteriaceae; genus Mycobacterium; species Mycobacterium heidelbergense. The sequence continues at coordinate 2,244,277 of NZ_AP022615.1, read as the reverse complement.
CCAATTGATTCCCGTTCGGTCCCCGGGGGCATGCGTCGAAGTGTATGGGCGCTATTCAGATGTGTCGATTCACCCTTTGACCAGGCCGTTTTAGACCCTTTCGTCGACCACGCGCACCGTGGCGGACTGCTCGGGCTTGTCCTGGGAACCGCGATGGCCGCCGGCGGCGTGGCCCACCGGCATGCCGCCGATTCCGGTGCCGCCCGTCGTGGTGGTGGTGGTCGGCTGCGCGCGCACCGACTCGGCTCCCAGCGCCCCGCTGGGCCGCAGCCCCACCGGCCGGCCGCTGTTCCCGGGCTCAAAAGCGCTGACGGGACGGGTGAAGCTGCTCACGGGCACACCGGTGCCGCCGAGTGAAGCCCCTCCGCCGGCCGCCGCGCCCGGCGCCGCGGAAACCGCGCTGACCTCGGACACCGCCGAGGCCGGTGCCCCGGCGCCCATGACGCCGGGGCCGGCGAACATGCCCATCATCGAGGACGCGGGCTGCAGCGCGCTCATCGGCGCCTGCATCAGCCCCGCGGGGGCCTGCAGCGCCTGCGGAACCGCGCCCAACATCGACTGCACGGGCTCCATGAACGTGCCGACCTGCCCGCCGAGATCTTCGCCCGCCGAGGTCGGCGCGCCGGCACCGTTTGTCGCCGAGGAGACGCCCTGGAAGGCGGCGCGCATTCCGTCGCCGGCCGCGGCGTCGCCCGCCGCCTGGCCGATCGCGGAGGCCGCCTCCGCGGGGGCGGCCGGCGAGGCGCCCATCGTCGCCAGCGGCGGCGGAATCGCCAGGCTTTCGGCCAGCCCGGCAAGGATCCCCCCGTAGCTCGCGCCGGCCGCGGAATTGTTGGGCCACATCACCCCGAAATACTCGGTGTCGAGCGCGACGATCCGCGGGGTCAGCGTCCACAGCACGCTGGGATTGGCGATGTTGTCGGCCACCGATTCGTCACGGTTGGCGTTGCACTCCGGCGCCGGACGCATGGCGGCGTTGGCCATCTCGTAGGCCGAGATCGCGGCGGCCACCACCCCCGGCTTCACGTCCACCCAGCCGGCCAACCCGTGCAGCGACGCGTTGAGCATGGTGACGCTCGCGGCCGAGCCCGCCGACCCGGCGCCCAGCCAGCTCGCCGAGGTCGCCGCGGTGTTGATCATCGACGCGCTGGCCGAAGCGTGATGACTGGCGCCCAAGGCCGTCCAGGCCGCCTGGTTGGCCAACATCGTGGCCACCCCGGTCCCGGCCTTGAGCAGAAGATCGTTCGCTTCGGGTGGGCGCGCCGCCCACCCTGGGTCAGGCACCAGACCCGCTTACAACCCGAGCGTCAAGCTACGGGCCGCCTCGGTGGCGGTGTAGACGCACGACGCGACACCCTGTGTACCGGCGAACAACCCGCGCTGCAGCGAGTGCTCCTGAACCACACCCAGGTAGGCGCCTCCGCACGCGCTCAGCGCCGTGTTGAACAGAGCCGAGTCGGGATCGTTACCCATCGGCGTCGTCCCGACCAGCGCCGGCGCGGCCGACGCGGCCGCCGCCTCGACCTCTGCGCTGATGGCCGATTCCGCTCCGGCTGATGCCAGGACGGCCTCAGGTTGTACGGTCCAGGACATATTTCCCTCCGAGCTTCTCGCAGTCGGATCTGCGCTGCGAACAATTCGGCCAGTCTAGTGCCTGCCTGACGGCCGCGTATTCAGTCCGAATATCCGCTTGGCTCCCCCCGGATCCAATTTGCTGTTGTGCCTCACGCGGACGAAGTCACATTTGCCCCGCCGGCAACTTCTGCAGCCACTTGAGCCGCAGCGACCGCTATTGTCACTTCTGCAACGCTTGTCACTTGGGCGTTGGCGCTCGCGGGCCGTCGAACCTGAAATTCGCCGATTACCGCGTAATGCGCTAATGGGGCCTATTGCTCGACCGCCGGCGACGGTAGGCCCACCAAAATCCCCTCAACGTCGGAATCGTCGGTGACCAGCAGTCCTCGTCCAGGGGGCAACGCCTGGGCGCGGACAAGCCGGTTGATTTTGTTCTGCGGGTCGTTGTCCATATACAGCTGCGCAACCTTCGCCGAGGTCTGGTACCTCCACCACGGATCCATCTGCAGGGTCGCCCAGTTGGTGCTGTTGCGCGTCGTGAACACGTGCAGGCCGATCTGCCGGGCGCGTTCCATCAGCTTCCACAGCGCCGCGCCCACCGGCCCCGTCGCCGGGTAGCTCTGCGTCTGAGCCGGCCGCAGGTCCTGCACATCGTCGATGAGCACAAAATGCCGCGTCCCCTCCCACGGCTTGAGCGCACGCAACTCCTCCTGGCTCAAGCCTTTGGGAGGCAGCCGCGGCAACAGGACGTCCTGGGCCAGTTCGGTGATCACCCGGTCGATCTCGTCCTGGTCATAGGCATAGGCCCGGACGTAGCCCGGGGCGTGCAGATCGCGCAGTCCGTGCGGGGCGGTCTTGGGGTCGATCAGCGTCAGCTGGGCCTCCTCCGGGCCAAACCGGCTCATGATCGCCTCGCCGATGGCCACCAGCGACAGGCTCTTGCCGCAGCCTTGGCGACCCAAAATCATCAAGCCCGGGCTCTCCGACAGCCGCAGGGGAACCGGGCCCAGCTGGTGGCGCTCGCCGATCGCGAACGCGATCGACAGATCGTCGGCGGCATGGGCATCGAGGATCGCCTCGAGTTCCACGCGTTCGGGCAGCCGCTGCAGGACCGCGTGCTTGGTGACGCCGGCGACTTCGGCGATGCGGGCGCCGACGCCGGGGGTGTCCACCACCGTGCGGGTGGCCGCGTCGACCATCGCCGGAAGGCCGACCAACAGTTCGTGCAGCGAGTCCGTCAAACCAAAGCCGGGGCGGTTCAACGTCCGACGGGCCGCCTCACGGGACTCGATCGCCGCGTGCCCCATCTGGCTCTCGCCGGGCTCGGCCAGCCGCAATTGGATTCGGGCGGTGGCGTTCTGCAGCAGCTTCTGCCGCTGCCCGTGAATCCAGCCCCCCGCGCTGCACATCACGTGCACCCCGTATTCGGGACCACGGCTGCTCAGCGAGATGATGCGATCGCCCACCATCGTGTCCTTGGTGTACAGCTCGTCGTAGTCGTCGACCACCACGAAGACGTCGCCGAACGGGTCATTCGGGTCGGTTCCGCCCAGCCCGTCACTGCCCGGCCCGAACCGCCGCTCACGGAACCCGTCGAGGTCGATGTTGGCCCGCCGAAACGCGTCCTCGCGCGCATCGATCAAGGCGTCCATGCTGCTCAAGATGCGCTCGATGCCCTCGGTGTCCTTGGGCGACACGATGTCTGCGATGTGTGGCAGCGACCCGATCTGGGCCATGGTCGCCCCGCCCACGCAAAAGAACGTCACCCGCGACGGGGTGTACATCATCGCCGCCGAGCACATCAGCGTCATCAATGTGGTTGTCTTGCCGCGCTGCTTGGCCCCGACCACGATGATGTTGCTGCGCAACCCGTCGACGGAGTAGACGACCTGCTTGGACTCCTCGGGAATGTCCATGATGCCCACCGGAAACACCAGGCCGGGGTTATGGCCGTAGTCGACGTGCCACGGCTTGCCGCGCCACCCGGCCACCAAGGCGTCGACGGGTTCGGGGTTCTCCAGCGGCTCCAGCCACGGCCGGCGCGGTGCGCGGTGCGGCACCTTCTGCAGCGACTCGCGCAGCACGTCGACGATCTTCTTCTTCTTGAAACCGTCTTCGTGCAAAAGGAATTCGTCGGGTTCCTCGTCGGCGGCCGATGCGGCCTCCAGCGCCGCGGCGTCGGCGTCCTCCAGCGGCTGGTATTGCCAGTTGTAGAGCCGGGGCTGCGTCAGGGTCATGTCCACGGTCCTGACCGCCTCCCGCTTCTTGGGCACCACGAACGGCGCCGACAGGTAAAAGCAGCGGAAGGGTTCCAGGTCACGCGGGCCGACCTTCAGCAGCGCGAAACCGTTCTCCTTCGAGGGCAGGTGGTAGGCGGCGTCGGTGCCGATCACCTCGCGGCTGTCGTCGCCCGACTCGGCGCGCAGCGCGATCCGAAAGGCGATGTTGGACTTGACTTTTTGCAGGGACGACAGGTCGAGGCGCTGCCCGCCCAGCATGAAGAACACGTTGGCGCCGCGGCCCTCCTGGCCGATGTGAATGATCAGGTTGATCCACTTGTCGTGATTGGCGAACAACTCGAGATACTCGTCGACGATGACCAGCAACACCGGCACCGGGGGGAGATCGCGCCCGGCAAGCCGGATCTCCTCGTAGTCGTTGGCGTCGCGGGCCCCCACCGACGTGAAAAGCTCGTAGCGCTGCTTGATTTCACCGTCGATGACTCTGCGCATCCGCTCGGCCAGGTGTCGCTCATCCTTGCCGAGGTTCGACAGCGCGGCCACCACGTGGGGGATGCCCAGGATGTCCTGGGCGGCCGACTCGAATTTCATGTCGACGAAGATGACGTTGAATGTCTCCGGCGAATGTGTCAGCGCGATCCCGTATACCAGTGACAGGAAGAACTCCGACTTGCCCGAGCCGCTGGTGCCGATGACCACCGAGTGAAAGCCGAAGCCGCCGAAGTCCTTGGCGCGGATGATGATGTTCTGCAGCTCGCCGTTCGGTTTGGAGCCGACCGGGATCTCCGACCACCGCTCGTCGCCCCGGCCGCGCCGCTCGGCCCACAGTCGATCGACGTCCAGGTCACGGGGGTCGCCGATGCCCAGCGCCCGCATCAGCTCGGTCGCCCCGCTGGTCGAATCGGCGATCTCGGTGGTGCTCGTCGGTGACCACCGAGCCATCGCGCGCGCATACCGGTAGGCCCGCGGGATTGACAGCTGATCGCCATGGGCGAAGAACTTTCCGCCCGTGCGCAGCAGCGGCGCCGGCCGGCCGTCGTCGTCCTCGGGATCCTCGCCGGCTTTGGCGGAGCCGTTGGCTGCGGCGTCGACCGCGGGCGCGTGCCGCTCGCTCATCTCATAGAGCTGGTCCTTGTCGAAGCCCACGCCGATGCCAACCCGAGAGGCGATGCGCAGCACCGTAATTCCCGCCTTGCCGACCTGGCCGACCACGCTCTCCCACGCCTCGGGGCTGCCGGTGTTGTCGTCCACGATCACCCAGTGGGGGCCCAAATCGGCCCCGGTGTCGGCCTGGCCGGTCTCGAGGGCGGAGCCAATCGTGGTCGGGCTGGCCGCCGTCGGCGGCGTCCACTGCCCACGCCTGCCCTTCATGTGCAGCTCGGCGCCCAGCGCCCCCTCCAGCTCCTCGGGTGTGGCGAACACCAGCCGTCGCCACCCACAGGCATCGAACAGCTCGTCGTGCAGGTTGTGTGGCAACCACACCATCCACGACCACAATTCGGGGTTGCGCGTCACGACCATCAGCTTGACGTCGCGCGGGTTGTGAAACACCGCCAGCGAGCACAGCACCGAACGCATCAGCGACCGCACCCGGTTGAGGTCGTCGCCGACGAAGCTGAACCCCGGCGCCGATCGCAGGTTGACCACCTTGGCGATATCGCGAATCTTGCGCTGCTCCAAGATGAAATCGCGCAGGGCCTGGCCGGTGACGGGCTCCAGCTCCTCATCGGAGGCGATGTCGGGCCAGGTCACCGACAACACCGAATCCGGCGCGTGCTGTACCCCGGTGCCCAGCCGTACCTCCAAGAAGTCGACGTCGCCTCGGCCGCGCTCCCACATCCGCGGACCGCCGATGATGGCCCCCAACCCACGCGGATCGGAGTGCACTGCCTCCTGCCACTTGCGCTGCGCACACACCGCGGTCTGGATCTCGTCACGGCTGCCGTCGAGGTCGCGAAGATAGCGGCGGCGGCCCTTTTCCAGCTCGCCCCAGGTGATTTTGCGCGCCCGCCCCAGGCGCCCGGAAAACGCCAGCATGCTGAACGCGCCGATTCCCATCAACGGGAAGAATCCGGTCGACAGGCTGCGCACCCCGGAGACGTAGAGCATGACGATCGTGCCGATCAACGCCACGATCAACGCCGGCACGCCGATCATCACCCAGATGTTGCGCGGCTCGCGTTCGGGGAGAGCGATCGGCGCGTTCGGCGCCACCCGAACGGGTTTCGGCGGCTGGATCTTGATCCGGTTGATGGGAAACGCCCTTTTAGACACCCTTGCCCTCCCCCACCTCATCGCGAGGCGCCGAAAAGGCCTCCGCGGCAATCTGATTCGCTGGACCCATGGCCACCCCGTCAGCTCCCCGTTCTGGCCGACGTCGTCAGCACGGTCGCCTGTCCGAGCGCCGGCACCGTGTCGCGCGCCACCAGCGCCGCTTGCTGTGACAGCGCCGGGCCGGCGGCGAAGGTCCGCAACAACGGCCACGGCGCCTGCACCGCCGTCGCGGGATCGAGGCCGAGCGCACGCAGCGTCGAGTCGTCGGAGGCGATGCCGAACCGCACGCCGTTGTCAGCCACCCAAAACAGCGATTCCCGCGAATCGCTGGTAATCACACCGCTCGTCGACGCCACGAAGTTCGCCGCACCCGGCAACACCAACACCTGATTGGCCACGACGGACGCCGGGTCCCTGTCGTCCCGGACGAGACGCACGATCCGATTGTCCATCGACGAGGGAACCGGAAGCCCGCGCCCGTTATAGATGACGACTCGCGCCTGCGGGTCGGTGGATGCCTTCTCCCAACCCACGCAGGTGGTCGGATTCGCCGCGGAATCAACGAAATTCAGCCGGCCGTTCGGATAGTAGTCCACCGGCAACGAATTCACTTCGGGAATGTTGACCAGCACGTCCGGAGTCACCGTCCGCGGCGACGTCGACCCGTAGGAGTTGGCGCTGCGCATCAGATCGGCCACGAAGCCCCCGACCTTTTGCACACCGTCGGCCAGCAGCACATAGAACTGGCTGCCCCCGCCGGCCGTTTGGGCCTGCAGCACCGCGCCCACCCGGGAGCCCGGCAGCCACTTCGACGGGGTGCCGGCCTCGGGCACCTTGGGCACGCGCAGCGGCTCGGTAGCAGGCAGCCCATCGAAGAGTGCGCGTGAGATCTCCACTGGCACAGTTATTCCCGGGTCAAGGCCCAGGCTCAGGGTGACCGCCCTGTCGGCGGGATCGACCTGCGAGCGCTTGCCGCCCCAGATCACATAGGCGGCGCCCTCGAACGTCACCAATTGCCCCGCGTCTTTGGGCATCGGTGTCGCCCGGCCGCCAATGAGCTGGCCCGCGATCGAGGTCACCGTGGGCTTGTCCACCGTGCGGGGCCGCCCCGCCGTGTCGCACACCGCCCACGCCGACACCGCACCGCGGTTCACGGGCATCGCCGCCGGCGCGCCGGGAATGCCGACCAGCGGCCCGGTGGGATATCTTGCGATCTCGGCCGGCTTCACCCAGGTTGGCTGCCCGGCGGTCCCGGTCGCCAGCCGCGCGGACGTCAGATTCAGTGCCGGATACAACCGGCCGTCGATGCGCGCGTAGATCGCGCCGGAGTCGCGGTCGCCGATAATCGCCGAATCACCCACCACGCCGCTGGGTTTGAGCACATTCAGCAACACCATCCAGCCCGCGGCGATGGCCACCAATACCGCCGACAGTGCCAGCGCCGCGGTCTGCTTACGATCGTCGTGCTTCATTCGCACCGAGAAGCGGGTCGTCGCCGCGCGTAACCGCCTGTTGTAAAACAGATGCCCCGAATTCTGGTCGCGGTTGGACAAACTCAACGGCATTGGCCAGCACCGTTCCTGGTCAGTGAATCATGGCTGTCGCCAACGGTGTTCGTCGTCATGGCTCAGTAACCCCGCGGTCCGCGGCGGGGATCCGCCTGCTGAATCCGATCGGCCAGGTCCGACGCGTCGGCGGCGACACCGTAGGGGCCGCGCGCGTAGTTGATGAAGGCACACGCCTGCGCCACGAGATCGTGGATGCTCGGCGACGTCCCCGGCTCGTGATAGGCCGCAAATGTCGGGGCGATGAACTGCCAGGCGCCCTTGCTCGGCGTGCCCCTGGCCGCGTTGGAATCCCACACGTTTTCAGCGTCGGCGTCGTAGTTCGACTCGCGGCGAGCCACCAAATCCATGCCACGCTCCCACCGGGCACGCGCCGCGGGATCGTGAATACCCTTGATGTCCAATGCCTTACGGATCGCCGACAATACGGCGGCGCGCCCATCGCCGCGTCCGACGCCATACCGCAGCCGCCGCAGGCGCAGCGCCAACAGCCGGGCCCGCGATCGCGACCGCACAATGTGGCGGTGTTGTGCGCGCAAGCGTCCGGCCATCCGGGTCATCGCCGCGCGCCGGCCCATCGGCGTGTCGGCCGCGGGCATCGCATCGGCCACCGCGGCGTCGAGGTTCACGCGCGTGGCCGCGCGGGCGGTCGCGCGGTCGGCCCGCGCCCTTGACAGGATGTCGGCCAACGCGCCGTCTGTATCGGCCAGCCGGTGCAGCCTTTCCGCCGAGGTCCCCGAGCGAGCGGCCGCCCCCGTCGGCAACCCGCTCGCGTTCGTCGCTCGCCGCACCCCGTGGGCCCGGGCGTGCAGCTGCGCGGGCGTATCACCGACGCCGTTGCCGGCATTGCCGCCGACGAACAAGCTGTGGCCCCGGGACAAGGCGGCCACGGCCTGCGCCATCAGGGGATCAGTCAACGACGCCCCCACCATAATTCCGATCGAAATCGGCCTGCGCTTCTTCACGCAGCGCCTCGAAAACCATATTGAGCCGATCCATCAACTCCCGAGAGGTGTAGGACGTCATCACGTGCGGCGCCAACGACAACCCGGTGAGCCGCCCATCGGAATTGCACACCGCATAGACGTCACCCACGTCGGCGGTGAAAGTTACCGACTCCTGGGCGGCCAGAACCGCCTCCCACTTCTCAAAATTCGCCTTTAAATCGGCCAGGACCTGGTCGACTAACGCCTTATCCCCCGCCACGCCCGAGCGCACCGCATCCGTACCGGACACCTCAGTTACAACTCCCGCATCTTCCGGCCCGCTGGCCGTCGCACCTTCGGCCGCTCCCATAGCATGCACCAACCGACGGTTCGCTCGCTTGGGGTCGGGCAGTCGAACGGCGTTGAGCGCACCGCCTCGGCATGCGCGCGTGCTTCACGTTCCTCACGGCGATGGTGGAAATCTCTGCATTGCAGTGGATTTCGACTACGTATGCGCGATCCACACCGGTCGGCGACGAAGCCCGTACCTTTCCCTCCAACCGGCCGTCTCCGGGTAATGGCACACGTCATGACATTACTGCCGTCGCAGACACCCGACCAGTCACCCTGGCAACGCTATTAGCGGTCGTCGTTGGCCGCGGCCGCATCGAGGTGATCGATTGGCTGCGAAATGCTCGATTTAGTGTTCACGCCGGGCGTCAAACCCCAGGTGTCACATCGGTCACTGTCCGGCCGGTATACGGCGATGTGCCCACCTACGCGCGACAGCCCGCCGCGTTTCGGGCTGTTTCAAAATTGTTCGCGGGTGAGATCTGCGCGGTTTGTCGCGGTGAGGCGGGCAGAAAGGTAGGTGCCTCCGAAGCCGAGACGCGAGTGACACATGTGACCACCACGCCACGGCGGTTCACCTTCTCTGAAATGAGGCGGCACACCAGCCCATTTCGCCCTGATCCGCAGACGCCAAGTCCCGACGCCGCCGTGGGCCTAGTCCTGCGCCTCGTTCTCCGTCGGCATAATCACGATCCGTCGGTTGGGCCTGGCGACAACCGGCGGTTTGCCGTCGGCGGACTTCGTGACGGGAACGCTCGGCGGGACCGTCAGGCGACCCTTGACGGGCTGGCCGTTGGGTATGCCCGGGACCGTCACCCGCTTTTCGTCGGGCTTGTCCTTGCTTCCGCCTTCACCACCGGCACCCAGCGCTCCGGGGGGCATCATCGGCATACCCGTCATGCCCATCGGCGCAGCCGGCGGCGGCATCCCACCGGTCGGGGTCACCGTCGCCGACTTGACCGACGCCGCGGCGGGTGTCGTGGGGGGCGACGACGTCGGCACTGGTGGCGGACCCAGGTAGCCGGTCGGAGTCGTGCCACCGCCACCACCGCCGCCGGAACCGCCAAGGCCGGCGTCTCCCTGGCCGGCGCCGTCCAAAACTGCCTGATCACCGGCCATGTCGGTCAGGGCGGCCTCCGCCGCTCCGCCGCCCTTCATCGCACCCATCAGCGGCTGCAGAGCGCTCTCGCCCGCCTGCGCCGCCTGCTGCGGAATCTGGGTGAGCGGGCCCATGATGCCGCCGACCGCGCCGGTTATAGCGCCTGCGATACCGGACGTCAGCTGCGGGATCATCTGCGCCAGCTGCTGGAACTGCTGCGTTGAGCTAGCCTCGTTCGCCGGAAACTTCTGCGCGGCGTCGAGCGCACGCGCCCTACGATCCAGGTCACCCTGGACGCTGGACGCCTGGTCGCCGCCCACTCCGAGATTGCCCGCGGCCGCGAGCCCGGCGTGGGCCTGGTCAGTGGGTGTCGCGGCTCCCGGCGGGAGACCATTCGGGGTTATCGGCGGTGGCGCTTGTGGCGCCATGCCTATCCCCGCGAAGTCCGGTGGACTTACTTTTATCGGGACCCCACCCGTCGTCATGATCGCACCTCAAACCCCGCGCGTGTAAGGCACCGCAAGCGCTGACCTGCCTGCCTGTCACGCTAACTTTCCGTGGCCACTGGGGCCGCGTCGCAATGAGTCGCATCGTAGAGCGCTCGCCGCCTGGAAGGTAGTCATCACGCCTTTGCGGAGACCGCTTCGTGCCACGCGACGTGATAGTGCACCAGGTATTCGTGGCCTTCGATCAGGGCGTCGACCGCCGCCAGGAGCATCCAGTCGGCTACCCGGGCGAGGTCGTGTTGATCCTCCAGCGCTTTCTGATACGCAGACTGCTGCTCGTTACGCAGCACGTCCATCTCGTTCTCGGTGACGCCCGTCCCGCGGGTCGCGGCTTGCGCCAAAGTCTGGGCGATCCGCGGCAACCCGTCGCGGCGCCGCACGGCCTCGACCAGCGTGGGGCCAAGCTCGTCGACTTCCGGCCCGCTGCGGGCCATGCGATCACCCGTGAGAGCGGGGTCATCGGGTCCCGCCTTCGCGACGAATCCGTTGGCGTTGTGCACCGCGGCGGTGGTGACGGCGCCCAGCAGATCGATCACGCTGGCGTCGGAGCGGCGTAGCGCAGGCTCCAACAGCCGATTCACCCCGACCGGGATCTTCACATTTGGCGGGATCCATCCGCACCCGATGCCGCTGACCAATAGCGTTGTGCCATCGTCGCGGAGCCCGACGGCCCATGGAAGGCCCGGGGCCTGGCGGGCCACCGCGTCGACGAGGCGCTGCAGCCTCTGCTGTTCCGCGGCCCGACCGGACACATCGCCGGCCACGGCGCCGGCCGCCGCGGACAACGCCGAGGCGCCAGCAGGCGCCGCCGGGCTTGTCCCGGCCTGTCCGGCAGCCGCCCGTTGGACGGTAGACATCAATGGGCTACCCGCTGCGGGCGACGTCGACGGCGATGGTGCCACCGGGGCGCCTGACACCGGCGCTGTCGGTGCCGATACCGATGGTGCCGCAACGACTGGCGGACGCAGATCAGAACCATAGGCAGGCAACGGTCCCGCCGGGCTGGCCGGAGTACCAACCACGGGATTTACCGGTGCCGACACCGGTCCGCCACCGACCACCGGTGCAGCAACCGGCACGCTGGTGCCACCGGTCTGCACCACCGGAGCGCCGACGCCGGCGGCCGGCGCCGCAGGCGCGCCCTGGTCCAAGACGGCGGGTTCCGCGCCACCGGCCATGGTCGGAGCCGATACCGACGGGACGATCGGCGCCTGCGGCGGCGGAGCGGCGCCCACCGCGTTCAACGCACCCTCTGACAACTTGTGCGCACCGGCCGCGGCCGGCTGACCGGTCATCATTCCTGTCGCGAATGAGTTCCCCAGCTGGTTCGGCGAGGCCCCTCCGAGGGCAGCGGCCGGTGGGAGACCGCCGCCCCCGTGTACCGGCGAACCCACACCAGGGGCGCCTGGGACATGTCCACCGGCGGCAGGGGCGGGAGTTGGAGCGCTACCGCCGGCGCCGGTTCGTCTGTCCTCGCCCCCTCCGGTACCACCGAAACCGCGACCGGCAGCCTTGGCATCAGGTCCAGCTGAGGCACCCCCCTTAAAATCACCCGGACCAACGCCTGCCGCAGCAGTGCTCTCCGCGTGGCCGGCATGATGTCCTGCGCCGGAGCTGGCTCCAGCCGCGGGCAGGCCCCCACCCGTGGCTGCATTCAAGCCTTGATTTTGAAGGAATTCCTGGGGAGACATCACTAGCCCCTCGGCGGTGAGGATCTTTTGCGTTGCATCCATAATCGTGGACACCGTGGCCGCAGACTTGTGGGCGGCGAATCCATTAGCTTCAGCAATAAGCTTCTCGATTTCCGCAGCTTTGGTCACTGCAGAATCCTTTGAGTTCTCGATATTAGCAATTCGCTGATTGTAGTCGTCGGCGATTCCTCGAAGTCCCTCACGCAGACCATCGATTGCGTCTGCACCCCTCTCGAAGGCGTCCGCTTTTACGTTATATTTCTCCGCTAAATCGAGGTGGTGCTTTTCGCCCTGCTGAAGGCGGGAGACGAGATCATCGACGGTGTGTCCCTGATTGCGTGAAGCCAAGCCGGTCCACTGGCTATGCAGATCGTGAGCGTACTGCTCCTGCTGCTGTCGAAGAGTGCTCCAGTGCTGAGCGCCGGCTCGGAGTGTCGATGACGGCTGCGGCCACCACGCGCCGATGAGGGCCATCGTATATTTCCCTGGTGGCAGGTCCCCCGCCATGAGCACCCTTCCTTGGAGCCAGACTCCCACCCACTCAATCGTCAGGCAATTGTCCTGGCTGTAGCAACTCACTCTGCCAAAGGTGATGGTCAATATCGCCTACCGGCATCTCGTCTAGATGGTGGCGTTTAGCTTGAGTTATGTCGTCACGCATCCTCTGACCTGACTCACGTGTTAGAGGCCCAGTAGATGGGGGCCGGCTTCCGTGCAACATCACGATCGTTGGCACTCACCGCGGGGTTAGCTGAGATGCTCGATGTGGAGAAGGAAGTCTGGCTACGGGCATATCGCTGCCATTATCCCATCCAATCGATTCACATCATCTAATGACTGCTGAAAAACCGATGACGTCTTATCAAAAACGCTACTGATAGCTACCGCGTTGCGGTATGCCGCAGCCAGGTTACGTGCGGCATCTCGCTCACTCTGACCCAATGCTGGATTATCGGTTGCGGCGTCGAGCATGCCAGCGCCATTAGTCAACGAAATCCGTGCGATGGCAATATCTGGTCCGTTCGTGTCTTCCTTCACAGATCGCGCCGCAACTTGATACATGGTGCAGAGGTTCTTTTTAGCGTCTGCCGTCTGTTTAGCCGTGAATGTCGACGGCGGCTGGACTGTCGGGACCACACCCCCGCCATTGGAAGCCGGTCGCGTTAAATCGATGATGCCGATAACTAGTGCCGCCGCAGCTATTAGGCCGATCCCGATCAACGCGACAACAATGCCGATATTCGACGCAGGCCTGTGGGTTACCGCGGGTGGTGTCCACTGCGCCGTAGGGGGCGGCTGGTGATTCATCACCTGATCGAGGCTAATCGCCTACCTGCGGCAATGTCACTTTAGTGCGCGCTCAGAGCATTGTGCAGCAGCCGTTGACCTTAGCGAGGCAAGTACGAGTCTGGCGTCGCCTCCGTCACCCGGCGACGGCATCGATGTCAACGGTCTGCTGTGCCAAAGCGCCGGCCCAATCGAGTACCACAGATTTCGTCAGCATCCGCGCGCGGATTACCCACGATCTCTCCCCCGGCAACAGGAACAACGTAAGTCAGTCCGTTGGCGCGCGATGGTAGTGCCCGGTCGTCGCCGTGCGCGCCGCTTCCGGGTCGAGCCATCCGCCCAATCCGTATCCGCCACGGTGACGTGCGGTCATGCCGTCGTGTTGTAACCGATCACCGTGGCCCGAGACCACGTCGGCCATGCTGAACAGCGATTCCGACCCCTCGTCGAAGTAATGAAGATGGTCATAGACCGGATTCATCGAGTTGCCGGGCACCTCGGCTTTGAACCGGGTGGAACCGAAGCCATCATCGGCAGGGTCGTCTCCGAGACCTCCCACGCTCACCCCGATGACGCCGGGCCCCGTCATTTGAGCGGGTGACCAGGTGACCGCGTCACCCGAGGCGGCCCCGACGTAGAGGTGCCCGCCGGGCGACAGATGGAAGTCGGCCGCCGAATGCGCCAGGTCGGTGCCCGGCGAGCCGACCAGCACCACGTCGTCGGCGCGCATCCCATACACCGCCGACGCATCCGACACGACGGTCGATCCGTAGGAGTGGCCGACCACGGTCATGTGCGTCGGCGGGCCGTGGTGGGTGACGGCCAACGCGTTCACATCGGCGACCAACGCCTGCGCGCCGGTGCGCGCCATATGTGGTTCCCGCAGGCCTGGGTCATACCACGTGTCCGGGGCGTCGTAGCCCACCCACACCACCACCGCCGTCTCCTTGCCCCCGCCAGCGCGGGCGGACTCCTCATACAGACGCACGCCGTCGGCGTTGGTCAGCGTTTCCTCGCGCACGCCCGTGCCCGCCCCCTTCACCAGCACCGCGGTGTTGGCCGCCGTGTCGGGGTTGCCGATCGCGAGGGCCGCGGCCCCCTCGCCACCGAAAGCCTCGGGCCGATACCCCAGCAGAAAAACCTCCGCGCCCCCTTCTGGCGCGTTCAGGCCCTGCCGGGTGCGAAAGGCGTTGGTGTAGCGGGTGATAGCCACCCCGGTCAGCCCGTACTTGCCGGGCTGGCCGACCACGTCGTTGACCGGCACGTCGTTCCGCTTGGCGAGCTCCTCCACGCGGCGAAGGTCGTCATTCAGCACCGCCTTGTTGACCTGACTGCGGGCGACGATGGGAACGCCATTGAGGTTCCCTAACTCCGGTGGGTGGTCGGCGATCAGTCGGCGTTGTTGCTCTTGGTCGAGGGTGCTCCACCACCGGTTGACCTCCTCGGCACTGCTTCCCGGTGGCGGAAGTTCAACCGGCTCTTCGGGATTCGACGGCGATTCCGGCGCGTCCACCGCACGCAGAATCGCCGGGCCGTACCCGTCGGTGCGCAAAGCGGTCAGCGACCTCCGCAAGTAGTCCGCGTAGCCGTCCCGTTGTGAGCGGAGCCGGCTCAGCGTTGACACGGTGGCGTCAATGGCTTCCTGCTCCAGGGCGCCGATCAGCGCATCCACCGCGGCCCTGTCATCCACGGTTAGTTCGGGGTCTTTCTCGAGATCCAGCGCTTGGCCGAGTTGGTCGTCGAGCTGCTGTAGGTGAGCCTCCCATGTCGAGATCAGCCCCGCGCCAACGCGTTGCGCCTCCGCCAAGGCGGCCGCGATGTTTTCCAAGTCGACCCCGATCTTGGGCAACTGCAGTGACTGGGCACCGAGCGACCGGATCGTGCGCTGCACTTCGGCTAGGTCGTTGATCGGGTGCTCGCCATTCACCCGATTCCAGGACGCCCCGAAGCGGCGCCATGCCGCGTCGAATGCGGAGCTGGACTCGGCGGTGCACCGGCCCGCGTCATGAAACGCCTGCGCCAGAACGGAAATCTGCGCCGGACGTCCGGATTGCAGGCTTTCGTTGATCGCCCAGGGGTCGCCGCCGGCTTCGGCTATCAGATGCGGAGTGCTGATGTAGCGGAGGCGCATCGCACCGCCCGCATTTCTGCGGCGTTGCGGTCATCCATGTCGGCGAACCCGTTGGCGGCATAGTGCCCCTTGCGGCCGAGTTCGGTCAGCGTCTCCCGGTGGCCCCGCAGACCTTTAACGTGTTGGGCGTGCGCAGCGGACACCGCGTCGTGAAAGGTTTCGGCCGCCGAAAAGCCCCCGAACATCCCGGGGAGCAGCGGGCCCCGCGCCAGCTGCTCAACGCCCTCTTGCGCGTGCTCGCCCGCGCGGTGCGACTCGCGGGCCCCCGAGTGCAGCAAGTCAATGTCGACGAACATCGCTACCCCCTCGGCTCGTTCTCTCGTCGCGCGCCCCGTGGGCTGCCGGCCAAGGTAATAACAGCGCGCTTGCCGGTCAATTCAGGCCTCCGGCGGCCACCCGCCCTCATAGATTGGTGGCCCCATCGGCCAAACCGTCGCCGTTGGTGTCGGTCAGCCTGACGTTCCACTTGCCGTCGCCGTCGGTGTCGACGTATCCGGTCACGCCGTTCTCGTCGGCACACAGCACCCGGTCGGCCACCCCGTCGCCGTCGGTATCAATCAGTCGGTCGTCGGCGTGGCCGTGCCCGTCGAAATCGACCAGTGGGCCGCCGGTGTGCTCGACCCCGTCGAGCCCGAACCAGCGCAGTTGCCCACCCCGGTCGACAGCCACTCCCCACGTCCCCGAGCCGTCATCGATGAACGAGGCCTCCGGGGTGCCGTCATTGTCAACGTCGAGCATGGCGTGATCGGCGATCCCGTCGCCGTCGAAATCCGCCAGCGCGTCGTCGCGCATCCCATCGCCGTCGAGATCCAGTCCGATCGCGTCGGGCCGCCCGTCACCGTCGAGGTCGAGGTCGGGCTGACCGTGCCAGATGGCGGCTGCACCGTGGTCCCCAGCAAGGCAATAATCCATGCGTACTCGGACGCTTGGCCGCCGCTACGGGTTCCCGCGCGAGCGCCACCAGCGCAGCAGCTCGGCGGTCGCCTCCTCGGTGGTCAAGGGCCCGCGGTCCATCCGCAGCTCTTTCAGGTAGCGCCACGCCTCGCCGACTTGCGGGCCGGCCGGGATGCCGAGCAGCTCCATGATCTGGTTGCCGTCCAAATCGGGGCGCACGCGCGCCAGATCCTCTTGGGCGGCCAGTTCGGCGATCCGCGCCTCGAGCCGGTCGTAGTTGGCTTGCAGCCGGGCGGCCCGGCGCTTGTTGCGGGTGGTGCAGTCGGCGCGCACCAGCTTGTGCAGCCGAGGCAGCAGCGGCCCGGCGTCGGTGACGTAGCGGCGCACCGCGGAATCCGTCCACTTGCCATCGCCGTAGCCGTGGAACCGCAGATGCAGATACACCAGCTGCGAGATGTCATCGATCATCTGCTTGGAATACTTCAGCGCCCGCAGCCGCTTTCGGACCATCTTCGCGCCGACCACCTCGTGGTGGTGAAAGCTCACGCCGCCGTCCGGCTCGTGTCGCCGGGTGGTCGGCTTGCCGATGTCATGCAGCAGCGCGGCCCAGCGCAGCACCAGATCGGGCCCGCCGTCCTCCAGCGCGATGGCCTGCCTCAGCACGGTCAGCGAATGCTGGTAGACGTCCTTGTGCTGGTGGTGTTCGTCGATGGCCATCCGCATGCCACCGACCTCCGGTAGCACCACCTCACCCATCCCCGTCTCCACCAGCAGGTCGATGCCGGCCACCGGGTCGTCGCCGAGCAACATCTTGTCCAGCTCGGCGGCCACCCGTTCGGCGCTGATCCGGGCCAGCTGCGGGGCCATCTCCTCGATCGCCGCCCGCACCCGCGGCGCAACGGTAACGCCGAGCTGCGACACGAACCGCGCGGCACGCAGCATCCGCAACGGGTCGTCGCCGAAGGACACCGACGGCGCCGCGGGGGTGTCCAGCACTCGGGCGCGCAGCGCCGCCAAACCGCCTAGCGGGTCGAGGAATTCGGCCGCGCCGGCCGGCGTGATGCGCACCGCCATCGCGTTCACCGTGAAGTCGCGCCGCACCAAGTCGTCGTCGAGCCGATCGCCGAAACGCACCTCGGGATTGCGCGACACCTGGTCGTAGCGGTCGGTGCGGAAGGTGGTGATCTCGAAGCGTTCCTCACCCTTACCGATGCCGACCGTGCCGAATTCGATGCCGGTCTCCCAGACGTTGTCGACCCACCGCTGCACGATCTGTTGCACCCGCTCGGGGCGGGCGTCGGTGGCGAAGTCCAGGTCGGGCCACGACCGACCCAGGACCGCGTCCCGCACCGAACCGCCGACCAGGTACAGCTGGTGGCCCGCGGCGTCGAACATCGAGCCCAGCTCACGCAACAGCGGGGCACGCGCATTCAGGGCGACCGCGGCCGCGGTCAGCAGTTCCACATCGTCGGTGGCTTCCGGCACGTTCGATCAGCCTAGTCGGACCAGGGGTGCGGCCTCGCTCACATGTAGAGGGGCGCTCACCGCGTCGATTGTGCGCTCATGGCTTCGAGCGTGTATCCAGGGTCGAAATCTCGGCCCGATTTTCCGCCATGGAAGCACACCCGATGCCCCCCGCGCGTCCTGAATCCGGGCGCGCGACGCCGTCACGCCCCCGGCCGGCGGCGAGCGTCTCCTGAAGACCCACCCGTGCCAGCTACTATCGCTTGGGTGTCGGACGGCGAACAAGCCAAACCGCGTCGACGCCGAGGACGGCGCCGGCATCGTGGCGCTGCCGGGACGGCCGAAAACCAGACGGACGGCCAAGCGGCCGGCGGCTCGGCAGCGACTCAACCGCGTCGATCCCGCTCGCCTCGCGGCGCGCCGGAGCGGCTGCGCACCGTGCACGAAACATCCGCCGGCGGGCTGGTCATCGACGGCATCGACGGCCCGCGCGACGAGCAGCTCGCGGCGCTGATCGGTCGCGTCGATCGGCGCGGACGGATGCTGTGGTCGCTGCCCAAGGGCCACATCGAGCTCGGCGAGACCGCCGAGCAGACCGCCATTCGCGAAGTCGCCGAGGAGACCGGGATTCGCGGCAGCGTGCTGGCCGCGCTCGGGCGCATCGACTACTGGTTCGTCACCGATGGCCGCCGGGTGCACAAGACCGTGCACCACTATTTGATGCGCTTCTCCGGCGGAGAGCTGTCCGACGACGACCTCGAAGTCGCCGAGGTGGCTTGGGTGCCGATCCGGGAACTGCCGTCCCGGCTGGCCTATGCGGACGAACGCCGGCTGGCCCAGGTGGCCGACGAGCTGATCGACAAGCTGCAAAGCGACGGTCCCGCCGCGCTTCCGCCGCTGCCGCCCAGCTCGCCCCGGCGGCGCCCGCAGACGCATTCGCGCACCCGGCATTCCGACAGACCCATCACGGGCCGGAAGAACGGTCACGGGCCAGGGCCGTGACCGCGCCGCGACTCTGCTGGACCGGCCTGTTGCGCGTCGCCGCGGTGGTCGGCATCGTGGCCGGTTTTGCGGTGCTCACCGGGTCCGTGGCGCCGCGCGTGGCCGCGGGCGAGCCGGGATCGACACCGTTTGTCCATGTCCGCATCGACCAGGTGACCCCGGACGTGGTCACCGCGGCGAGTCAACCCGTCGTCACCGTCAGCGGAATGGTAATCAACATCGGTGACCGCCCCGTCCGCGACGTGATGGTCCGGCTCGAACACGCCGCGGCGGTCACCGCCTCGGCGGCCCTGCGCACCTCCCTGGATGGGAGCACGGACCAGTACCAGCCCGCCGCGGACTTCCTCACGGTGGCCCCCGAACTGCAACGCGGACAAGAAGCCGGCTTCACGCTGTCGGCCCCCCTGCGCGCCTTGACCAAGTCGTCCCTGGGCATCGAGAAGCCCGGGATCTACCCCGTCTTGGTCAACGTCAACGGAACACCCGACTATGGCGCCCCCGCCCGGCTCGACAACGCACGGTTCCTCCTACCCGTGGTCGGCGTGCCACCCGATCACGCCGCGGACCTCGATTCCGCCGTCGCGCCCGACACCTCCAAACCCGTGTGGATCACCATGCTGTGGCCGCTGGCCGACCGGCCCCGGCTGGCCCCCGGCGTACCCGGCGGCACCATCCCGGTCCGCCTCGTCGACGACGACCTGGCCACCTCGCTGGCCGCCGGCGGCCGGCTGGACACCCTGCTGTCCGCCGCCGAGGTCGCCACCAGCCACGACGTCGACCCCGACGGCGCCGTCGGCCGCGCGCTGTGCCTGGCCGTCGACCCGGACCTGCTGGTCACCGTCAACGCGATGACCGGCGGCTACGTGGTGTCCAACTCGCCCGACGGCCCCGCTCAACTGCCGGGCACCCCGACGCATCCGGGCACCGGCCAGGCCGCCGCGGCCGAATGGCTGAACCGGCTGCGCGGGCTTGCCCACCGGATGTGCGTGGCGCCGCTGCCCTACGCGCAAGCCGACCTGGACGCCCTGCAGCGTGTCAACGATCCCGGGCTGAGCGCCGCCGCCGCCGCCAGCGTCGGCGGCATCGTCGACCGCATCCTGGACATCCCCTCCATCCGCGGGGCCACGCTGCTGCCCGACGGCCCGTTGACCGGCCGGGCGGTCACCCTGCTCAGCGCCAACGACAACACGGTCGCCATCGCCGCCGCCGACATGTCCGGCCAGGATTCGGGGAGCGACGCCGCGCCCAGGCGCTTGTCGCCCCAGGTGGTGGTCGCGCCGTTCGACCCGGCCGTCGGCGCCGCGCTGGCCGGCGCGGGCGACAGCCCGGCCACCCCTACCTATCTGGACCCGTCGCTGACGGTTCGGCTCGCGCACGACTCGGACACCGCCCGACGCCAGGACGCGCTGGGGTCCATCTTCTGGCGCGCTTTGCAGCGCGACGCCGCGCCCCGCACCCAGATCCTGGTCCCGCCGGCGACGTGGAGCCTGCGGGCCGACGACGCGCGCGTCATCTTGGCGGCGCTGGGCACCACCATCCACTCCGGTCTGGGTGTGCCGCGACCGCTACCGGCCGTGATCGCCGACGCCGCGGCCCGCAACGAGCCTCCGGAGCAATCGGGCGAGTTGGGGGACTCGGGCTCCGAGCGTGGTCGATTCAACGACGACGTCACCGCCGGCATCGCCGGCCAGGTCGGCCGCCTGTGGGGTCTGACCTCGGCGTTGAGCACCGACGAGCGCACCGGGTTGACCGGCGTCCAGTACACCGCGCCGCTGCGCGAGGACATGCTGCGCGCGTTGAGCCAATCGGAACCGCCCGATGCCCGCAACGGCCTGGCCCAGCAGCGCCTGGCGGTGGTCGGCAAGACGATCAACGACCTGTTCGGCGCGGTGACGATCGTCAACCCCGGCGGCTCCTACACCCTGGCCACCGAACACAGCCCGCTCCCGCTGGCGCTGCACAACGGCCTCGCCGTTCCCATCCGGGTGCGGCTGCAGGTCGACGCCCCGCCCGGGATGACCGTCACCGACGTCGGCCAGATCGAAATGCCGCCCGGGTACCTGCCCCTTCGGGTGCCGATCGAAGTGAACTTCACCCAACGGGTCGCCGTCGACGTGACGCTGCGGACCCCGGATGGCATGCGGCTGGGCGAGCCGGTGCGCCTGTCGGTGCATTCCAACGCCTACGGCAAGGTGCTGTTCGCCATCACGATGACGGCCGCGGCGGTGCTGGTGCTGCTGGCCGGACGGCGGCTTTGGCACCGTTTCCGCGGCCAGCCCGACCGCGCCGACCTGGACCGCCCGGATCCACCCCACGCCAGACCCGCCGACCTGCCCGAACGGGTCGTCGTCGATCAAGAACACCGGGTATGAACCCCGCTTACCGGCGGCCGCAGCCGCGGCGCGTGCCGCCGTCGGCACGCCCGGTGGGCCGCGGCGGTCCGGGCTCGCCGCCCACCGGTCCCCTGCCCCCGGTGCCGGAGCTGGCCCGCCGGCGACCGGAGCTGTCCGACGCCGCGCTGGTCTCCCGGTCGTGGGCGATGGCGTTCGCGACGCTGGTCAGCCGCATCACCGGCTTCGCTCGGATCGTCGTGCTGGCCGCCATCCTGGGCGCGGCGCTGTCCAGCGCGTTCTCGGTGGCCAACCAGCTGCCGAATCTCGTTGCGGCGCTTGTGCTGGAGGCGACGTTCACCGCGATCTTCGTGCCGGTCCTGGCCCGCGCCGAGCAAGGCGACGCCGACGGTGGCGCGGCGTTCGTGCGGCGCCTGGTCACGTTGACGACCGCGCTGCTGCTGGTCGCCACGGCGCTGTCGGTGCTGGCCGCGCCGCTGCTGGTGCGGCTGATGCTGGGCCGCGCCCCGCAGGTCAACGAGCCGCTGACGACCGCCTTCGCCTACCTGCTGCTGCCGCAGGTGCTCGCCTACGGGCTGACGTCGGTGTTCATGGCGATCCTGAACACCCGCAACGTCTTCGGGCCCACGGCGTGGGCGCCGGTCGTCAACAACGTCGTCGCGCTGGCAACCCTGGCGGCGTATCTGGCTGTCCCGGGCGAGCTTTCGGTCGATCCCGTCCGGATGGGCAACCCCAAGCTGCTGGTCCTCGCCATCGGCACCACGTTGGGCGTATATGCCCAGACCGCGGTGCTGCTGGTCGCGCTCCGGCGCCAGCACGTCAGCCTGCGCCCGCTGTGGGGAATCGACCAGCGCCTCAAGCGCTTTGGCGCGATGGCCGCCGCGATGGTGCTCTACGTGCTGATCAGCCAGCTCGGCCTGATCGTCGGCAACCAGATCGCCAGCACGGCGGCCGCTTCGGGCCCGGCCATCTACAACTACACCTGGCTGGTTCTGATGTTGCCGTTCGGCATGATCGGCGTGACCGTGCTGACCGTGGTGATGCCGCGGCTGAGCCGCAACGCCGCCGCCGACGACACTCGCGCCGTGCTCGCCGACCTGTCGCTGGCCACCCGCCTCACGCTGATCACGCTGATCCCCATCGTGGCGTTCATGACCGTCGGCGGTCCGGCGATCGGCAGCGCGCTGTTCGCCTACGGCCATTTCGGGGACGTCGACGCCGGCTACCTGGGCGCCGCGATCGCGTTGTCCGCGTTCACGTTGATCCCCTACGGGCTGGTGCTGCTGCAGCTGCGCGTGTTCTACGCGCGGGAGCAGCCGTGGACGCCGATCGTGATCATCCTCGTCATCACGGCCGTCAAGATCGCCGGCTCGGTGCTGGCGCCCCACCTCACCGGCGACCCCAAGCTGGTGGCCGGCTTTCTCGGGCTCGCCAACGGCATCGGGTTTCTGGCCGGCGCGATCGTCGGTTACCACCTGCTGCGGCGCACCCTCCTGCCCAAGGGGGGCCCGGGGGGCCTGGAGGGTCACCTAATTGGCGTCGGCGAGGTGCGGACGATCCTGGTGACAACCGTCGCGTCGATGCTGGCCGGCCTGGTGGCCCACGTGGCCGATCGGCTGCTGGGGCTGGCCCGGCTGACGGCGCACGGGGGCCCGGGTTCGCTGCTGCGCCTGTTGGTGCTGGCGCTCATCATGCTGCCGATCATGGCCGCGGTCATGGTGCGCGCACAGGTCCCCGAGGCGCGGGCGGCGCTGGACGCCGTCAGGGGCCGGATTTCGGGCCGCGACGGGGGCCCGCGCGCCTCGGTGGCGTCCCGCAAACCGACTGCGCCGGATGGATCGTCTCGGCAGGGCCGCGTCACGTACCCTGAGCAGAGGAATTCGTCCCCGCCGGGGGTAAATGCGGTCCAGGAGCCGATCCGGCGCAGGCCTCCGGAGCGGGTCGCCAGCGCCCGCGGAGCGAAAGGACCGGAGGTGACCGAACGCCCACTGGAGAGCGCGTCCAGCGCTGGATCCGGCTTGGGGTCAGGCGCCGATCTACCGCGGCCGGTCGCCGACGACTTCCAACCCGACATCCCGCCCGAACCCGAAGCGGCGGGGCCACGCCCGTCCGATCGGCTGAACGGCGACCTCCCACCCGAATCGGCCCGCGGGCCAATCCCTTTCGATGCGCCCCGGGAACGCGGCGGGGAATCGGCGGCGTCCGCCGAGGATGTCCACCTGGTTCCCGGCGCCCGCATCGCCGGTGGCCGGTATCGGCTGCTGGTCTTCCACGGCGGCGCACCGCCCCTGCAGTTCTGGCAGGCGCTGGACACCAAGCTGGACCGACAGGTCGCGCTGACCTTCGTCGATCCGGACGGAGCGCTGCCCCACGAGGTGCTGCAGGACATCCTGTCCCGCACCTTGCGGCTCAGCCGGATCGACAAGCCCGGCATCGCCCGGGTGCTCGACGTCGTCCACACCGGTTCCGGCGGCTTGGTGGTCTCGGAGTGGATCCGCGGCGGTTCGCTCCAGGAGGTGGCCGACACCGCGCCGTCGCCCGTGGGCGCCGTGCGGGCGATGCAGTCGCTCGCCGCCGCCGCCGACGCCGCCCACCGCGCCGGCGTCGCGCTGTCGATCGACCACCCCAGCCGGGTGCGTGTGAGCATCGAGGGCGACGTCGTGCTGGCCTACCCCGCGACCATGCCCGACGCCAACCCGCAGGGCGACATCCGCGGAATCGGCGCCTCGCTGTATGCCCTCCTGGTCAACCGGTGGCCGCTGCCGGAGTCCGGGGTGCGGAGCGGGCTCGCTCCGGCCGAGCGGGATTCCACGGGCAATCCCGTCGAGCCCATGGCCGTCGACCGCGGCATCCCCTTCCAGATTTCCGCGGTCGCGGTTCGGGCCGTTCAGGAGGATGGCGGAATACGCAGCGCCTCAACACTTTTGAACCTGCTGCAGCAGGCGACGGCGGTCGCCGATCGCACCGAGATACTCGGTCCGATCGACGATTCGCCGGCGCTGCCCACCGCGCGCGTGTCGACCGGTCGGGAGTACGCGACCTTCGCGCGCCGGCGCCGCAACGTGTTGATCGGTGTCGGCGCCGCCCTGGCCGTCATCGTGGTGGCGTTGCTGGTTCTCGCGTCGGTGGTGAGCAAGATCTTCGGCAACGTAGGCGGTGGCCTCAACAGAGACGAGCTCGGGCTGAACGGGCCCTCGTCGTCGACGGCGACGCCGACACCCAGCTCCGCCGCCGCCGGCAACGTCGTCAAACCCACCAAGGCGACCGTGTTCTCCCCCGACGGCGACGCCGACAACCCGGGCCAGGCGGCCCAAACCATCGATGGCGACCCCACCACCTCCTGGTCGACCGAGATCTATACCGACGCCGTCCCCTTCCCCGGTTTCAAGCAGGGCGAGGGGCTGATGTTGCAGCTACCGAACCCCACCGTGGTGGGCCAAGTCAGCCTCGACGTTTCCAGCACGGGAACCAAGGTGGAGATTCGCTCGTCGTCCACGCCGTCGCCATCGAAGCTGGAGGACACCACCGTGCTGGTTCCGGCCTTTGCGCTCAAGCCGGGTCGTAACGTCATCCCGGTCAGGGCCGGCGCGCCGACGTCGAATCTGCTGGTGTGGATTTCCACGCTGGGAACCACCAACGGCAAGAGCCAGGCCAGCATCTCGGAGATCACGGTCCAGGCCGCCTCCTGACGGCGCTCACAGACCCGTGCCGTGGTGAAGTGCCGCGCGACGACCGATTAGCTACTGTCCGGCCGTGGGTTTCGGGGGAAAAGTCCAGCACGAACGCAGCGACGCCGAACTGCTGGCCGCCCACGTCGCCGGTGACCGCCGCGCGTTCGGCGAGTTGTTCCACCGCCACCAACGGCAGCTGCACCACCTTGCCCGGCTCACCACCCGCACCCCCGAGGACGCGGAAGACGCGCTGCAGGACGCGATGCTCTCGGCCCACCGTGGCGCGGGCTCGTTTCGGCATGACGCCGCGGTCGGCAGCTGGCTGCATCGCATCGTGGTCAACGCCTGCCTGGATCGGCTGCGGCGCACCAAGTCCCACCCAACCGTCCCGCTCGATGATGTCTACCCGGTAGCCGATCGCACGACGCAGGTGGAGACGGCGATCCTGGTCCACCGGGCCTTGATGCGGCTTCCCGTCGAGCAACGGGCGGCAGTGGTGGCCGTCGACATGCAGGGCTATTCGATCGCCGACACCGCCGCGCTGCTGGGCGTCGCCGAGGGCACGGTCAAGAGCCGATGTTCCCGCGCCCGGGTTCGCCTCGCCGAGCTCCTCGGCTATCTCAACGCCGGCGCCCACGCCACACCCGACCGCCCCTGAGAAACCGGCGCGTGCCCTACGTGGCCATCGGTGTGCGCATGACGGACACTGGGGCGGATGGGTGCAGCCGACAGACCTCGAGAAGATCCTGAAGATCCTCGCGCGGCCGACGCGGACCCGCCCCTGACGGCTGGGCTTCTCGCCGACCTGCAGGCCGGTCTGCTGGACGACGACTCCGCCGCCCGCGTACGTCAACGGGTCCGCGAAGACCCCGCCGCGGCGAAGGTCCTGCGCGCCTTGAACCAGGTGCGCCGCGACGTCGCCGCGACAGGCGCCGACCCGACGTCGGCGCCGGAGATCCCGCCGGAGGTCGCCGCCCGAATCTCGGCGGCGCTGGCGTCGGGTCAAGGCCGGGGGCACGCCGGTGCCGCGCATTCGGCCCGGCCGCGCGTCCGGCCCGCGCGGCTGGCCGTGGGCGTGGCCGGCGTGGGCGCGGCGCTCGCGGCGATCGGCGTGGGCACCGCGGCGCTGGTCCACGCGCCCGGCCCCACACCCAGCGCCCCCGTCACCGCCGAGCACATCACGGTGTCCACTCCGCCGCCGGCGATTCCGCTGTCGCCGGCCGAGATCGTCGGCCTGCTCAACCGGAGCCCCGACTTTGGCGCGCCCGGGGGCCCGCTCAGCGACCCGCCGCGGCGCGCCTCCTGCCTCGGCGGCCTCGGGTATCCGGCCTCCACGCGGGTGCTGGGCGCGCGACCGATCGAGATCAACGCCCGCCCCGGCGTCCTGTTGGTGTTGCCCGGCGACACGCCCGACAACCTGGCGGTGTACGCGGTGGCGCCGAATTGCAACGCCGCCGACACCGGGTTGCTGGCCAACACGCAGGTCCCGCGCCCTTAGTGTGGTGTCCAACACCCGGGAACACCCCCGCCTACCCTGGCGTTCGTAGACGTAGCTTTCGCACCCGAAAGGCCCGCATGACCGCCGACACCTCCAGTCACGACAAAGTCCACGACGTCATCGTCATCGGATCCGGTCCCGCCGGGTACACCGCGGCGCTCTACACGGCCCGCGCCCAGCTGGCCCCGCTGGTGTTCGAGGGCACCTCGTTCGGGGGCGCGTTGATGACCACGACCGAGGTGGAGAACTACCCCGGCTTCCGCGACGGCATCACCGGCCCGGAGCTGATGGACGAGATGCGGGAGCAGGCGCTGCGGTTCGGCGCGGACCTGCGGATGGAAGACATCGAGTCGGTGGCCCTGGACGGACCGGTCAAGTCGGTCGTCACCGCCGACGGGGAGACGTATCGGGCCCGGGCCGTCATCCTGGCCATGGGCGCCGCGGCGCGCTACCTGCAGATCCCCGGCGAACAGGAGTTGCTGGGTCGCGGCGTGAGTTCGTGTGCCACCTGCGACGGGTTCTTCTTCCGCGACCAGGACATCGCCGTCATCGGCGGCGGCGACTCCGCGATGGAGGAGGCCCTCTTCCTGACCCGGTTCGCGAGCAGCGTGACGCTGGTGCACCGGCGCGACGAGTTTCGGGCGTCGAAGATCATGCTCAACCGCGCCCGCAACAACGACAAGATCGCGTTCGTCACCAACGCGGCCGTGGTCGCCGTCGAGGGCGACACGACGGTCACCGGATTGCGGTTGCGCGACACCGTGACTGGCGAAGAATCCACCCTTTCGGTGACCGGCGTTTTCGTCGCGATCGGGCACGAGCCGCGGTCCGCGCTGGTGCGCGACGTCGTCGACGTCGATCCCGACGGATACGTACTCGTGCGGGGACGCACCACGAGCACCTCGCTGGACGGTGTTTTCGCGGCCGGCGACCTGGTGGACCGCACCTATCGGCAGGCGGTCACCGCCGCGGGCAGTGGCTGCGCCGCGGCCATCGACGCCGAGCGGTGGCTGGCCGAGCACGCGTCAGACGCGCCCGCGGGAAACGCTGAAGGTACCGACACATTGATTGGAGCACCACGATGACCGACGCCGAAAAAGCAAGCAGCACAGTAGAAGTCTCCGACGCAACTTTTTCGACGGACGTCTTGTCAAGCAACAAGCCTGTGCTGGTTGACTTTTGGGCAACCTGGTGCGGGCCATGCAAGATGGTCGCGCCAGTTCTCGAGGAAATCGCCAGCGAGCGCGCCGACCAGCTCACCATCGCCAAGCTGGACGTGGACGCCAACCCGGAAACCGCGCGTGACTTCCAGGTGGTTTCGATCCCCACCATGATCTTGTTCAAAGACGGCCAGCCGGTGAAGCGCATCGTCGGCGCCAAGGGCAAGGCCGCGTTGCTGCGCGAGCTCTCCGACGCGGTTCCGAACCTCACCTGACCGTCAGCTACTTCGCCGCGCCGCGCCCCGCGCTTAGCCTGGGGTTTTCCGAAAACCGAGAAGCGTCTGCGACAATAACGGCTAGCTGTTGCCGTATTCAGCCTTGTCCCGGAGGGCCCTTGGTATGTCGAGTCCGCGCCGTGAAGACGGCGGCGCGCTGCGTTATGGCGACCGCAGCGCTGCTGTGACCGAAATCCGGGCCACGCTGGCAGCGCTAGGGCTGCTGGACAATCCCGACGAAGACCTGACCACCGGCCGGCATGTGGCCCTCGAGGTCTTCGACGCCGAACTCGACCAGGCGGTGCGCGCTTTCCAGCAGAACCGCGGCCTGCTCGTGGACGGTGTTGTCGGCGAGGCCACCTATCGCGCGTTGAAGGAGGCCTCGTATCGGCTCGGGGCCCGCACGCTGTATCACCAGTTCGGCGCACCGCTGTATGGCGACGACGTGGCCACGCTTCAGGCGCGGCTCCAGGATCTCGGCTTCTACACCGGCCTGGTCGACGGCTACTTCGGCCTGCAGACCCACAACGCGTTGATGTCGTACCAACGCGAGTACGGGCTGGCCGCCGATGGCATCTGCGGCCCGGAAACGTTGCGCTCCTTGTACTTTCTGAGTTCGCGAGTCACCGGCGGCTCTCCGCACGCCATCCGTGAGGAAGAGCTGGTCCGCCGGTCGGGCCCCAAGCTGTCAGGCAAGCGCATCATCATCGATCCGGGCCGCGGCGGCGCGGACCACGGTTTGATCGCGCAGGGTCCGGCCGGACCGATCAGCGAAGCGGATATCTTGTGGGACTTGGCCAGTCGGCTCGAGGGGCGGATGACCGCCATCGGCATGGAAACCTTCCTGTCGCGGCCGACCAGCCGCAGCCCCTCGGATGCCGAACGCGCGGCGACGGCCAACAACGTCGGCGCGGACCTGATGATCAGCCTGCGCTGCGAATCCCAGACCAGGCCTTCGGCCAACGGCGTGGCCTCCTTCCACTTCGGAAACTCGCACGGCTCGGTCTCCACCATCGGACGCAATCTTGCCGACTTCATTCAACGAGAAGTGGTGGCCCGCACCGGTTTACGCGATTGCCGGACGCATGGCCGGACGTGGGATCTGCTGCGGCTGACCCGGATGCCGACCGTTCAGGTCGACGTCGGCTACATCACCAATCCCCGCGACCGCGCCATGCTGATCTCAACGCAGACTCGAGATGCCATCGCCGAAGGCGTTCTCGCCGCGGTCAAGCGGCTGTATCTGCTGGGGAAAAACGACCGGCCCACCGGCACATTCACCTTCGCCGAGCTGTTGGCTCACGAATTGTCGGTCGAACGGGCGAGCAGGCTGGGCGGTTCCTAACCGCTTTCGGCGGCCTTTAACGTGTTGCCCGCCGCGGACCCGGCCCCCACCGGCTGTTGTAGCTGGGCGTTGGCCAGCAGGCGTTCGAGCGCCGCCTCGACTTCGGCTTTCCAGCCGAGACCCTTGTCGAGCTCCAGCCGCAGCCGCGGGAAGTACGTATGGGGCGCCACCACAACGAAACCCACGTCCTTCAAAAATTCCGCGTCGATGATGCAGTGGTCCACCGAGCAGTCGCCGAGCGACTCCAACACCGGCCGGACGTCGGGGTCCACCGCCTGCGGATCCTGCAGCCCGGACGCCGCCGGGGTGCGGCCGAAAGCCTCCAACGCCCGCACCCCGCGCCGGACCAGCTCGTCGATTACCCGGGCGATGAGCCCGTGCGGCAGATCGTCGGTGTCCTGCCCCGGCTCGATATTCATCGACGTCAGCAGAACCGCGTCGGCGGACACCGGCGCGGTGGGAAACCGCTGCGCCCGCGGAACCGCCCGCGGCGGCGCGTAGAGGACATACCCCAGGCACGGCGGCTCGCTGTGGCCGCGTTCGTCGTCCGGGACCGCGGTCGCCACCTGACCGCAGGAGCCCCACTCCAGCATCACCATCGACAGCCAGGCCTCTTTTTCGAATTCGGGGTCGGCGAGGTGGTCCTGGTTGCCGAGGGTCGCGGGGTCGACCTCCCAAAACACGCAGCGTCGTGCGTGCTTGGGAAGCTGCTCGAAAGCCTCGAGCCGTAGCGGCGTGATTCGAGCAGACACTAGCCTCCTGGCTTCCGTGCGGTACTGCAGCCGATTGCACCAGCAACCACTCCAGGATAGGAGAGTTTGTGGCCATCGGAACAGTGTCTATCCCGTCACTCGGGCCGGCCCGGCGAAACGGCTCGCGCACCGGGCCGGCGACCGACGGAATATCGAAATAGCTTGGGGCACATGGTCATTCCGGGATAATGCGGTGTTCGAGCCGGCCGGTCATGCCCGCGGAACCGGCGGGGTGTCACAGTGACGTAATTACATGGTATGAACGGTCATGCCTTCGGCGGCGTCATCATGTCGACGATCCGCCGGAGATCCTCGACCGAGCCGAACTCCACCACGATCCTCCCCTTGCGTTTGCCGAGGCTGACCGACACCCGCGTATCGAAGGTGTTCGACAGCCGCTCAGCAACGTCCTGAAGGCCGGGCATCTGGATCGGCTTGCGCCGTGGGGGTGCCGGGGTGGGCGCGTCCCCCCGGTTGGCCAGGGTGACCGCCTCCTCGGTGGCTCGCACCGACAGGCCCTCCGCGACGATCCGGCCGGCCAGCTCCTCCTGCGCGTCCGGGCCTGCCTCCAGGGCCAGCAGCGCTCGGGCATGCCCGGCGGACAGGACGCCCGCCGCCACCCGTCGCTGTACGGCGATCGGCAGCTTCAACAACCGGATCATGTTGGTGATCAGCGGCCGCGACCGGCCGATGCGGGACGCCAGTTCGTCGTGGGTGACGTCGAATTCGTCGAGCAGCTGCTGGTAAGCCGCCGCCTCCTCCAACGGATTCAGCTGTACCCGGTGGATGTTTTCGAGCAAGGCGTCGCGGAGCAGGTTGTCATCGCCGGTCTCGCGGACGATGGCCGGGATGGTGGCCAGCCCGGCCACTTGGGCGGCGCGCCACCGCCGCTCCCCCATCACGATCTGGTACCGCGCGCCGCTCTGCGATCCGGTGACCGCGCGGACGACGATCGGTTGCAGCAGCCCGAACTCGCGAATGGAGTGCACCAGCTCGGACAGGGCCTCCTCGTCGAACACCTGCCGCGGCTGGCGCGGATTGCGCTCGATGTCCGCCGGCGCGATCTCGCGATAGACCGCGCCCACCGCGGCGGTGCCGGGCGCCGGCCCCCCGATCAGGACGTCGGCGGCCGCATCCCCCATCCGCGGGCCCAGCGTCGCCGGCCCGGAATCGCTGTCCGCCGGCCCGGTCGGGATCAGCGAAGCCAGGCCCCGGCCGAGGCCGCCCTTCTTGCGTAACGGCTGCGTCATGCTCGTTCCCTTCACGGATGATGGTCAATCACGCTGCGCGAGTTCGCGACTCGCATCGAGATAGCTCATGGCCCCGCGCGAACCGGGGTCGTAATCGATGATCGTCATGCTGTAGCCGGGAGCCTCGGACACCTTGACGCTGCGCGGAATCACCGTGCGCAACACCTTGGTTCCGAAGTAGCGGCGCACCTCTTCGGCCACCTGGTCGGCGAGCTTGGTCCGGCCGTCGTACATCGTGAGGACCACGGTGGTCACCTCGAGCTGAGGATTCAGGTGCGCCTTCACCATCTCGATGTTGCGCATCAGCTGTGACACACCCTCGAGCGCGTAGTACTCGCACTGGATCGGGATCATCACCTCCGGGGCGGCGACGAGCGCGTTGATGGTCAGCAGCCCGAGCGACGGCGGGCAGTCGACGAAGACGTAATCGAAGTCGAAGTTGTCGAGCCCGGCCAGGGCGGTGCGGAGTCGGTTTTCGCGCGCCACCATGCTGACCAATTCGATCTCGGCGCCCGCCAGGTCGATGGTCGCCGGCACGCAGAACAGCCGCGAGCTGTGCGGGCTGGGACGCAGCGCGTCCCGCAACGAAACCTCGCCGATGAGCACCTCGTACGACGACGGCGTGCCCGCTTGCCGGTCGTGGATGCCCAGCGCCGTGCTCGCGTTGCCCTGTGGGTCGAGGTCGATGACGAGGGTCTTGAGTCCCTGCACCGCCAGCGCGGCGGCGAGGTTGACGGCGGTGGTGGTCTTACCGACGCCGCCCTTTTGGTTTGCCACGGTGAAGACCCGGCGGTGGCCGGGCCGGCGCAACGGCGGATAGGTGGTGTGTAGGACCCGCATCGCCCGCTCGGCCGCGGCGCCGATCGGGGTGTCGAAGTCAGCCGATGTTTCACGTGAAACATCTCCTAACACCCCGCCCTCGGGCGCCGCCGCCGGCGGCGCGGGAGGGGCCGCCGCGGACCGGTCTTGCGGAGAACTCACCGGGTCCCCCTGTCTGTCATGCGTGCCGACGGCCGGCGCGCCTGCTTGCCGCGCCGCGCTAACACCACGGTTGCGGGCGGACGCAAATAGTTCGCGCCACATGTCACCACCCTGACATCAACCGCGCCCGACGCCGCCATCACACGCCGGTGCGCTTCCACTTCCTCGGGAGCGCGCTCTCCCTTGATCGCGAGCATTCGTCCGCCCGGCCGTAGCAACGGCATACTCCACTTCGTCAGCTTGTCCAGCGCCGCGACCGCTCGCGACACCACGGCGTCGGCGACGCCGAACCGCTCCCGCACCCACCGTTCCTCCGCACGGCCGCGCACCACCTCGGCCGCCAGCCCCAGTTCGGCAACGACCTCGGCGAGAAACTCGCTTCGGCGCAGCAGCGGTTCGAGAAGCACCATCTCCAGATCCGGCCGCGCGATCGCCAACGGTATCCCCGGCAACCCGGCGCCGCTGCCGATGTCGATCACCCGCTCCCCCCGCTCGAGGAGCTCGCCCACGGCCGCGCTGTTCAGCAGATGGCGCTCCCACAGGCGGTCCGCCTCCCGCGGCCCGAGGAGTCCCCGTTCCACGCCGGCGCCCGCCAGGAGTTCGGCGTACCGTCGCGCGATGTCGAGCCGCGGCCCGAAAATCGCGGCGGCGGCCTCGTCCGCGCGCCCGGGCTCGACGGGGGCGTCCCGCTCCCCCGGTCGTTCGCGGTCGGTCGGTTTCACGTGAAACATCGCCTCGTCTTGTTTCACGTGAAACATCCCCGATCCCTGTGGCCTCGGCGTCGAATTACACGGCTGTGACTCGGCCCCGCTAGTCGAGCAGGACCACGACTCGCCGCGACGGCTCGACTCCCTCGCTTTCGCTGTGCACCCCCGGCACCGCCGCGACGGCGTCGTGGACGATCTTCCGCTCGAACGGCGTCATCGGCGAGAGCTCTTCGCGCTCGCCGGTGTTCAGCACCCGCCGCGCCACCTTGTCGCCGAGCGCCGCCAGTTCTTCGCGCCGCCGGCGCCGCCAGCTCGCGATGTCGAGCATCAACCGGCTCCGCGCACCGGTCTTCTGGTGCACCGCCAGCCGGGTGAGCTCCTGCAGGGCATCGAGCACTTCGCCTCCGCGCCCGACCAACTTGTTCAGGTCGTCGCTGCCGTCGATGCTCACGACGGCGCGGTCCCCCTCGACGTCCAGATCGATGTCGCCGTCGAAGTCCAACAGGTCCAACAGCTCCTCGAGATAGTCGCCGGCGATCTCCCCCTCGGCGACCAACTGCTCCTCCGCATCCTCGGGTTCCTCGCCGCCGGCGTCCGGCGTCGTCGCCTCCTCGGCGACGTCCTCGACCGACGGTTCCGCGTCAACGTCGCGTTCGGTGGTGGTGTCGGCGTCTGTCATGTCTTTCTCTTCTCCCTCATCCACGGGTCCCTGTCCGTCCTCACTCGCCCGAAGCGAGCCCGTAAAGCTACGGCACCCTGTCAGCGTTTGCGCCGCTTCGGTCGCGCCCCCGGCCGCGGGGTGCGGCTGCCCGACGCGTCGTTGCGTCCGTCGGTGTTCGGCTCGTCCGGTCGAGCCTCTCCGGCCTTTGCCCCCGCCCCCTCGCCGTCCGATCCGTCGGAGTCCGTCTCCGACGAACCGGGCGTCGTCGGTAAACCGTTCCCACCCGCGGGCGTCGCCTTGGGGTTGCGCTTCGGCTTGGCCCCGGGCGCCGGCGCGTTCGCGGCGCGGCGCTCGATCGCTTCCTGTCTCTTGGCCTCGTCCTCTTTTTCGATCATCCCGAACACGTGGTGCTGCTGTCCGAACGTCCAGATGTTGTTCGAGAACCAGTACAGGATGATCGCGAGCGGAAGGAACGGGCCACCGACCACCACACCGAGCGGAAACACGTACAGCGCCAGCTTGTTCATCATCGCGGTCTGCGGATTGGCCGCCGCCTCCGCGCTCTGCCGGGCCACCGACGCGCGGCTGTTGAAGTAGGTGGCGACACCGGCCAGGATCATCACCGGAGCGCCGACCGCGATCACCGCGGGACGGCTGAAGTCGGTGAAGGCATCCAACCCCGACCGCTGGGTCATGAACGCGCCGATCGGCGCACCGAAGAGGTTGGCGTCCAGGAAGTGACCGACGTCCGCCGGGGTGAAGACGTAGTTCCCCGTCATCCGGTTTTGGATCACCGACAGGTGCGGCTGACCGAACCCTCCGGTCGTGCGGTTGAACGACCGCAACACGTGATACAGCCCGAGGAACACCGGGATCTGCGCCAGCATCGGCAGGCAGCCCAGGATCGGATTGAAGCCGTGCTCGCGTTGCAGCTTTTGCATCTCGAGCGCCATGCGCTGCCGGTCCTTGCCGTACTTCTTTTGCAGCGCCTTGATCTGCGGTTGCAGTTCCTGCATCTGGCGGGTGGTGCGGATCTGGCGCACGAACGGCTTGTAGAGCAGCGCCCGCAGGGTGAACACCAGGAACATCACCGCGAGGGCCCACGCGAAAAAGCTGGACGGGCCCAGCACGGAGGCGAACAGCTTGTACCAAACCCACATGATCCACGACACCGGGTAGTAGATGATGTCGAGGCTGAAGAAATCAAACAAAAGTCTCACACTCCCGTTGCTGCGCCGCGGCGCTCCGCGCGTCCTCGGCGCCGACATTCACCCGGCGCTCTTGTCGATCCGGTATCGGATCCCATCCTCCCCGATGCCACGGCCCGCACCTGGCGAGCCTGGCGGCGGACAACCAGCCGCCCCGAACCAAGCCGTACTCGGTGAGCGCGTCGACGGCATACTGGCTACAGGTTGGAACGAAGCGGCACGTCGCCGGGCGCAATGGCGACACCATGTGCCGATACAGCTGGATCAGGAAAACCAGTGCGCGCGCGGCGGCCTTACCCGCGTTGCCGCTTGCCCCGCGCGCCCGCGCCAACACAGTCACCGGTCGGTTCCCGCCGACTGAAAGGCGCGTCGCAAGCCGCGTCGAAGTTGCTGTTCCAGACCCGCCGACGACGCGAGCCTGCTGCTCGGCAGCGCGCGGATCACCACCCGATCGCGCCGATCGAGATCGTCCAGCATGGTTCGGGCAACGTGCCGCAGCCGGCGCGCCACCCGGTGGCGTTCCACGGCGGAACCGACCGGCTTGGCGATGATCAACCCGACGCGCGGGCCCGTGCCGCCGTCGCTGTCCCGTCGAACGTGAACGACGACGTCGGGCTGCGCTGTGCGCACCCCGTACTTCAGCGTGGCGTCAAACTCCGTTGACCGTCTCATGCGGTTGCGTGCCGGAAGCACCGCCGAAAAACCTGCCGTTGCGATCAGGCAGTTAACGCGCGGCGACCCTTACCGCGCCGCTTGGAGACGATGGCGCGACCGGCGCGGGTGCGCATCCGCAACCGGAAACCGTGCACGCGGGCTCGGCGCCGGTTATTCGGCTGGAAGGTCCGCTTGCCCTTGGCCACGGCGTTCTCCTCGTGTCTCTCGCATTACCATCCGCCCGTTCACGCTTCTCAACTGCGCTCGTCCGCGTGCCGGTCGGAGGTGGGTCTTGCTGCTGGCCGGCGCGGTCCCCGGGCACATGAGCTTGGGTCGCAGCCGTATCGCCGACGTTCGGGCGACTGTTTGAGGGTACTGAGCGGCGTTCGCCGGGTCAAACTTGGTCTGCCGCAACGAAGCCAACCCAACGCATCCGCGAAAACATTCGTTCTCGGGCACGCCACCGCCGCACGATCTCCGCGCGAACGTTGAACACACCCCGGTGGAGCCTAAAGAACCCGATTGGAATGCAACAGAACGGTTGGCAGCCGCACGGAAAACTGTTAGCTTCGGGCAATGCCGTTCCAGAGTGGGGCGGCGCTCGACGACGAAGCGAGGATGGCGGATCAACTAGCTGCGTAGGCGACCCGAACGGGTTGTCATTCAGCACGGAGATCGCGAGCCGTCGCCGGTAGGCTGCGGCTCGTTTACGATCATCCTGTCCACACCTGTGTATAACTATGTGGACAGTTGCTTTGTCGCCAGGCGTGGTTGCACGTCGACCCGGGATCCGCGAGAACCAGGGAGATTACGTCGTTGACCGATGACCCCGGTTCAGGTTTCACGACTGTGTGGAATGCGGTCGTCTCCGAACTCAATGGCGAGCCCACCGCGGACGGCCTGGCCGGCACCCGCACCACCCTCGTCGCCCCGCTGACCCCCCAGCAAAGGGCATGGCTGAATCTGGTCCAGCCGCTCACGATCGTCGAGGGGTTTGCTCTGTTGTCGGTTCCGAGCAGCTTTGTCCAAAATGAGATCGAGCGTCATCTGCGCGCACCGATCACCGACGCGCTCAGCCGCCGTCTCGGTCAGCAGATCCAACTCGGCGTCCGCATCGCTCCGCCCCCCGAAGACGCCGACGACATTGCCTTCGCCCAAGCCGAGGCCCTCGCCCAAGCCGGCAACGACGAAACCTCGGAAGCGTCGGGCGACACCGACGAGGCTTACGAAAACGGTGAAGCCGTCGGCTCCGAGCAGAACTGGCCCAACTACTTCACCGAACGTCCCCACACCGCCGATCCGGCCATCGCCGGCGGGACCAGCCTCAACCGCCGCTATACCTTCGACACGTTCGTCATCGGCGCCTCCAACCGGTTCGCTCACGCCGCCGCCCTGGCCATCGCCGAAGCCCCGGCCCGCGCCTACAACCCCCTTTTCATCTGGGGCGAGTCCGGCCTCGGCAAGACCCACCTGCTGCACGCCGCCGGCAATTACGCCCAACGGCTGTTTCCCGGCATGCGGGTCAAGTACGTCTCGACCGAGGAATTCACCAACGACTTCATCAACTCGCTGCGCGACGACCGCAAGGTCGCCTTCAAACGCAGCTATCGCGACGTCGACGTGCTGCTGGTCGACGACATCCAGTTCATCGAGGGCAAGGAAGGCATCCAGGAGGAGTTCTTCCACACCTTCAACACGCTGCACAACGCCAACAAGCAGATCGTCATCTCCTCCGACCGGCCGCCGAAACAGCTCGCCACCCTCGAAGACCGGCTAAGGACACGATTCGAATGGGGCCTGATCACCGACGTTCAGCCCCCCGAGCTCGAGACCCGCATCGCCATCCTGCGCAAAAAAGCACAGATGGAACGGCTGGCGGTGCCCGACGACGTCCTCGAGCTCATCGCCAGCAGCATCGAACGCAACATCCGTGAACTCGAAGGGGCCCTCATCCGGGTGACCGCGTTCGCGTCGTTGAACAAGACCCCGATCGACAAGGCGCTGGCCGAAATTGTGCTTCGCGATTTGATCGCCGACGCCAGCACCATGCAGATCAGCGCGGCGACCATCATGGCCGCCACCGCGGAGTACTTCGATACGACCGTCGAAGAGCTGCGCGGCCCGGGCAAAACGCGGGCGCTGGCTCAGTCGCGGCAAATCGCCATGTACCTGTGCCGGGAACTCACCGACCTGTCGCTGCCCAAGATCGGTCAGGCTTTCGGCCGCGACCACACCACCGTCATGTACGCCCAGCGCAAGATCCTGTCCGAAATGGCCGAGCGGCGTGAAGTGTTCGACCACGTCAAGGAGCTCACCACCCGCATCCGTCAGCGGTCAAAGCGCTGACTCTCGCCGGCCAAGACACAATTTTTCAAAAAACTTCTCCCACCCCTGTCACATCAGTCACGCCCGCGGCGCTGTGTGCAGCCCTGTGCACAAGGCGGCCATACACGAGCGCACCGCTGGGATTCACGTGCACACTCACTCCCCATCCCCAGCCGCTCAGCAAAACCCACACAGTTGCTCACCGCGTCATCCACAACCCGATGACGCCCCTAGCTGCGCCAAGACCCGGCTGTCCCCAGAATGCACAGCACTTAATACTGTTACTGAGATCTCTCCGTCGTTTCTTCTCCGAAATACAGCGCTGGGGAGGCTCCTTGCGTGGCAGCGGCGAAACCCGTCGTCGGCCTGGCTTGTCGGCCTCCGCGATTAGCTTTGAAGATGGCCGCAGAAGATCTACGGTTGTTCTTCGACTGCTGTTGCGGCGTCGGGGCGCATGACGTGTCACCGACGTTCGTTGCGGGGGCCGCGTGCTAGCGACGAACCGCTAGCCGCCTTGTTCGATTCACTTGGCAAGTAAGGGACGCTATGGACGCGGCGACGACAACAGCTGGCCTCACGGACTTGAAGTTTCGCCTAGTGCGAGAGTCCTTCGCCGATGCGGTGTCGTGGGTGGCGAAGAATCTGCCGACCAGACCCGCGGTGCCCGTGCTTTCCGGAGTCCTGTTGTCCGGCTCGGATGACGGCCTGACGATCTCCGGGTTCGATTACGAAGTGTCGGCCGAAGCCCAGGTTGCTGCTGAAATAGCTTGTCCCGGAAGTGTTTTGGTGTCCGGAAGGTTGTTGTCGGACATCACTCGGGCGTTGCCCAACAAGCCGGTCGACTTCTATGTGGACGGCAACCGGGTCGCACTGACCTGCGGGAATGCGAGGTTCTCGCTGCCGACAATGCCGGTCGAGGATTACCCGACGCTGCCGGCATTGCCGGAAGGCACCGGCACGCTCCCGGCGGACCTGTTCGCCGAGGCGATCGGTCAGGTGGCGATCGCGGCCGGCCGGGATGACACGTTGCCGATGTTGACCGGGATTCGGGTCGAGATCTCAGGGGACACGGTGGTTTTGGCCGCCACCGACAGATTCCGGTTGGCGGTTCGCGAGCTGACCTGGTCGGCGTTGTCGCCCGACGTCGAGGCCGCGGTGCTGGTGCCGGCCAAGACGCTGGCCGAGGCCGCCAAAGCCGGCGCCGACGGGTCCGAGGTCCGCTTGTCGTTGGGCGATGGCGCGGGAGTCGGAAAAGACGGCCTGCTCGGTATCAGCGGTAACGGCAAACGCAGCACCACTCGGCTCTTGGACGCGGAGTTCCCGAAGTTCCGCCAGCTGCTGCCGGCCGAACACACAGCCGTGGCCACGATCAACGTGGCCGAATTGACCGAGGCCATCAAGCTGGTTGCGTTGGTGGCCGACCGGGGGGCGCAGGTGCGGATGGAATTCGCCGATGGCATGCTGCGGCTGTCCGCGGGCGCCGACGACGTGGGCCGGGCCGAAGAAGACCTGCAAGTCGATTTCGTTGGCGAACCGTTGACAATCGCGTTCAACCCGACGTATCTGACCGACGGGTTGGCGTCGGTCCATTCCGAGCGGGTGTCGTTCGGTTTCACGACCCCGGGCAAGCCCGCGTTGTTGCGTCCGGCGTTCGACGGCGACAGCCAGCCGACCGGCACCGGCCCGTTCGCGGTGGTGCCGACGGACTACGTGTACCTGCTGATGCCAGTTCGGTTGCCCGGATAGGTGTACGTCCGGCATTTGGGATTGCGCGATTTCCGATCCTGGGCACACGCCGACCTCGAATTGCAGCCGGGCCGGACCGTGTTCGTCGCTCCAAATGGCTTCGGTAAGACGAACTTGATTGAGGCGCTGTGGTATTCGACGACCTTGGGTTCGCACCGGGTCGGGACCGACGCGCCGTTGATCCGAGCGGGCGCCGAGCGTGCGGTGGTGTCGACGATCGTCGTCAACGAGGGCAGGGAGTGCGCGATCGACCTGGAGATCGCGGCGGGCAGGGCAAACAAGGCGAGGTTGAATCGGTCGCCGGTGCGCGGCACGCGCGAGGTGGTCGGGGTGTTGCGCGCGGTGCTTTTCGCGCCGGAAGACCTGGCTCTGGTGCGCGGGGATCCGGCGGACCGGCGTCGCTATCTTGACGAATTGGCGACGGTTCGCAGGCCTGTGATCGCCGGCGTGCGCGCCGATTACGACAAGGTCTTGCGGCAGCGCACGGCGTTGTTGAAATCGCTTTCCGGCGCGCGGTATCGGGGCGATGACGGCGCGCTGGACACCCTCGACGTGTGGGATAGCCGGTTGGCCGAGCACGGGGCCGAGTTGATGGGCGCCCGCATCGACCTGGTGAACCAGCTGGCGCCGGAGGTGGAAAAGGCTTACCAATTGCTGGCGCCTGGATCGCGGCCGGCGTCGGTCGCCTACCGTGCCAGCCTCGGCGCTCACCACCCGGGAGGCTTCGACGGCAGCGACCGCGAGTTGCTGCGGGCGGCGTTGGCGGCCGCATTGTCGGAACGCCGTGATGCGGAGTTGGAGCGCGGGATGTGTCTGGTCGGTCCGCATCGCGACGACTTGGAGTTGCGGCTCGGCGATCAGCCCGCGAAAGGCTTTGCCAGCCACGGGGAATCGTGGTCCTTCGCGGTGGCGCTGCGGCTGGCGGCGTATGAGCTGTTGCGGGCCGACGGCAGCGAACCCGTGTTGTTGCTCGATGACGTGTTTGCCGAACTCGACGCCGCCCGACGCCGCGCCCTGGCCACGGTGGCGGAATCGGCGGAACAGGTATTGGTGACCGCGGCGGTGCTGGAAGACATTCCGGCGGGCTGGGATGCTAGACGGGTGCATATCGATCTATGCGACGACGATGTGGGCCAGGTGTCGGTGGTGCGACCATGAACGGTGCCGACAACGACGCGAAAGACCCCGAACGGCTCGGTTCGTTGACGGGTATCGACCTGGTGCGGCGCACGCTCGAGGAGGCCCGCGCGGCGGCCCGCGCCCAGGGAAAGGACGCCGGTCGCGGGCGGGCAATCCCGGTGGCACGGCGCCGCGTTGCCGGACGGCGACGAAGCTGGTCGGGTCCGGGACCCGACGTCCGCGATCCGCAACCGCTGGGCAGGTTGGTGCGGGAGATGGCGAAAAAACGCGGCTGGTCCGGCCGCGTCGCGGAAGGGACGGTGCTGGGTCATTGGTCGTCGGTGGTGGGCCAGCAGATTGCGGACCACGCGACCCCGACTGCCTTGAACGACGGGGTCCTCAGTGTGGCTGCCGAATCGACCGCGTGGGCGACCCAGCTGCGGATGGTCCAGGCGCAGCTTTTGGCCAAGATCGCGGCGGCGGTCGGCAACGGCGTGGTGACGTCGCTGAAAATCACCGGGCCGGCCGCGCCGTCCTGGCGGAAGGGGCCCCGACACGTTTCCGGCAGGGGACCTCGCGACACCTACGGCTGACGCGTTCACCAACCCGGACCATCCCCAGTCGGGCCTTGACTAACAGGCGCCTGAGAGCCACCAGGACGAAACGGACCAGCGTGGCAAACGTCGGGACGCGCCATGAATGAAGATATCGTTCACACGGCGCGGTCAGCTAGGTAGAAACGCGGCCAGAAACTCTGTCCTGGCCCTCGATGACGGTAGAGTGGAGTGTACGACCGTTGCGGTGACTGGACCGCTCGCATGCAACCCCAAGGAGAGCATCCCGACTGTGGCTGCCCAAAAGAAAAAACCGCAAGACGAATACGGTGCCGCGCAGATCACCGTCCTCGAGGGATTGGAAGCGGTCCGCAAACGCCCCGGCATGTACATCGGGTCGACCGGCGAACGCGGACTGCACCACCTGGTGTGGGAGGTCGTCGACAACTCGGTGGACGAGGCGATGGCCGGTTACGCCAGCCAGGTGGATGTGCGGTTGCTCAACGACGGCGGCGTCGAGGTCGCCGACAACGGGCGCGGTATCCCCGTCGCGACGCACGCCACCGGCATCCCGACCGTCGACGTGGTGATGACCCAACTCCACGCCGGCGGCAAGTTCGGGGGGGAGAACAGCGGCTACAACGTCAGTGGCGGCTTGCACGGGGTGGGTGTGTCGGTGGTCAACGCGCTGTCGAACCGCCTGGAGGTCGATATCGCCCGAGATGGGTACGAGTGGTCGCAGTTCTATGACCACGCCGTGCCGGGGACCCTCAAACAGGGTGAGGCCACCAAGAAGACGGGCACCAGGGTCAGGTTCTGGGCCGACCCCGACATCTTCGAAACCACCGAGTACGACTTCGAGACGGTGGCGCGCCGACTTCAGGAAATGGCTTTCCTGAACAAGGGTTTGACGATCCATTTCACCGACGAGCGGGTCAGCGACGAGGAGGTCGTCGACGACGTCGTCAGCGATACCGCCGAGGCACCCAAGTCCGCCGAAGAAAAGGCGACCGGCTCGCACAAGGTCAAGCACCGCACGTTTCACTACCCGGGCGGCCTGGTGGACTTCGTCAAGCACATCAACCGGACCAAGAGCCCGATTCACAACAGCATCGTGGATTTCTCCGGCAAGGGACCGGGCCACGAGGTCGAAATCGCGATGCAGTGGAACGCCGGCTACTCGGAGTCGGTGCACACCTTCGCCAACACCATCAACACCCACGAGGGCGGCACCCACGAGGAGGGCTTCCGCAGCGCGTTGACGTCGGTGGTGAACAAATACGCCAAGGACCGCAAACTCCTGAAGGACAAGGACCCCAACCTCACCGGCGACGACATCCGGGAAGGCCTGGCCGCGGTCATTTCCGTCAAGGTCAGCGAACCGCAATTCGAGGGCCAGACCAAAACCAAGCTGGGCAACACCGAGGTCAAGTCGTTCGTGCAGAAGGTCTGCAACGAACAGCTCACGCACTGGTTCGAAGCCAACCCGTCGGACGCGAAAACGGTTGTGAACAAGGCGGTGTCGTCGGCCCAGGCGCGGATAGCGGCGCGCAAGGCCCGAGAGTTGGTGCGCCGCAAGAGCGCCACCGATCTGGGTGGGCTGCCGGGCAAGCTCGCGGACTGCCGCTCGACCGACCCTAGAAGGTCGGAACTGTATGTGGTGGAGGGTGACTCGGCCGGCGGCTCGGCCAAGAGCGGCCGCGACTCGATGTTCCAGGCGATCCTCCCGCTGCGCGGCAAGATCATCAACGTCGAGAAGGCGCGCATCGACCGGGTGCTGAAGAACACCGAAGTCCAGGCGATCATCACCGCGCTGGGCACGGGGATTCACGACGAGTTCGACATCGCCAGGCTGCGCTACCACAAGATCGTGCTGATGGCCGACGCCGACGTTGACGGGCAACACATTTCGACACTGCTGTTGACGCTGTTGTTCCGGTTCATGCGACCACTGATCGAAAACGGGCACGTGTTCTTGGCGCAGCCGCCCCTGTACAAGCTGAAGTGGCAGCGTAGCGATCCCGAGTTCGCGTACTCCGACCGTGAGCGTGACGGCCTGTTGGAGGCGGGGCTGAAGGCCGGCAAGAAGATCAACAAGGAAGACGGCATCCAGCGCTACAAGGGTCTGGGCGAAATGGACGCCAAGGAGCTGTGGGAAACCACGATGGACCCGTCCGTGCGGGTGCTGCGCCAGGTCACCCTCGACGACGCGGCGGCCGCCGACGAGCTGTTCTCCATCCTGATGGGCGAGGACGTCGACGCGCGCCGCAGCTTTATCACCCGCAACGCCAAGGACGTTCGCTTCCTGGATGTCTGACGTGTCTCACGTTCGATTACAAACGAGGATTAGATGACCGACACCACGCTGCCACCCGGCGACGAACCCGTCGACCGGATCGAGCCGGTAGACATCCAGCAGGAGATGCAGCGCAGCTACATCGACTATGCGATGAGCGTGATCGTGGGTCGCGCGCTGCCCGAGGTGCGCGACGGGCTCAAGCCGGTGCACCGCCGAGTGCT
Organism: Mycobacterium heidelbergense; assembly: GCF_010730745.1. Lineage (NCBI taxonomy): Bacteria > Bacillati > Actinomycetota > Actinomycetes > Mycobacteriales > Mycobacteriaceae > Mycobacterium > Mycobacterium heidelbergense. The sequence goes on along the minus strand of NZ_AP022615.1, from coordinate 2,200,495 downwards.
GTATGCGATGTTCGATTCCGGGTTCCGCCCGGACCGCAGCCACGCCAAGTCGGCGCGCTCGGTGGCCGAGACGATGGGTAATTACCACCCGCACGGCGACGCGTCGATTTACGACACCCTGGTGCGGATGGCGCAGCCGTGGTCGCTGCGGTATCCATTGGTCGACGGGCAGGGCAACTTTGGCTCTCCGGGCAACGACCCACCGGCCGCCATGCGCTATTGCTGTACCGGGGATGCATTGGTGCGCTTGCCATTTGGGCAGTCGGTGCGGATCGGCGATGTCGTCCCCGCAGGCCGCCCAAATTCGGATAATGCCGTCGAGTTGAAGGTTCTTGACCGACACGGCGACCCGGTCATGGCGGATCGCCTGTTCCATTCCGGCGAACATCAGACCTACACGGTGCGCACCGCCGAAGGGTATGAAGTCACGGGGACATCGAACCACCCGTTGCTGTGCCTGGTCGACGTCGCCGGCGTGCCCACGCTGCTGTGGAAACTCATCGAAGAGATCCGTCCCGATGACCACGTCGTCTTGCAACGGACCCCGCCGGTGGAGTTCGGACCCGCCGACTGGCATTCCACGATGGAGGCACTGCTGCTGGGAGCCTTTATCAGCGAGGGTTTTGTATCCGAGACGCGCGCCGGATTCAACAACTGCGACCATGACTACTTCACCATGGTCGTCGGCGCGTACGACGCGGTCGTCGGAGGCCGGCGCTATGTATCCTCTCGCCGGATCGCCTCGGGCTCGACACTGCACGAGCTCGACATTCACAACATCAAGGAACTGAAGAAGACACGACTCGGTGACTTGTGCGGGCGGCGGTCGGCCGACAAGTCTGTTCCCGACTGGCTGTGGCACTCCCCCGCCGTCGTCAAGCGCGTATTCCTGCAGGCGCTGTTCGAGGGCGATGGATCGTGCTCTGCGTTGCCGCGAAATACCATTCAGATTTCGTACTCGACGCGTAGCGAACGGTTGGCCAAGGACGTGCAGCAGATGCTGCTGGAGTTCGGGATCGTCACGCGCCGGTACCGGATGGCAGTCGGCGAGCACAAGGTCGTCATCACCAACCGGGCTCAGGCTGAGTTGTTCGCCACGCGAGTCGGTTTCGGCGGCGCAAAGCAAGAAAAGCTCGCCAAGATCCTAGGTTCCATGCCGCCGTGCGCCGGCATGGATGGCGATCACGTTCCCGGGTTGGCGCGGTTCATTCGCAGGCACTGCGGCAGCCGCTGGGTCGATAAGGACTGGCTCAATCGCCACAACGTCGACCGCATCCAACGTTGGCGAACGAGTGGCGAGGAGATCCTCTCGCGCATCGCCGATCCCGATGTGCGTGCCATCGCAACCGACCTGACCGACGGCCGGTTCTACTACGCCAAGGTCGCCTCGGTGACCGAAGCCGGCGTGCAACCCGTCTACAGCCTGCGCGTCGACACCGAAGACCACGCGTTCCTGACCAATGGTTTCGTCAGCCACAACACCGAAGCGCGGCTGACTCCCCTGGCGATGGAGATGCTACGCGAAATCGACGAGGAAACAGTCGATTTCATTCCCAACTACGACGGCCGGGTGCAGGAGCCGACGGTGCTGCCCAGCCGGTTCCCCAACCTGCTGGCCAACGGCTCCGGCGGCATCGCGGTCGGCATGGCGACCAACATCCCGCCGCACAACCTGCGCGAGCTCGCCGAGGCGGTGTTCTGGTGCCTCGAAAACCACGAGGCCGACGAGGAAGCCACGCTGGCCGCCGTCATGGAGCGGGTCAAGGGTCCCGACTTCCCCACCGCCGGGCTGATCGTGGGGAGCCAGGGCATCGCCGACGCCTACAAGACCGGCCGCGGTTCGATCCGGATGCGCGGCGTGGTCGAGGTCGAAGAGGCCAGGGGCCGAACGTCTTTGGTCATTACCGAGTTGCCGTATCAGGTCAACCACGACAACTTCATCACCTCGATCGCCGAGCAGGTCCGCGACGGCAAGCTCGCCGGCATCGCCAACGTCGAAGACCAGGGCAGCGACCGCGTCGGCGTGCGCATCGTCGTCGAGCTCAAGCGCGACGCGGTGGCCAAGGTGGTGCTCAACAACCTCTACAAGCACACCCAGCTGCAGACCAGCTTCGGCGCCAACATGCTGGCCATCGTGGACGGGGTGCCGCGCACCCTGCGGCTGGACCAGCTGATCCGCCACTACGTCGAACACCAACTCGACGTCATCGTGCGCCGCACCACCTATCGGCTGCGCAAGGCCAACGAACGGGCCCACATCCTGCGCGGCCTGGTCAAGGCGCTCGACGCGCTGGACGAGGTCATCGCCTTGATCCGGGCGTCGGAAACGGTCGACGTCGCCCGCACCGGGCTGATCGAACTGCTCGACGTCGACGAGATCCAGGCCCAGGCCATCCTGGACATGCAGCTGCGGAGGCTGGCGGCCCTGGAGCGCCAGCGCATCATCGACGACCTGGCCAAGATCGAAGCCGAGATCGCCGACCTGGAAGACATCCTGGCCAAACCCGAGCGGCAGCGCGCGATCGTGCGCGACGAACTGACGGAGATCGTCGACAAGCACGGCGACGACCGTCGCACCCGGATCGTCGCAGCCGACGGCGACGTCAGCGACGAGGACCTCATCGCCCGCGAGGACGTCGTCGTCACCATCACCGAAACCGGATATGCCAAGCGCACCAAGACGGACCTGTACCGCAGCCAAAAACGCGGCGGCAAGGGCGTGCAGGGCGCCGGTCTCAAGCAGGACGACATCGTCCGGCACTTTTTCGTGTGCTCGACGCACGACTGGATCCTGTTCTTCACCACCCAGGGCCGGGTGTATCGGGCCAAGGCGTACGAGCTGCCGGAGGCTTTGCGGACCGCGCGCGGTCAGCACGTCGCCAACCTGCTCGCCTTCCAGCCCGAGGAGCGCATCGCGCAGGTCATCCAAATCCGCAGCTACGAGGACGCCCCGTACCTGGTGCTGGCCACCCACAACGGCCTGGTCAAGAAGACCAAGCTGACGGAGTTCGACTCCAACCGCTCGGGCGGAATCGTGGCCATCAACCTGCGCGACAACGACGAACTGGTTGGGGCGGTGCTGTGCTCGTCGGAGGAGGACCTGCTGCTGGTCTCGGCCAACGGTCAGTCCATCCGTTTCTCGGCGACCGACGAGGCCCTGCGCCCGATGGGCCGGGCCACTTCCGGCGTGCAGGGCATGCGGTTCAACGCCGACGATTACCTGTTGTCGCTCAACGTGGTTCGCGAGGGCACCTACCTGCTGGTCGCCACGTCCGGGGGCTACGCCAAGAGGACCGGAATCGAGGAGTACCCGGTGCAGGGCCGCGGCGGCAAGGGGGTGCTGACCGTTCAGTACGACCGTCGGCGCGGCCGGCTGGTCGGCGCGCTGATTGTCGACGACGACAGCGAGTTGTACGCGATCACCTCGGGCGGGGGCGTCATCCGCACGGCCGCGCGCCAGGTCCGCAAGGCGGGACGGCAGACCAAGGGCGTGCGGTTGATGAACCTCGGCGAGGGCGCCACACTGTTAGCCATCGCGCGCAATGCTGAGGAAACCGCGGACGAAACCGTCGAGGAAGCCGATGGCGCCGCGGACGGGGAGGATTAGCCAGGTAACAAGGGCAAGCGGCGGCCCGTAGGGGTCCGGGCACGAGCCAGGCAATAGACTCGGCCCGACCAGTAATAGTGCGACTGCCACGGCGCAGGCGGCCGAGGCAGGAAATCTAAGGAGTCGGGGTGACCTCACCGAACGAGCCAGGCTCCCCCAACCAGGGCGACAGCCTCAACGGGGACGGTTCGGTCGAGCGTGCCGGTGTACACCGTGCGGCGCCCACACAGCCAGGCCGCGTTCAGGATGCCGGCGATTCGCCATCCTGGCAGCGCGGCGGGCCGCGGGCTCCTCAGCCCACGCATCGCCCGAGCGAACCACACACCGAGGTGCGCCCGCCGAGCCCGCCCGCCGGTGTCGACGCCCGGCTGAACCGCTTTGTCTCGGGCACCGCCGCGCCCGCGGGCGGCGCGGCCGCCCATTCGAAGGCCCCGCCGCGCGACTTCGACGCCGCGCCCACGCGCGGCGACGGTCCACCGGCCGAGGCGTACGCCAGCGAGTTGCCGGATTTGTCCGGCCCGATTCCCCGCCCGCCGCAGCGTAAGACCGCGCCCGAGCGCGGTGCGGAGACGTCGGGCCCGTCGGGATCGGGCCGTCCGACGACGCCCGAAGGCCGGGAAAGGCGGGAAGCCCCCGACAGGGTTCAGGTGTCGCGGCGAACCCGCGGGCCGGTTCGGGCGAGCATGCAGATCCGGCGGATCGATCCGTGGAGCACGCTGAAGGTGTCCCTGTTGCTCTCGGTGGCGCTGTTCTTCGTCTGGATGATCGCGGTGGCGTTCCTCTACCTCGTGCTCGGCGGCATGGGCGTGTGGGCGAAGCTGAACAGCAACGTCGGCGACCTGCTGAACAACACCAGCGGCAGCAGCGGCGAGCTGGTCTCCAGCGGCACCATCTTCGGCGGCGCCGTCCTGATCGGCCTGGTCAACATCGTCCTGCTGACCGCGATGGCCACCATCGCCGCGTTCGTTTACAACCTGACCACCGATCTGATCGGGGGCATCGAAGTGACGTTGGCGGACCGGGATTAGTCGCGCTTTTGGGGGTGGGACGGCGAGTGCGGTAATCTCGTCGCTCGGCCGTACGCGCGTACGGGCCTATAGCTCAGGCGGTTAGAGCGCTTCGCTGATAACGAAGAGGTCGGAGGTTCGAGTCCTCCTAGGCCCACAACCATGTGCCCGTCCAGACGTCGCGTGAGAGTTGCGTTGCCAATGGCCCTGATCGCTATAGCGGTGGCGGTGGCGCGGTCACGACGCGGAGTCGAGGTCTGGCATGTGGCGGCGGCTGACACACCCGGTCAACCACCCGGTTACGATGAGGGGCCTTAGCTCAGTTGGTAGAGCACTGCCTTTGCAAGGCAGGTGTCAGGGGTTCGATTCCCCTAGGCTCCACAGCTCCACAGCTCCACAGCGTTGCTTACCCCCGACACAATACCGACCCTAGTAGGGCTTCTGGGCGCCAAATCCGCGGCAAAGTCGCAGGCAGAGGCCATATCCAGGCCGTTGCGGTTATTGCGTTTGCTTCGTATATTTCAGATATGAGCAGCACCAAAGAACACCAGAAAGCCAGGACGGCCAAGGAAAAGGAACCCAGCAGAGTCGAGGAGAACACGGTCGACGCTGATCTGGCAAACCAGGCGCTGTGCGCTCTTAACCAGATCCTCGACGAGCCCGCTTCGTCCGCTGGGGATGTTGACGTGACTATCGAAGGGCACTCGAAGATAGTCACGCTGCCGCGCGGGCTCGGCGAGATTCTCCGACAGATTCTCGCTAACGCTGCTGCCGGCCGAGCGGTTGCAGTGATGCCTGCTCACGCTGAGCTGACCACTCAAGAAGCCGCTGACATGCTCAATGTTTCGCGGCCGTACCTAATCAAACTCGTGGAAGAAGGCGCTATTAAGTTCCGAAAGGTAGGGACTCACAGGCGAATTCAGGCTTCATCCGTTCGGGAGTATCAGCGGCAGATGGAACTTGATAGTAAGAAGGCGGCAGACGAACTGACCGAACTGACTGAGGAGCTGGGACTCTACTGACCTTCACAGTCGTGGGCGGCGAAGCTATACCACAACCCCGACATAGTATAGTTTTTTCCAGTTTCCTATAACGGTTGTCGGCCCTATGGTTCTGGGGTTTAACAGACGAGGCGCCGGCTTTACGAAAGCCGGGGAAAGTATATTTGTGCAGGTAGAAGACTTTGAGAAGTCGCCGGTGGGCCGACTAGTTCCAATCTCGGGGCACGATGCGTATCTCGGCCGCGACTACAACCACTTCGCATTCGTTCCCGCGCCCCTGCCCAGCACGGTCAACCTGAGCTTGGCGACGCACAAGCTGGCGGATCAAGCCAGCATGTCCGTTGGCCGCCTGGACTTCGCCGTCAAGCGACTACCCGATCCAGGGCTGCTCGTTCGGCCAGCGTTGCGACGTGAGGCCCGCAGCACCTCCGCACTCGAAGGGACCTACGCGACCTTAGAGGAGGTGCTTGAGGCTGACTACGTCGAAGAAGCTAACCGGACAGCAGAGGTTCGAGAGGTGCTGAACTATGTGCGCGCCGCGGAGCAAGCCCTGAGGCTCGTTCAGTCCAAGCCGATCTGCCTCACCGTGATCGCACCGCTCCAAGCCACTCTCGTGGACAAAACGCGTGGTGACAATTGGGACAAGGGAAGGCTTCGGGAATCGAATGTATACATCGGAGAGCGATCGAAGGGGATCGAAGCCTCTAGGTTTGTCCCACCGCCATTTGGTGACTACCTCATCGAAGGTGTCTCCGACTGGGAAAAGTGGATCCACGCAGATGATGACTATCCCCTGTTGATCAAGATAGCCATGGCCCACTACCAGTTTGAAACTCTCCACCCGTTCTCGGATGGAAACGGTCGCCTAGGCCGACTCATCGTGACGCTTCAATTGGTCACCGAGGGAGCATTGACATACCCGCTCCTCAACCTGTCGCCATGGTTCGAGCCGCGAAAAGACGAATACAAGGACCTGCTCTTGGGCGTCAGCAAGACCGGCGACTTCGACTCGTGGATCAGCTTCTTCTGCGAGGCCGTACATCATCAAGCGGAGGACGGAGTCGGACGAATCGAGGAACTCCTCGCATTTCAGTCCGAGCTTCGTAGCCAGTTAGCCGCGAAACAGGCGAGAGGTGTGGTCAACGCTGTTGCGGACTGTCTCCTTGGTTATCCGATCATCACGATCCCCGAGGCCGCCGAGCTCACCGGTGTTACCTACCCACCTGCGAAGAAGGCGATACAGACACTAGTTGAGCTGGGCGCACTCCGAGAGATGCCGGGGCGGCGCTTTGCTTATGGGGCGAAAGGGTACAGATGCGACCCCGTTATGGAAGTTCTAAACCGTCCATGACCGCACACGTTTTGACCACAATCTGATCACAGTTACAACTACAGTTGTGTCTTTTCGCACGTCGACCGCGCTGTAAATCCTTGAGCTGCAGCATGATTCGCCTTTGCAAGGCAGGTGTCAGGGTTCGATTCCCCTAGGCTCCACAAGGAAACCAAGCGGGTTCCTCGAACACCTGCGGTTCGTGATAGATGACGATGCCCGGCGGGTGAGGCTGTTGCTCAGCTGGTTGGGCAGGCATGTGTCTGCGGCGTGGGAGTCGACGTCAGACAGGCCCGTGAGCTGGACGTACCTGTGAAGAACCTAAGCTCGCGGCACTTTCGAGAGGCTTTAAGTGATCGGTTCAAGAACGTGTGGCCCCGCAATCCTCATGAAGCATGAAACGCGCTGCTAATCGCGTTATAAGCACATAGACAGCAAACGCGGGACCCGGGCGTAATAGTTAAATACGAAACTACCTGTCGGTAACCAGCCGGCCCGCATTCACCGTCGCACTTAAGATAGCTATTACCGCAGCAATACAATTGTTTGCCAGGGTATAGTTAACACTCTCGCGTTTGCTGACAGATAGCGCTTCAGTGTGTCGACACCGACGCCGCCGGGCCGATTTCGTCACCGCGGCGCTATCCGATCGTCTGCCCGGTCACCCCTCGCCACACCCAGCACCTCGATCTGCGGGCCACCTGATCTGCTGCAGCCAAGGTAACCGCCGGCGACGACAACCCCTGCTGCACCCACCGGGCCCACCGCTGGTTCGAGGTGGCCGATCCACCCAGCGAGATCACCCCGCCGCCACCGGCGGAGCCCACCTTTGCGCGCACCGCCTTAGGCCCCACCCCAAGAGAGGTGACCGGGCGTACCCACGCCCGGTCACCGGACGTGATCGGTATTGGCTTGTGCCCCACGCACATACCAGCGCTCTCCGGTCTTGGTAGGCGCTGATCCGCCAGGGGTGTCTCCGGGCCCGTCGACGGTTACTTCCTTATGCCGTGACGGTCTGGACAAGCCACACGACCGTTTTCACCCGCCCCCTTGTGTCGGCGTGCTGTGGCGCCGCGCGGTGAAATCCACCGGCAGGGCCGACTGCCTAGATGTGAGCGGAGCGAGACGCTGACATCATGGCGTTGTCGACACCCGGCAATGATGCCGCGCCACGCTACTCCAATGCCGTCAATAAATGATTTTGGCGGGGCCTTCCATCTCGCTTAATTCGCGCAATAGTCCTGTGCATTTCTGGCGACGCTTTGCTGTGCACATATAGCGCCATAGGCAATTGTCTACTTTGTTGTCACGATTTGTTCGCAATATTTCACAGCTACATTCAATTCGTCATTATCCAGAATCCGCAAAGGAGATGGTCGTGGACCTCGCAGCCCGCCCCCACATCACCGCTGGAGTCGCCCTGGCCAGCGCCGCTGTTATTGCCGCCGGCCCCATGGCCCAGCACCTACCCAACCTGCATGTAGCCCAACAGCTCCCCCAGGTGAGCGTGTCCGACATCAACCTGACCGGTGCCGACAGCGTGTTGGACCTGTTCTCCGGTGTGGAAAACGAACTCGCCTCACTCGCCAACGGAGCCGCGGCGGCCGCTGTGCCCGCGAATCTGCTGACTGACTTCCAGTCGTGGCTGCCTGTCCAGACATGGGTCAACCTTTTCCAGCACGCAGCCGCCAACGGGCAGTACCTTTACAGCGCCTTCTCTCAGACACCTTTTCCGGTCTTGCAGCAGGTCGCCGTGAACTGGCTGTACTACGGAGACAACTACGTCGAGCCGTGGCAGACTGCCGCGAACGCCGCTGTGACGTATTTCACCTCATCTAAAGCCGGAGCTTTCTGGCCAACTCTCCAACTCGCGCAAAATGCCTACCTAGCGGGTAATCTAACGACCGCGGTGCACGACTTGGAGCTTGCGGTGCTTCAGAACCCGTTCACTAATATCGGGGAGCCACTCGAAAACATTTTGTCGATCCCTTACTGGATGTCACACGTTTTCTCGACCGGCCTTCAATACACGATTGCGCCCAGCGGCGCCATACTTAAAAACGTCGGCCTGCTTGGCGTGCTTGGATTGGGGACCGCTTTTCAGAATACGTTAGGCTCCAGCCTTCAGGCGATTTCCAACGCGTGGCCCACGGATCCGGCAGGGTTGCTGGCCAACGTAGCCAACCTTCCGGGCAACGTGATCAACGGCCTCATCAACGGGACAATATCCGGCAAATCCATTGATAATGGGTTACTCAGCACCCCGGCTTTTGGTAATAGTGCCAGCAACGGTCTATTTAACGAAATCGTGAAGACGCTCTTGCCGGGTCTTGCGCAATCGATGGTCGCTCCTGGAGCCCCGAACGTCACGGAAGGCGGTAGTCTCGCGACCGCGTTCCAGGGCTTTATAAATCAGCTGACCCAAGGCTGGCCATCCCTGAGCCCCTTCGTCAGCAACATCAGCGGTTCATTGACTGCATTGCTGCAGAACCTCCCGTCGATCCTGTCGAATCTCCCGTCGATGTTAAGCAACACTGCGACAGCGTTGGCGGGCCAAATCGGGACATTCATCACCGCATTCCTCAAGTTGCTCTGAGTCCATGGTGGTCGCCGATGCGAGCCGGTGACCACCAACGGCGATTGGGTCCCCTTCGGCAGAAGGGGGCCCAATCTGCACTTGCAGCGCAATTCCTGGATGCGGATCAAGGTTGCCCGCGGGGTCGCGGACGGCGCAGTTGCGCAGTCCATAGGGCTGTTGGGGTTAGCTCGTGGATGATTTCGGCGCGGCTGACCCACAGCCACCGGCGTGTGCTCGGTCGAGATCGTCTGCGTGATCTGCCGTATTGCGTTCGAGCACGCTCATCCCAAGGCGATCGCTTCCTGGCTGCACCGGCACTGGGAATCGAGAACTCCGTGTGCACCGGGTGCGTGGTGTCAGCTACGGCGAGGACTTCTCGACCGTGCGCACCGGCACCGCACCCTAAACGAGGGCGGGCCTCAGAGACACCGTGATCAACCTGTACCGCCTCGCCGGAGTCGACAACGTCGCCCGAGCATGCCGTACCGTCGTCTTCACCAGCCGCAACGCCCTACAACTCGTCACGAACCCTCAAATCCCCTCTTCACGGGCCTACGAGTCAACAACGCCGGAGCCCGTGAGCTGGACGTACCTGTGGAGAACCTAAGTTCGTGGGGCTTTTGGGAGGCTTTAGGTGATCGGTTCAGGAACGCGCGGCTCCGCAATCCCGATGGGGCCGAAAAACTGCTGCTAGTCACGTTGTAATACGTAGGGTAGCAAACGTCATCCGCCAAGATATTACTTTAATATGAAACTACCTACTGGTAACGGACCGCCCGCATTCACCCTCACGCTTGGGATAGCTATTACTGCGGCGATCCAATTGTTTGCCAGGACAGAGTGAATACTCTCGTGTTTGCTAACAGATAGTGCTCACAGCCGACACCGATACGGCAGGCGGCGTTCGTCACCGCGGCGCTGCCCGATCGCCCCCGCCAACAACGCCGCACCACGATGACCTCGCGACGCACCTCGATCTGGGGCTCACCCGATCTGCTGCAGCCAGGTAGCGGCCCGCGACGACAACCCGCCCCGCACCCATCGGGCCCGACTGCTGTTTCGGAGTGGCCGACCCACCCCGCCGCCACCCGGCGGGGCCATCTCCGTGCGCACCGTTTTGCGGTCCACCCCAAGACAGGTGGTGGGTGTGGTGTGCCCGGGCTGAGCGCTTTCGGTGAGTCACCGAACTTGATCGGTATTGGCTTGTGCCACAAACACACACCGGCACTGTCCGGTCTGGCGGGCGCCAATCCTCCATGGTTGTCTTCGAACCCGTCGACGGTTACTTCCTTGTGTCGTGGCGGTACGGGCAAGCCGCACGACTGTCTTTCCTCGTCCACTCGTCTCACCCCGCTGTGGCGCCGCCCACCGACATGGTGACGGGGCGCCGACCGCCTGAATATGAGCGGATCGAGACGCTCACATCAAGGCGTTGTCGACACCCGGCAACGAAGCCGCGTCCACGCTACTCGAATGCCGTCAACAAATTGTTTTGGCGGGGCCCTCCATTTAGGCCAATTCGGGCAATAGTTTTCGTACAGTTCGGGCCAGTTTTGCTGCATAAATATATTGTTCTAGTGAATTGTCTACTTTATTATCACGATTCGTTCGCAATAATCCACAGCTACGTTTAACGCGTCGTTATTCAGAATGCGTAGAGGAGATGGTCGTGGATCTTGCAGCCCACCCCCACATCACCGCCGGAGTGGCCTTGGCCAGCGCCGCCGTCATCGCCGCAGGCCCCATGGCCCAGCACCTACCCGATCTTCACCTGGCCCAACAACTACGCCAGGTGAGCGTGTCTGACATCCAACTCACCGACGCCAGCAGCGCGCTGGATCTGTTCTCCGGCGTGGAAAACGAACTCGCATCACTCGCCGGCGGAGCGGCCGCGGCCACTCTGCCCGCAGCCACCGTCGGCGCCTTCGCCAACCCCATCACCACCTGGGCCAACGTATTCCAGACGGCCGCCAACAACCTGGGTGTGCTCGGCCGGGATTGGCTCTTAAATCCATTTCCGGTGGCGTCGCAGGTCGTGCTCAATGAACTCGGCTTCGGCAACACATTCGCCATAGCGATCAATACGGCTGGCAGCGCGTTTTGGAGCACGCTGGTAAGCAATGGAAAAACAGGTCTGGTCAGGACAATGTTCACCGCGGGGACCGACCTCGCCGGCGGTAACCTCTCCGGAGCGATCGCAGCCTGGACCAATCTCGAGAACGCCATTTTCACCGGCGCCGGGGAGGATTTCCTCTCGGCTCTGGCGGCCCCCGGCAACATCACCGCGAACCTAAACAAACTGGTCACCGAGCTCTTCTCGGTGACTGGCTTGTCCAATTCGGTGGTACTACCGATCTCGTACTTCGGCTACGTTGTTCCCACGGCGTTGGGCGATACTGCTCAGGGAGTGATCAACGCGGTGCAGGCCGGGGACCCGGTGGGGGTGCTGAGCGCGCTTGTCAACGCTCCGGCCAATATCACCGGCGACCTCGTCAACGGATTCACATCGATCGCGGGCGCGCCGTGGAACGGGCTAATCGGCGGGCCTGTCAACCCCGGTTTTGCTTGGAACTTAGGGGTGGAGCTTCCCCAATTGCTCTCGCAATCGATTGGCGCGAAGGCCGGGCAGAACACGTCCAGCCTGATTCCGGGCGCGTTCACCACCTTTGGCCAGCTCGCGCAGAAAGAACTCACTCAGTTGTGGAACACCGCGACGAAAGACCTAGGGACTATCTTTAATAAGACTTTCCCTAGCCTGAATGGTTTGGCCACAGCGCTGCAGGGCGTCCCGGCGGCCCTGGCGCCTTTGGGGTCGCTCATCGGCAACCTCACTGGCCAGGTCGGGTCGGTACTGGGGAACATCGGAGCCCAGATTGGGACGCTGCTCTTCAACCTCCTCAAGTTGCTCTGAGCCCGGCGGTGGTGGTCGCCGTTTGCGAGCCGGCGACCACCACCGCCGATCCGCCTCCTCCCCCTCCCCAAGTTTTCTAATCAGGCCAAAAAGGAGATAGTCATGGATCTCGCAGCCCGCCCCTACATCACCGCCGGAATCGCCTTAACCAGCGCCGCCGTCGTCGCCGCAGGCCCCATGGCCCAGCACCTACCCGGCCTTCATCTGGCCCAACAGTTACGCACAGTGAGCGTCTCGGGCATTCAGCTCACCGATGCCGCCAGCAGCGTGATCGACCTATTTGCCGGCGTGGAAAACCAACTCGCCTCCCTCGCCGGCGGGGTAAGTGCGACTGCCGTACCCGCGGCGGCGCTGACTGACGACTTCAGTCCGATCGCCCAGAACCTGATCGTTCAGACGTGGGCTAACACCTTCACGCATGCGGGCGCTAACCTGCAGTACATTTACAACGTCTGGAGTAAGCTCCCTGCCTCGGTGCTGCAGCAGGTTCTCGCCAACTGGATCAATTATGGCAATATCTATGTCGAATCGTACCAATCGGCTGCGGCCGACGCTATCAATTACTTTGGCGCCGGTGGTTCATTCTGGGGAGAACTCCTAAATGCCTCCAACGCCCTCACATCGGGCAACATCTCGGGTGCAGTGACGGACACATATGATGCCTTCTACGCGTTCGTAATCCCGCAGATACTGTACCCGCTTGAAACCATTATAGAGAAGATCCCCGTCGGCATTACCAAGAATCTCAGCAATGCGACCAGTTATCTGACAAGCACAGTTTTGTCGAGTGTTGGTTTGTTGGGCATACTGGGAATACCCGCCCAAACCGAGACTGCGCTGGGCACCAGCCTTCAAGCTGCTTACAATGCGTACACTTCGGGGAATCTCCTAGGGGCGGTGACCAACCTGCTCAATACCCCTGGTGCGATGCTGAATGGCTTCCTAAACGGTGCTAGCGGTACTGCCGGCTTACTCAGCAGCCCGGCTTTTGGTGGGAACGGCTTGGTCTGGGCGTGGGTGAATTCGCTCGGCCCTGGCCTCGCGAAACAAATCGTTGCCTCCGGCGCGACGAACATCGTGACCGCCAAGGGCAATGTCGGGTTCGCAGCTCTCCAAACCGCATTCCAGGGCTTCGTGAATAACCTAGTCAATGGCTGGCCCTCCCTGAGCCCTATCGTCAGTCAGATTAGTGGTTCATTGACCTCACTACTGCAAAACATCCCCTCGGTCCTGTCGAATCTCCCGTCGATCTTGAGCAACACCGGCACATGGTTGGCAAGCAATATTGGGTTCTTCATCTCCAGCCTCCTCAAGTTGCTCTGATCTGAGCCCGGCGGTGGTGGTCGCCGTTTGCGAGCCGGCGACCACCACCGCCGATCCGCCCCACGCCCCTCCCCAAGTTTTCTAATCAGGCCAAAAAGGAGATAGTCATGGATCTTGCAGCCCGTCCTCGCATCACCCTTGGAGTGGCCGTGGCGGCCGCCAGCATCATCACCGTAACTCCGGTCACCCAGCACCTTCCCGGCCTTCACCTGGCCCAACGCCTATCCGAGGTGAGCGTCTCCGATATCCGCCTCACCGACGCCAGCAGCGCGATTGATTTGTTCACGGGCATGGAGAACGAACTCGCCTCACTTGCCAGCGGAGCAAGCGCGGTGCCTGTGGGTCTCGCCAGCGCGGCCTTCGACCCCACCCAAAACCTCGTGGTTCAGACGTGGATGAATACTTTTCAGACGGCCGGCGCCAACCTGGAGACGATTTATAACACCTGGAGCAATATTCCTGCCCCGCTGCTGCAGCAGGTTGCTGCTAACTGGATCAACTATGGGAACATCTACGTCGGGTCGTTCCAAACCGCCGCGGCTGCCGCTTTTAAGTACTTCACCGGGACCGGTGCGAACAATTTTGCACCGAGCGTGCAACAGGCGTTCACTGCCCTCATGTCAGGCAATTTCCAGAACGCGTTGAACGGGCTATACTCCGCCTTGTATCAAGTGCCGCTCCAAAATATCGGCCTTCCGCTGGAATCGATATTAAACATCCCGACCGACATCGTGCATGAATTCTATAACGCGACGAATTACATGCTTGGCGCCGGCGTGGCGAACGCTGTGACGTATGGTGCTATTGCCTTACCCGAATACACGGAGCAGGCGTTTTCCGCTAGCACTCAAGCGTTCATCAGTTCGTGGAACGCCGGAGATCCACTAGGGGCGCTGACCAACTTGGCCAATATCCCGGGTGCAACCGTGAACGCATTCCTCAATGGAAACGCTACAGGTCTTGGTGGTCTGCTCAGCAGCACCGCTTTTGGTAAAAGTGATACTGGCCTGCTTAATCTCGTGGTGAACACGATCCCCCAAGCCATGGCGAAAGCGATCGTGGCTCCTGGAGCGATTAACATCTTGACCGCCAAGGGCAACGTCGGGTTTACAGCTCTCCAAACCGCGTTCCAGAGCTTTGTGAACAATTCGATTAACGGCTGGCCAGCCCTGGGCAGCTATCTCGGTTCACGGCTCGCGAACATTCCGGCTGAGCTGACCGCAGCGCTGCAAAGCATCCCGTCGGTCCTCGCGAATCTTCCGTCGATGTTGAGCAACTTCGGCGGAGCGTTAGCAAGCAGTATCGGGTTGTTGGTTTCCAACCTGCTCAAGTTGCTCTGAATCCGGCGGTGGTGGTCGCCGATGCGAGCCGGCGACCACCACCGGCGATCCTCCTCCTCCCCTCGCTCGCCATGCTGGTGGAGAAACGCTCGATGCCGACACCCGCTCCGGGCGGATAGTCCACCGGCGCCTATGCAACCGCTTTCATGCGCCCGCCGCGCTGACGCGCTTTCCGAACCGCTGATAAGCAGCCTGGCGGCTCGTTCCTAGCGCGACACCGATCGCGTCCCAGGTGTCACCGGCAGCTCGGGCGGCGGCCACGGCCGCGGTCAGCTCGGTGTCGGCCGTCCGGAGCGCTTCGGCCGCGACGATGATGCGCCGGATATGCGCGGCGTCGCGCACCGGGCCTTCGGGCTCGACCGTGTCAAGCCGTTCCTCAATATCATTCTGGTTCTTCATGTTTCATCACCATCTCATTGCAGGTATCGGTAGAATTTGGGCCGCAGGCCGTCGGCATGAATGCCGCGTCGCGACCCGGGGCCAATCACCAGCATGTGAAGACCGCCGCTGTATTCCAACAGCGCGTAACGCAGGGCGTTGCGCCACGCATGGAGCATGTCAGCGGCCGAGGCTCCGTGCGATTCGGGATCGACCGCTCGCAAATGAATTAGGTCAGGGATTCGATACCCAGGGTGGTCCAGGCGGCCTTCCCCTGCCGCGCTTACGGACGCGGTTGCACGTCGACGCTGGGCGGCCGGGGCGACGGCTCCTCGTGGTCCGCACGAATTGAGCGCCGGACGATGCTGAACGCGACGGCGCCACCGCCCAGGACCACGACGACGGCCCCCGCAATCAGCCACGGGCGCCTGCCGCGCCGGCGGGACCGGCGGGCGTCCTGCAGCGCCTGCGGCAGCCCGGCGATCACCTCCTGCGCGGCGGCCAACTCTTGGGAGAGCGTTTCCTGGGCCGCGGCGATTTCTCGGGCCAGCCGGCCCTCCCGGTAACGACGATGGAGCTGCGACGCGGTCGACTGCGCGAAGTGGACGCCGAGTCCGACGACCCCGCGGGTGACGTCCACCGGCCCCACCGCCGAATAGGTCAGTCCCCGGGCCAGTCGCTGCCTGGGGGTCAGCCGATTGTCCGTCGTCGCGCTCATGCTGCCGCCTCTCCGTGCCGCCCGTCCGGTGCCTCATCAGACTGTCACCAATGGGAGCCTCGCGGGCCTATCGGTGGCGCGCCGTGGCCGGCCCTTGCCGAGCGATACCGGCTGCGGACGCGCGTGCGTGTAATGGCAGACTCTAGCCCCGTGACTAACAGCCCCATTCAGACCGCCACCGCAACGCTGCACACCAACCGCGGGGACATCAAGGTTGCCCTGTTCGGAAACCATGCGCCCAAGACCGTCGCCAACTTCGTCGGCCTGGCGCAGGGCACCAAGGAGTACTCGACGCAGAACGCGTCGGGCGGCCCGTCGGGCCCGTTCTACGACGGCGCGGTCTTTCACCGGGTGATCAACGGCTTCATGATCCAGGGTGGCGACCCGACCGGCACGGGCCGCGGGGGCCCGGGCTACAAGTTCGCCGACGAGTTCCACCCCGAGCTGCAATTCGACAAGCCCTACCTGCTGGCGATGGCGAACGCGGGTCCGGGCACCAACGGCTCGCAGTTCTTCATCACCGTGGCCAACACCCCGCACCTGAACCGGCGGCACACGATCTTCGGCGAGGTGACCGATCCCGATTCGCAGAAGGTTGTCGACGCGATCGCGACGACGGCCACCGATGGCAACGACCGTCCCTCCGATCCGGTCGTCATCGAGTCGATCACGATCTCCTGAACAGCGCCGCCCGAGCGGCCCGCCGTCACCCGCGTTTGCGGCCCGCGTAGCCGGCGGCCGTCAGCGCGTCGAGCACCTCCAGCGGGTCCTTCCCCAGGTCCCAGCGGGAGAAGAGCGTCAACCCGCCGGCCACCGTTTCGACCTCGAGCAACCGGACCCTGCGCCCGTGGCGGCGGAACTCGGTGATGCGGATGATCTTGATGTCGGAGCGTCGCAATACCTGCGTCCGGAACCAGCTCCGCAGGGCCAGGCCGTCCGGGGTAATTGCCAGCTTGGGCCGCGCGCGCCACGTCAGGCCCGCAAACAAGATCAGACCCGCCGCGGCAATCCCCGCCAGAATGCGCCCCGGGATGTCTGTGATCAGGGTCACACCGGCGATAGCCATCAAAATCCCGGCGGCCCCGCAACCAGCGACTCCCGCCGCGCGCGGCTCCCATTCTGTTTGCTGCATGCGTTATCTAGCCCCTCCCACCACTGGCGATGCAGTTATCCACAAGCGCTATCAACAGTGGGGATAAATCACACGCGTGTGATTGCATGTCCGCAAGGTTGCTGGGCTAGTTACAGACCCACACCAAGATGAATTCATTACGTTTTGAATTGTGGTCAGTGCCAGCGCATCGTGAGCAACAGGCCGGTGATCATGAAAGCGAACGCGATGGCGTAGTTCCACGGTCCGAGGTGCGCCATCCAGTTCAGCGCGGTCGGCGCCTGGCTTCCGACGGCGGCCAATTGGAACACCATCAACCAGACGAGACCGATCAGCATGAGGCCGACAAACAGACAGACGAACCACACACTGGACGGGCCGGCCTTCACCTTGACCGGGGTGCGGCTGACGGCGTTGGCGGCGAAGTCGTTCTTTTTACGGACCTTCGACTTTGGCACGATTACCTCGGGGATATCTCGGGACTTACATCGACAACACGTTGAGCCGGACGGGGTGCGACGATAACCATTGCAGCTGCACGCAAAGCTCGCTACGAGACTAACGCACCTGGCGCGGTGACCAGGAAATGGAGAGCCGATGATTGACAAGCGCCGCTCACCATGGCGCTTCGGCGTCCCGTTGGTGTGCCTGCTGGCCGGGCTGCTGCTCGCCGCCACGCACGGGGTGTCCGGCGGCGCCGAGATCCGCCGCAGCGACGCCCCGCGCCTGGTCGATCTGGTTCGCGAGGCGCAGTCGTCGGTGAATCGCCTCAGCGCGCGGCGCAACGAGCTGAACAACAAGCTCGACTCGGCGCACGGCCGATCGTCGGATGCGGCGCTGGCCGCCATGCTGCGACAGTCCGCCGTGCTGGCCGGTGAGGCGGGACTGGACCCGGTCCACGGACCGGGCCTGGTGGTGACCCTGCAGGATGCGCAGCGTGACGCCAACGGGCGCTTCCCGCGCGACGCATCGCCCGACGATTTGGTGGTGCACCAGCAAGACATCCAGGCCGTCATCAACGCGTTGTGGAGTGCCGGCGCGGAGGCGATCCAAATGCAGGACCAGCGGATCATCGGGACGTCGGTGCCTCGGTGCGTCGGCAACACGCTGCTGCTGAATGGGCGCACCTACAGCCCGCCCTACACGATCACCGCCATCGGCAACGCGGCGGCCATGCAAGCCGCCCTGGCCGCCGCTCCCCTGGTGATCCTCTACAAGCAGTACGTGGTCCGGTTCGGCCTCGGCTACCACGAAGAGGTCAAGCCCGACGTGCAGATCATCGGTCGCTCCGAGCCGGTGCGGATGCACTTCGCGCAGCCCGCCGGCCCGGTGGGGTACTGAGCGACATCCACCCGGGCGGCCGGGCGGTAGCCTGACACGATGCGGATCCTGGTTGTCGACAACTACGACAGCTTCGTGTTCAACCTGGTGCAATACCTCGGCCAGCTCGGTGTCGAGGCCGACGTGTGGCGCAACGACGACGCCCGGCTCGCCGAGCCGCCGGACGGCCATGCCGCCGCCGCGAGGCAGTTCGACGGCGTCCTGCTCAGCCCCGGACCGGGCACCCCGGAACGCGCGGGCGCGTCGATCGGCCTGGTTCGCGCGTGCGCCGCGGAGCGCACCCCCCTGCTGGGGGTCTGCCTGGGGCACCAGGCCATCGGCGTCGCTTTCGGCGCCACCGTGGACCGCGCGCCCGAGTTGCTGCACGGCAAGACCAGCAGCGTATTCCACACGAATGTTGGTGTGTTGCAAGGGCTTCCGGATCCGTTCACGGCGACTCGATACCACTCGTTGACGATCCTGCCGGAGTCGCTGCCGGCGACACTGGAGGTCACGGCCCGCACCCGCAGCGGGGTGATCATGGGCGTGCGCCACACCGGATTGCCGATTCACGGCGTCCAGTTCCATCCCGAGTCGATCCTGACCGAGGGCGGGCACCGAATGCTGGCGAACTGGCTCGCGTACTGCGGGTGGACACGCAACGACACGCTGGTCCGCCGCTTGGAGAACGAGGTCCGCGCCGCGGTGCAGCCGTATTTCCCGACAGACGCGGCTACTGGCCGAACTTCAGCGTAATAATCCCGTCCCGGTTGACCCCGGACCCGGCCGGCGGGTTCTGGTACACCACCCGGTTGTGCTGGGAGCCACCGGCGTCGACGTCGGGACCCTTGTCGAGCACCCCCGCCCAGCCCAGCGCGCGCAACCGCGGTTCGGCGTCCGCCCAGAACATGCCGGACAGGTCGGGCATCACGAACTGGTTGCCCTTGGACACCTGCAGCTCGATGACCGAGTCGACCGGAACCGTCTGGCCCTTCGGCGGATTGGTGCCGATCACCTCGCCGGCCGGCTGGGGGCTGTCCACCTGCGCCTGGCTGAACTTCGTGAAGCCGTAGACGGTCAGGTTCTTTTGCGCGATGTCGACGGTCTGGCCCGCAACGTCGGGAATCTGCTTGGTCTCCGGCCCGGAGCCGACGATGACGGTGATGATGTTGGTGATCGCCGACGTCTGGTTGGCCGGCGGGTTCGTCCCGATGACCTTGCCCAGCAGTTCCGGCGACGACGGCGAGTTCGCCTGCTTGAACTTGCTGAACCCGGCGGCCTTGAGCTTGTTGACCGCGTCGGTGTAGCTCAGCGAGGAGACGTCGGGCACCTCGCGTTGCTCGGGCCCGGTGGAGACGTTGATGGTGATCTCGTCGCCGGCGCTCACCGACGCGTTGGCCCCGGGGTCGGTACTGATGACGTGATCGGGCGGGACCGTCGAGTCGGGCTTTTGCAGGGTGCGTGTCTTGAAGCCCCGGTTTTGCAGCGCGGCGATGGCGTCGGCGGACACCTGGCCCCGCATGTCGGGCACCTGGACATCGCGGGTGCTGCCGCCGAACGTGTTGAAGGCGATGACGACGACGATCGTCAGCACCGCCAGCACGGCGACCGCGACCACCCAGCGACCGATCGAACCGCCGGCGTGATCGGGGTCAGCGCGGTCGAGGGGCTGGCGGGGCAGCGGGTCCGTGCGCGGACCCCCGAGGCCCGGTGGCGTCGACGACAGCAGCGAGCTGCGCTCGGCGTCGGTCAGCACTTTGGGCGCCTCGGGCGGCTCACCGTTGTGCACCCGAACCAAATCGGCGCGCATCTCCGCCGCGGTCTGATAGCGGTTTTCCGGATTCTTGGCCAGCGCCTTGAGCACGACCGCGTCCAGGTCGGCGGAGATGCCCTCGTGTCGTTTCGACGGCGGAATCGGATCCTCGCGCACGTGCTGGTAGGCGACGGCGACGGGCGAATCGCCGGTGAAAGGCGGTTCCCCGGTGAGGATTTCGTAGAGGACACAGCCCAACGAATAGACGTCGGAGCGGGCGTCGACGGAGTCACCGCGGGCCTGCTCGGGCGACAGGTATTGGGCGGTGCCGATGACGGCCGCGGTCTGCGTGACGCTAATGCCGCTGTCGGCGATCGCGCGGGCGATGCCGAAGTCCATCACCTTCACCGCGTTGGTGGTGCTGATCATGATGTTGGCCGGCTTGACGTCGCGGTGGATGATGCCGTTCTGGTGGCTGAAGTTCAGCGCCTGGCAGGCGTCGGCGATGATCTCGATGGCCCGGCGCGGTGGCAGCGGGCCGTCGTTGTGCACGATGTCACGCAGGGTGACGCCGTCGACGTACTCCATGACGATGTAGGGCAGCGGGCCGCTGGGTGTCTCGGCCTCGCCGGTGTCGTACACCGCGACGATGGACGGGTGGTTCAGCGCCGCGGCGTTCTGCGCCTCGCGCCGGAAGCGCAGATAGAAGCTGGGGTCACGGGCCAGGTCGGCGCGCAGCACCTTGACCGCGACGTCGCGATGCAACCGGAGGTCGCGCGCCAAATGAACCTCGGACATGCCCCCGAAACCGAGGATCTCGCCGAGTTCGTAGCGGTCGGACAGGTGCTGCGGGGTGGTCATTGCGGTGTCTCGCGCGGCTCGCTCTGAAGTCCAGAATTCCCTATCGTCCCGCGATCCGTCCAATTCAGCCGCAGGCCCGCCCCCGTGCCGGTGGGCGTCTTGCTCGCCGGTGCCGGCGCCGGTGCCGTAGCCGGCGGGGTCCCGGTGTCGGTGACCGTCGGGGGCGGCGACTGCTGTTGGTTGTCCCCGCGGGAATTGATGACGATGAGCACCGCGATGATGATCGCCAGCGCCCCAAGCACTCCCGCGGCCCACAGCAGCGCGCGCTGACCCGACGAAAACGTCCGCCGCGCCGGGAGGCGGGAACCGCCGGTGGACGGCCGGGATCGGCGGGCCGCGACGCTACGGGTGGACGTGACGGCCGCCGCCCGGGTAGTCGGGCTCGACGGGATCGCCGCCGGCGAGGCCCGTCCGGGGGGTGGCGACTGGCTGGGCCGCGGCGGACGGCGGCCGGCCCGCACGGCCGCGACCGCGTCGGCGAACGGCCCGCCGCTGCGGTAGCGCATCTGCGGATTCTTGACCAGCGTGATCTCGATGAGTTCGCGCACGTTGGGCGGTAGCTCGGGGGGCAGCGGCGGCGGGGGCTCCTTGATGTGCTTCATCGCCACCGTCAACGCCCCGTCGCCGGTGAATGGCCGCTTACCCGAAACCACCTCGTAACCAACGACTCCCAGCGAGTAGACGTCGCTGGACGGGGTCGCGTCGTGCCCCAGGGCCTGCTCGGGGGCGATGTATTGGGCGGTGCCCATCACCATCCCGGTCTGGGTCACCGGGGCGGCGTCGACGGCCTTGGCGATGCCGAAGTCGGTGATCTTCACCTGGCCGGTCGGGGTGATCAAGATGTTGCCCGGTTTGACGTCGCGGTGCACCAGGCCGGCGGCGTGCGCGACCTGCAGGGCTCGGCCGGTCTGCTCGAGCATGTCCAGCGCGTGCCGCAGCGACAGCCGCCCGGTGCGCTTGAGTACCGAATTCAGCGGTTCGCCGTTGACCAGCTCCATCACCAGGTAGGCGGTGCGCCCCTCCCCGTCCAGCTGGCTTTCGCCGTAGTCGTGGACCTGGGCGATCCCGGGGTGGTTGAGCATCGCGGTGGTGCGCGCCTCGGCGCGGAACCGCTCGATGAACTCGGGGTCCTGGGAGAACTCCTGCTTGAGTACCTTGACCGCGACGCGGCGGCCCAGCCGGCTGTCGACCGCCTCCCACACCTGGCCCATGCCACCGGTGGCGATGAGCCGCTGCAGGCGGTACCTGCCAGACAGCGTCACACCAACTCGCGGGCTCATGGTCCTCCCTGTAACGCGGCCTCGATCACGGCCCGCCCGATCGGCGCGGCGAGCGCTCCCCCGGTGGCAGACAACCGGTCGGCGCCGTTCTCCACCAGCACCGCCACGGCGACCTTCGGCGTCTGCGCGGGCGCGAATGCGATGTACCACGCGTGCGGTGGAGTGTGACGCGGGTCGGTGCCATGTTCCGCGGTCCCAGTCTTGGATGCAATCTGCACGCCGGGAATGGCCCCTTTCTGCTGTGCGACCCTCTCGGCGCCGACCATCAGCTCTGTCAGCTTAGCGGCGACCTGCGGCGACACCGCGCGGCGCTGCTGGTAGGGCACCGTGGTGCTGATGTTGGACAGGTCCGGCCCCTTGAGGCTGTCGATCAGGTAGGGCTGCATCGTCACCCCGGCGTTCGCGATGGTCGCGGCGATCTCGGCGTTTTGCAGCGGCGTCAGCGCCACGTCCTTCTGACCGATGCTCGACATCCCCAGCGCGGCGGCGTCCGGGATGGTTCCGACCGTCGATTCGGCAACCTGCAGCGGAATGACGCTGGGGGTGCTGTCCAGCCCGAAGGAGTGCGCCGTGCCGCGCAGCGCGTCGGCCCCGGTGAGGATGCCCAGCTGGACGAATGCGGTGTTACAGGACAGGGCGAACGCCTGGCTCAGCGACACCGTCGGGTCGTTGCCGCACGGTGCGTCACCGTAGTTCTGCAAGGTGGCGGTGCTGTTGGGCAGCGGGATGGAGGCCGCGGCGGTCAACTGCTCGGTGTCGGTCGCGCCGGCCTGCAGGGCCGCGGCGGTGGTGATCACCTTGAACGTCGAACCGGGTGGGTAGGTCTCCGAGATGGCGCGGTTGGTCAGTGGATTGTCGGGATCGTCGCGGAGCCGCTGCCAGGCCTGCGACTGCACCTCGGGATCGTGCGACGCCAGCAGATTCGGGTCGTAGGACGGCGACGACACCATGGCCAGGATCTTGCCGGTGGACGGTTCCAGGGCGACGACGGCGCCCTTGCACGGCGGGCCGCCGCAGCCCTGCTGCATCGCGTCCCACCCGGCCTGCTGGACCCGCGGAATGATCGTGGTGTCGACGTTGCCGCCGCGCGGATCGCGCCCGGTGAAGAAGTCGGCGAGCCGGCGCCCGAACAGCCGCTCGTCGGACCCGTTCAATACCGGGTCCTCGGCCCGTTCGAGGCCCGAGCTGGAATAGCGCAGCGAGTAAAAGCCGCTGACCGGCGCGTACACCACGGGGTTGGGGTAGACCCGCAGGAACCGGAAGCGGCTGTCGGTGGCGACGGAATAGGCCAGCAGCTGGCCGCCCGCGACGATCTGGCCGCGTTGCCGCGAATACTCGTCGAGCAGGACGCGCTGGTTGCGCGGGTCGGCGCGCAGCCCGTCGGCGGCGAAGACCTGCGTCATCGTGGCGTTGAGCAACAGCAGCACCACCAACGCCATCACGGTCACCGAGATCCGGCGGAGAGAGGCGTTCATACCCGCTCGATCACCTCGGTGCTGGCCGCCGCGATCGGCGACGTGTTGTGGGCGCGGGCGCGCAAGGGACGCCGGGCGCTGTGCGAGATGCGGGCCAGGACGGCCAGCAGCATGTAGTTCGCCAGCAATGACGACCCGCCGTAGGACATCCACGGTGTGGTCAACCCGGTCAGCGGAATCAGCCGCGTCACCCCGCCGACGACGATGAACAACTGGATGGCCAGCGTCGACGCGAGGCCCGCGGCCAGCAGCTTGCCGAAGCTTTCCCGCGTCGCGATCGCCGTGCGCAGGCCGCGGACGATGACGATCGTGTAGAGCATCAGGAGGGCCGCCAAGCCCACCAGCCCGAGCTCTTCGCCGAACGCGGCGATGATGAAATCGGTCGACGCCGCCGGCACGGTGTCGGGCTGACCGTTGCCGAGCCCGGTGCCGAAGATGCCGCCGGTAGCAAAGCTGAACATCGCCTGCACCAGCTGATAACCGCTTCCGTCGGGATCGGAAAACGGGTCCCACCACATCTGCACCCGAACGCGGACGTGGTCGAAAATGAAGTACGCCGCAACGCTTCCCGCCGCGAACAGCGCCAGGCCGATGACGACCCAGCTGAAGCGTTGGGTGGCGAGGTAAACCACCACGAGAAACGACGCGTAGAGCAGCAGCGAAGTGCCGAGGTCCTTCTCGAAGACCATCACGCCCACCGAGATCACCCACGCCGCCAGCAGCGGCGCGAGATCGCGGGGCCGGGGCAGGGTCATGCCCATGAAATGCTTGCCGACGCTGGTGAACAGGCCGCGCTTGGCGATCAGCACCGCCGAAAAGAAGATCAGCAGCAGGATCTTGGAAAACTCGGCGGGCTGAATTGAGAAGCCCGGGAAGCGAATCCAGATTTTCGCGCCGTTCTGCTCGGACAACGATGCCGGCAGCAGCGCGGGAATCGCCAGGAAGACCAGGCCCGTGACTCCGCAGACATATCCGTAGCGGGCGAGCTGTCGATGGTCTTTCAAAAAGGTGACCACCAACGCGAACGCGGCGACCCCCACCACGGTCCACAGCATCTGCTGGGTTGCGCTGGGGTGATGACGGCCGCTCATCTCGTTGGTGACGAGGTCGAGCCGGTGGATCATCACCAGGCCAAGTCCGTTGAGCAGGGCCACTATTGGCAACAGCAGCGGGTCGGTGTAGGGCGCGAAGCGCCTGATGGCCAGGTGTGCGCATCCGAACATCGCCAGAAAGGTCAGCCCGTAGCCGACCAGGTTCCAGCGCAGGCCGCGCTCCTGGTTGGCCTCGACGATGAGCAAGGCGGCGACGGTGATCAACGCCGCGAAACACAACAACAGCAGTTCGGCGTTGCGCCGGGTAGGCAACGGAGGCGTCACCGCGACCGGCGGCTGAACTTGTGTGGTCATACCACCGCCCGGCAGTCGATGCCCGGCTGAAGTGTAGGTGGCGGGAGTGCAGGCAGCGTCGGGGAAGTCGTGGGGGACGTGGTCGCGGGCGCTGCTGGCGCGGTGTTGGCGGGGGTGCTGGTCGGACCGGTGCTGCTGGGCGGGATGCGGTTGGGAGAGGTGGTGGGCGCTGGGACGGTCGGCTCTGTCGTCCCGCCCGCGCCCGTCGGGGCTTGGGGACCGGGCGGAGAGGTGGCGCGGGGTGGCGGACACGGTGGCAGTAGGGAGTTGGCCGACAATTCGCGCAGCTGCCCGATGGCGTCGTCGAGGGTTCCGGCCGGAAGTCCGGCCTGCACTTGGGCGCGTTCGGGAGGGCGCAGATCCTGTAGTTGCATCAGGCGGCAGTCGAGGTGACCGCCGCTTTGGCTCGAGCTGACCAGGGACAGTTCGTTGCGGGCGTTCAGGCAGCCGATCAAGTAGGGCTCGTGGAGGGATATGCCCAGCAGCGAGCCCTGAATTCCGCGCAGGATCGCCACCATGCCGTTGTATTGGGCGACGTAGTAGTTGCTCCGGATGATGGCCCGCCCGATGGCCAGGCCGGCAAGCACCAGCAGCACCACCAGCGTGACAACGATCGCCATCCGCCACCGCGACCGCCGCGACCGCCTCGACGGTTCTGCTTGTGGCGGAACGGATTTGGGTACCTCGTCGCGAGGTCTAATGGCCGAGGCGCGGCCGGCGGAGGTGTTGGGCAGGGTCAGCTGGTCGTCTTCGCCCGAAACGGCGCCGGCCAGAATCGGCTGGGTCTGCCCGTAGTCGTAGTCGACGACGTCGGCGACCACGACGGTCACGTTGTCGGGGCCTCCGCCGCGCAGCGCCAATTCGATGAGGCGGTAAGCGCTTTCGGCCACGTCGGGGATCTGCAGGGCCTCGAGTATCGTTTCGTCGCTCACCGGGTCGGACAACCCGTCCGAGCAGAGCAGGTAACGATCACCGGCGCGCGCTTCTCGCATGATCAGGGTGGGCTCGACCTCGTGACCGGTCAGCGCCCGCATGATCAGGGAACGCTGCGGGTGGCTGTGCGCCTCCTCGCGGGTGATTCGCCCTTCGTCAACCAGGGTTTGGACGAACGTATCGTCCTTGGTGATTTGGGCCAGCTCGCCGTCGCGCAACAGATAGCCGCGTGAGTCACCGATGTGCACCAACCCAATTCGGTTGCCGTCAAACAGGATTGCGGTAAGGGTGGTACCCATCCCCTCGAGGTCAGGTTCCATCTCGACCTGTGCGGCGATGGCCGAATTGCCGGCGCGCACCGCGGCATCGAGTTTGGCGAGCAGGTCGCCACCGGGCTCGTCGTCGTCGAGATGGGCCAGTGCCGCGATCACCAACTGGGACGCCACCTCGCCGGCGGCGTGACCGCCCATGCCGTCGGCCAAGGCCAATAGCCGTGCGCCGGCGTAAACGGAGTCTTCGTTATTTGTGCGTACCAGGCCGCGGTCGCTGCGGGCGGCGTATCGCAGGACCAGGCTCACGGGCGCAGCTCGATTGCCGTTTTGCCGATCCGAATCGGCGTGCCTATGGGGACCCGTACCGCAGTCGTCACCTTCGCCCTGTCAAGGTAGGTACCGTTGGTCGATCCTAGATCCTCGACGTACCATTCCAAGCCGCGCTGAGACAGCCGGGCGTGCCGTGTCGAGGCGTAGTCGTCGGTCAGCACCAGGGTCGAGTCGTCAGCCCGTCCGATCAACACCGGCTGGCCGCTGAGCGTGATGCGGGCGCCCGTGAGCGCCCCCTCGGTCACCACCAGATAGCGCGCGGCGTGGCGACGCTGACGCGAGGGCAGCAGCGTGCCGCGCAACGCCAGGCCGCGACGCACCATGACGGCACCGGTGGGCGCATAGATATCGGTCCGCAATATCCGCAATACGGACCAGATGAATACCCATAACAACATCAAAAACCCGGCACGCGTCAGTTGCAGTACGAGTCCCTGCATCTGGCGTCCTTTCCGTCCTGGTGCCGCACGCTGCGCATCCGTGATACCGAGCACATCGGCAACGTCACGATACTTCGACGGTCGCCGACGCGGGGCGAAGCACGGCAGCGTTGCGTTAAAGCCGGGCGCGTTAGTGGATGCGAACGATGATCTCCGAGTGGCCCAGTCGGATCACGTCGCCGTCGGCCAGCTGCCACTCCTGGACCGGCGCGTTGTTCACGGTGGTGCCGTTTGTGGAGTTGAGGTCGGAGAGGAGCGCGACCTGTCCGTCCCAGCGGATCTCCAGGTGACGGCGCGACACACCGGTGTCGGGCAACCGGAACTGGGCGTCCTGGCCGCGGCCGATGATGTTGGAGCCGTCGCGCAGCTGGTAGGTCCGGCCGCTGCCGTCGTCGAGCTGCAGGGTGACCATCGTCCCGGCCGACCCGTAACCGCCCGGTCCGTAGCCGCCGTAGCCGCCGCCCGCTTGCTGACCGTAATCGGCCGGCTGGCCGTACTCGCCGGGCTGGCCGTAGTCGTAGTCGCGATTGGCGGTTTCGGGGTAGCCGCCTTGAGGGGCGTATCCGCCGCCCGGAACGCTTTCGGCGTACTGGGTGTAGTCGCCGGCGCTGTAGTCCTGCTGGCCGTATCCGCCACCCTGCTGGTAACCCTGGTCGTATCCGGCGCCCTGTTCGGGGTAGGCCGGGCGTTGCTGCTCGGCCGGGCCCGGCGGGGCCGGGGCCGGGGCATAGCCGCCCTCGTCCTGGCGAGCCGGCCCGCGACCGTAATCGCTATACCCGCCGCCGGGAGGAACGTAGCCCTGCTGGCCACCCGCGGGCTGACCGCCGCCGGGAGGGCCATAGCCGCCCTGGCGGTAGCCCTGGTCATAGCCTTGACCGCCGCCTTGTCCGCCGGCTTGACCGCCGTAGCCGCCGGGCGCGGGAGGACGTTGCTCGTACGAGGGTGGGTAGCCACCCTGCCCTTGGTCGGGATAGCCGTGCTGTTGGTATCCACGCTGATCCGGGTAGCCCCCCTGCTCCGGGTAGCCGCCCTGCTCCGGGTAGCCGCCCTGCTCCGGGTAGCCGCCACGCGGGCCCTGGTAGCCGCCCTGTTCCGGGTAGCCCCCTTGGTCGGGGTAGCCCCCTTGGTCGGGGTAGCCGCCCTGCTCGGGATGGCGAGGCGGCGGGTAGCCGCCGCCCGGGGGCGGGTAACCGCCTTGCTCGGGTGGATAGCCAGCTCGCGGGTCCGGTCCGCCCTGTGGGTCCGGGCCGCGGGGATCGTCTTGCGGGCGCCCGTAGCGGTCGTCGTAGTACTCATCGCCGGGCCGACCCTGCCCCTGACCACCGTGGTAGCTCGAATTGTCAGTCATTGGTGCTACTCCTCGTTCTGCGCCGAACGCGTGATTTGATTGTGGCCGGAGGGGCTGGTTGACCGTCGGGCGGGGTTCGGCATCGGGGTTGACAGCACCGCGGGCGCGATACTGACCGGTGTGCAGGCTCGTCGACTGCTCGAACCGGACGACCACATCACCATACGTTTGCCATCCCTGCTCATAGATATAGTCGGCCAAGTACCCAGCGAAAGCGCTCGACGTGAGATCCGTGTCGGCGCCTACCTTCGCAAAGTCGTGCATACCGAGGGTAATGATGTATTCGTTGGGGGCCAAAAGGTGATTCCCCTGAAGCGCGCGGACGCCATCCTCGGCTTCCCGGCGCAGTAGCGTTTCAACCTCTTGCGGGACGATCGGTCCGCCGAACACTCGGGCGAATGCATTGTCCACGGTAGCCTCGAGCTTGCGCTCGATGCGCTGAACGAGCCCCTTTGGGCTACTCATCTTTCAGCGTCCGCCCGCAGCTGCCGGGGGTGTGTCGCGGGCGCGAGGCAAACGATTCGCCCGCGTGTCGTATCACCCCAGCATGGTATCGGGACAGCGCGACGCTGCGGCACCATGGGAATTCTGAGAATCGCATCCGTGCAGCTTGCGACCATTTGTGGGGCGCGAGCGCGCTGCCGGAACCCGCCGCCCGGCCCGCCGAGGCGGTTGGGGCACACCGCTATTAGAGTGGTATGGTCCATCGGTTGTTTTCCGGGCGAGTGGCGGAATGGCAGACGCGCTGGCTTCAGGTGCCAGTGTCCTTCGGGACGTGGGGGTTCAAGTCCCCCTTCGCCCACCGTGAGCGGTTCTACGTAACCGCAGCACTTAGGTCACGAACTCGAAAGAGGTCGTGACCTTTGTGTTATGTCGAGAATGCCTGGACGAACCTGCCGACGGCCGGGACGCGGGATATCGAGTTCCAAGTCCCCGTCTCGATGGTCGGTTGTCGCGGGGCCGCCCGATTCGCCAGGTCGATCCTCAGCGTTGTGCGCCGCTTGTCGGCCGGGTCCTATATACAGTTCCGTTCAGTTTGGGTCGATGAGTTGAGGGGGCCTCCGCCGTGATGACCGGTGAGTTGAAGAGCAAAGTCGACCGGGTCTGGGATGCATTCTGGTCCGGCGGCATCTCCAACCCGTTGGAGGTCATCGAGCAGATCACTTACCTGTTGTTCATCCGACGCCTCGATGACCTGGAGACCCTGGAGGAGCGCAAAGCTCGCGTCGGCGCAGCCGGTGAGCTCCGTTTTGGTTCAGACCAACAAGAGCTCCGGTGGTCGCGCTTTAAAAATGAGGAGCCAGCTGCCATGTTCGCGACAGTCGGGGAGAAGGTCTTCCCGTTCCTGCGGACCCTCGGTGGCGATGGCTCGACCTATGGCGAGCACATGAAGGATGCCCGGTTCACTATCCCGACGCCGCAGCTGTTGTCGCGCGTAGTCGACCTGCTCGACGAGATTCCGATGGCCGATCGCGACACCAACGGCGACCTGTACGAGTACATGCTTTCCAAGATCGCCAGTGCCGGTCAGAACGGACAATTCCGGACGCCACGCCACATCATCAAGCTGATGGTGGATATGACAGCGCCGACGCCGACCGACGAGATCTGCGACCCGGCGTCCGGCACCGCTGGTTTTCTGGTAGCCGCCTCTGAGTACATCCGGGAGCAACATCCCTCGGTGTTGGCCGATGCGGCGCAGCGTAAGCACTTCCACGCCAGCATGTTTCACGGGTACGACTTTGACAACACCATGCTCCGGATTGCCAGCATGAACATGCTGATGCACGGGATTGAGTCTCCCGACATCCGGTACCGGGACTCCTTGTCGGAAGGTGCCTCCGAGGATGCTGAGAAGCACACATTGATCCTTGCCAACCCGCCTTTCGCCGGCTCGCTGGACTACGAATCCACCTCGAAGGATCTACAACGGGTCGTCAAGACCAAGAAGACCGAGCTCCTGTTCGTGGCATTGTTCTTGAGGCTCCTGAAACCTGGCGGGCGAGCGGCTGTTGTTGTGCCTGACGGCGTGTTGTTTGGATCGTCGAAAGCACATAAGGACTTGCGTCGAATTTTGGTCGAGGACCAGAAGCTTGACGGGATCGTGAAGTTACCGCCGGGTGTATTCAAGCCGTATTCGGGAGTGTCGACGGCGATTCTGCTGTTCACGAAGACCAACTCCGGCGGAACGGACCATGTGTGGTTCTACGACGTGACAGCTGACGGGTTTTCGTTGGATGACAAGCGGAACCCGGTCGAAGCGAATGACCTACCAGATGTGTTGACGCGGTGGGGTTCGCGAGCTGCCGCCGAACTTGATAGGTCCCGTACCGAGAAGTCCTTCTGCGTAACGAAGGAAGACATCGTCGCCCAGGGATACGACATGTCGCTCAACCGGTACAAGGAGATCGTTCACGACGAGGTCGAGCATCGCCCACCACTGGAAATCATCGCCGAGATCGAGCTGCTCGAAGGCGACATCGCTGCGGGCTTGGCTGAGCTGAAGGCGATGTTGTCGTGATCGTCGCAATCGGGGACGTCACCGAACGCGTGCACACTTGGAATCCTGCTGCGCAGCCCGACAGCGAATTCTTGTATGTGGATCTGGGTGCTGTTGACAGCGCTAGCAAGTCGATCACCGACGCGGTGCGGGTGCGCGGCAGCGACGCACCGAGTAGAGCGCGACAGCTTGTCCAGTCAGGAGACGTCCTCGTTTCGACCGTTCGTCCGAACCTAAACGCGGTTGCTGCAGTTGATGTCTCACTCGATGGCGCAACTGCGTCGACCGGCTTCACAGTGTTACGCCCCTCACACCGAGTCCATTCCAGGTATCTGTACCACTGGGTTCGCACGCCAGCTTTTGTTGCTGAAATGGTGCGTAAATCTACGGGGGCCAACTACCCCGCGGTCTCAGACCGCATCGTCAAAGAATCGACCCTTGCCCTACCGGGGCTGAATGAACAGCGCAGAATCGCCGCCATCCTTGACCACTGTGACAGCCTTTGCTTTGTCGGAAAGAAGGTGCTGTCCAGGCTGCATGTGCTTCGGCAATCGGCAGTAGCGCACTTCGTAGACTCTGTTCATGGGACCGAGCGGAACCTGTCAGATCTGGTTGATGCTGGCGACCGACTTAACTACGGCGTTGTTCAGCCTGGAGAAACGGTAAAGAACGGTGTGCCGTTGGTGCGTGTCTCCGACCTAAGGCTGCGTCGTATCGACAGGACCGCGCTCAAACTAATTGGTCCGGATATTGATCGAACGCATTCGCACTCGCGTTTGCGCGGCACGGAGGTACTAGTCGTCTGCGTCGGCATGACGATTGGCAAGATTGCGATCGCGCAAGCGGTCGACATCGGTAGCAACATAGCGCGGGCCATCGCTAGAATCCCAATCTCGGACAGTAATCTGCGCACATTCGTAGCGGCGTATCTGGAAACAGAAGCCGTTCAAAGCTACTTCAAGGCCTCGCTTCGGACTGTTGCGCAGCCAACGCTGAACATAAAACAGCTTGGTGAGGCGCGGATCAAGGTGCCATCGATCGGAGATCTAGCAAACCTTTGTGCACGCCTTGAGTCTATTGATGCGCAATCTCAACGCGCTAGGTGCAGGTTGGAGGCACTGCAACGCATGTCGGTTTCGCTGCAGTCCCGCGCGTTCTCCGGTCAGCTGTGAGGTAACGGCATGTCCAACTTTGCCTTTCTGCACACCGTCGACTGGCCAGAGATGCACGCTGACTGCGCGCGGGCGGAGAGCTACGCCACGAGCGACCCACGCTCGGCGTGCTTCTATAGCCGCCGCACCATCGAGCACCTGGTCGACTACCTGTATGACGTTCTAGCGCTGCCGATTCCGTACAAGACCGACCTGGCCGCCAAGATCAATGACCCGAAGTTCAAGTCGAAGGTCGGCGTCGGGATCGCGACCAAGCTGAACCTGATCCGCAAGCTCGGCAACACCGCTGTCCACGAGGCTCAGCCGATACCGCCGCGGGTGGCGTTGGATGCGCTTCGCGAACTACACCACGTCATGCTGTGGGCCGCATTCCGGTATTCGACTCAGCCGCAGGCAGTTCCGATGAAGGCCGCCTTCGACCCGAAAATCGCCGCCCAGGCCGCGCCGCTGACGCGGCAGGAAGTCGCCCAACTGGCAGCGAAGTTCGCCGCCCAGGACGAAGCCCACGCCATGGCGCTCGCCGAAAAGGACGAGCTCGCCGCGCAGAAGGACGCCGAGATCGCGGCCTTGCGCGAGGCTGTTAATAACGCCCAAGCCACCAACCAGCAGCCCGACGACCGGGATTACAACGAAGCCGACACCCGAGATCGGTTCATCGACGTCATGCTGGCCGAAGCCGGCTGGCCCCTGACAGACACCAAGGACCGCGAGTACCCGGTCACCGGCATGCCCAATGGCGACGGCAAGGGGTTCGTCGACTACGTCCTATGGGGTGCAGACGGTCTCCCGTTGGGGATCGTGGAGGCCAAACGGACTACCAAGAGCCCGCAGGTCGGCCAGCAGCAGGCCAAGCTGTATGCCGACTGCCTGGAGAAGATGACAGGACGTCGGCCGGTCATCTTCTACACCAACGGTTTCGAGCACTGGATCTGGGATGACACCGGCGGTTACCCTCCGCGGGAGATTCAGGGTTTCTACACCCGGGACGAGCTGGAGCTTCTAATCCAGCGCCGCGACACCCGTAAGCCGTTGACCGACATGCCGATCGACTCGGCCATCGTGGGGCGTCACTACCAGCACCGTGCGATCCGCGCGATCGACGACGCGTTCACCGTCAAGGAACGCGAAGCCCTATTGGTGATGGCCACCGGATCGGGGAAGACCCGCACCGTCATCGCGCTGGTGAAGCAGCTGATGGAAGCCAACTGGGTCAAACGGGTCCTCTTCCTCGCAGACCGCACCGCACTGGTCACGCAAGCTGCCAACGCGTTCAAGACGCATCTGCCCGACGCGACGACCGTGAACCTGGTGACCGAGAAGATGACCGACGGCCGGGTGTATGTATGCACCTACCCGACGATGATGAATCTGATCAACGACACCGACTCTGGCATCAGGAAGTTTGGACCCGGCTACTTCGACCTCGTCGTCATCGACGAAGCCCACCGCTCCGTCTACCAGAAGTACCGGGCCATCTTCGACTGGTATGACTCACTGCTCGTCGGCCTGACCGCCACCCCCAAAGACGAGGTCGACCACAACACCTACCGACTCTTCCACCTCGAAGACGGCGTACCCACTGATGCCTACAGCCTCGACGACGCCGTCAAGGAAGGCTTCCTGGTGCCTGCTGTCGGAATCTCCGTCGGCACCAAATTCCTGCGTCAAGGCATCCGCTACGCCGATCTCTCCGAAGAGGAGAAGGACGACTGGGACGCCCTGGACTGGGGCGACGAGAATCCCCCTGATGAGGTGAGTTCCGAGGAGATCAACCGGTTTCTGTTCAACGAGGACACCGTCGACAAGGTGCTTGCCGAACTGATGAGTAAGGGCCACCGCGTAGCTGAGGGCGACAGGCTCGGCAAGACCATTATCTTCGCCAAGAACCAAGCGCACGCCGAGTTCATTGCGCGACGCTTCGACGTCCAATATCCGCAGTACGCCGGAACATTCGCCCGCGTCATCACCCACAGCACTGCCTATGCTCAGTCGCTGATCGACGACTTCTCCGTCACGGACAAGGACCCGCAGATCGCGATCTCGGTCGACATGCTCGACACCGGCATCGACGTCCCCGACGTCGTCAACCTCGTCTTCTTCAAGCTCGTTCGGTCCAAGACCAAGTTCTGGCAGATGATCGGCCGCGGCACCCGCCTCCGTCCCGACCTCTTCGGGCCCGGTAAGGACAAGCAGAACTTCTACGTCTTCGACTTCTGCGGCAACCTCGAATTCTTCAGCCAGGACCTGCCCGGATCGGAAGGCTCATTCCAGAAGTCCTTGAACCAGAGGCTCTTTGAAACGCGCCTCGGCCTGATCACCGCCATTGATCACGCTTGGCCACCCTCGGAACCAGAACCCGAAGAGGGGCAGGGCACCGAGACCGAACGAGGGTTACGGGTCGATGTCGCGTGGTCGCTCCATCGTGCCGTCACGGGAATGAACCCGGACAACTTCCTGGTGCGACCACACCGCAGGCTGGTCGAGCAGTACTCGCAATGGCCAGCGTGGACTTCGCTGACGCCCGAGGTCGCCGGCGATGTAGCCGAACACCTCGCCGGCCTGCCGTCAGCCCACAAGGACGACGACGAGGACGCCAAACGCTTCGACATGCTCGTGTTGCGCCGTCAACTAGCCCAAATCGAAGGCGACGCTGTCGCGGCTGAACGGCTACGCGAACAGATTCAGAACATCGCGACTGGACTGCTCAGCCAGACAGCGATCCCGTCTGTAAAGGCACAAGAGCTGCTTCTCGAAGAAGTCGGCGGGGATGAGTGGTGGGTCGACGCCACTCTGCCAATGCTCGAATCCGTGCGGCGCAAATTACGCGGTCTGCTCCGCTTCCTGGAGAAGGCGAAACGGAATCAGGTCTATACCGACTTTGCCGACGAACTCAGCGAAGCCACGCTCGTTGAACTCCCGGGGATCACGCCCGGCACCAACTGGGAACGCTTCCAGGCCAAGGCCCGCGCGTATCTCAGACAGCACCAGGATCACGTCGCGCTGCAACGGTTACGACGCAACAAGCCCTTGACGCCCGACGACCTCGCTTCGCTGGAGCAGATGCTCATCGAGAGCGGTACGGGGGAGCTATCGGATATCGAGCTGGCCAAGGAGCAGTCGCATGGCCTGGGGTTGTTCGTGCGGTCATTAGTCGGGCTGGACCGCGAAGCCGCCGTCGAGGCCTTCGGCGCATACCTGGACGGCTCGAAGTTCAATGCAGACCAGATCCGCTTCGTGAACCTCATTGTCACCGAACTGACGGCCAACGGCTTCATGGAACCTGTGCGACTCTACGAATCGCCGTACATCGACCACGCGCCCACAGGTCCCGACGACGTGTTCGGCGAGGCGGATGTCGACAACATTGTGGCCATCCTGAACACCGTGCGGGACAACGCCTCCCCGAGAGACGGCGCAGCGTGAGATGACGCGGGTCTGACTGACGTGAATCGATTCCTGAATATCTACTTCGTTGCTCTGCCCGACCCGATCGGCATCAACAAGAACATCACCCTGCACTTTGTGTATGACGAACGAAGTACGCCCTATCTCGCGACACCGACGATCAATGAGCAGGTCGATGAGCTTCTGCTACGGGTAGGGGGGCCGCAAGACGTGACGATCAGCTTCACCCACGTGCCAGCCGCACCCGCCGACTATCAAGTCCGCACTACCGCTGCGGTGAGGGTGATGGAGCATTTCAAGGGCGACGTGCCCGCGCTCGCGCCGGTTACTGCTTCCGAGTTCGTCAGAGGTGACGAGGAATTCAAGCCCAACCGTATCGTTACCATCGCCGAAGTAGCCGTATACGACGTGGCTTCGACGGACACCGTCCCAACGGACACGGAAATCGAGGACCTCACTGACCCGTGGCTGAGGTGCCTGCACTGTCTGCAGCACTTCGTACACTCCTACAACCTGTCGGCAGACGTACCCGCGCGGGTACCGACCTACATGCGCGTTGGGCCGTCGATTCCCTTGCTGCGACGGGAGCTGACAATCGAGAAGCCAGACTGGACTATCCATCTCCAGCCGCTGAATCACAAGAACTTCGGCGATGATCGCCCTACGAAGTTGCTCGAGACAAACGCGCTTGCGCAGGTCTTGTCGAACGTGCAGCTACTCTCTGCCGGCGATATCCGCGCCATTTATCGCCGCGCGGTCGTACAGGCTGAGCAGACGCTCACCGTTGATGGCGACTTTGCCGGCACCATCGTAATGGCAGCACAGGCATGCGAGATTCTCCTCGAAGGAGTGCTGGGTCTGATGCTATGGGAAGAGACCGGTGGTGCGCCCGAGTCGACGGGCGACATCGACGCAGCGGTCGCAGTGTTGGCCGCGCCGCTAGCGTCACGCGTGAAGAAGGAGTACCACCCTCGCCTCGGAGGGCAGTGGAATCCGCTTGGCACAAGCCCGGTCGGAGAGTGGTCCAGGAAGGTGGCAGGCCCGCGCAACCGGGTTGTCCACCGGGGTTTTCAACCGACGGCTGACGAAGCTGCCGATGCGCTCAATGCAATGCATGGTCTGGACGACTACGTGACCGAACTCCTAGCCGCACAGGCGCGCAAATCTCCTCGTACTGCGCTGATGTGGGTAGGTCAAGACAGATTGGCATCGCTAGGGCGATGGCCGTTGGTTAAAGCGTTTGCCCAGAAACGCCAGAAGACAGAGCCGCCATGGCGCGACAAATACGCGGCATGGAGGCAGAGGGTGGATTCTGATATTGCTACCGGCCGAGTGCGAGCGCGTTGAGAACCTCGACCGGCGGGTCTGGGTGCTTACACTTACTGACCGTGTGGGGCCGCGGCCATCCAGAAGGCGACTGCGATACGGCGAAGCAGGCTGACATCGGCGTGTGGCGCGATTCGTCGGACAGTTCGTGCCGCATCGAGATTCGAAACCGCGAAGTGGGCGGCTCGCTGTCGAGAATGGGATCAAGCGTGGCTGTTTCCACCAGCCATCCCGCGATTACCCATTACGCGGAGGTGTTCAGCCGCGTTCGATGAACATGGTGTTGCGGTGACGTCCCGCGGTGGATGCCTATACGAAATTGTCGGTGATGGCGCTGCGGTGATGCGTTCTGCTGCTGCGGCTATAGCCGTGTTCGCCGACGGTGGTCTTGGGGTTGCGTGCTGCCGTGCTCTCCTCGACCTAGCGGCCGGTAGCCCTGAATCCGGTTTGAATTGATGCGAGCTGAACGATCGCGGCGCCTTCGGCTGCGCTAATTGACCGCCGGGCACTCGCGGCATGGCGTAACACGCGAAGAGGTTCATGGCGTGAGGGTAAACAGATTGGTCAAGTCTCCGCCGTTCTTGAGGTTGGCGATCCGCTGTCGGTGCTCGTCGGCGCGCCTGGTGGCGTAAGCCTCGAGCGGGCGTCCAGTGACGCGGGCCCAGATCGAGGTGTTCAGCGCGTCGTGCGCCAAGACCGCGGCCAAGTCGGTGATGGTCGCGCATGCCTCGTTCGAGAGGGTGCCACCATGAATCGCGGCGTTTCGGGACCGGGTGAGCCGTCTGACTCTCGCATCCACGCGACGGCGTTCCTCGTCAAACGCGGCACCGATCGTCGCGGGCGAGGTCAGGATGTCGTCGCTCTCGGCGAGGCGGCGCGCCAGCCAGTGATCGGCATAGATCCCTCGGAGGGCTGAGACATGGGCAATGGTCTTGGGGCTGTCGATGCGGGTGCCCCATCCGCCATCGAGAAGGATGTCCGCCTCGATCACAGCGAGTTCCGGTGGAGTTGACGCACCTGGAGTGTGGTCGGGACGGTACTGCAACACAGCTGCGAAGACGTCGAACACCACTCGTCGGGCGAACACCGTGAGGGTGTATCCGTCGGTCAGATACTGATCGATGAAGTTGTACCACCGCAGGCCGCCGGTCGGTGCGATCCAGGTGTTGCTGTGCTCGATAGCCCGGACCGCCGCCATCACCGTGCCTTCTGCGTCGGTGTGCGGCGTGTTCTTGAGCGCCGCAGACAGACGCAACGCGGGCTGCACCGCGTCAGCGGTATCGGCCGTGATGAGGTGCCCCTTGGCAGTGAAATCGGTCAGATCCTTTACGAAATGGTCATTTTGGTAGAAGTCGGGCTCGGGTAATGGGTGCTTCAATCCCCATCGAGGGATCGACGGCGCCCACGGGGAGCTGTCGAAGAACAGGTGGCCACCGAGGATCTCCCACATGCCGTCCGTATGGCCCACCACCGCGAGCACCGCGTCGAGGTGAGTCCTGGCCGTCGCCATGGCGAGGTGGCGTTCGACGTCGTGAACCTCGACGCGGGCATAGACAAGCGCCGGAGCGTACTCGAATCCCGTGGTGTCGTCCATCTTGTTCGACAGTTGAAGGTCGCGGATTTCCTGGGTGAGCAATTCTTCGGGAACGACGCCCCCGAGCACCTCGTTGGCCCGGTCTTGGTGGATCAGCACGGTGGCGAGGCTCTGAGCTTCATAAAAGGTGATACCTCCGTGGGTGACGTACGGGTCACGGCCCAGGAAATAACCCGGGCTGAGGCGAAACCAGACCACATACTGACCTGTCGGGGGACGCTTGAGGATGCAGCGCTCGGCAAGTTCAGCCAGGTCACTGCCGGTGAGGTTGATCCGAGCCTGGGGGTCGTCGAGGCTGGGGTCGACGGTATCGCCGACCATGGCTTGAGCCTGCTGCACGCTGGAGGCGTAGCCCATGAGCACCTGAACGGCAGTCGAGAGTTGGCTGAAATAGCCGCGATCCTGTCGACGGTATTCGCTGAGGCCCACCACGGTGTCGCGCAGGAACGCGATTCGCTCGCTGGGGTACAGGACGTGGTCGATGGCCTGGCATCCGGCGACCAGGTCGCGCCACGCAGCCACGAGCGCGTCGTCGCGATCCAGTAACGCCGCAAGCGCGGCGACCCGCCTGGCGACGACGGGCCGCTGGGTGTCATCAATTCGCGGCCGGGCGGCACCCGCCCGCGGCACTAGGAGACCGTTGGTGATGGCCTGCTGAAGGCTTGTTGCCGCTGTGTCGACCAAGGCGAGAAGTTCGGGGCCCATCCACTGCAGGCTGTCGGCCAAGTCGGCCGCCATCGAGGTCCAGCTATCGATATATACGCTGTCGTGTGGGCGGGGGTCGACGCCCGCGGCCACGATCTCCAGTGTGATTGCGGTCAGCGGCATATAGCCGGCACGGCAGGTGACCGGCTCCTTCCGGTCGATGTACTCGCGCAGTTCCTCAAGCCACCGCGCGTGCTGTTCGAACAAAGCCCCTGCCCTCCTCCGTTACGCACAGCGAAGCGCAACGACGCCGATGACTCTACTGCGCACTCCCCGCGCCCTGGACGCATCCAGGCGTGCTGCCAGCAGCTCGGTCAGAAGGGACCTGCGATCCGTCGTGTAGCTGGCCGTTACCCGCGACGGCCAGCTACACGACCCGTCAGGCCAGAGCGCTGAGCGGGTTGCTCACCAGATAGGCATGGGCAACCTCCAAAGCCGCGGGGCCCTGCGGAGGTCGTGCTGCTCCGCGTCCTCGCGCCCACAGGCGATCCGCAGCTGGAGGAGACTGGCAGCATGATGACTGGCCCCGACATACGACGTGCCCGTGTGTCGATTGGTAGACCACGACCGCCGACGAAGCCGTCGTCGTTAGGAGCCCACCTAATGGACAGAGGACAGAATCCGAATAGTGGCGCCGCCGCTCGACTCAACGAACTCGCCGACGTGGCCGAGCAGTGCCGAATCTCCTTCTTAGCAACAGCTGATGAATCACTCTGGCAGCCGCGCGAGGGCTCACCAGCTGCGAGAGCGAAAACTATTCTGTCGCAACGTGATCCGGCAACCTCCAGCGCCGACATGTTGGCCGGTTTTGACTTAGTTTCCGAGGTGATTGTTACGTACCTCGAGATTGCTGCTGCGCATCTGGGCGGTCTAGCGGCCCTCTATCGGGCCGAGGAGTTGATCTTCTCGCCGCTGCCGGTCGCGCGTTCTATCGTCGAGCACAGTTCTCGTGTGTTGTGGGTTCTGGGTGATTCGCCGATTCGCTATGTCGACATCCTCGCCCGGGCCTACCTGGAGACTTTCGCTAGCGCTGAAGCCACCAAGGCGGCGGCAAGCCGGTTAGGTTCCAAACAGGATGAAAATTACCTCGCGGCGAAGTGGCGATGGACAGAGGTTCGTAGACGGGCGATTGCTACCTTCCCGGGAGCCACCGCAGAGGATCTGAGCGAGAGCGCGCCCGGTCGTACGTTGGCAGCTCAGCGTTTTCTAGGACCAGAGGCGGGTGTCGAGTGGATGTTCGGGTTGCTGGCTCGGTCGGCGGGCAGTTCCTTGCGCGGGAGCCAGGCGCGCGGCGTTTACGGTCTGTTATCAAGTGGCACGCATCCCTCGCTGGATCTTGCGCGCCAGTTCCGGGAGCCGGTCAACCGCGGTGACTACGTCGAGTTCACCTTGCGCGTGAACAGCACACACCTTCAACGACTGCTCACTACGGCGGTCGCGACGTTCTACAACGCGCTGTCATACGTCATCGACTTTTACGGCGCCGATCACAGTCCCCACGATCGGCTGACGGCCACGATCGAGAAAGCCCTGCCTGGAACCCTTACGTGAACTCGCAGACCATTACTCCCGGCGGACCGTAGCATCGGTCGGCAATTCAGATCGCTCTAGACGAGGACGTCGGTGATCGGTCCTCCGGCGGTGCCAGGTTCCAAAACGATGACCGGTGTGTAGGCCGGCCCGTCGGCGCCCTCGCTGTCCCATTCGTAGACGACGGTGCGCAACGTGTTGAGGTAGCGGCCGGTGAGCGCAGCCATGGTGTACGGGCCGTGGAAAGCCAGGTGCACCTCGGCGCGGCCGCTGCTCGCCGCGAGCCCCTTGATAGCGCGCGCGACGGATGCACTCAGACGGCCGCCTTCGCGTGCGTCGATTCTGCTGTTCGGCTCGGTCGACACGATGGCGGCGGCGGTGAACCCGTCGGTTGACTCGCGGATGAGCCGCACGAAAGCGGTGCGGTCGGCCTCGGGAGTCAGACTGACAAACACCGCGATTCGCTCACGCCCTGCTGTGGACGACCGCTCCGGGTCGATGGGTTCGATGTGGACGTCGTTGTTGGAGAGTCTCTCGCCGGCCAAGGAGGTCCACACCTGGTCCTGGAGGTCGCGGACCTCAAGGACCCCCAATTTCGTCTCAGGCAGTGCGGCGCCCAGGGCTAGGGCTACCGATAAGTGTGCGCCGCCGGCGATGCGTACGGTTCTGGCGCCAGTGGCGTATACCGCGTCGCTGATTATCGGCAGTGTGGTTTGAAGGAGCCTGAGTCCGCGTGGGGAGGGAAGGCGCCCGCTGGTGGCGGCGCTGAGGCGGATGTGCAAGTCGTCCTCGCCGGCATCAATAGCGGACGGTGTCGGCCTGCTTTGCACGCGAATCGTGAAAGGCCGTTGTTGTTGGCGGAGCATGGATCTGCGTTGTTCGACGCGGTGCATCAGGATGTCACGCGCGATCTCGACCTCGCCAGCGGCGTCGAGCATGTTGGTTTGCTTCTTGTCGGCCAGGGTGCGGGCGGGCGCCGTTTGCAGTAGCCGGTCGGGGGCCTCGAAGTCGCACCTCGAATTATCTGGCTGTCGGGCAACGTGATTGGCAATGCACAGGCTGAACCCTGGATCTGCGTCGAGTTGCAGCAGGCGCGGTAGTTCGCGTTCGCGGACGATCTCGCTGTACACGATGTCTGGTGTCATGACAAGCACCGCTGCCGACAGGCCCTGGGTGAGGGCCTGCTCTAGCCGATCGGTTGTGGTGCCCGCGCGTAGGTCGCTACGGTCGCGCCACACGACCAGCCCCGCCGCCCTGAGCAGACCCTCAAGCGATTCAGCGGCCGCAGTTCCGTCGGACTGCCGATAAGAAACAAACACTGGTCCGTCACCGCGGACCGCACCGTTTGGTAGCGGGCCAAGAGGTGGAAATCTGTTCTGCGGCAACAACACTGTGGCTGCTCGGGTCGAGACACGTCCGAGCCGGCCGCGGGCGGCGACGATGCCGGAAAACGCCGGGGAGCCTGACGGGATGTGAACAAGCAGAGCAATGGCGGCGTCGCTGGATTTGGCGGTGGCCCGAATCGCATGGACGTCGGTCGGACTGGGCCCGCAGGGGGCTGGGTGGCTATGCCATTCGCCGATGTATCCGATCGGATCGTCGTCGGCGCGATCTTCGAGAAAGGCACGCAGCAGCTCGTTGGCCTTCACGTCGTCGCGCACATAGCGGTTTGCGGACGCGAGTTCCCCGTCCACGACCAGGGCATGGGTGACGATGATGTCGGTGTCCTCGCGATAACCGAGCAGCACGCCTCCGGTCTCGGCTGGCAGGTGCCTTGCGGTTTCGGACGTGATCAAGGCATGCGCTGCGTTTCTGAGCTGAATTCGCGTCGGTGTGCGCCTCACTGCTGCGTCCTCTCGTGGAGCGTGTAGT
The DNA here is from genome assembly GCF_010730745.1 of Mycobacterium heidelbergense. Classification (NCBI taxonomy): domain Bacteria; kingdom Bacillati; phylum Actinomycetota; class Actinomycetes; order Mycobacteriales; family Mycobacteriaceae; genus Mycobacterium; species Mycobacterium heidelbergense. The sequence goes on along the minus strand of NZ_AP022615.1, from coordinate 2,157,669 downwards.
GATGGACCTCGCCTGCCGGGTGCAGCGGCTGCTCGACGAGCAAGCCGATGGCGTGCCGGACTGTCGCCGCGGCAGCTTCGATGACCGCGTGCGGTGGTGTCGGCGAGATGGGGCTACCGCATCCGGACTCGAACAGAGGTTGGTGTGCGCTGGCTGCGCCGGTATCCGAGGGCGGTAACGGGTCGGCGCCGCCGAGCGCAGGCAGCACATCGATGCGGTATGTCGCGCCGTCGTTCTGCAGTGCCGCCGAGAGGATATGCGTGTTGAGTGCCTCGGCGGTGAGGTGTAGCAGCGCTGTGGTGGCGAAGTCCGCGGTGGCGTTGATTACGAGGCTGTGGTCTTGCATGAGCTCCGCGGCGGAGTCGTCAGAGGCCAGTGCGTTGTTGATGACCGCGATGCCACCCCCTTGCAGTTGGCCGCGGGCGGCGATGTGGCGTCTGACCGCCTCGACTTTCGCCAACCCCACGGTGTCGGGGCCGACGAGGTGACGGACGACGTTTCCCGGCTCGACGATGTCGTGATCGACGAGGGTGAGGCGGTGCACGCCCGAGCGGGCCAGCATGTCTGCGATGAACGACCCCAAGGCGCCCACGCCGACGACCGCGACGTGATGTCGGTGAAGTTCAGGAGCTAGCAGGCCGGCCCGCGCGGAGCGGGCAGCGTCAGTGTCTGCCGCGGAGCGCAGGCGCCTGGCCGCGATACCGCCGTCCGTTGTAGGCCACACCTCCAGCGCGATGATGCCCTTGTGGGGGCCACGTCGATACGTCAGCATCACGACGGTGACTTCGCGGCGCCGAATTCGGCGGTCCAGGTTGATGTTCGGGTCGATCCGCTCAGCGATGTCCGCCCATGCTCTCGGCGGCACTTCGACGTCTCCGATGTTCGCGAGGAAGCCGAAACGGTGCTTGCTACCTTTCGCAGACTTCGACGGTGCTGTCCCGCGCCCGATGTGCATGGTGTTGTTCCTCGCCGGGCGGAAGCGAATGAATCCGTTGCTGTATGGCGCGAGGTCGTCGTAGAGGTAGAGGCGGGTGTCGTCGGACTGGTGGAAGTACCTGTCGAGGTCGAGGTCGGGGCGGTCTTCGGGCCAGCCGGCGTGGGCTTGGTCGAACCATGCAGTGACCTGGTCCAGGAACGCGGTCACCTCGGTCCACCACAGTCCATCGTGGTCGTCCTCGGCCACCAGACACAGCGCTCCGCTCACCTCGCGATGCCAGGACCAGGGCACTGCATCATGATCGACAGGCATCACTGAGGGCGGGTGAAATGGGAATCTATCCGTGAGGGTGATGAGAACGTCAGTGGCGCCGTCGGCGTGCGCGATGGCGCCCCGCCACCCTGCCTGTGTTTCAAGGAAGCCGCGCCGTATCAGGCCCTCCTCGAAGTGTTGCCGGGTGTAAGTGACGAAGTCGTCGTATCGAGCGAGGCTCACCCGAACGTTCTCGGTCCGGCGGGCACGACCCGCGCGCCGGGGGAGATGATCGAGGCGCGCTTGGTGCCGTCCTCGTTGAAACCGGGCGGCATCTTGAACACGGTGTCACCGTCACCGTTCTCGCCGAGCAGCTTTTGAAACGTCAGCGCAGCAGCTCCTTCGTCCTCGTCGATGAGCGCATCGCGTGCCGCGGCCGCGGCATCTGCTAAGCAGGATCGGGCGGCTTCCAGCTCGTCGTCCGTTGCGCGGATCGAGATGGTGTGACCGAGCAGTGTGGGGTCGCTCACCTCGATGCCGTAGGTGGCGAAGTTGTTGATGATCGTGCTGATCTGCTGCAGCGCTGAGACGTAGTACTCCGCTTGGTCGTCGCCGCCGACGAGTCCTGAGTTGAAAGCTTGGTACGTAGCGGCCTCGATAAAGAATCCGCCGGGCTTCGTCCCGACGCCGAGTAGGGCGCGTCGCGTTTGGCGCAGCAACTTAACGGTCGGCACGTAGAAGCCGTCGTGGTTAGCATTCATCGCGCTCGACAGTGTGGTCAGCGCTTCGGGGTTGGTGCGGACCCACTGGTCCTCGTCCCCCTTCTGCGGGATCTCCCACGTCTGGCCATCCACGTAGGGGCGGGCAGGTACTGCGTCGACATAGAGGTCGTATTCCGGGAAGGAGACCTGCAGACTGCGGTCCTGGCGCTTGGTCCGGCGGTGCCCGTCGGAGTCGGCGCCGAACTCTGCATGGAGCACCTTGAAGAAGCGGTCGAGGATGTCTCGGGAAGATACCTCTGCGGACACCTCGGGGAGGCGGACAAACACGTCCACGTCCTTGATCCGCTTGATTGACACGTTGCGCTTGTACGACCCGATCAGCACCGGGCTCACGCCGTATCCGGCGAGCGTGGGATCGGCTTCGAGCGCATCGCGCACCAGGTTGTGCGCCTCGGGCGCGTGGGCCTTGTCGTCGCCGGGCTCGATGGAGCCTAAGGCGTCCCTGAATTGCTGCTTGAGGTGAGCCATTAGGCCCCTCCGATCTTGTGATGCGCGGTGCGTCGCGCAGTTAAGTCTGGTCCTCACCACCGACAGCCGAAGCCGGCTAGCGCGGGACCGTCGTCTATTTCTTCTTCCGGCGTTTGCCGGTGCTTTCGTTGGTCGTGGTTTTCGGGTGTTTCTTCACCGTCGACTGCTTCACGAAACGGCCCGTGATGGCGCTGCGTCCTCGCTTGCCCGACATGTCTTCGCCTCTCGGTCGGTAGATGCGCCGGTTTTCGCGCACACGGTCATGATGACGCCGAGATGATTCGCGCTAATTTATTGCGTATTGGGCCGGCGAGTTGTCGCCATTGCGCCGGCGCTGGCCGGCATGTCGAAGTATCTGAGGTGGGGATTTACATGCGACAATGAGTATCGAAAACGCGCAAATTAACACAGCCATGCAGGAGGCTCCAGGTTGTCCGGTGACGTCGTCGGCTTAGCGAAGCGTCGAGACGACGACGAGCGGGAGGACCTCCAGGCCACCTGCGCCAATCCGCGATGCGATGAGCAGTTCCTTCGGATTGCCGGACCAGGACGACGCAAGGACTTCCACAGTGAGGACTGCCGTCGCGCCGCTGAGCGGGACTACCGCCGGCTGACAAGCCGACTTGAGCACTACGAGCGTCAAGCCGAGCAAATGCGTGCCCGCCTTGACGCATACTTGCGCACCAACATCGAGGAAGCCATGGCCGAGCGGACTGGGCCTACGACGGCCGAAATATCGCGGGCCCGGGAAGCGATCGCTGAAGTACGAGGGATGGCACAGTTCCTGCCTCAGCATCAGGGTCAATTCGCAGAGAACTTGCTGAACCTGTTCAAAGCCGTTGAACCGCTCGTACCCCCCAGCCGTAGCTAGTTTCGAGCCTCGGACGATGCGAGAGCACAGGGCACGACCGATGACGACTCGCTTCGAGGCGGAAGTGGCTCAGCTGCAGGTCAATAGGGACTCGGAACGGTGCTGATCGTCAGCCGTTGAGCCAGGAGTTGAATTTCCCGCGGTCGAACGGACCTGTTGGAGGCGTATGGCGCTGCTTCTGGTGCAGAATCCGCGAATACTGCCAAAGCTCGTCTCCGGTGGCGAAGTCTCGCTTGTAGCCGATGCGCAAAAGATCCCAGGTGCCGATCACTTTCGGGTAGTCGCCACCCATTCCGGCGACCAAGTCGCGGACGGCGTGATCGTCGGTACACAGAATTGCCGGGAGGCAGCGGCATTCGATGATCGCCAGCGTCTCGGCTTCGCCTAGGTTCTTGGTGCGGGGTTCGCCGGGCACCCGAAGTCGCTCGTAATACGTTCGGGTCGTGAGGTGTTCGACTGGTGTGTCCGGGCGTAAAGGCTCGCCGAAGAGGTCCCACGCCCGCCGGATGGAGGAGAGGTCGGGTTCGCCTGCCCAGGCGGAGCACTCGTCGGACACCGATCCACACCATGCTCGCTCGACGGCAACCTTCTCCAGCAGATCCATGCGCTCGATCGTGGCGAAGTTGATGAGCGCGGTGGTATCCGGAAATAACACCAGAGTCACTGGGGCAGCTCAGATTCCCAGCGCTGTCATCAGTTCCGAGCTGCTGATGGACTCCGGTGCGGCCGGTTGGTCGACCTCCAAAGCGTCGGCAGAGACCCCAAGCATCCACGCAAGGGTGGCTTTCCGCAGTTGCCCCTGCGCGATCAACTCCAGATGAGCGTCTTGGATGGCCGGCGGGAATCGCCGAAGCGCCGCGGCGTCCATGCGGGCGGTGATCGGATCACCGGGCACGGCCGGTCGCCAGTGGCGTCGCAGTAGGCGCTGCGTCGGTTTCGTCCGCCACTCCTCCACGACCGGCGATGCCGGAATCTGGAGCGAATCGAGCCGATGTCCCACTGCGGCGGTCGACACACCGAAATCCCAGACCAGCGCGGCCAGCCCGCCCGCTGTCATGGAGGCCCAGTCCTGGGCGTGTACTCGTTCAGCCGGCATGAGCAACTCCGCGGCAAAGCCATTGGCAGCCCGCTCGTGGAGGTTGCGTGTCTCCTCCGAGAGGCCGACGTCGGTGTGCCCGTGGGCGAAGTGACCGAGTTCGTGGGCGATGTCCCAGTTCTCCCGGAACCAGTTTCCGGACGCGGGAATCGCGATGATCGCGTTGTCGCCGACGGTGAAGCCGTAGGCCGTCGACAACTCGGCGACCCGGATCATGTTGATGCCGAACGTCTTCTCAATGTCCTCAAGGAGCGTTCGCACGAAATCGGGACCCAACTGCGCGCGCGCGTCCGCTACATCGGTGGGCGGTTTGCACTTCGGCAACGACATGGTTGCCGCTTGCCGATACGCCAGTGCGATGTCGTTGAGGACTTCGCGGTCGTTGCTGTGGCCCGGAATGGTCCGGTTGCCAGTGCTCGGGTCGTAGTCGTGGCGCGCGACGACGGTTACCCGATGTGGATCAGGCTCGCCGGTGATCAGCCAGTGCACCTCCGCCCCGAGGTGTTCTGCAATCCGCACCAGCTCTACGGCTGAGAAGCTGCGCTGCCCTCGGACCCCGCGCGACATCGCGTCTGGCGGGATGCCCACGGCATCAGCGACACGGCCTTGCTGTCCTGCGGGGATGAGCGATCCGACGCGCGCTCCAATGTCAGCGCTCATGACCCGATACTAGGCTGAAGTTGGGAAAATCCCAAACAGTGGATTCGAGCATGTCGCGCGCCCCTTGTTGCATGTCAAAACGCTAGCGGCAGGCACCGACAAGTCCGAGGGCGCGGCTGCGCTACTCAATATCCAGTTAATGACCCGCGAGACGGACTCCGCACGTCGGACACCAGTTGACACCCGCCTCGAGGACGGTGCTGATCGCGTCGAGAAGGTCGAGGTGGTGTGTGCAGACTTCCCTGCGTAGATGGTCGCGGATGGTGGTGACGATGAACCGGGCGCGCTCGGCGGGGGTCGTGCCGTAGCCGTCGGCGTAGATGGTGCCGGAAGCAACGATGCTTCCGCGTTCTAACGCGTGTTGTCGATATCGGGTGGTGCCGTCGTCATTCTGGCCGTCGACGATCCGCATGCTCTGTCCGGTTGGGCGGAGGTCGATTTCGAGGTCCCAGTCTCCGCCGCGTTCGCGGAAGTAGAAGCTGTGTCCGTCGACGGTGCCCCGCCACTGCTCGGGCGCCCAGCCGCCGTGGCTGTCGACGACGACACCCTGCTGTTGGACCAGCCAGGCTTGCAGTTCGTCCTCGGCGGCCTCATCGGCCGCGCGGAGTTGGAGGCCTTCCGGGGATTGCCAGTACTCGTCGCCCGCGTTGAGCAGCCCGCGAAAGGACTCGCGTCGTTGGCGGCGTGTGCGGGTGCAATTGCAGGCGAAGCCTAAGTCGTGCAGATCGTTGCTGGGCAGTTGCGGGTGACAAGAGCAGCTGCACAGCTCACCTGTCTCGATGTCGCGCCACTCTGTCAGCGCATCCAATGCGATCTTGGCCACGACCTGGGCATCGTCGACATCCATATCGCTCAGTACCCGGGCGAGATGGTCGCGGTAGCGTGATCGCGTCTCCACGCGGGTGCGTTGACTGCGCTCGCGGTACTGCGCCGCGGTCGGAAGCTGAGGGTGGTCGTCCACGAGGATCGAGCGTCGCATACCAGCAGAGCCGTGTCGCGCGAGTTTTGCGTGCAGCAAGTGCGGCAGCCCGGCACGAGGTCCACCGAGCTACACGTAGACGTCGGGGAGACGGTTCAAGTGATTGTTGGTCCTGGAGCAGCATGCAGTCCGAAGGGACCGAACCGCCTGCCGAGCCGCGACATCGGTTCCGAAAGCGCACCTCGTCCGCGTTAGCCGCGCACATCTGTCACTCCCGGAGGCAAGACTGGCGCGTATGACGGATAGCGAATCGCAGTGGCGGCACATCTGTGAAGTGTGCGGGGTAGAGGAGATCCTGACCCCGAGTCACGCGTTCGACCTCGGATGGGACTACCCGCCGCGCATGGGCCAATTCGGCGTCATCGGCCCCCGATGTTGTCCTCGATGTCCGAACGTGAAAACGGTGTGGTGGGCTCTGGCGATCGATGGCTATACCGAGGACATGCTGACCGACATGCAGCGGGTTACCATCAGGCGCATCACCGCTGAACCGGACTCCATTGCCGTAGTTGATGATTGAACACGGTCATCAGAGCAGACGACTAACAAAGCCACCCGTCGCGGCTGCGCGGGCCTGGCTCTCGCCTGTCGAAGCATCAGTGTCGGCGACACGCGCGCACGACACGGCCTGCGAACAACTCTCCAAGACTGGAGCGAAATGTTCCGATCTGCAACCTGCTAGCCCCCGCACGCAGATCAGCAGCGAGCCGCGTTCCATCGATGCCGAATCGCTCCTGCTCTGAGAACAGCGAAATATGTTGTCTAACAGACCCTATATATAACGAAGCGCGCGTGTTGAATGACCGTTGGCCCGAACAGGGCCAGCTTGGCCGCCGCAGTGCGCAGATCAAGAAGTTCACCACATGCGGAAAATCTCCGCGATATTTCTCCGAGAGGGATTTGACAGCAACAGGTTTGGCGTGACAGTTCAGATAATCTACGACCGGGAATCTCTCGACAAATCTCCGGGACCCTCGATGGGAGTTGCGATGGGCAGGCCGCGGAACGGGCGCCTTTCACGGGTGCGAGTCGAGTTCAGCCTGCCACCGGCACTCGCCGAAGCCGTCTACACATATGCGGACTCCGCCGACATCACGTTGTCGCAGGCCGGCGGCGAACTCCTGAAACTGGGGCTAAACCAGCGCGGAACCGATCGTGATGAGCCCATTGAGACTGAACTGAATCCTGTTGCATCCGTGCCGAAGTCGGGAGGTGCAGCGACGACGTAGACCCACTGCAGTAACGGCAGTTCCCGCGGCATATGCCGCTCAGAAATGCCGAAAGCCGGGCGCCAACCCGGCTTCCAGCCAAACAAAGAGTTCTGAGGCTCTTCAAACCCTCCGAGGAGGACTGTGTTTATTTCAGCGCGCCCACGCACGATTGTCAACCGTCCACGCCGCGCGATCGGCAGTGGTCGCTGATGGCCCGATACAAGAAGATGACACCGGCCGATGCGTCAGCGCCTGTTCCTGACGAAGCGCCGCCCGAGCCGACCCTGGAAGCGGCATCAGCGTTCATGCAACGCGCCGCCCTGACGCCGCTGCCGGAGCCGGGACCCGATCTCCAGAGGCGCATGGCCATGCTCACCGCGATCACGATCCGACACTCGGACCCGGAAGTCGCCAGAGAGGCCATTCTGCAGGCCGCCAAAGTCCAGTGCATGACCGACTTCACCTGCGAAACGACGGACAAGACGTCTTGCGCAGAGGTCGCAAGCCAAGCGAACTTCGACCCTGCCAATTTCAGAGAAGAGTCCATCGACATCCGGATGCGTCAGCTCGCCGCCGACCTCGGCCACGACCCTGCCCGCACACCGGCGCGAACCTAGAACCACTCCCACACGATGGACCGCGCCAGACAGGCGCGGTCCATCGCCATGTCCGCGCCCGGAAGTGGGTGGAATGAAACGGCACAAATCCAACGAACCGCCACGAAACGCCAGCTACCAGTAGAAACGACGGCGCCGCATCCTGCTAGTCGGATCCTCGATGCCGCCAGACGCGACCAAACGAAGGCCAGAGCGGCACCACCGAATCCGGCCTCTGGACCTGGCGAAAGTCGGTGGAAAAATCGCAAAAAGTCGGTGGAGTGAACTCCCGAAACTTCCCTCTGACCTGCTCTTGAGATCTCCACACCGTGAGCGGTTCTACGAACTGCGTGCGTTTGGGTCACGACCTCGAAAGAGGGCGTGACCTTATGTGTTTGCGCGCGAAGTCGCTGCTGCCGATCCCTTACCACGTGGGAGCCATATCACCCACAGAATCACGAAGTGGTCGGGACTCATTCCCAAGAGTTGAGGTGATCGGGTTTCGGTCTCGTGGGCCGGTGCGCAGGCGCTGATGAGCTGCAGTGCATGCCATCGGCGTTGGTCGATGCAGTGGCGGCATTGAAGAGAAAGTCAGAGGTGGCGGTCGACGTCCATACGTTGGTGCAGGATGCGCACGACGTCAACAATGCCGTCCTCGGTGACCTGGTAGAACAGCGTGTGCGAACCGGCGGCAAGTTTGCGGTAGCCGGGGCGGATCTCGTCGCAGGCTCGGCCGATTCCTGGGTTTTCCGCAATGCTGTTAACGGCATGTTGTAGTTCGCGCAGGTAGTAATCGGCTTGGTCAACACCCCAACGGTCATAGGTGTAGTCCCAGATCTGCTCTAAATCTGCTTGCGCAGCAGGTGAGAGAAGATATTGACCGGTTACTGCCCGCGCGGTGTCTGGGCGGCGGCCCGCTTGCGGTTGAGGAAGGCGTCGAAGTCGAATGGCGTGGAGATACCGCTACGTTCGCCGGCTTCGAGGGCATCGCGCAGTACCCGCAACTGCGTTTCGCGGTCTTCGAGCAGCCGCAACGCCGAGCGGACGACATCACTGGCCGACCGATAACGGCCGGCAGCGACCGCGTCATCAATGAAGGCGCTGTAATGCTCATCGAGACTGAAAGAGGTATTTTTACCCACAAAGCTCACTGTACCAATTATTGGTACAGCTTGTTTTGACGGGCCGGTGACCGGCCTGGCGTCGGGGGCGACGGTTGGGGTGGTCTCACATCTAAAAAATCGAGGCGACTCAGATCCTGGCGCGTTCCACTTCAACCATGCACGCTCGCGCGGAATCGGACAGATAAATCGCTGAGAACAGTAACGGCGGGTTCCACCTGCCGCCGAATCTACGCCCTCTTCCCCCGACAAGGGATCACGGTGGGCGCCGGTGTATCGAGCGCACGTTCCCGACCACTGGATGATGCCGCGCGCGTCGATGCGTTGCACCAGCCCTTCGTCGAGCGCATCGCTCACACGAAGATCCCTTCGGCCATCGCGTCGATGAGCGCCAAGACGCGCTGATATTCGCCGTCGCGTATCAGGTCGGCGGGTTTGGCGTGCTGCAGTAATCGGTTCGGCGAGAACATCCAGACGTTGGCCTGGTCGCGGGGAAGGACTTCGGCTAGGGCGTCGGCGACGTAGGCCAGTTCGATGAGTCGTTGCTTGTTGAGACGTTGCGGGACGACCTGACCTGAGGTCCAGCGCGCCACCGAGCGCGCAGACGCATCGACGATGCCGCCGACTTCCTCATAGGTCAATCCCAAGCGCTCGATCGCACTCGACACGGTTGAGGCGAGCGCATTAGCTCCCATATTGTCCGCCTGTCTGCCTTTTGTCGGTCATTATGTCAGGTATTCTGACACGAAACGACGCCTGCTGCCGAGAGAACATTTCACGACGATGGGTGTTCCGTTTCGGCTTGGACCTAACGACCGCAAGCCGGTCGAAGACGCCCCGGCGTAGCTCTTCAAGCTCGTGGATCAACGCGTTGTAGCGCCCTATTGACATCACCATGGCGGCCGGCTCGGCGTCGGCATCTGTCAGTACAACATCGCCTTCAGCGCTTTGCTATGCCGGTGACTGCCACGGATAGACCACGTCGACGTATTCGTCGCGAGACACGACGAGCGTCTTGGTGGGCGTGGACATATCGACGTAGAAATGGCCGCTGGCTGGACGACCTACGCTGCCCTTGTCGCTCAGAACAGCAAGGTCTGCGACGATTTCGGCCGCCTTGGCATGGTCAAGCCGCCACACCACATGGGTGGGGTCGAGTTCGATATCGGCTGTGCCGGGCTCAATGCGGAACTCGTGCGCAACCCCGTCGTGCTCCAGTCGCGATGACCCCCATTGCTTGGCATCACTGAGCGCAGCTTTGAGCTCGTCGACTCCGCCGCCATCCAAAGTCAACAACACTGCGTCGTCGCCGTAATAAAATTCAGGAAGAAAGTTGACGCGAATGATGCTCATGGGTCTCCACTTACGGCCGGTTTTCGAGTTCTGATGGAATTTGTGTCGTTGCTAGTGACATATCTTCTGGGCGGCGGCGGGCTCGGTCGATGCCGGCCAGGAGGGCGCGGTACACATTGTCGGTGAGCTTCGCGACCTCACCACTGCGGTCGGCGTTGTCGAGCACTAGTGCTTCGGGCACCACGCCGGAGACACGGTAGAGATTAAGGACCTCGCAGCCATCCCAGTGGTCGCTGCTGCCGAGTCGGCGCAGCAGCATCCTCGTCACGGTCGGGCCGTCGACGGCGCCAACGTCCCATCCCTGCGGCACGGCGAGGTCGGGTAGCCACAGCGGCAGGTGTGCCGGTGGAACGAATGTCAGCGCCCCGGTGTGCTCGGCAAGCACTTCCGCAAGCGACGACACCGCGGTGGGGTCGAAGGGCTGTCCTGTCGTATCAGTTTGGTGCTCAGGCAAGAGCCATCGCCCCCAGTATCAGAAGCAGCAGACCCCCACCGCCAACCACCGCAGTCTCACCGCCGGCGGTTTGCAGGTCACCGGGACTCGGTGCGGGCACGTCGATGTGCGGCATCAGGCCCGGGCCAGGGGGCGGGGGAGGCGCGGGCGGGGGTGCGGGCATGGTTGCACCCGGGAATGGCGCCAGCAGTGGGTTCTGTGGCGGCCCGGGAGCTCCGGAAGCCACAGGGTTTTGAAGCCACGGCGGCAGCGAAGAGATGATCGGCGGAGCATCACCGATGCGAGGGGGCAGACCATTGATCGGAATATTGTCCCAACGAGAATTTGGGCTCGAGTGCGGGTTGTAGTCCCAATGCGGATTGTGCCATTTGTCGCCCGGGAAGTAGCGCCACTCTCCACCGTGCTCATCCCACAGACTCTGGCCACCGACACTTTGTTCGCTCGCTCGGCTGGCCGGGCCCGGCGTCAGGGAATCGGAGACTGGTGGGTGAAGGCCCTCGGGCGGCAGCCCTCGGGCGGGAGGAGCCGGGGGCGGCGGATCCGCTTGGCCGTTGCCACCGTCTTGTTTCCAGGTGTGGTCGACGGCACGGACGTGATTGTCTTGCGGCGGCGGGCTAGGGGCAGGGTTTTGCGGGAAAGTATCGCGGATTCCGGCTACGGCGGCGGTGATCTTGCCGGCGACTTGTTGATCGACGCCGACAAGCTGGGCGGCACGCTGACGGATATCGCCGGCGAAGGCTTGTGCTGCGGCTTGCCGAGCAGCCCGCTCGGCGGCTGAACGGCCAGTCGTGCGGTCGGTGACCGAAAGGTCTTCGCTCACTTCAAATCCCGCCGCGCGGGCGTCCTCGACGACGTAACGCACTCGGGAGCGGGCCGCATACAGATCCGATGCCCCGCTGCGGGCGATGTGGGCCGCCGCCTGCAACTGATCAGCTGCCGCGCTGGTTGTCATCATGTCGGCATGAGTCGCGGCGCGCAGCGCTTCAGCAGCGTCGCCTTGCCAGTCGATCGACAGCGCGTCTCGCCAGACCCCGTTGACCACCCCGTAGCAGCGCCCGCCGATGGTCTCCCAGTAATCGGCCGCCTCGGTGAGATGGTCGGTGGGCCAGGCCAATAGCGCCGACAGGCCAGCAACCCCTGCGACCGCCGACATTGCTACACGCCGATCACCGGATGGGCCACAGCAGCCAGCCCGGTGACCGAAGCAGCTTCCTTGGCGAGATAGCGCGTGTCAGCTTGGGCCGTGACTGCGCTGACCTGACACGACGGCCCCTGCCCCGCCGGAGCTATCGTCACGTTTAGTTCGCCCACCGAAACCACTCCAGCGGCGTCCATCGCCTGCACGCCCGCGGTATTCACACGCAACATCTGCTGCACGGCGAAAGTGTAGGCAGGCACGTCGCGTGCCTGCCAGTCACTGTGAACGCCCTAGCAACCCCTCGCTTAGATCCACCGAATTCGGCTACCGGTGTGCGCGAATAGCGCGGCGTCTACTCGCCGGACCGATTGGAAATAGCGTGCGATCGCCCGAGTCTCACCGGGGCAGCGGGCTGTAAAAGACCAACCCGTTGCCCTTGTTGTCGTAGACCACGGCGCGGCGTTCGTGCGCGTCGTTGTAGGGGCCTTGCACGATGCCGCCACCGCTGGCCTCCACGGCCTTCGCGGCGGCGTCGACGTCGGCCGTCTTGATCCCGACGACGACCTGCCCGTAGATGGGATGGTCCACCGCGGTCGCCAGTGCGACGGTGACCGCCCCACCGTCGAGGGCTGCGAAGTGGGCCCCGTCGCGAAACTTCAGCGGCATCCCCAGGGTTTCGCTGTAAAACCGAATCGACTCGTCCAAGTCGTCGGTCGATAAGACGATCATTCGTACTTCGTGCTCGCTCAATGCTGCCTCCCGCGGCTCGATCGCCTTACCCTAGCTCGGTGAGCAGCCAGCGAGTACCCGGCGGGGTGGTGCACACGCTGCCCGCCGACCTGCGCCGGGCCCTGATCGCCAACTCCACGGCACTCGCGGCCTGGAAGGACATCACGCCCTTAGCGCGCAACGAGTTCATCTGCTGGGTCGAGGATGCAAAGCAAGAGACGACCCGCGAGCGCCGCATTCGCCGGACCCGGGAAGAGCTCGAAGAAGGCAAGCGCCGTCCCTGCTGTTGGCCGGGGTGCAAGCACCGCGAGCGCACCGGCAGGTAAACGCGTGCGACGAGACCCGTCCCGCGCTTAACTCGTCGACCGTGCCTGCAGCCACCGGTCGATGTCGGGGGTGACGGGGTCGGTGATGGCGTCGAATTCGGGGTGCTTCTTGAGCACCGTGACCACCATGGAGCACACCGGAACGATGCGCTTGCCGTCGTCGCGAGCCGCGTCGAGCGCCGCCTCGACGAGGATGCTCGCCAGGCCACGTCCGCCGTACGCCGGATCGACCTCGGTGTGGTAAAAAACGCGCTGATCGCCGCGGTCGGCGAATTCGGCCAGCCCGACGGTCTTGCCCTCGACGGCAATGGTGTACCGGCCCTCCTCGGCGGCGACCGTGGTTTGCGCGCCGGTCTTATCGGCAGTCATGCCTGCTCCCTTTCTTCCGGTGTTGGTCTCGGTCGCAGCCGGGTGGTCGGCAGCGGCGGGGCGGGCAGCCGGTTCACCGAACCCCGGTAGCCCTGAACGGCGCCGAAGCGGTCGTCGGCGTCCTCCCACAGTTGGCGGTAGCCGACGATGTCGTCGTGACTGCGCCCGACGAAGTTCCACCACATCACCAGCCGTTCGGCGAAGGGTATCCCGCCCAGCAGCAGCACGCGTGCGGGTCGGTCACCGGCGTTGCGCAGGTGCAGCGACGAATTGCCCGGGCTCTGGTACCCGAGGTCGGCGACCGCCAGGGTGGTCTCCCGCATCTCGACGGGACCCAAGTCGCAAAGCACGCCGTGTTCGAACGCCGGATCGACGTCGATGTCCAGCTCAGCGTTCACGTCCAGATCGATCTGCGCGCCCAGTAAGGGAGTGAACGTCCGCACCGGCGAACGGTCACCCGCCAACTCTCCCAGGAACACTCGGGCGACCGCGCCATGCAGCGAAATCGGTGCGGGCACGTGGTGGGCGAAGTCGCGGCCGGTGTCGCGGTCCGAATCGGGCAGCGCCACCCACAACTGCACGCCGTGCAGGACGGCATTCGACGCGACCGACACTTCGGAGTGACAAATGCCCGCGCCCGCCGTCATCAAATTCAGCTCGCCGGGACGGACCAGGGCATGAACGCCGGCGCTGTCCCGATGCTCCACTCCCCCGCTGAACAACCAACTGGCCGTTTGCAATCCGGTGTGTGGATGAGGCGGGACGTCCATGCTCGCCGACACGGGACCATAGTGGTCGAGAAAACACCACGCCCCGATCAGCGAGCGTTGTCGTTGCGGAAGCGTGCGCCGCACCCGGATCGCCCGCGGCCCGCCCAGCGGGACCTCCCGCGGATGCAGCACCTCGGTGCCGGAAACCCGTGAAGCACTGCACGCGACCTCGGCCGGCGCGGCTTCGAGGTTGCTCATCGTCCACCTTTCGTCGTGGGCGTGATGTCGTGGGCGCGATGCGGCACCGCTATCGCGACAGTACGCCTGGCCGGCTCACCTGCCGGGCGGCCGAAGCGCCTTCATCGCGAGCCGCATAGGCGGTTCGGGCACGCGATCCTGCATCGATAGCGCCGCGTCGGCGGCACGGGCCCGCAGCGGAGTGCCGGCGACCATCGGGCGGGTCTGCTCGAAGGTGCCCAATGTGGCCGAGCCGGCCGCCGCCTCGCGGGCCCTGGCGAGTTTGTGTTCGAGTTTCTCTTGCCCGCCAAGCAAATTGGCCGCCGGAACGCGGACGCCCTCGAACAGCAACTCGGCGGTATGGGACGCGCGGCAGCCAGGTCGTGCCGAAGCCCGTCTACCCCGTTGGTTGGCGCAGCAAACTGCCCGCCGGGATGCGGCCGAATGCTAAGCGGCCGAACGGGGTCCCACTTGCGCGGTCGGCAGGTGCAACACCACCGCGGGCACCGGAATCGCATCGTGTTCGTGACGTGACAGCAGGGCCGCGTTTTCGGGCAGCTGCCGCGAGTTGATCTCGCCGGCGGCGATACGCCGCAGGTCGTCGTGGGCCCGGGCGAGCTGTTCGCGCTTGCGGTATTGGCCGCCGGGTAGTTTGACGCCGGCCCAGACGCCGTACTCCTCGCCGTGCGCGATGGCGTGCTGGGCACACCGACGTTGCTGCGCCAGCGGGCAGCGGCGCAGGCATTGGATCCGCGCCTCGGTGGCGGACCGCTCGTAAGCGCGGGCCTTGGCCGCGCCGTCACCGCCATCATCGTCGGGATACCCGAACCAGAGTTCCGGATTGGCTGCGCAGGGGTGGCCCATGTCGGTCTCCTTGTCAGAGTGAAACGTAGGCAAAAGCGTATACAGGTATACGTCACCTCCGCAAGAGAATCGTGACGAAAACGTATATATGCTGGAAAGTGACGTGCTCTGTGTAATATCCGGCCTATGGCCGGAGCGTGCGGTGAGCCGTGAATCGGCCGGGGCGGCCATCCGTGCATTGCGTGAATCACGGGACTGGTCGCTAGCAGACCTTGCCGCCGCGACCGGCGTCAGCATCATGGGCCTGAGCTTTCTGGAACGCGGCGCCCGCAAGCCGCACAAAAGCACAGTTCAGAAGGTCGAAAACGGGCTTGGCCTGCCGCCAGGCACGTACTCTCGGCTGCTCGTAGCCGCCGACCCGGACGCCGAATTGGCCCGGCTGATGGCCGCTCGACCGCCCGCCGCGGGGCCCGCGCGGGGCTCCGGCGCGGTGGTCGTCGACCGCCATAGCGATACGGAAGTGCTGGAAGGCTACGCCGAGGCGCAGCTCGATGCCCTCAAATCCGTCATCGATCGGCTACCCGCGACGACATCAAACGAATATGAGACGTATATTCTCTCTGTGATCGCGCAATGCGTGAAGGCGGAGATGCTGGCCGCGAGCTCCTGGCGGGTCGCCGTGAACGCCGGCGCCGACTCGACGGGCCGGCTCATGGAGCATCTCCAGGCGCTCGAGGTTACGCGGCGGGCCCTCCTCACGCGGATGCCCACCAGCTTGAGCGCACGGTTCGATCGAGCGTGCGTGCAGTCGGCGTTGCCGGAGGCGATCATCGCGGCGTTGGTCGGTGTCGGAAACGACGAAATGTGGGATATCCGCAACCGGGGGGTCATCCCGCCGGGGGCGCTCCCCCGGGTTCGCGCCTTCGCCGAGGCGGTCGAGTCGACGCGCCAGGAGGAGACGGATCCGGCCAGCGGCGAGGGGGGCCGCGATGGAAAGTGAAGTCGAGGTGTTGAGCCGTGCCCACCGGTTGTTTGCCGGCAACGCATCGCCCCCGACGATGGACGCGGGCACAGCCCACTACCACAGGGTACTGCGGCGCGCCGCTGACCTGAATGACGGTGTGGCACATGATAATTACCAACTCGCGGTGGGCCAGCACCGGCAGCGGCTGGCGGCTGCGGCGCACACGGATGCCGTTGCCGCCGGCGTCATCGCCGACGCCCACCAGGATCAGGCCCGGGCGCGCGAACTCACCAAGAAGGTCCTCGACGAGGCCCGCGCCGACGCCACGGCCGCGCCCGCGACACCCATGGCCCAGCGCGAGGCGACGCGCCGCCGGGTAGCGCGGCTGCGCACGCAGCGGGACCACGTACTGGCGGCCCGCGGCCGGGCGCAACGGCACTCGGCGGCGCTGCGGGCGCTGCGCTACCGGATGACGCACCATCGCGGCCTCGGGCCGCGGTCACCGAACGGCCGCGCCGCAATCGCGGTGCGCGCCGCGTTGTCGCGGCTGGGCCGCCCCTATGTCTGGGGCGCAACCGGGCCCGACCAGTTCGACTGTTCCGGGCTGGTCCAGTGGTCCTACGCGCACGCGGGCGTTCACCTGGGCCGCACGACCTATCAGCAGATCAACGACGGGATCCCGGTGCCCCGTTCGCAGGTCCGTCCGGGCGATCTCGTCTTCCCCCACGCCGGGCACGTCCAGATCGCCATCGGCAACAACCGGGTCGTCGAGGCGCCCTACTCGGGCGCCTCGGTGCGAATCGGTCCGCTCGGCAGCAACGTTGCGATTCGGCGGCCGCTATGACGGGCAACGAACCGATGCCGGACCAGGCCGGGCCTTCGCTGCACGCCATCCAGGCGAGGCAGTCAGCGCTGGCGAGCCGACACGGCACCGCCGCCGAGGCCGACCGTGTGCTGGCCGAGGTGCTGGCCAGCGCCCATGCCGCGACGCGCGAGAGCATCAGGCGACTCGACGCGATCGCCGAGGAGATCGATCGCGCCGCCACCGTCCGGGCGGACCTCGCCGTCGATACCCCGCTGGGGGCGCGTGAATTTCACCGGTTTCTGATCGCCAAGCAACGCGAGATCGCGGCGGTCGTGGCGAACGCTCGCGAGCTGGATCGCACGAAAAGGGCTGCGCTGGACAGCCTGCGGGCACAGTACGCCGCCCCTTCGGGCTAGCGAACCCCACGCGGGTTTGTCCGTGCACAGACGGGCCCGGGTGAATTGTCGGCAACAATGCGCCTGGGTACTGTCGCCCGGCATGGAGGCGTCGCGACACATCCCGCACCAGGGCCGGTTGTGGGGCGCAGCGCCGTCGGCCTAGACGATGTCGGTGTATGACGAGCTGATCACCACGATCAAATATGTGCGCGACCGCACCGGTGATCCGAACGCGTGGCAGACGGGCCTTGCGCCCGACGAGCTGGCCGCGGTGATCACCCCCACGACACGGCCCGAACAACTCGACGCGATCCTGCGCAAGATCCGCCAACAACATGCGGATCTGTTTGGCGCACCCGATGCGGCATCGGACCGAGAGCAGGGCGACGCCGCCGAAGCCATGACAAACGCCGAAGCCGCTCTGGCACACCAGAATTCGGCGAGCTCCCAGCTCGACATGCAAGTGGTTTCGGCCATCCTGAACGCACACCTGAAGGCCGTCGAGGGCAGAGAAGCGCTGATTACACTGCAGCGAGAGACCGAGGCCGCGGTACGAATGCGGTCGGACCTCGACACCCCGGCAGGAGCCCGCGATTTCCAACGATTCCTCATCGGCAAGCTCAAGGACATCCGCGCGGTGGTCTTGAACGCGAGTCTGGATGACACGTCGAAATCGGCCCTGATGGCCGCATGGACGTCGCTGTACGACGCCTCCAAGCACGGCCCCGACGACCACCCGCCGGCGTCGGCCGTCCCGGTGCCGGCGGACACCACCATCCAACAGCCGGCCGACGACGCCGACACCGGTTGGGATCCGCTTTTGGATTCGACGTTGGCCGACGACGCCGGCCCACCCGCCGGGGATGCACCGGGCCAGGGCCCGGCCGAGGGTGCCACGGTTCCGGCCACCCCGATGGCGCCGGCGATGCCAACCATCCCCGGCCTCGGCGCGGCGCCGGTGCCCGGACTGGGCGCGGCGCCGGGCTCGCTGGCCGATTGGGGTGCCCCGGGCGGCTTGGCGTTGCCCGGGCGGCCGGCGGGCAGCGGAAGCGATCCGGCGCTGGACGATCCGGAAGGCCTGCATGGATCCCGCGACCCGAACCCGGGCGATGACGCCGACGACGGCGGGGCCCACGATGAGGACGCCTCGGCGAACAAGCCCGAATCGCCGCCGGCGGGCCCGACAACGGTGACCCTGCCCGATGGCGACGCGGTGACGGCCGCCAGCCCGCAGCTCGCCGCGGCCATCCAAGCCGCGGTCGGCGGGGCACCGATCGCGGATGCGTTCCATCAGCAGGGAATTACCATCCCCCCGCCGGGAACGGCGGTCACCGCCCCGGTCGATCCACTGCAAGTCGTGCCCGGTGATGTAGGGATCTTCACCGATCGCCACGCCCTGGCGCTCGGCCATGAAAAAGCGCTTCTCGACGGCCAGATTCAACGCATCGCCACCGTGAGCGGGCCGAGCTTTCTAGGCTGGGAGCATCCACCGGAGGCGGCCGCGTCCGCGAAGCCCCACACACCGACACCCACCCGGCCGGCGGCCACGCCGACCGCTCGACAATAGTGAATTCGCCGGTTCAACCCGGCGGCGCAGGAACAGGAGACAGCAGATGGCAGATCAGATCCATGTGGTGCCCGCGCACTTACGTGAAGCCGCCGCGCATCACCAGGAGACCTCCGACTACCTGCGCACCGTTCCGTCATCGCATGCGGCGATCCAGGAGAGCCTGGACTCGCTGGGGCCCATCTTCGGCGAACTGCGCGATGCCGGCCGCGATCTGCTTGAGCTCAGACGGCAGTGCTACGAGCAACAAGCCGACGACCACGCCGACATGGCGGTGAAACTGGTCACGTCGGCGACGATGTGGGAAGAGCACGAGCAAGACGCGGCACGACATTTCGGCGGCATCATTGACGGCGGTCGATGACCGACGCCAATCCCGCCTTCGACACCGTTCACCCGAGTGGGCACATTCTCGTCCGCTCCTGCCGCGGCGGATACATGCACAGCATCGCGCTGAGCGAAGAGGCGATGGAAACCGACGCCGAGACCCTGGCGCAGGGCATCCTGTTGACCGCCGACGTGTCCTGCCTCAAAGCGTTACTGGAGGTCCGGCACGAAATCATGGCAGCCGGACACACCCCGTCGGCGGAGGTTCCGACACCCCATGACCTTGATGCGGCGATCGAAAAGCTGCTGGCACATAAACTCCGCCGCCGTGACCGCGCGGACTAGAGCAGCCACCTCTTGGCGCTGTCCGGATCGGGCGCGATATCGGTGGGAGGCTCAATGGGGTTGGGGCCGAACAACTCTCGTGCGCGGGCCAGCAGGGCGCGCACTTCGTCGAGTTGCTGCTGCAGCGCAGAGTCAGCCATGTCCCCACGCTACCCAGGCCATCGCGGCTGCACAATTCACCGGCTGAATAGACCACCCGTCGGATGCCGGTACGCTTGGCCGAGTGGCAATCTTCGGTCGGCTGACGGCGCGCCAGCGCCTCCGAAGAGCTACCCGGGAATCACTGGCGATCCCGGCCTTCAGCTCTACCGTCGATTGCACCCCCTGGGTGACGGGCGGACTTTGGCCGGCCGAGCTGTCGCCGGACACCCCCGAAACCGCCACGCTCGCAGAGTATCTGACGGCCGACCTGCAGCGGATCACGAGAAGCGCCAACGACGAGCTCAAGCTCGTCAGGCTGGCGGGGATGCCCGAGTTGGCCCGGCAAGCGGAAGAAGCCAGGGTCATCGACGAGGCCCGGGCCCGCGCCGGCAGGCGGGTGGAATCGACGATTCGTCAGTTACACGCGGTGGGGGACGGGCCGGCCGCCGAACGCCCGCATCCGCGGGATGCCGATCCCAGCGTCGACGCGCCCCCCGATGCCGCCCCGGAGCCCCCAGAAGCAGACGAAAGCGGACACGATGAAACGCCGATAATCGACCCGGAGGTCACCGAGCCGTCAGCCGCACGGGAATCCGATAACGAACGGTTGCAGCGGCTCCTTGCCTTCGTCGTCCATCAGGAGCCGCGACTGAATTGGGCTATCGCCGATCGCTCCGACGGCACCACGGTACTGGTCACCGACCTTGCCCACGGCTGGGTGCCTCCGGGCATCGCGCTCCCCCAAGGCGTGCGGCTGTTGGAGCCGGAGCGGCGCGGCGGCAAAGCCGCCGCGCTGGTCGGCGAGAGTGCACGCATCGTCATGTACGCCCCTGGGGATTCTCTTGGTCGACTGGATGACTTCGCCGAGACGAAGGCCTCGGTGCAAGCCCGCGAGCTGCCCTCGATTGAAGACCTGGGGTGGGAGCTGACCCAGGCCACGCACTGGCGCGACGGATTGCCGCGGATGGTGCACACGTTGGCCAGGGCCGCCGCCGCCGGAACCGGCGTCGCGGAAGAAGAGATCGATTTGTTGCGAGTGCATCTCGACACCGCGCGCTATCAGCTGTTGATCCAACATCCCAACGTCGACCCCGCGCTCTTGCTCAACTGCCTGTTGCTGGCCGCCACCGAAGGCGCGGTCACCGGAGACTCCACGTCGGCGAACTACCACCTCGCCTGGTTCCAGAAGCTCAGTACGCCGCCGGGCAGTGTCTAAATGGTCTCGCCCGCATGTTCGTCGGGGCGTGACTTGACGCGCCGAGACTGCGGTGGCGGCGACAGCAAGCCGGAAAAGCTAGCGCTGAGCGCAGACTCGACACGACAAACGCAGACTCGGTGCCAGCGATATCTGTCTGACAACAACCCCGACGAATTAACGGGTAAGACCACTAAGCCGCGGCTTTTCGCGCTCATCGCCCGCGGCCCGGCGGCCCGGCGAAGGCCTGAGCGATTTCCAGCCAGCGCCGCGCGTCGGGACCGTGCGCCGTGACGTCCAGCGCGCTCAGCGCGCGCCGCTGGGTCACCAAGAAGCAGAAGTCGGCGGCGGAGCCCGTGACCCGCTGGGCGGCGTCCGGCGGTCCCCAGGACCAGGTGTCGCCGCCGGGCCCGCGCAGCTCGACCAGAAACGGTTCGGTCGGCGGAGTCAGATTGTTGACGAAGAAGGCGTAGTCACGGGTGCGCACCCCGATATGCGCGATCGACCGCAGCCGCTCGGTGGCGGGCCGTTCGACGCCGAGGGAGTCGGCGACGTCAAGCCCGTGCGCCCAGGTCTCCATCAACCGGGCGGTCGCCATCGACGCCGCGCTCATCGGTGGCCCGAACCACGGCAGCTTGCGACCGTCGGGCACCGCCAGCAGCGCCTCGTGCAACCGCCCTCGGGTGGCCCGCCAGTCGGTGAGCAGCCCGGCCGGCGGCAGAGCCGCCAGTTCTTCGGCGCCCGCGTCGACGAAGCCGGTCGGCTCGGCCTGAGCGGCCCGCAGCACCTCGGCGAACCCGGCCTCATCGGTGACCGCGGTCAGGGCGACCCGGTCGGTCCACAACAGGTGCCCGATCTGGTGGGCGATGGTCCAGCCCGGCGCGGGCGTCGGGTCCGCCCAGCGGTGCGCCGGAAGCGGCGCCACCAACGCGTCGAGGTCGTCGCTTTCGGCGCGCAGGTCGGCCACAATCGGGGCGGCACCGGCCATCATCACCTCCGACCTTAGCTCTGGTTCGCGGGCTGGCCGCGGCGGCCGAGAATGCCGTGGACCGCCAGCCCGATCAGGTACAGCACCGACCCGAACAGCACAAAGGCCGGTGCGTGCCCGTTCTCGGGAATCACGGTCGCCGCCAACGTGATCGAGACGATGAACGCCACCCAGAACAGCGCGTCCTGTACCGCGAACACGTGCCCGCGAAGGGCGTCGTCGACGTCCATCTGCATCGCCGAGTCGGCGCACAGCTTGACCACTTGGCCGGCCACGCCGAGGAAAAAGCCGCACGCCACCATCACCGGAAGCAGCAGCGCGGCGCCGGGGATCTGGACGATCGCGGCGGCCGCCAGGGCGCCGTTTGCCGTGACGTAGCGCCCCCAGCGGCGCACCGCCGACGGCGTCAACACGTTGGCCAGGAAAGCCCCGAGACCCGAAGCGGCGAAGAACAGCAACGCAATACCCAGTCCGGCGGCCGCGGGATCGGCCACGTGATGCACCAGCACCAGCAGCAGCAGCGAATTGATCCCAACCACCATCCGATGGGCGGCCAGGCCCGACAGGGTGGCGGCGACCGTCGGACGCTGCACCACCGTGCGCGCGCCGTGCAGCCAGCCGGTGAACACCGCGTAGACGACCGAGCCGTGGATCGCGCGCTTGGTGTCATCCGGACCCAGCACGTGGGAGCCGAACCGGAATGACAGCAGCAGCGCGACCGCGATCGGGATCACGGTGAGGAAGATGATCGCCGAGGCGCCTTCGTCGCCCGCGCCGACGAAGAAGCGCGGCACCAGCATGAAGTTGGCGCCCAGGAAGGCCGCGACGGCACCCGACGCGGTGGCCACCGAGTTCATCGTCACGACCCGTTCGCGCGGCACCACGTGAGGCAGGGACGCCGACAGCCCTGACGCGACAAACCGGGCCAGGCCGTTGGCCAGCAGCGCCCCGATCAGCAGCGGTATGTCGCCGGCGCGGATGGCCAGAATGGTGCCGATCCCGGCAATCAGAACCAGGCGGCCCACGTTGGCGCCGACGAGCACCAGCCGTCGATCCCAACGGTCCATCAACGCGCCGGCGAACGGCCCGAGCAGGGAGTAGGGCAAAAACAGCACCGTGAACGCGCGCGCGATCGCCATCGGGTCGGCGGCGCGATCGGGATTGAACAACAGCGCTCCGGCGAGCCCCGCCTGGAAGAGACCATCGCCGAACTGGCTCGCCACGCGCACCTGTAGCAGCCGCCAGAAATCCGGCAAACTGCGCACTGACCGCCATAAGTCGACGGGTGCGCGCGACTGCATCCGGGTTTGAATCACAGAACCGACTTCCACGATTGGGGCTGGCACGATCGCCGCGGGCCCTAGAGTACAAAGCCGCCGCACCAACAGTACAAATATCCGGGGGCCAAGCTCGATTGCCCCGGCCGACGATGCGAAGGTGCGATGATGGGGTGGTGCCGCCACCCGAAGATCCAGAGGACTTTATCGCACCCGCCGCGCAGCGGGTGCGCGCCGGGACTTTGCTGCTCGCCAACACCGATCTTCTTGAACCGACGTTTCGGCGCAGCGTGATCTACATCGTGGAGCACAACGATGGCGGCACATTGGGCGTCGTGCTCAACCGCGCCAGCGAGACCGCGGTGTACAACGTGCTGCCGCAGTGGGCCAAACTGGTGGCCAAGCCCAAGACCATGTTCATCGGGGGGCCGGTCAAGCGCGACGCCGCCCTCTGTCTTGCGACGTTGCGGGTCGGCGCCGATCCGCAGGGCGTGCCGGGCCTGCGGCACGTCGCCGGTCGGATTGTGATGGTCGATCTCGACGCCGAGCCCGACGTCCTCGCCCCGCTGGTGGAGGGTGTGCGAATCTTCGCCGGCTACTCCGGCTGGACCATCGGTCAGCTTGAAGGCGAGATCGAGCGTGACGACTGGATTGTGCTGTCTGCCTTGCCATCTGATGTTTTGGTGGGCCCGAGGGCCGATTTGTGGGGGCAGGTGCTGCGCCGGCAGCCGTTGCCGCTTTCGTTGCTCGCCACCCACCCGATCGACGTGAGCCGAAACTAGGACCCTCAGTGGCAGGACTGCGTGCAGACGGCGCAGGTGCCACCGCAGCCGGGCGCCGTCGCCTCCTGGCGTAGCGCGAAGCGCGCGCTCTGCCACGACCCGGTGGCCAGCGTCCCGAGGGCCCCGGCGACACAGACGATCAGCACCACCAGTGCGGTGTTCGGGGAGGCGGCCAGCGCCACCGCCCCGCCGGCGGCCAGCATCACCGCCGCCGCCAGCTGGGTTGGCGCCATGGCGCGCAGCGCCAGCTGCGTGGTGGCCGCGCTGTCAGCGGCCTGGTTGTGGGAGAGCGACCAGGTCCCGAACCCGGCGGACGCCACCGCCGCACACACGCACAGCACGCCAGCGATCAACATGGCCTCACAATACGAGGCCGCCCACGCTTCCGCTCGCCCGGCTCCAGACCGCCGAGTCAGTGCCCTTGGAGGAAGGAAAAGTTCGGCAGGGGCGGCAACCCCGGCACCATGGTCAACAGGTTGGGCGCGGGCCGCGGGGCCACCTGGCTGGGCGCGACCGACTGCAGGGGAACCCCGACCGGTGCCGCCGTTCCGGCCGTCTGCGCCGGAACTCCGACCGGCACCGTGCCGGGCGCCTGCGCGGGAAGCCCGACCGGCGCCGCGCCGGACGCCTGCGGGGGAGCGGGCGCCGCGGCCCCGGGCACGGTCACCCGGAACCCGTTGATGATCGCGTCCGTGGCCGGCGCGTCTGCGATCGCCACCAAACGGTCCGTGGTCACCGACAGCGACACCAGGTATTTGTCACGCCCGGACGTCGCGATGACGTTGCGCCGCGAGGTGTTCAGCATCATGTCGCCGTCGCGGTACGTGCCCTCGATGATCGACGATGGGAAGCCGCCGAAGTCGGCCATTGACGCGTTGGTCGTCTGCCACGCGAGCAGCTTCTGGCTGTCGACGTAGCCGTGCGTGATGGCCTCTTTCGGATCGACGTTACCGACCAGCTTGTACACCACCACCTGCGCGTTCGATGTGTAAATGCTGTTGCCCTGCCGGTCGGCGATCACCGCGAACGCATCGGGGACGTTGGGATCCGGCACCTGAGTCCAGCGAGTGGGCACCGGCAGCGTGATGTCGAGCGCCTTGAGTCCCTGGGGCTTTTGCGCCTCGAGCTTGACGCCCTTCGACTGCAGGTATTCACGGATCGTGCCGGAGACGGCCGGGGTCAGCGCCGCCGGCGTGGCCGCGACGGGCGCGGGCGCGCCGGGAGTCGTCGCGGCGCCCGGCGGGGCGAACGGGTTTGTCGCCGGCGGGGCGGCGAGCAACCGGTTGCTGGGAACCTGGCCCGCGGCCGCCATCGCGCTCTGCGGCGCGGGGACGGCGGGGGCCGGAGGTGGCGCCGGAAGCAACGGATCGGCCGATGCGGTGGCACCCGCGAAGACCGTGACACCGATCGCGCCCGCGGCCAGACCTCCTGCGAGTACCCGCACCGTACGGGCGATCTCCATCATCTGCGTCGGTCCTTCCCATGGCTTTCCGATGGCTCGGGTGCCAGCACCCAGGGCTAGAGGCTGACTGTAACCAGTGGTCAAACGCGGTGAACAGGCCCGAAATCGACCTGGGATGAACCCCTGACCGGTGCGCAACGGAACCGAGACCAACCTGTGGCCGGCAAGCCCGCCGGGGCGGCCCTTATACCCTGTCCAGGTGACCGAATCCCCGACCGCCGGTGCACCCGAGCCGGAGTCCGACGCGCCGCCGTATCGCTACACCGCGGCGCTGGCGGCGCGTATCGAAAGCGGCTGGCAAGACAGCTGGGCGAAGCTCGGGACGTTCAACGTGCCGAATCCGGTCGGTGACCTGGCCCCGACGGACGGCACCCCGGTTCCCGACGACAAGCTGTTCGTGCAGGACATGTTTCCCTACCCCTCGGGTGAGGGACTGCACGTCGGCCACCCGCTGGGTTACATCGCCACCGACGTGTACGCCCGTTACTTCCGGATGACCGGCCATAATGTGTTGCACGCGTTGGGGTTTGACTCCTTCGGGTTGCCCGCCGAGCAATACGCGGTGCAGACCGGGACGCACCCGCGCACCAGGACCGAGGCCAACATCGTGAATTTCCGGCGCCAGCTGGGCCGGCTGGGTCTGGGCCACGACGGCCGGCGCAGCTTCTCGACCACCGACGTCGAGTTCTACAAGTGGACGCAGTGGATCTTCCTGCAGATCTACAACGCCTGGTTCGACACCGCGGCCAACAAGGCCCGTCCGGTCGCCGAGCTGATCGCGGAGTTCGATTCCGGCGCGCGCCGCCTAGACGACGGACGGGACTGGGCCACGCTGTCGGCGGGGGAGCAGGCGGACGTGATCGACGGCCACCGGCTGGTCTACCGGGCCGACTCGATGGTGAATTGGTGTCCGGGGCTGGGCACGGTGCTGGCGAACGAAGAGGTCACCGCCGATGGCCGCAGCGACCGCGGCAACTTCCCGGTATTCCGGAAGCGGTTGCGGCAGTGGATGATGCGCATCACCGCCTACGCCGACCGGCTGCTCGACGACCTGGACCTGCTGGACTGGCCGGAGCAGGTAAAGACCATGCAGCGCAACTGGATCGGCCGTTCCACCGGTGCGGAGGCGCTGTTCTCGGCGACCAAGACCAACGGCGACCCCACCGACATCGAGGTGTTCACCACCCGCCCGGACACCCTGTTCGGCGCGACGTACCTGGTGCTGGCCCCCGAGCACGACCTGGTCGACGAGCTGGTCGCCGCCGCCTGGCCGGACGGGGTCGACCCGTCGTGGACGTATGGCGCCGCCACACCCGTCGCCGCCGTCGCCGCCTACCGTCGCGCCATCGCCGCGAAATCAGACCTCGAGCGACAGGAGAGCCGAGAGAAGACCGGCGTCTTCCTGGGCAACCATGCGGCCAACCCGGCCAACGGCAAGCCGGTACCGATCTTCATCGCCGACTACGTGTTGGCCGGGTACGGCACCGGGGCGATCATGGCCGTGCCCGGCCACGACCAGCGTGACTGGGACTTCGCCCGAGAGTTCCGGCTGCCGGTGGTGGAAGTCATTGCCGGCGGCGACATTTCGCAGGCCGCGCACACGGGCGACGGCGTGCTGGTGAACTCCGGCTACCTCGACGGAATGGATGTGGCGGCGGCCAAGGAGGCCATCACCGCGCGTTTGGAATCCGAGGGCCGCGGCCGGGCGCGCATCGAATTCAAGCTGCGCGACTGGCTTTTCGCGCGGCAGCGGTATTGGGGTGAGCCGTTCCCGATCGTCTACGATGGCGACGGACGCCCGAACGCGCTCGACGAGGCCGCGCTGCCCGTCGAGCTGCCCGATGTGCCCGACTATTCGCCCGTGCTGTTCGACCCCGACGACGCCGACAGCGAGCCGTCGCCGCCGCTGGAGAAGGCGAGCGAGTGGGTGCACGTCGAGCTGGACCTGGGCGACGGCCTGAAGCCGTACACCCGCGACACCAACGTGATGCCGCAGTGGGCCGGCAGCTCCTGGTACGAGCTGCGCTACACCGACCCGCACAACTCAGAGCGGTTCTGCGCCAAGGAAAACGAAGCCTACTGGATGGGCCCGCGGCCCGCCGAGCACGGCCCGACCGACCCGGGCGGCGTCGACCTGTACGTCGGAGGCGCCGAACACGCCGTGCTGCACCTGCTGTATTCGAGGTTCTGGCACAAGGTGCTCTACGACCTGGGCCACGTCAGCTCCCGCGAGCCTTACCGCAGGCTGGTCAACCAGGGCTACATTCAGGCGTTCGCCTACACCGATGCCCGGGGGTCGTATGTGCCGGCCGACGACGTGATTGAACGCGACGGCCGCTTCGTCTACCACGGCCCAGACGGCGAGACCGAGGTCTTTCAGGAATTCGGGAAAATCGGTAAGAGCCTGAAGAATTCGATATCGCCCGACGAGATCTGCGACGAGTACGGCGCGGACACGCTGCGGGTGTACGAGATGTCGATGGGCCCGCTGGAAGCCTCGCGGCCCTGGGCCACCAAGGACGTCGTCGGCGCGCACCGTTTCCTGCAGCGGGTGTGGCGGCTGGTGATCGACGAGCAGACCGGCGACACCAGGGTGGTCGACGGGCAACAGCTGGACACCGGCACCCTGCGGGCGCTGCACCGCACCATCGCCGGAGTCTCCGAAGACTATGCGGCACTGCGCAATAACACCGCGGCGGCCAAGCTGATCGAGTACACCAACCACCTCACCAAGGAACACCGCGACTCGATGCCCCGCGCGGCGGTCGAGCCGCTGGTGCTGATGGTGGCGCCGCTGGCCCCGCACCTGGCCGAGGAGCTGTGGCTGCGGCTGGGCCACACCGCCTCGTTGGCGCACGGGCCGTTCCCGGAGGCCGATCCCGCCTACCTCGTCGACGACACGGTGGAATACCCGGTGCAGGTGAACGGCAAGGTGCGCGGACGGGTGGTGGTGGCCGCCGACGCCGACGCCGACACGCTGAAAGCGGCGGCCATTGCCGACGACAAGGTCCGGGCGTTCTTGGCCGGGGCCACCCCGCGCAAGGTGATCGTGGTCCCGGGCCGGCTGGTGAACCTGGTCCTCTGAGGCCTCGACACTCCGAAGGCCCATCGCACGGTTTACGGTCGGCCCGGCCGGAGCACCACCTCGTGAAGGTGGCCGTCGGGCGGTGTGGCCACCGCATTGGCCACCGCCGCCGCGACGGTTTCGGGCCGCAGAAAGTTGGCGGGATCGTAGTGGCCGCCTTCGAACGCGACGAGTTCGCGCTGCATGTCGGTGTCGGTGCGGCCGGGATAGATTGTGGTCACGCGCAGGTCCGGCTCGTCGTCGCGCAACGAGTCCGCGAAGGCCCGCAACGCGAACTTGCTCGCCGAATACGACGCCATGCCCGGCGAAACCCTGCGCCCCGCACCGGAGTTGATGAACACCACCCGGCCGCGGGCGCGTCGCAGCGCGGGCAACAGCGCCAGGGTAAGTTCCACCGTCCCAAAGACATTCACGGCGAAGGTGGCGCGCCATTCGTCGACGTTGGACTCGGCGACATGGCCGGGGATGGACACCCCCGCGTTGTGCACGAGCACGTCGAGTTCGTCGACGATTTCGCAGGCGGCCTCGATATCGTCGGTGTCGGTCAGGTCCAGCGGAAAAGTCGTGGCGCCCAGCCGCTCCGCGACGGCGTCGAGCCGATCGGACGGCCTCCCCGCCAACAGCAGGGTGTGGGTCGCGGACAGCGCCGTGGCGATAGCGGAACCGATGCCGCCGCTCGCGCCGGTGATGAGTGCAGTGGGCATGTGGCCTAGCTTACGTCAGCCGCCAATTCCGTTGAAAACCAGGCGCTTTCACGCCTGCTTGCGCGCCGCGGGCTCTCCTGCGGGGCCGGATTCGCCGGAGGCGAGGCGTTCGAGCGGCGCCAGCGCCTTGGTCAGGGTGTTCAGGTCGGCCTCGGGGAGTTGACTGAGCATCGCGGCCAGGGCCGCGCGCCGGTTGGCCAGCGACTCGCCGTGGACGGCCCGCCCGCGAGGGGTGATGTCGACCAGCACCGCCCGCAGGTCGGACGGGTCACGCGAACGCTTCACCAGCCCGATCTTCTCCAGCCGGCGGATCGCCACGGTGGTGGTGGGGGTTCGCACCCGTTCGTGCGCCGCCAGGTCGGTCATCCGAATGGGCCCCTGATCGAGCAGCGTGACCAGGATCGACAGCTGTGCCAACGTCAAGTCCCCGGCCGCCGCCCCGCTGGGGTCGCCGCGGCGCAGGATCGCAAAGAGCTTGGACAGCGCGCGGTGCAGACCTTCGGCAAGTTCCGCCACGTCGGCCGCGGTGGATTCGCTGTCCGCCATAAGTCGGCAGTCTAACCCGATATAGGTGGGGTATGAGGTAGCTATCGCGGACCAATCTTAGACCGTCAAAGCACCTGGGAGAGGAACCGCCGTAGCCGCTCGGTCTCGGCGGCTTCGAATATCTGCTCGGGAGGCCCGGATTCCACGACCCTGCCATGATCCATGAAAACGACGGTGTCGGATGCCGACCGGGCGAAGCCCATTTCGTGGGTGACGACCACCATGGTCATGCCGCCGGCGCCGAGGTCGGCGATGAGTTGCAGAATTCCCTTGACCATTTCGGGATCCAGCGCCGAGGTCGCCTCGTCGAAGAACATCACCTGCGGGGCCATTGCCAGCGCGCGGGCGATCGCGACCCGTTGTTGTTGCCCGCCGGACAGCGTGCCGGGGCGGGCATCGGCCTTGTGCTTCAGGCCAACTCGGTCCAGCTGGGTCAGCGCCAGGTCCCGGGCCGCGTCGGCAGAGAGCCGGCGGAATTTACGCGGCGCCAGCGCAACGTTTTTCAGCACGCTGAGATGCGGGAAGAGGTTGAAGTGCTGGAACACCATGCCGATGCGCTGGCGGAGCCGGTCGGGGTCGTCGCGCAACACCGACCGGCCGTCCAGCAGGATGTCGCCGCTATCGGGCTCATGCAGCCGGTTGAGGGTCCGCAGTAGCGTCGACTTGCCCGAGCCGGACGGTCCGATGACGGCGACCGTCCTGCCGGCGGGGGCGTCGATGTCAACGCCGCGCAGCACCGCCGTCCCGCCCAGGGTCTGGTGAATGCCCTTGGCCGCCAGCGACACTGGCGCGCGCGCCGCGGTGTCGGCGGTCACGTGACCTCCTGGCCGAATGTGGACGCCAGCATGTCGGCCTGCTCTTCGGGTTCGGTGGCGCGACGGCCGCGGCGAAGCCGGGCGTCGATGTAGTTCACCAAATGCGTTAACGGCACGGTCAATATCAAATAGAAGAGGCCGGCGGCCACCAACGGCGACAAGCTGCCGCTCTGCGCGTTGAGGTCCCGGCCCACCTGAAACAGCTCTCGCTGTTGGGCGACCAAACCCAGGAAGTACACCAGCGCGGAAGCCTTCAACAGGCCGATGAACTGATTGACCAGTGCCGGGAGCACCCGCCGTATTCCCTGCGGCACCACCACCAGCCGCATCGCGGCCGCATAGCTGAACCCAAGCGCACGGGAGGCTTCCAGTTGCCCGGGGTCAACGCTTTGAATTCCCGCGCGCAGAATCTCGCCGATGTAGGCGGCGGCCATCAATCCCAATGCAGCGATGCCCAACGGATAGGGATTCTTGTTCGTCAGCCCGCCCACCAACGGTCCGACGCCCATGCCGATGATCAGGATGATCACCACCTCGGGGAGGCCGCGGAAGATGTCGGTGTACACCCGCGCCGGCCAGCGCAGCCAGCGCGAATGCGAGATCCCGGCGATCGCCAGCACCATGCCCAGGGCCAGGCCGATGACGATGGCGCTGCTCGTCAGGATCAACGTGTTGGGCAACCCCGTGGTGAACAGGGTGGGGATGGCCTGTCGGTACATGTCCCAGTCGAAGAAGGAATCGCGCAGCTGGGCCAAGGTGGACTTCGGCGCGGCCGGGCCCACCGGCTCGCGATGGTGACTCGCGGCGATCGCGGCGAAGTCGGGCAGTTTTGGAGCGGGGGCGGCCCTCGACCCGGGTTTCCAGCCGGGCGGCAGCGTCCGCGGCACCCACCGCGAGTACAGGTCCGCCCAGGTGCCGTCGGCGATGACGGCGTCCAGCCCGGAGTTCAGCGCGTCGACCAGCGGCCGGTTGCCTTGGGCGACCGCGTAGGCCACGAAATTGCCTCGGCTGAAAGAGTTTGCGACGATCACCGCCGGGTCACCCGGTCGCAGTAGGGTCGACGCGAGAGTTCCGGGCGCCACCCACGCGTCGATCTGACCGGTCTTGAGGCTGGCGTACAGGGTGGCGAAGCCGGGGTACTTCACCGGTTGCAGGTGCAAGGTGTCGACGACGTACGACTCCTCGACGGTGCCCTGCACCACGCCGATGCGCTGGCCGGCGGCCAGATCGCTGAATTTGTGGATCGGCGAACCGGGGGGCACCACGAGCGAGTAGTAACCGAAGTCGTAGCCATTGGTGAACGCGACGGTGCGACGACGCTCGTCGGTGGCTTTCACCGATGCCGAGCCGACGTCGAAGCGCCGGGACGCCACCTGGGCGAGCAGCGCGGAGAAATCCGTGCTGACAAAGCTGATTCGGAGACCCAGCTTGCCGGCGACGGCGCGCAACAGCTGGTTGTCGAAGCCGCTGAATTCGCCGGTGGGGTTGATGCAGACGTCGGGCGGGGCGTCCGACAGCGTGCCGACCGTCAGGACGCCCGGCGTGCCGAGGCCCAATGCGCCGACGTCGACCGAGCCGAGCGGCTCGACGCCCGCCGTGGTGTCCCGGTCGTCGGGCTCGGTGGTCGTGGTCTCGGTCAGGTCCTTCGGCAAGACGCGCGCGCTCTCCAGGCCGGCGGGCGCGCACTGGTTCCAGTCGGCGGCCGCGGGCGCGGGCATTGCCAGGCCGCACGCCATCAACGTCGTCATGGCCAGCGCGACGAGCTTTCGGCGCTTGGTGCGCCGGTCCGGACGGGAACTCATCACCGACACCGTATCGACCGGCCGGCGGCCCAGCGCGTTTACAGCGCGATCGACGGCTCGCCGGGGGCCACGTCGACGCCGGCGAGTACCCGGGGAGAGCCGGCAACAACTCGGCCAATGTCGTCGGGCGCGGAGAACACCCTGCGCCGATACAGTTCGGCCAGCATGGTCTGGGCCATCAGGTAGGACCGGCCGACGCACGCCGCCCGCGCGGCCTCGGGGTCATGCCGGTGTATCGCGGAGGTCTCGTCTTCGTAGAACGGCAACATGTCGTCGCGGCTGCACTGGTAGGTCATCCAGAACACCCGGGGGATGAGGTTTTGCGAAGCGCGGATCGTGGCGTGCAGCCGCGGTCCCGCGTATTCGTCGTTGATCGTGTGCCGATATTCGGCGGCGATTTCGGAGAAGACCCGCGAGTCCTTCGCGGAGCGTAACGATCGCATGAGCGCGTCGACCTGACCCAGAATCCGCGGCGTGGGATTGGTGGCCGCGCGCGCCGAGGCGATGCCGTTAAGCAGGCCGTCGAGTTCGTGATGTTCGAGGACGGTGGCCTCGTCGAACCGCTCGACGAACGCGCCCCGGTGATAGCGGGTGGACACGATGCCGTCGTGTTCCAGTTGAACCAGCGCTTCTTGAATGGGGACCCGGCTGACCCCCAGGCCAACCGCGATCTCGTTGCGGTCGACGCGGTCGCCGCTGCGCAGTTTCCCGGTCAGCACCAGGTTGAGGATGTGCGCGACGACCTGGTCCTTTTCCTTGACCCCGTATTTCTTCGGCATTCGCTTTTTGAGTCTCTTTCAAACCCGCTTCGGCCATCCAGCGGTGAGAGTTTCTCATGACTTGCCGCGGGCTTCCAGATGTTCGGCGGATGAAGCGGAGCCAAACGCGAATGGACGGAATTACCGACTATCGCGCCAATTGCAACCCGCGGTCTGCGACGGCAGAAGCGGCCCCCGGCTCAGCGCGCGTCCAGCACCCCGCGCAGCAGCTCTATCAGGACGCGGGGCTGGTCGCTCTGCACGGAGTGCCCCGCATTTTCGACGACGTGTGCGGTACGGAAATTGGTTGCGCGCCTGCGGAGTTCGGCCGCGTCCTCGTCGGTGACGAAACCTGATGAGCCCCCGCGTATGAGGGTGATGGGCGCGGCCAGCGCGTCGACGTCGTCCCACAAACCGCCGAAGTCGGGTACGGCTCGGATGGCGTCGTAGCGCCACGTCCAGCTGCCGTTGTCGAGCCGGCGGGAGTTGTGGAATACGCCGCGGCGCAGCGCCTTGACCTCCCGGTGGGGGGCCGCGGCGACGGTCAGGTCGAGCATGGCCTGGAAGCTGGGGAACTCTCGTTCGCCGTGCATGAGCGCCACCGTGCCCTGCTGCTCAGCGGTCAGTTCCGCGTGCCGCTGCAGCGCCGACGGGGTGACGTCGATCAGGACCAGTTCGGGCACCAGGTCGGGGGCCACCGCGGCCAGCCGTATCGCGGTCAAGCCGCCCAGCGACATGCCGACCACGAGGTCGGCGGTCGGCGCCAGCTCGCGAAGAGCCGGCACCAGGGCATCGGCGTTGTGCCGCGGCGAGTAGTCGCCGTCCTCGCGCCAGGCGGAATGGCCGTGACCGGGAAGGTCCACCGCCAGCGCCGGCTCACCGACACCGACGATCACGGTGTCCCAGGTGTGCGCGTTCTGCCCGCCGCCGTGCAGAAAGACGATCCGTGGGGGACGGGCGCCAAACCGTAGCGCGCTGATCCTGTCCACGTCGACCCGCTCCACGTCGGGCAGCGGACCCGCAACGCCGGCCTGCTCGGCGTTCTCGGCCAGCAGCGAGAACTCGGACAATTCCGCCAGGCCGTCCTCAGACATGTCGGTCACGATCTCCGACTCTACGATCTACGCGCCACGATCTACGCGTCGAGATCTACACGTCACGATCTACGCGTCGAACGTCACGCTGGCGTGCCGCTGGGCGCCGAACGTCACGCTGACGTGACGCTCGGCGAAGGGCGAGCTAGCCGACGATGAACTCCTCGAGCTGGGTGCGCGCGACGTCGTCGGGCAGCTGCTTGGGCGGGCTCTTCATCAGGTACGCCGACGCCGGGACCACCGGTCCGCCGATGCCGCGGTCCTTGGCGATCTTGGCCGCCCGCACCGCGTCGATGATGACGCCGGCCGAGTTCGGCGAGTCCCACACCTCGAGCTTGTATTCCAGGTTCAGCGGCACGTCACCGAAAGCACGGCCCTCCAGCCGGACGTAGGCCCACTTGCGGTCGTCGAGCCAGCCCACGTGGTCGGACGGTCCGATGTGCACGTCCTTGGTCTTGAACTCGCGCTGCAGGTTCGACGTGACTGCCTGGGTCTTCGAGATCTTCTTGGACTCCAGCCGCTCGCGCTCGAGCATGTTGAGGAAGTCCATGTTGCCGCCCACATTGAGCTGCATGGTGCGGTCGAGCTGTACCCCGCGATCTTCGAACAGCTTGGCCAGCACCCGGTGCGTGATGGTCGCGCCAACCTGGCTCTTGATGTCGTCGCCGACGATCGGCACGCCGGCGTCGGCGAACTTCTTGGCCCACACGGGGTCCGAGGCGATGAACACCGGCAGCGCGTTGACGAACGCCACGCCGGCGTCGATGGCGCACTGGGCGTAGAACTTGTCGGCCTCGTCGGATCCCACCGGCAGGTAGGACACCAGCACGTCGACCTCGGCCTCCTTGAGGACCTGCACCACGTCGACGGGCTCCGCGTCGGACAGCTCGATGGTGTCGGCGTAGTACTTGCCGATGCCGTCCAGCGTCGGTCCGCGCTGCACCACCACATTGGTGGGCGCCACGTCGGCGATCTTGATCGTGTTGTTCTCCGACGCGAAGATCGCGTCGGACAGGTCGAAGCCGACCTTCTTCGCGTCCACGTCGAACGCGGCCACGAACTTCACGTCGCGAACGTGGTACGGGCCGAACCGCACGTGCATGAGGCCCGGTACCGTCGACGTTTCGTCGGCGTTCTGGTAGTACTCGACGCCCTGAACCAGCGAGGACGCGCAGTTTCCGACGCCGACGATGGCGACTCGTACCTCCGTCGACGCCTGCGGCGCCCCTAACGGCTTGTGGTCACTCATAGGGCGTTCTCCTAACTCCATAAAACTTCTTGTCTTGGGTGTTCTCGTGTCGTGCAGGGGTTTTACATCTATTCGGAAAGACCGGGCATGGCCCGTTCGGCGGCGATGAGTTCGTTGAGCCACTTGACTTCGCGCTCGCTGGACTCGAGCCCAAGTTGATGCAGTTGGCGGGTGTAGCGGTCGAACGAGCTGCTCGCCCGCGCCACCGCCTCACGCAGGCCTTCGCGGCGCTCCTCGACCTGGCGCCGGCGGCCCTCCAGGATGCGCATCCGCGCCTCGGCCGGCGTGCGGTTGAAGAAGGCCAGGTGTACCCCGAAGCCGTCGTCGGTGTAGTTGTGCGGGCCGGTGTCGGCCACCAGCTCGCCGAAGCGCCGCCGGCCCGCGTCGGTCAGTTGGTAGACCCGCCGGGCGCGCCGCACCGGGGTTCCGGCCGGGGCGGCGTTCTCGGCAATCAACCCCTCGGCCTGCATGCGCCGCAGCGCCGGGTATAGCGATCCGTACGAGAACGCCCGAAACGCGCCGAGTAGTCCGGTGAGCCGCTTGCGCAACTCGTACCCGTGCATCGGCGATTCGATCAGGAGACCCAGGATGGCGAGCTCGAGCATCGACTCACCTCCTTTGCATGGGCAGTTACGACGGTCCGACGCCTCGCGTCATCGTATCGTCTCGATATATT
Organism: Mycobacterium heidelbergense; assembly: GCF_010730745.1. NCBI lineage: Bacteria > Bacillati > Actinomycetota > Actinomycetes > Mycobacteriales > Mycobacteriaceae > Mycobacterium > Mycobacterium heidelbergense. The sequence continues at coordinate 2,121,596 of NZ_AP022615.1, read as the reverse complement.
CGTCACAACACCACCTGGTGTTGGTGCGGCATTGACCACAGGGGCCGGCGACGTGCTCGTGCTCGGGTGACCCGGCGGCCGGGGCCCGTGAACGCTCTCGGTTGCGTAACGGTGGTGCGGATGGCCACGTACTCTGGTCACCGTGCGACTGCAGCGACAGATGGTGGACTACGCGCTTCGGCGCCGCTCACTGCTCGCCGAGGTCTACTCGGGGCGCACCGGCGTGTCCGAGGTATGTGATGCCAACCCGTACCTGCTGCGCGCGGCGAAGTTTCACGGCAAGCAGAGCCAGGTGATGTGCCCGATCTGCCGCAAGGAGCAGCTCACCCTGGTGTCGTGGGTGTTCGGCGACCACCTGGGTGCGGTATCCGGCTCGGCGCGCACCGCCGAAGAGTTGGTGATGCTGGCGACCCGCTACGAGGAGTTCGCGGTCCACGTGGTCGAGGTGTGCCGAACCTGCAGCTGGAATCACCTCGTGAAGTCGTATGTGATGGGTGCGGCACGCCCACCCAAGGGCACCCGCGGCACGCGGACGGCGCGCAACGGCGCACGCACGGCCATTGAGTAACGAAGGGCGCCACGACCAGTCGTCCGGCGACGCGGACGAATCGGCAACCGAGCGCGTGGGCGAGCAGACCGGCACCGACCGCCCGGACGCCCCCGATCGTCCGGGCCCCAGGCGGCGCCGTCTGGTCGCTCCCGACGACCGGTTGACCACGATCCTGCCGCCCGTCATTGACGACAGGTCGCCCCGCCGGCCCGATCCGATCGACGAGGTCAAGGCCGCGTTGGACGGGCGGGCGGCGGCGTCTTCTCTGCGGCGCGACCGGCCGATCCCTGGAAGCCGCCCACCGGAAGGACCTCCACCGCCGCCCGAGCGGCCCGATGGACCCGGTCAACCGGGCGACAGAGTCCCGCGACAGCGGGTCGATTGGAGCAGGGCCCAGCAGATCAACTGGCTGTGGGTGCGACGAGCGGCCTACCTCACCGCGGCGGTGCTGGTGCTGTTGCCGATCGTCACCTTCGCCATGGCCTACTTCATCGTCGATATCCCCAAGCCGGGCAACATCCGTACCAACCAGGTCTCGACAATCCTGGCCAGCGACGGCTCGGAGATCGCCAAAATTGTTCCGCCCGAAGGTAATCGGGTCGACATCAACATCAGCCAGGTGCCCGTGCATGTGCGTCAGGCGGTGATCGCCGCGGAAGACCGCAACTTCTATTCCAACCCGGGGTTCGACCTGACCGCCTTCGTGCGGGCGGTGCAGAACAATCTGTTCGGCAGCGGCGATCTGCAGGGCGGTTCGACGATCACCCAGCAGTATGTGAAGAACGCGCTGGTCGGTTCGGCGCAACACGGGTTCAGCGGCCTGATGCGCAAGGCCAAGGAGTTGGTCATCGCCACCAAGATGTCGGGTGAGTGGTCCAAAGACGATGTGCTGCAGGCGTATCTGAACATCATCTACTTCGGCCGGGGTGCCTACGGTATTTCCGCCGCCGCCAAGGCCTATTTCGACAAGCCGGTCGAGCAGCTCACCATTTCGGAGGGGGCGCTCTTGGCGGCGCTGATTCGGCGGCCGTCCACGCTGGATCCGGCCGTCGATCCCAAAGGCGCCGTTGCCCGGTGGAACTGGGTGCTCGACGGCATGGTGGAGACCAAGGCCCTGTCGCCGAGTGATCGTGCCGCGCAGGTGTTTCCGCCGACCGTACCGCCCGATCAGGCCCGCGCGCAGAACAAGACCACCGGCCCCAACGGGCTGATCGAGCGCCAGGTGACCAAAGAGCTGCTGGAGCTGTTCAACATCGACGAGCAGACCCTGAACACACAGGGGCTTCAGGTCACCACCACGATCGAGCCGAAAGCCCAACAGTCCGCGGAGAAGGCGGTGTCGAAATACCTCGACGGGCAGGACCCCGACATGCGGGCCGCCGTGGTTTCGATCGATCCGCGCAACGGCGCGATACGCGCCTATTACGGCGGCCCCGACGCCAACGGCTTCGACTTCGCGCAGGCCGGGCTGCAGACGGGATCGTCGTTCAAGGTGTTCGCGCTGGTTGCCGCGCTCGAACAGGGGATCGGCCTGGGCTACCAGGTCGACAGCTCACCGCTCACCGTCAACGGCATCAAGATCACCAACGTGGACGGCGAAAGCTGTGGGACCTGCAATATCGCTGAGGCGCTCAAACTTTCGCTCAATACCGCCTATTACCGGCTGATGCTCAAACTCAAGGGCGGACCGCAGGCCGTCGCGGACGCCGCGCACCAAGCCGGTGTGGCGGCCAGCTTCCCCGGCGTCGAGCACACGCTCTCCGAGGATGGCAAGGGCGGACCACCCAACAATGGGATTGTGCTGGGTCAGTACGAAACCCGGCCGATCGACATGGCTTCGGCGTACGCCACGTTGGCCGCCTCCGGCATGTACCACCGGCCGCACCTGGTGCAAAAGGTCGTCAACGCGGAAGGCCAAGTGCTTTTCGACGCGGGCGGCTCGGACAACGGCGGCGAGCAGCGCATCGACAAGGGCGTGGCGGACAACGTCACCGCCGCGATGCAGCCGATCGCCGGCTATTCGCGCGGCCACAACCTGGCCGGCGGACGTCCGTCGGCGGCCAAAACCGGCACGGTGCAGTTGGCCGACACCCAGGCCAACAAGGATGCCTGGATGGTCGGGTACACGCCGTCGCTGTCGACGGCCGTGTGGGTCGGCACCGTTCAGGACAACGTGCCGCTGGTAACGGCCTCGGGCGCAGAGGTTTACGGTTCCGGCCTGCCGTCGGACATGTGGAAGTCCACCATGGATGGCGCCCTGAAGGGCACCCCCAACGAAAGCTTCCCGAAGCCGACCGAGATCGGCGGCTACGCGGGCGTGCCCGCCGCGCCGCCCCCGCCGCCTCCGCCGCCGTCGGTGACCGTCATCCAGCCCACCATCGAAGTGGCGCCGGGCATCACCATCCCGGTCGGTCCCCCCACGACGATCACCGCCCCGCCGCCACCACCGGGCGGCTACCAGCCGGGTGGCGTCCCGCCGGGCGGCCCGCAAGCACCCCCACCGGGTGGCTACCAGCCGGGCGGCGTCCCGCCGGGCGGCCCGCAAGCGCCCCCGCCGCCACCGTGACCGGCGCGCGGCACCAGAGCGCCGCCATCTCACCGCTGCCCCTGGCCGCGGACCTGCGTAACGCCGACAACCGGGATTGTCCTAGCCGCACAGACTTTTTGGGCGCGGCTCTGGCGGACGTGGCGGGGGGCCCGGTGGGCCGGCACGCGCTGATCGGGCGGTCCCGGGTGATGACGCCGGTGCGAGTCATGTTCCTGATCGCCCTGGTGTTCCTGGCTCTCGGCTGGTCGACGAAGGCGGCCTGCCTGCAGAGCAGCGGCACCGGGACGGGTGACCAACGGGTCGCCAATTGGGAAAACCAACGCGCCTACTACGAGTTGTGCTACTCCGATACGGTGCCTCTCTACGGCGCGGAGTTGTTGAACCAGGGCAAGTTTCCGTATAAGTCGAGCTGGATCGAGACCGACTCCAACGGCGCGCCGCAGACCCGCTACGACGGGCGGCCCGCTGTGCGATACATGGAGTATCCGGTGCTGACCGGCGTCTACCAATACGTGTCGATGGCAGTGGCCAAGACCTACACCGCGCTGAGCAAGCTCGCACCTCTTCCGGTGGTCGCCGAGGTGGTGATGTTCTTCGACGTCGCGGCATTCGGGTTGGCGTTGGCGTGGCTGGCGACGGTGTGGGCAACGGCGGGCCTGTCGGGCCGGCGAATCTGGGACGCGGCCCTGGTGGCCGCCTCGCCGCTGGTGATCTTTCAGATATTCACCAACTTCGACGCGCTGGCAACGGCATTCGCGATGGGAGGACTGTTGGCGTGGGCTCGGCGCAAACCCGTGCTTGCCGGCGTGCTGATCGGATTGGGCGCCGCGGCCAAGCTGTATCCGCTGTTGTTCCTGGGCCCAATGCTGGTGCTGGGCATCCGGACCGGGCGCCTTCGTGCGCTGGGACGCACCGCGGGGACGGCCGCGGCGACCTGGTTGTTGGTGAACCTGCCGGTGTTGGTGCTCTTTCCGCGGGGCTGGTCGGAGTTCTTCCGGCTCAACGCCCGCCGCGGCGACGACATCGACTCGCTGTACAACGTCGTGAAATCGTCCACCGGCTGGCGCGGTTTCGATCCTAAACTGGGCTTCTGGGAGCCACCCACGATGTTGAACGCCGTGGTCGCCGTGTTGTTTGCACTGTGTTGCGCGGCAATCGCTTACGTCGTGCTCACGGCTCCGCGCCGGCCGCGGGTGGCGCAGCTGGCGTTCCTGGTGGTCGCGGCCTTCCTGTTGACCGGCAAGGTGTGGAGCCCCCAGTTCTCGCTGTGGCTGGTCCCGCTGGCGGTGCTGGCGTTGCCGCATCGGCGAATCCTGCTGGCGTGGATGACGATTGACGCGCTGGTGTGGGTACCGCGGATGTACTACCTGTACGGCAATCCCGACCGGGGGCTCCCCGGGCAGTTCTTCACCACGACGGTGTTGGTGCGCGACGCCGCCGTCGTGGCGCTGTGCGCCCTGGTGATTCGCCAGATATACCGTCCCGACGAGGACCTGGTGCGCTGGAACGGGCGCGTGGACGATCCGGCGGGCGGTCCGTTTGACCGCGCCCCCGACGCCCCGCCCGGCTGGCTGCCCGTCTGGCTGCGTCCGCCCGGGTTGCGCCGCTCGGCCGCGTGCGCGTCCGAAACCGGTGCCGAAGCAGCGATCGGTGTGACGCAAGCATGACGTTGGTCGCGATCCCGCTGTTTCCCCGGTTCACGGCGCTCGACGCCGTGGGTCCTTACGAAGTGCTGCAACGCATTCCGTCGTTCGACGTGGTGTTCGTGGGGCACCGCCGGGGCGAGGTGCGCACGGAGAGCGGGATGCTCGGCGTCACCTGCGACGCCGCCTTCGACGAAGTCGCCGCCCCCGATGTGGTGGTGGTCCCCGGCGGGATCGGAACCCGCCGGCTGATCCACGACGACGCCGTCCGCGCTTGGCTGCAATCGGTACACCCCACCACCACGTTCACCACATCCGTGTGCACCGGTGCGCTGTTGCTGGCCGCCGCGGGCCTGCTCGACGGACTCACCGCGACGACTCACTGGAGGGCCGCGGACCTGCTCAACGAGTTGGGTGCGCGCTATGTCCCCGAACGAGTCGTCGAGCACCTACCGCAGCGACTCATCACCCCCGCCGGTGTGTCGAGCGGCATCGACATGGCCTTGCGGCTGGTCGAGCTGCTTGTCGATCGAGAGGCCGCACAGGCCGCACAGCTGCTCATCGAATACGACCCGCAGCCGCCGTTCGACACGGGTGCGCTCGCCAAGGCCGATGAGGCCACCGTGGCCAGGGCCAACGAATACCTGCAAAGCCGGCAGTGAGCGCGCTGCTCGCACGAGTAGAGGGGTCTATCGGGAACCAGATCACCCTGGTCTGCGTCCGAATAGATCAGGGCGCCCCGTGAATTATTGTCGTCCCCAGCTGCATTGGATACTGTGGTCCGGCCAAAGCACCCAAACAAAAAGCTAGAGGCGGTTCTGCGTGAGGCGGAAGCGAAGGGCTGGCGTGTCGAGAAGCGCCCGAACCGGTACTTCAAGATGAAATGCCCATGTAAGCAGCTGCATATCAAAACTGTGAAGCTCAGTCCATCCAACCCCTACTATGAAAAGCAACTACGTGCAGAACTTTCCCGTAAAACTTGTTGGGGCCAGTGAGAGAGGAGTGAAGGATCATGCCCGGAATGTTCGAGATTGAGCTGCAGTTCGTGCCCGGCGGAAACGACCCCTCTCAGTTCGAGGCGCTCCTTGATGCGGTCGCGGACGAGTTAGCGGAACGCGGCGTCGACGCCGACTACACCGCAAGGCTGGCCGATCTGGCCGTTACCTGGACGATCGACGTGCCGGACGCATCGGAAGAGTCCCTTATCGGCGCGCTAAGCGCATTGCGAAGGGCACTGGATGCCACCGGCCGTATTTCCACTGGGAAGTGGGCGGCCAGACACGACGTAGTCTCAACCCGTCACATGGTCTTGGCGTAGCTCCCACCGTCTGATTTCTCCGGCCGGCCTGCAGTCGGGTAGCCTGGTCCGGTTGCCGACGCAGGCGACCCTCCTGCCACGGACCGACCGTGGCCGCGCAGACCAGAGGAGGTGGTGAGGTTTCCATGCGTCCATACGAAATCATGGTCATTCTTGACCCCACGCTCGACGAACGCACTGTTGCCCCGTCCTTGGAGACGTTCCTCAACGTCGTCCGCAAGGACGGCGGGACCGTCGAGAAGGTCGACATCTGGGGTAAGCGTCGGCTGGCCTACGAGATCGCCAAGCACGCCGAAGGCATTTACGTCGTCATCGACCTGAAGGCCGCGCCGGCGACGGTATCCGAGCTCGACCGCCAGCTGAGCCTCAACGAGTCGGTGCTGCGCACCAAGGTGATGCGCACCGAAAAACACTGACTGCCGACTGTCGCCGCGGTTGCTTAGGCTTGTTCGAAGCTCGGCGAAACTACGCTCATGAAGATCCACCCCGCAAAGGCGGACCCAGGAGGAAATTGTGGCTGGTGACACCACTATCACCGTTGTCGGCAACCTGACCGCCGACCCCGAACTGCGGTTCACTCCGTCGGGCGCCGCCGTGGCGAATTTCACCGTGGCATCGACGCCCCGGATCTATGACCGGCAGAGCGGGGAATGGAAGGACGGCGAGGCGCTCTTCCTCCGGTGCAACATCTGGCGGGAGGCCGCCGAGAACGTCGCGGAAAGCCTCACCCGGGGATCCCGGGTGATCGTCACCGGCCGGCTCAAACAGCGTTCCTTCGAGACCCGCGAAGGCGAGAAGCGCACCGTCTTCGAAGTCGAGGTCGACGAGATCGGGCCCTCGCTTCGGTACGCCACCGCCAAGGTCAACAAGGCCAGCCGCAGCGGCGGCGGCGGAGGCACCGGTGGTGGTGGTGGCTTCGGCGGCGGCGGCGGCGGTGGATCCCGCCCGGCGCCGGCCCAGGCGAGCGGCGGATCGGGCGACGACCCCTGGGGCAGCGCCCCGGCTTCCGGGTCCTTCGGTGGCGGTGACGAAGAACCACCGTTCTGACCCCAAACTCTCAGACCAGTAAGAAACGGAAGAAAGACAGACATGGCCAAGTCCAACAAGCGGCGTCCGGCTCCCGAAAAGCCGGTCAAGGCGCGGAAGTGCGTCTTCTGCGCGAAGAAGGGGCAAGCGATCGACTACAAGGACACCACGCTGCTGCGCACGTACATCAGTGAGCGCGGCAAGATCCGGGCGCGGCGCGTCACGGGTAACTGCGTGCAGCACCAACGCGACATCGCGACCGCGGTGAAGAATGCCCGCGAGGTGGCTCTGCTGCCCTTCACCTCTTCGACGCGGTAACCAACCGAAAGTTACGTAAACGATGAAGCTGATTCTGACGTCCGACGTCGACCACCTCGGAACCGTCGGCGACACGGTCGAGGTCAAGGACGGGTACGGCCGCAACTTCCTGCTGCCGCGCGGCCTGGCCATCGTCGCCTCGCGCGGCGCACAGAAGCAGGCCGACGAGATTCGCCGGTCCCGCGAAACCAAGGTGGTGCGCGACCTGCAGCACGCCAACGAGATCAAGTCGGCGATCGAGGCGCTGGGTCCGGTCTCACTGCCGGTGAAGACCGCCGTCGACTCCGGCAAGTTGTTCGGCTCGGTGAGCGCCGGCGACATTGTCGCGGCCATCAAGAAGGCCGGTGGGCCGAACCTCGACAAGCGGATCGTTCGGCTGCCCAAGGCGCACATCAAGGCCGTCGGCGCGCATCGGGTGTCGGTGCACCTGCACCCGGAGATCGACGTCGAGGTCGCGGTCGACGTCGTCGCGGAGAGCTAAGCCGGCGCCGTTTGCTCATAACAGGCGGCGGCCGTCATGGGCCGCCGCCGCAATCGGTCGTGCCGTGAGCGCGCCCAACGGTTCCTTTCGCGGCGGCCCGGGCGGTCGGGCTGGCGAACTATTTCGGCGGCGCGGTCGTGTCATCCCCTTAACCGCCTCGTAACGCGGCGAAAATATGGCCGAAAGCCAACACGCCCGGGGCGGTAACCTGTCGCGACACGCCGGACGAATTCCTGTCCACATTGAATGACGCGCGTTGTACTCCTTTTATCAGCGTTGATGTCGAAGGGTCTCGATTTAATCCACAGGTTCTCCACACCCCGCTCAACACAGGTGTCGACGGATATGCACACGCGATGCACAGCGTTATGAACAGTGGCCCCTTTAAGTGCTGGCCAGCAACGTTTACGGTCGTCCAGGCGCGAGGCTACATGGGTGCTTGGGTCGGCGGTGTCGGTGCCTTGACCTACGCTCCGAGTGTCGGCTATCGAATGTATGTTCGGATGTATGTCTCGGGCGAGGAGGGAGACCGTGGCGGTCGTCGATGATCTGGCGCCAGGCATGGATTCCTCGCCTCCCGCCGAGGAGTACGGCCGTCAACCGCCGCAGGATCTGGCCGCCGAGCAGTCAGTGCTGGGCGGGATGCTGCTGAGCAAGGACGCCATCGCCGATGTGCTGGAACGGCTGCGGCCCGGCGACTTTTATCGCCCGGCGCACCAGAACGTCTACGACGCGATCCTGGACCTCTACGGGCGCGGCGAGCCGGCCGACGCGGTGACGGTGGCCGCCGAACTGGACCGCCGCGGCCTGCTGCGCCGCATCGGGGGCGCGCCATACCTGCACACCCTGATCTCGACGGTGCCGACCGCCGCCAATGCGGGCTACTACGCGGGCATCGTGGCCGAGAAGGCGCTGCTGCGCCGGCTGGTGGAGGCCGGGACGCGGGTGGTGCAATACGGCTACGCGGGCGCCGAGGGCGCCGACGTGGCCGAGATAGTCGACCGGGCGCAGGCCGAAATCTACGACGTCGCCGACCGCCGGCTGTCCGAAGACTTCGTTCCGCTCGAGGATCTGCTGCAGCCGACGATGGACGAGATCGACGCCATCGCCTCCAGCGGCGGTGTCTCGCGCGGGGTGCCAACCGGCTTCACCGAACTCGACGAGGTGACCAACGGTCTGCATCCGGGGCAGATGATCATCGTGGCGGCGCGACCGGGTGTGGGTAAGGCGCTCGCGTTGGACACGCCGCTGGCCACGCCGGCCGGCTGGACGACGATGGGTGACGTCGCGGTCGGCGATGAGTTGCTTGGCGCCGACGGGCGGCCGACGCGGGTGGTGGCTGCCACCGACGTGATGCTGGGACGGCCGTGCTATGAGGTGGAGTTCTCTGACGGAACGGTGATCGTCGCAGATGCAGCGCACCAATGGCCGACGACACGCGGCGTCCGGACGTCGGCTCAGCTGCGATGCGGGTGGGACACCATCGCCGCGGCGGGGTCGGCGACCCGCTATGGCGCGCACATGACCACGACGGCCCTGTTGGCTCCGGTGCTGCAGATCGAGGCGGTGCGCCGGGTGGACAGCGTTCCGGTGCGCTGCGTCCAGGTGGACAACGCCGCGCACCTGTACCTGGCGGGTCGGGGAATGGTGCCGACGCACAATTCCACCCTGGGGTTGGATTTCATGCGGTCGTGTTCGATCAAGCACCGCTTGGCCAGCGTCATCTTCTCGCTGGAGATGAGTAAGTCCGAGATCGTGATGCGGCTGCTGTCGGCGGAGGCGAAAATCAAGCTCGCCGATATGCGTTCGGGCCGGATGAGCGACGACGACTGGACTCGCCTGGCGCGGCGGATGAGCGAAATCAGCGAGGCCCCACTGTATATCGACGACTCGCCCAACCTGACCATGATGGAGATCCGCGCCAAGGCGCGCCGGCTGCGGCAGAAGGCCGACCTGAGGCTGGTCGTGGTCGACTACATGCAGCTGATGACGTCGGGCAAGAAGCACGAATCACGTCAGGTGGAAGTGTCGGAGTTCTCGCGGAACCTGAAATTGTTGGCCAAGGAACTCGAGGTTCCCGTGGTCGCGATCAGCCAGCTCAACCGTGGTCCCGAGCAGCGCACCGACAAGCGGCCGATGCTGGCCGACCTTCGCGAGTCGGGATGTCTTACTGCCGCCACGCGGATCTTGCGTGCCGACACGGGCGCCGAGATCACGTTCGGTGAGCTGATGCGGACCGGCGAGCGCCCGCTGGTGTGGTCGTTGGACGAGCGCCTGCGCATGGTTGCCCGGCCGATGACCAACGTGTTCCCCAGCGGTCGCAAGGAGGTGTTCCGGCTTCGGCTGGCATCGGGACGCGAAGTCGAGGCCACCGGCAACCATCCCTTCATGAAGTTGGATGGCTGGACTCCGTTGGAGGAGCTCAAGGTTGGCGATCGTATCGCGGCACCGCGCCGAGTTCCAGAGCCCGTCGACACGCAGCGGATGGATGATTCAGAAGTCATTCTGCTCGCCCATATGATCGGCGACGGGTCGTGTGTGAAGAATCAGCCAATCCGGTATGCGTCGGTGGACGAGGCCAACCTGGTTGCGGTGACGGTATCCGCCGCTCATTTCGGCGTGACCGGAGTGCGTGACGAGTACCCTGCGGCGCGAGTGACCACGCTGCGGTTGCCGTCGCCGTATCACCTGACGCACGGTCGGCGTAATCCGATCGCGGCGTGGCTGGACGAGCTGGGGCTGTTCAGGAAGCGCAGCTACGAGAAGTTTGTGCCGCAAGCGGTTTGCCGTGCGCCCAATGATCAGGTGGCGCTGTTCCTGCGTCACCTATGGGCCACCGATGGTTCGGTGCGGTGGGATGACAAGGTTGGCCAGGGACGGATCTACTATGCGTCGACGAGTCGACGTCTCATCGACGACGTCGCTCAATTACTGCTTCGGGTCGGCGTTTTCGGGAGGATCAAGCGCGTACAGAAGCTTGGCTATCGTGACTCGTGGCACCTGTACATCTATGGAGCGGAGAATCAGACGAGGTTCCTCTGTCATGTTGGTGTCCACGGGGCGAAAGCTTTGGCGGCGCAGGAAGTGTTGTCGCATCTTGAAGGCGTGGTACGTAATACCAACCTGGACACGGTACCCAGAGACGTCTGGGTGCGTGTTCGCGATGTGCTGATCGACAAGCACATAACTCATCGAGAGTTTGCTTCTGCCATGGGAATACAGTTCTGTGGCTCAACGCTGTGGAAGCGCTCACCGAGCCGCGCGCGACTACATCGCGTGGCGGCCATGCTCGATGATGCCGATATTCATGCGCTAGCCACCAGCCACGTGTTCTGGGATACGGTTGTCGAGATCGTCAGCCTCGGAGAACAAGATGTCTATGACGGAACTGTAAGTGGGACACATAATTTCGTTGCAAACGGTATCGCAGTCCATAACAGCCTGGAGCAAGATAGCGACATGGTCATTCTGCTGCACCGACCCGACGCGTTCGAACGCGACGATCCGCGTGGGGGAGAGGCGGATTTCATTCTCGCCAAACACCGTAACGGTCCAACCAAGACGGTGACCGTCGCGCACCAGCTGCACCTGTCGAGATTCGCCAATATGGCGAGGTGACTGTGGGGTTGTTTGTAGGTTCTCACGGAACGTGGCGGAATCTCACGAATGATGGCGGAGTGATGGCGGATCCGCCAAGTTGGTGAGACGCGCGGGTTGTTCAATCCCAAGGGTGTGTCGACGGCCATGTGACGATCAGGTCACCAAAGCAGTCTGATCCGATTGCAGGGCCGAGGTGATCGCCATGGGCCGCAGCAGAGACAAGGCGTCGATGGCCTCTGTCTCGTACCGACGTGCTGACGACCTGAGTGAAGTTCCACGAGAGTGGACTGCGGCCGGGATCGATGAACTTGCCAACGCGGCTCCCTGGCGGACCTTTCGCTGGCACCGCGGGCAGAAACACTACTCGGGCACCTACTGGTCGAGCACTGTTGGCGGTCATGTTATCTACGAATCACGACTTGAATTGGCGCGCTTGATTTTTGCTGATTTCGACATGAGTGTGCGGCACATCGTCGCCCAACCATTTCTGCTCCGGGCTTCGGTCGACCGCAATCCACGCAAGCACATCCCGGACTACCTGTTGATTACGGATACAGGTCCTGTAGTCGTGGATGTGAAGCCTGCCCGCCGTCTCTCCAATCCCAATGTGGCCTTCACATTCGAGTGGACTCGGGAACTCGTTGAGGCGCGGGGCTGGAGTTATGAAGTGGCGACCGAGCCCGTCGCAGTAGAGCTGGAGAACGTCCGCTTCCTAGCGGGATACCGGCGCGACTGGCTGTTCCGGTCGGAGCTCCTGGCACAACTACGGGAGAAGAATCTGGACGGCTCACCACTCGCGGACGCGCTCAGGTGTATGCCAGGGGAGCCGATCCACCACGTCAAATCTGCAGTGCTGCATCTTGTCTGGCGCCAGGAACTGTTGATCGATCTGAGCGTGCCACTGAGCGGACGAACAGAACTGAGGAGGCCTGCGTGACTTCAGCAGGGGTACGAATCGGCGTGGGCGCTCGGCTTGTCCACGACGGGGAGTTGGTGGAGATCGTTGAGATCCATGCTGGTCAGACAGGGATGGACGTCGTGTTAAAAGGCACGTCGAAGCAAGCCCTCATCCGGGCCCGCCTCAACGAACTTCTGATGTCGAACGGCACGCGAGTGATCACGGAACGGGACGGGCCGTCCGGCGATGATGACTTCGAGCCGGCCGGGGTTATTCTCGCTCAGCTCGGCGACGCTGAGCGAAGCGAGATGATCGAGCGAGCGGCGCATGTTCGTGAGGTGCTTACTGGGTTCCGTTCGGGTAGTGAGGAATTGGCGCTTCCCGGGGAGCCGCGGCGGGAGTACCAAGCCGATGTACCTCTGTCGAGACGTTACGCGAGCAAAGCGGGCGAGCTTGGTGCTGGGGTGCGTTCCATCGAGCGTTGGGTTCAGCAGTTCCAGAAGAACGGTGAAGCCGGACTGGCGTCGACGCGCGGTAGGAGGACAGCTGGCCTGGGTGCGAACGTGGACCCGCGGTGGACCGAAACCGCCGTTGAAGTGATGGTGGAGCATACAGACCAGTCGCGCCCATCGCAGACGATGGTGATCACGCGGGCCAACGCCAGAGTTGTCGCGCGGTTCGGCGAGGGCGTCGTGCAGGTGCCCTCCCGCGCAACGGCGTTCCGCGTTCTTGCCGACTTAGAGAACCGGTATCCAACCTTCCGGTTGAGTACCAAGAGGAACCGCGACATCGCTGAACGGCCGGATGGCGTGTACGGAAAACTGTGCCCGACCCGGCCGGGTGAATATCTGCTGATGGACACCACGCGGCTGGACGTTTTCGCACTGGATCCGAGCACGTTGCGGTGGGTGCAGGCAGAACTGACGATCGGGATGGATTGGTACACGCGTTGTGTCATCGGGATCAGGGTGACGCCGGTATCGACGAAGTCGGTGGACGCCGCATCTGTGTTGTATCAAGCGTATCGGCCGCGGCCAGCAGGCAAGGACTGGCCAGCCCAAACGGTACGGCCCGAGCACGGTGTTCCGAGATCCGTCCTGATAGATGTTGACGCGATTGAAGGGCCCGTGGTCGGCGCGGCCGGGCCGGCGATGGTGCCCGAGACCATCGTGATCGACCACGGCAAGATCTACGTATCCGAGCACTTGACGAGCGTGTGCCAGCGGATGGGAATTTCGATACAGCCTGCGCGATTGCGGACGGGTCGGGATAAGGGGCCGGTCGAGCGGTTCTTCCGCACCATCCGCGAGGACCTACTGCAAGCCTTGCCGGGATACAAGGGCCCGGACGTGCACTCCCGCGGGCTGGATCCTGAATCGGAAGCGTTCTTCTACCTTGACGAGTTGGAGGCGATCATCCGCGAATGGGTGGCCGTGGTGTATCACCGCCGACCGCACGACAGTCTGATTGATCCACACGTGCCGGGGCTACGGATGTCTCCCGCGCAGATGTTTGAGCACGGCGTCGCCCGCGCCGGCTACATTGAGGTCCCACGTGATCCCGGTTTGGGTTACGAGTTCCTGAAAGCGGAGTTCCGCAAGGTCCAGCACTACGGGGTGGACTTGGGCGGTCGCCGCTACAACGGAGCCGCATTGAATGGTTACCGCAACATGACCAGTCCGTACAAGGGGAAAGCCAAGGGCCGCTGGCCTATTCACTACGACCCCGACGACATCACCCGCGCCTACTTCCGCGATCCAGAAACACGTGAGTGGCACACCCTGATGTGGGAGCACGCACCGTCGATAGAAATGCCACTCAGCGAGGATGCTCTCCAGTTCGCGCGCAAACTCGCAGCCTCGAAGTACACGTACCCCGATGATCGACTTGCGGTCGCAGATCTGTTGGAGCGGTGGAACCTCGGGCTGGGCTCCACGCTGGCAGAGCGGCGCATGGCTTTACGACTCTCCCGCGAAGACACCCTGATCGGCCAGAGCGCCGCGCAGGACGAGGTCGCTACCCTGCCGTCGGTCGCACGCGTGCTAGCGACAGCAGATCCTCGCGGCCACGAGGACGCGGAAAAGACGATCGACGAAGCTGATCCCGAGACCGGTGATGACGACGCCGAGGACGAACTCGATGACTGCGCCAACAACTTCTACGCCGACGCCTTGGAAGACGCCTGATGGCTGAAAAGAAAGCGGCGCAGCAAGAGTCAGAGGCCCGGTTGGACAATCTCACGCTTGCTCGCAAGGAGGGCTGGCAGCGGTTCGTAAGGACGCCGGCGCGCATCCGACCGGAATCATTGACACGATCCGATTTGGAGTCGTTGAGTGAGGAGACCTTCGACGACTACAACCGTCAGCGTCGTGAGTGGCATGCGAACCTCGGCCCTATCAAGACTCCACAGCTGGCCGCTCTGCATGAGGATCTCTGGGACATCGTCGACAGCAATGTCCAGGACGGAGACAAGCCCAAAGGCGCGGTCGCGATCGAGGCTTTTCCTGGGCTCGGCAAGACGACCTCCGTACTGGATTTCGCCAAGAAGTTTCACCGCCGCGAAATCAAAGAACGAGGATCTCAGACCAGCACAGGCAACGAGCGCTGGCCCGTTTGCAGGGTCGGCCTGACCGGCAACACCGGCATGGTTGATTTCAACAGGGCCATGCTTGCTTTCTACGCACACCCGGGAACTAGCAAGGGGAAGGCTGCTGACTATTCTTACCGGGCGTTGGACTGTGTCCTGAGCTGCGAAACCAGAATGGTGATCGTCGACGACCTGCATTTCCTGCGTTGGCGAAACACGGTCGGAGTGGAAATCAGCAACCATTTCAAGTACATCGCAAACGAGTTTCCGGTCACCTTGGTCTTCGTCGGAGTCGGGCTGGCGGCCCGTGGTCTCTTCTCAGAAGGCCATGCGTATGAGGACGCGGTGATAGCCCAAACAGGGCGGCGCACAACAAAACTCGGCATGCAAGCTTTCGAGATCAATTCCGACCAGGGGCGCCTGGAATGGCGCCAACTCCTTCTAGCCCTCGAGCAGCGCGTAGTCCTGGCAGACGGGTATCCCGGCATGCTCGCCGATGACCTGTCGGAGTATCTCTTCGCACGCAGCACGGGGCACATCGGCTCGCTCATGACACTGATTAATCGGGGATGTCAGCGAGCAGTCCGCACCGGCGCAGAGGTGCTTTCCCGCGAGTTGATGGATCACGTTAAAAACGATGAGGCTTCGGAGAGGGGTCGCCAAGAACTGGAGGCGGCATTCCAAGCGGAACGGTTGACGACCAGACTGGGCAAGGCTGGATGAACAGCGTTCGAACGCTGCCCATCCGCGCCACACCGATTGAGGGCGAAGCTCTGGACTCCTGGCTGGAAGCCATCGCCAACCGCACCCAAACGGCCTTCGGCGACCTCCTGCCCGCCGTTGGCCTTCCCGCGAGAAAGCCAAGTGGTGACAGCTCCTGGATCCTCAAGCTGACGTCGGACGAGTGCGATGCATTGTCGGCCGCCACCGGTACCAGTCCGTCGGCGTTGGAATCGATGACGCTATCGACATACTTCGGTCGAGCAATCTACGTCGACACCCCAGTCGAAGCATTGGGGCGAGGCTTTCTATGGGGCCGTGGCACGGGCTCACGATTTTGCCCGATGTGCTTGGCGGACAGCAACGGCCGATGGCAACTGAAATGGCGACTCCGCTGGACATTCGCTTGCACGATCCACAACTGCCTGCTGGCCGATGCATGCATGGACTGCGGCGCGGTTCAACGCAACCGGCCACATATCGGAGAGTTCGTGCCACAACCAAATCTGTGCGCTGCGCGTGCCGCAGATGCGCGCAATCACCAACGGTGCCACGGTGACCTCACCGCCATCCGATCCGCGATCTTCGATGTGCAGCACCCTGTGATGCAAGCTCAACGGATCATCGACGAAGTCATTGCGGCAGAGACCGCAACATTCGGTGTGTACGCCACCCACCCGCAACCGAGAATGAAGGCACTGGCCGACATCCGTGCCATCGCGGGACGCGCGTTGCGGTACGGGACTTCGAAGGACATGGCACAGCACGTGCCGGCGGATCTGATCGGGCAGTTTCACTTGATTTCGAACGGCGCCAGGACAACTAATGGTGGAGTACTCAAACCTGGATTGAGGATGCCCGCGCGCGCCGCTACAGCGGCAGTCGGCGTGGTCGCGGCGTTGAGCGCACTCGACACCACCACCGTCCGCAGCTCAGCCGAGGCGCTCCGGTGGCTGGTCGTCTCATCGCGAGAACGTGGCCATGCCATACATGCCACGAACATGGGATGGGGACGCCAATCAAGCCCGGTCCTTGTCGGTATCCAACTCAAGTCCCTAGAACCTTTTCTCAAGCCGAGCGACCAGCTGCGGTACGGAATCGCTTGCCCTTTGCCGGCGCGGCCAAGATCTCAGTCCTCTGCAAAGCATTTGGTGACCGCACTGCCTACCGCCCTGTGGCCGGTGTGGTCGTTACGGTTCGCCGCTATAAACTGCGATCAACGGCAATTGCGAATGGGACTGTCGGCGGTAATCCTGTTGGTACGCAGGAGAATTACCCTCACCGAGTGCGTGGACTTGCTTGATAGCCCACTCACAAAGGGTGCTGTTTCACGCATTCTTCAGCTGCTGCAGCGCCAGCAGCAGTGGCACGAAATCCGCGAAGCCCTGACGAAGATGGCGACATATCTAGAAGAGCATGGCGCGCCGATCGACTACGGACGTCGGCGGTACCTCGACTACACGGACTTGCTGCCAAACAGCGTGTGGGCGCAAATGTGCCGAGATACAGGATCACCCGGCGCTGGTCGAGTACGTGCCCGAGCGGCGCGGTGTTTTCTGTACGAGAGGCTGAGCGGAATGCACGCCGACGCCGCCCCATTTGCCGACAGCACCACACACTTCCGCAAGGCTACAGCCAACTTCGCTGGCGGTATGACCAAGGATCTCGCAGGCGCGTTATACGAGTATGCCCAAGACTTTCTCGATGGGCAGAACGTCCACGGTGAACCTGCGACGTGGCAGCCACAAGAGAACTTGTTGCAGAACATGCGATTACCGGGTTTCGATCCGACACGTGGCAGTACTGGAGCGCTCGGCCACATCGCCGCGGGGAACATGCGAATCGGTGAGATTGCCAACGAACTCCGGGTCAGTGTTGACGCAGCGCGATATCTCGCAGAGATGAATCCGGCAGACCCGCCGGGGTGGGCCAGCGGTTCAGCACCCAGACCGCCACGCCTGGGTGCATATCGCGCTGCAAAGATGGCGCTGCCCCCCGAACGGATGCGCGATCTCTACAACAATCGACGCATGTCGTTAGCGGATATCGCCGCCGAAGTGGGAGTCAGCAGGTCGGTTGTGGCACGCCTTGCTCGGGAGTACGGACTGCAGGTGGCAACGCCTGGTCCCAAAGTCAAGCACATCTTCGACCGAGACTGGCTCTTCGAGCGGTACGTCAACCGGAAACGGTCGCTAACCGAGATCGCCGCTGAAGCTGGAGTCTCACTGTCGACCGTTGCTCGTTGGGCGAAGACATTCGGTATACCGCTGCGCAATCGAGGTGGTGGAAGCCATATAGCGGTCCGGACGGCGCGGGCGCTGTCCTCGGAGGCCCCGGAGTTGCTCAGGCCGGCGTTGGTCGCACCCGGTGGCTGGACACGGTTGCAGTGCTTCGCGGCGACCGCGAACTATCCGACTCTGACAATTGCCGCACAGCATCTAGGTGTCCGACAGTCCGTACTCACACTGAAGATCAGGCGTATCGAGAGCGAGCTCGAAATGCAACTGCTGAAACGCGCCGAGCGAGGACACCCGATGACAATCACAGCCGCGGGCCTGCAAGTTATCGACGCGATTGCGGAATCCAAACCGGTTACCGAAGGGAAACAGGTCGAACCATGAAGCGCACTGACGTTCCCCAGAGGCAAGCCAGCGGGCCGCTCAAGATCATATGAGCGGTCACCCAAACCCGGGTACATCGCGGAGTTCGATACGTGGCTCGACGAGGTCGTTCTACGCGTCTCGCAGCGCATCGATCGGTGCGGGCACCGACTCGGTCCTCAGGATGTTCGTGCCGGGGATGCCGCTTCCGATAGAGATTGCTGGTGTCCCAGGCCTGCGACACTCATGGTCCGGTTACTGGACGTTGTATCGCCGCCGGACGCGATCTCTCAGCTCGGCGGCGGTGATAGTCCCGCGGGCGTAGGCGACTTGGTCGGCGCGGGTGGCGTTGGTGCTGCGGGAACCTTCGAGTTCAGTACTGCGGCGGATCGCCCTGACGGTCTTGACCCGGCGCTGGGCCTTTTGCAGCTCAGTCACCTGGACACCACCTTCAGTCAATTCCTTTCAGAATCGTCTCAGGATAATCGACGGAACTGACTTCGGGTCAAGGCTCGACTGCGTACGAAACGACCGTGCAGAAGTAGCTCTTCCATCGGCCAGGTGTTAGCTGGCAGCGTTGTTCCGACGCCGCTGGCCTGATTGCGGTGATGACCTCGGAGCGGACAATCCGCTGGCTCCGGAACCGGTCGGCAGCGTGTCCATCCGCCGGTCAAACGACAACTGGGCAAGAACAGCCGCCGGCGGTGTGGGCGCAGCTACTCGGCACGCCCGTCCTGCACATCGTGAACTTCGACACCGTCGCTGCAGCCGGGGCGGTTCGCGGACGCAGCAGAGTTCCACATCACGACGAAGGGCGAACGGGAGCACGGGTGGTCGCCCCCCTACTCCGAAGAAAACATTCGCTGGGCAACCGGCGCGGGCCACACTTGTCGTATGACGATCACGGAGAGCCAGCCTCAGGTTGGTGAATCATGGGCCTATCGTGCCCGGCAGATAGATGACGTCGTCGAAGTCGAAGTGCTCAAGCCAGGGACACAACGACCTCCTCGGGTGTTGGTGCGGTTCGTGGACGAAAGATTCGAGGGTCGCCAGGAGTGGGTCTCGCCGGCGCGTTTGAAGGTGCGCTGGGCGGCGGTCGATGAGTTCCGAAAACATGAGGCGCGCTGGAATCGCATCGACGAGTTAGGTAACGGCGACGACCCGGTCGGTAGAGCCGCCGAGGTGGTCTTCGAGACGCTGATCGATGACGACGTCGCGCGCATGGCGTACCGGGAGTCCGGCGCATGTCGGATCAGCAACTCGAGTCGCCTCGCCGAGATCACCGGCCTAAGTGAGACCTTGTGGGCACAATGCCCTGACGGGTTCACCGACGGTGACGATCTGGTGGCGCCTTGGCCGGTCACTGAAAAGATCGCGTCGGCCGCTGTGCGGCTCAACCCGACCCCGATCCTGGATGCCGTGAAGAAAGAGGAGAGCGAGGCGCGCTATGAGGCGATCCACGGGCATTGGTATCGCGGTCGAGGTTCTCGGCCGGACTACACCATTCCGGCCGACATCTGTATCCAGACCGACAACGAGTACTGCAAGCCGCGCCGGGCGATCCTACGGCAATGGTGCGGCGTCGAGGCGGTCGATCGGTACGACGAGTTGGCAGAGTTGCGTAAAGAGATTCACCGTGTCGGGCAGATCGCCGAGTCCGCGATCAATGCACTGCGAGCGTCGGGACGAAAGCAGGAGGCTGAGCTTCTGGGCCGCCAGCTTGGCACACCGGTAGAAATGCTGCGGCACAGCGAGTCGTAGTTAATGGTTGGGGCGCCGGTGTGCGTTCATGCCTTTGGGCATGAACGGCGCGTACTCGTCGGGCGTGATGGTGTCGGGTTCGAGATGGCAGAGCACGTCGGGGTTGTTGATCGGGTCGATCCTGGCGGCCTCGTCGAGAGCCGATCGCTGCCATTTGCGGACTGGCTCGGTCGCCGAGATGTCGGTGCAATCGGCAACAACGTCGTCGAGAGTTTCGGCGTAGTCGCGCAGAGCCTGTGCCTGTGCGTGCCGACCGGCCTGTTCGTGCAGCCGCTGCCGGTTGAGATCGCCTACGTAGGCCTGCTTCGCAGCGAGGACGGCGGTGTCCCACTCCTGCTGTCGCCGTGTCAGATCGGCCTCGCGTTGCCGCCTCTGGGTGGCTGCTTCGGCCACCCGGCTGTCAAGTTCGGCGAACAACGCACCCAGCTTGCTGTCGAGGGTCCAACGGCTCCGATCCGACCAGGACTTCGTTCGGTAGTACTGGCCTAGCTGCAGCGTCAGTCGTCCCGACCCAACCTTTTTGACCTGTAGGGGGACTCGCTGCCAGGAATACTTTGCCGTGCCGAGTTTCTCGTCGTCTGGCACCTCGCGGTCGACGAGCTCCTCACGGAGGCTCAGTTCGAAGGAACACTCGCTGGTGTTGATCTCGAACCGGCGGTCATCTCGTCGATCACGGTCAAGTGTCCAGCCCCGCGAAGCGCATTCGTCGGTGATGGCCTGCAGGATCCGCAACGCCCGCTCCTTCGAAGGTTCGGTAACCGCCATCCGGACTTCGGATCCCAGCGTGCGCACCTCGCCGCTGACCTGAACTTTTGATGGCGGCACCGGCACCGGCACCGGCACCTGCGGCGTCGGCGCTGACCGAGGCTCATCGGCCTCACAGATGAGGCGTATGACGAGATCGCCGCGATCGCGACCGGCGTGACGCAGCACGAAACCTTCCGGAACCTGGTGAGCGGTGATCAAGTGGTGAATCGCCCGGCGGTATTGCGCACGTTCACGAGCGGTCGGCGATTCCACGGTAAGTTGCCCGTCCCCGGATCTGAGCTCCGCGAGGACCTTCATCGCGAGATCGTTTGCCCCCGAGTTGCTCTCGGACGTTTGAGTATCGCCGTCGGGTGTGGCCTCCGTGGGGAACGGGCCATGCAAGAGGTAGAAATCGCCCTCGGGGGTGATGGAAGCCGACCACTGCTTGCGGCGCCGATCCACCGTCACCATGCCCCGCGCCGCCAAAGCGTATGCGGTTGTTTTGTATGTAAAGTCCCGCCAAACGCCGTCAGGGCAGCCTTTTGCGATCCATTTCAAAACCTGAACCTGTCGAGCGGTCAGAGGTTGGTCGCGGCGCATGAGGCCAGAATCGCACTAAACGAGCTCGGTCCCGCATGTTTGTGTTTGTGATTTCCTGCATCGATGGCGCGTAGTCGCTGCTGGTGAGAACACAAACTCGGCGAGGTCGCCGCGATCCGCTTTATCGACCGTCGTTAGACAGTATCGGCGCGCGACCGACATAAAGAAAAGCTATGGATCTGTGTGCCGACGTGTTCGGCGATCGTCGGTAGTAGCGGAGGCTAAGACCACTAGCCAGGCGAGGGAGTCATCCGCGCAGTCAGAGCCGGTTATCGGCGACCCGTAGCGCAGCGTCCCCTAGGGGATGGGTTGTTGAGTTGAAGAACACGAGGTCCTGATCCGGAAGATTGGCTCGGTACCGGGCCATCGTCGCTATGATTTCGTAGTCCTCGCCGGGTAGGACCGAGATCGCGATCCTACGGCGGCCGCCTTTGCGTAGCCCCTTCACGATGTGCGCGTCCTGGGCGCCGAAGCTCGCTCCAAAAACAACTGTCGGATCGGTGTTAGTCGAGAGTTGTTGGTAGGCGAAGGATAAGTAGTCTGAGCGTCGGATTGCGCGTAGCTTCTGTTCGCACCGCCCCTCGCTGACGATCAATGGTTGCCGATCTGGATTAGTCTCAAGGGTTTCGTCGAGTTGCGAAAGTAGCCCACCTGGTTGCTGATTGGTCCATTTTCCTGATTCGCCCGTCGCCGAGTTCTGCCATAGGTGGATGCCGCCGTGGAGGAATACGAGGCCGGTGGCGCTCGCGGACCAGATCTCGGAATCGAGGGGATCAAAAGGGTTATTCCAGAGGAAGTCGACGATCTCCGTCGTCGTCTGGTTGTCCATCGACGCCCAGTAGGTAAGCAAGTCGTAGTTCAACGTGAAGACCCAGCGGTGCTGATCAAGCACTGCCGCGATCTGCTGCAGATTTTCAACTGGCATGTCAGTCCAACGAATATGGACTCGCTTGATGGCGGCGACGAGCTCGTGCCGTACGTGAGCGTAAAGGTCGCGGACACCGATGCTCTCCTGGCCCATGGCCACCAGAACCCGCTCGGCGTGCCATAGGCCCTCGAGAACTTCTTCGAAGTTCGTCGTCTCTAGGTCCGAAAATATTTGGATGGCTGGGGGTTCCAACGCTGCAACGGTAAGCAGCTCAGAATAGGAGAATCGCCGCCAGGTGTTGATGCTTAGACCATTGCCGATAAGCAATGTCGGCCACACGTCCTCGGAAAGACTCGACCAGTCAACTAGATTGTCCGTCTCGGCCACGTCGATAACTCCTCCGGTTCCTGGCTAAGGCCGTACCAATCCATCATCTTGAAATGGACTTTAGGTAATGGCCAACCTCGTGGTGGTCGCTGGTCTTACGACGCGGCTCTTCTTGACCGCTTACACCGAGGAGGAGGTTGCTGCGGGCCTGGGCTCAACCGTGCACGAAGTTCGTGGCCGGAAGTCCGCCGACACCTCGCGCAGGCTCATCACCTCGAACTCGGCTACATACAGTGCTCGGAACCGCTGGTCGACATCGTCGAACCGGTGCGAGAATCCGTACAGGCCCAGCGGAGTGAAATCAACCGGCGTGCGATGACATCCGACACGCCACAGTGGGCCATCGACCGGGCTGCCGCTCACGCCTGAAAGGTAGCCACCTGGCGCGCTGCTTGCACCACCATCGTGAAATCCGCCGTCTCAGTCGCACCACCTAGGACCTCGATCGGCGCTCGATCATCCAGCCGCATGTTCGTGCCGAACAGCCATGCTTTGGCGGTCTCATCGTTGTAAGCGTCGACAAGCATCCGGACCACCTTGTAGCCCTCGCGCAGCCGACGATCAGTCGTCGCATGCGGTTGCGGGCCGTGCTCGCGGGTATAGCGACCTATCTGTTTAGCGTCGGCCAAGCCAGCTATCGCAGCCGAGACGCGCTGGCCGACCGTGTCCTGCAAGTACGTAGCGATCTCACGGATCGACATCGAAGCTGCGTCGATATCAAGCTTGTGTGCAGCTGAAGGGGTCAAAACAGGCATCTCGCACCTCCATGCATAAACCGGGAAGATCCGTACAAACAACACCATTAACACCACAAAAACCACCCGCCAAACAACACCCTACGCACGCGGGGTCCCTCTGCGCGTCTGCCGAATTTCCGGCATCGCGCCTTGGGACTTCTGCGCCATTCACGGAACTGGAACCCGTCAGATGGCAACCCTCGCAGGGTTCGGCAATTGGGTCCCGTGCAATGCAGGGTGGATCCGGTCCGCAGCGCTCGTCGCCCCGTTGGTGCGGATCAGCTCGTCGGCGTCGGGCAGCGCGCTGCACCACTTCACGGGTTCGTTCGGGGGCGTCCAGGCCAACCGCGGACGCGGAGTCCAGCCGGTTGATCCACGCTTCCAATTCGGGCCGGAGTAGAGCGCTCCTGCCCGGCGGCCACACCATCGACGCCGCCACGGTGGCGGGCGCGCTATCTGAGAACGCCAGCGGCAGCGACATCCGCGAAATCGTCCGCCCCACCGCAGTCGCTGGCGAGGCCGGACACGTCAGCTCCGCGGCGCTCTTGGCTGAGGTGGGTAGCGGGCGCTACCGCGCCGCGATTCCTGAAAGGATGTACATGTGATGAGTTGCCATAACGATGCCGCCGTGTGCGCTAACACGCCGACTTCCGAGCTGTATTCAAAAACAGACGCTCAAGACGACAATATTCCCAAGTTGACGAGCCGCCAGCTCATTGCGTCAGTACTCACGTCGAATTCGCTCGACAGTCTTGAGATTAACTCGTCTCGCGATCGAAACCCCTCTATTGCTGAATGGTTCGCGCGTACTCGAACTAAACTTTCGGGCATGAGCAGCGCTGCTGCAAACTGATTGGCCTGAATCTCCTGCAAATCCGAAGCCTGACTTGAAACGTCGTTGCGCTTGTTTACCATTACTGATTGATCGACGATGAGTGGTTTGCCTTCGTGGAGTCGCCAGTGGCCAAGTTCGTGCGCAATAGTGAACCGTTGGCGCTTTGGTGAGGTCTTGCGATTGATACCGATGATTGGGGGGCGGCCTTCCTCGCGCAACAAAAAGCCTGACTCATTCCAGTCTGCCGCCACTCTAACGACCTCTATCCCTTCGTTCTGGGCGAGCAGCTCCACCGGTATGGGTGCGGATCTGAAATTATGTCGCTCTAGTAATTTGGCCGCGTCTCGCTCGATTTCATGTCGTCTCAGCTGAGCCATGTATTCCCTCTCTCGTGCGACGAAGAGCAGAAGTCACGAAATCCCGAGCCGCGTCAGTCTGTCCTGTCAGATCTGGCGCGGATCGCGGCCTATCTGTGAGCTGATGTAATTGATCGGTACCGGGGAGGAGTGATTCCACGGCGACGTTCAACGAATCGGCGATGCGGAGAAGGGAGTGAACCAACACCCTTTGTCGGCCAGCCTCGATGTTCGCAATGGATGAGCGTGTTAGACCGACGTTGCGGCCCAGCTCTGCCTGGTTCCATGCCTGCTTTATCCGTGCAGACCGGATTCTTGATCCGACGTCGATGTAAATCTCATCGACCACGTCTTCGGCCCAGTCCACAACGCCTCCCCGGGCCAGAATGGCATCTGCGACTGCCCAGAGCATAACCGCCGGAGCGTTTGTGACGCAAACTTGACACGCCGGACTATCGACTGAGATTGACCACCGGACTCTCAGGCCGCTACTATGACAGCTACACTGACATCCTTCGGCGTGTTTGCAACACAATACACTGGTAGTCGGTCAGCCCGGATCTAGGAGGACTTGTGTCGACTGCTGATGTCGCAGACTGCGTGACCGCCAACGTCGTGGTGCCCCACGAGCGGTACGACCCGTTGTGGGATGTCATCGTCACCGCGGGCGATGTCAAGGACCGCCTGCTGCGCTCGGCCCTCCTCGCACTGACCGTTCGCTCGAAACTGCCGTTCCATGTCACAGCGCTGCATGGGCTCGCCCTTCTGACGGGCCCGCCGGGGACCGGTAAGTCCACACTTGCCCGCGGTCTTGCCTCCAAGGTCGCCGAGACCATCGATGGCAAGGCTCGGCTCATCGAGATCAATCCACATGGCCTTATGAGCGGCGAACACGGCCAAAGTCAGC
Source organism: Mycobacterium heidelbergense (assembly GCF_010730745.1). NCBI lineage: Bacteria > Bacillati > Actinomycetota > Actinomycetes > Mycobacteriales > Mycobacteriaceae > Mycobacterium > Mycobacterium heidelbergense. The sequence goes on along the minus strand of NZ_AP022615.1, from coordinate 2,096,109 downwards.
AGAGGGTGCACCGACTCCTCGCCGAGCACGTGCCGCTCATGGCCGACGACGGGATACCGACCGTGGTTCTGCTCGATGAGGTCGAGAGCATGGCGGTCGCGCGTGGGTCCGCGTCATTGGCTGCTAACCCCGCCGACGTTCACCGTGCGACCGACGCCGTCCTGACCGCGCTCGACGAGATGACCACCACTGCGCCGCACATCTTCGTCGTAGCGACAAGCAACTTCACCGAGGCGCTCGACGATGCCCTCATGTCGCGCGCCGATGTGACCGTCATGGTGCCGCTGCCCGACGAGGCTGCGATCACCCAGATCCTCAAGGAGACGCTTACCGGGTTCGCCACCGCCTACCCGGCTCTGCTGAAGGTTGCGGCTGCCCCAGCACTAGCGCGGGTGGCCCCGAAGTTGGCAGGTATGGATGGCCGCCGCATCCGCAAGCTCGTCACCGAGGCCATGCAGCGCCGCGTCGAGACCACCCTCGATCCCGGATGCCTCACGGTTAACGACCTCGAGCAGGCCTCATCTCTATGGCTGGTGCAGCCGGCGAAGTCATGGGCGGTGGATCGTGCAGCGGACTAGAGCCATCGCTGGGACGCCGGTCCGTTCTGCCGCCGACGCGTGGGCCGTCGTGAAGGACCTGCTAGTCGACACGCTCGAACGAAGCAGTGACGTCCCGGCGGGTTCTGTCGCGACCGCGCTCCTTCCACTGGATGGTCTCGCCCCGACGATCGCGGCCTCCGGAGCCGCCGCCGAAACGCCATTCATCCTGGTTGCAGGTGACCTGCGCCTCGAGATCTACATCATCGGAGGTGACGAGGCCTTCACGATCGAGGAGAACCTGGCGCCAGTTCCAGGCGGTGCGTCTGCGCCCAACACCTGGGCGCTGTACATCCAGCCGCCAGGCCACCTCCTAGGCGTCGTCACCGGCGCGGTCAAGGACGCAGACCATCTCAAAGTAGGCCCGCCAACCGGTCCTGGGGCGAAGCAGCAGGCCGCCGCCACGACGGGAGTTCCTCTGAGGATCAACGAGTCGGCGCTTCGCCGGCTCGGAGGTGCCCAGTGACCACGACCAATACGGCGACCTACTCTTACACGCGGACGCACACCGCCACGCACCTTTCCGACACGATCATGGCCTCGATCAGTGACATCCTGGTCACGCTCGGTATCGACACGGCCCGCCATTTCCAGCGCTGGCAGTTGAACGCCAACGCCATCACTCGATGGATCGAGGAGGGAAGCCTCGAGCAAGTTGCAGTGGAGTGCGTGAGACCCGACGGCACCGTCGCGCCCGTGTTCGAATTCGTCGTGACGTACACCGCGGGCGGCATCGGCGACCGCAAGTTCACCGCTGACAACGCCTCCTTGCTGACGTACCTCGCAAAGATCCAGAGCGTCCCACTAGGGACCACTTTCAGGTTGTTCTGCTCCTACCGCTGGACTCCGTCCGAGCAGCCGGGTTGGACAGACGGCACACGTGCATCTACCAGCGGTCTTCGAACCCGAAGCATCGGCACTCTCGCTGGCGCGCCTGATGCCATCGCTACTGCCCGTGTCCACACCATCTGAGGATCAGAAAATGACCTACGTCGACGATGCCTTCGGTGGCCTGAAGACAAACCTGGAGATCACCACAACCGAACGTAACCTCGCGGTGAGCCGACACCACCGGATCCGTGACCATATTCGGGAGTATTGGTCGCTCAACGAGGACTTCCTCACCGGTAGCTACGACCGCCACACAAAGACCAAGAAACTCAAGGACATCGACATTTTCATCGTCATTGACCCCGACGGACCCCAAGGGCACTTGGCTAATGGCACAGGGACCGCCGCCGTGACCGCCCTCAGAGAGGTCATCGAGCAAAAGTGGTCCGACATTGCCGCCGACGACACGGTCGTCACCATCTACTACAGCGGCGAGGAGGTCGCGTCCTACGAAATCGCCCCAGCCTTCGCCACCGACGACGGATACAAGATCCCGAATGGTCTGCATTGGATGAACACCAACCCCAACGAGCATGCGCGCATGGTTACCGAGAAGAACACGAAATGCGACGGCAAGTTCGTCCCGCTGGTCAAGATGCTTAAGGGAATGAACCGGCAGGCAGGTGAGCCGATCCAGCCGTCGTTCCTCATCGAGGTTATGGCGCTCGAACTCGTCGAAAGTCCAGTCGGCGCCTTCAAGGACGAGGTGCGGTTTCTGCTCGCTTCAATGGCCGACCAAATCACTGCCGACTGGCCCGACCCGGCCGGCCTTGGTCCCGACGTGAATGCCGGAAGCAACTCTTGGCAGCGCAGCCAGCAGCAAACCAACATCCGTGGCTGGCTGGCGGCAGCGGAGGAAGCCATCCTGCTGGAGGCGCACGGTAAGGAACGCGCAGCCGTGGACAAATGGCGGGAGCTGTTCGGTGACCGCATGCCACGCCCTTGAGCGACGCAGGCCGCAATCGCCGGCCACCCGGCTGATCTTCGATCGCCCCGTCCACTTGCTGCCGAGGGATACCAGGAAATCATGTCCATGACGACGCCTTCGGTATTCGAGGCACAGAACACTGTTGATATGCGACGGCACGTTGCAGCCCAAGCGCGGACTTATTCAGATGCCAAAGCTGTGTTTGCAATCCGGGTCATCGTCGTATTCGTGCTCGCCGGCACCAGCGCAGCATGCGCAGTCGCGCTGCCGTCAGCCCGGTCTCTGATCGGCGGCGTTGGCGGTGCCGTGCTCCTGCTGGTCGCCTTTGCCGCCAGCAGTCTAGAGAAAACCTGGCGCTATCGGGCCGCGGCCATCCAGGAGAAGTTTGATACGGCGGTCTTCCAGATCCGTTGGAACAGACACCAGGCCGACCAGCCGAACGCACATGACGTCAACCGAGCCGCCAACCGTTACAGGGGAGGGCGCGACCAGAACTGGTATGTATCGACTGAAGGCACCCACCGCCCCTTCGATCTCCTGATCTGCCAATCGTCAAACCTCGGCTGGGGCGCCTCGATGCACTTCCTTTGGGCGTGGATGCTAATCGGTGCGTTTGGGGTCCTCGCACTGACGTTGATCGGCGTCCAGGTCGCCATATTGAGACTTCCGGTGACGGACTTCCTGCTCGCTGTAGGCGTCCCGTTCCTGGCACCCACCAAAGAGATCGTCGAGCAGAGTGTGGCCAACTTCGACACCGCCCGTTCCAAAGCCTCCGCCGAGCGGAAGATCACTGACCTTTGGGAGCAAGGCACGAGCGGAAACGACACCCCGACCGAACAGGACGTGCGAGAAATTCAGGACAAAATCCTGCAATTCCGCCAGAACAACCCGTATATCCCTGACTGGCTTGACAGCGTCTTCCATACGAAGAACGAGGCAGCCATGCGCAGCTCCGCTCAGGCCCGGGTGGAGGAAGCGCGGCGCCGCGGCCTCGCCGATTGATGGGTGCCGCGGTGGTGGGGGCTTGTTGTGGTTGTCGCCAATGCCGTGCGGGCGCGCGGGTGGAAGCCGAGGTCAGAATGTCACGAAATAACACGGATCTTGAGAATCTGTAGGCGCGCGTCGCTGTTAGAGATCCACGCCGGACCCCGGCGGGATCCCGCACCGGGACAACCTGGTGCTGACTCCCGACAATCGGGCATACGCGGCGGCCAAGGAAGCGCTCCCCCGCGAACGGCTGATCGAGTTCCATGGGCGGCAGCGGGTTGTCGCTGCGAGACGTAGCGGAGTCGGTCGGCGTCAGCCGTCAGATCGTCGGTCGTCTCATCCACGACTGCGACCTCGCGTTTAGACAGCCAGAGATTCCGTTGTGACGAACGAGTTGGCTTGCGCAACTGGTCGGCGGGTTTGCGGACCAACGCCCGGGCACTCGGTAGGATATCGGCACGGTGACTGCCGCGCGGGTTTAGGAGAACAAGGGCCATGGCACGTGCAGACCTGCTCCTAGCACTCGTCCAATCGGGTGCAGGTGGTGACGATCTCGCGTTCAGGCGTGCGGCTGAGGCATTGATCGCCGAGGAGGAAAATAAGCGGCACAATGTCCTTGCTTCGCAGCTCACAGAGGCGCTGCGCCGAAAACGGCCTCAGTCTTCATCGAGTGTGACGGCGCTGAGCCGCAGCGAGGCGACCAGAGGCTTGTTCTACGAGCAAGAGCCGGAGCGCCGTGTATCGGACTTGGTCCTACCATCCGAGGTGCGTCACGCCGTCGGACAGCTAACCGAGGAACACTATCGACGCGATCTCTTGCGCAGCCATGGGGTTGAACCTCGGCACCGCGTCTTACTCGTGGGCCCTCCCGGTGGTGGCAAGACGTCCTTGGCGGAAGCGGTTGCCACCGAACTCGCTGTGCCGCTGCTCAGCGTTCGCTACGAGGGTCTGATCGGGAGCTTTCTGGGCGAAACTGCGTCGCGGATGGAAGCACTCTTCGACGCCGTACGCGTCCGTCCGTGCGTCTTGTTCTTCGATGAATTCGATGTGGTCGCGAAAGAACGCGGCGACACGCACGAAACGGGCGAGATCAAGCGCGTGGTCAGTTCTTTGCTATTGCAGGTTGATCGCCTACCTAGCCACGTGGTGGTGATAGCGGCAACCAACCACGCCGAGCTCTTGGACCGAGCGGTTTGGCGCCGGATGCAACTGAGGCTCAACCTTCCTCAACCAACTCGGGCGGGGAAGGTTGAATGGCTACAAGCTTGGTCTGCTAAGACCGGAATCCGCCTGGGTCTGACGCAGCGAACCATCGCGGACCGGCTTGGTCGGGTCAGCTTCGCTGAGCTCGAAGAGTTCGCACTCGATGTTCAGCGACGTTCGATCCTGTCGGGTCCTGAGCCAGACGACACGGCGGTTACCCAGCAGGTTCTTAAACAATGGGCCGCGCGAGCCGACGGTGACGACGGGTAATGCCGCCTGAAGAACGCGCCTCGACCAGACCAGTGATCTTGGGGCGCGCTGCACCACCCCGCGCTATACCAGCCCGCCGTGGAGGCGGGAGCCGAGCTCAATTCACCGATCCGGAAGCCCGCAATCGGCGCATCGACGCACAGTTTGACGCTGCGATGGTTGCAATTGGCGACCAGGTGCGTATCTCGGATTCCATCCAGGCCGCTGATCCGCAGCTGATCCTCGTTTTCGAGGCGCTCGACGAACAGATCGACCTCGCAAACGTTGCCGAGAAGCTCGGCATCGAAGTGTTGATTGAAGCCGAAGATGCTGTACTGCCGACCGACGATGTCCGGCTCACGAGCGACAAGCCCCGCAATCCGTTCATCGGATCATGTCTTCACGCGGTGTGCATGAATCAGTCGGCGTTCGACAACCTTTTGTCATTGTGGCGCGCATGGAGAGACAGTCGAGAACTGCCGCGGGGGTACTCGCCATTACGAGACTTGTTCGCCCACCTCAAGGATGTTCGGCCGTGGGGTCCGCAAGACCGGTTGCAAACGATAGATTGGGACGAGTATTTCGAAGGCCGAATCGACGATCGCCTCCACTCAATCGAGGTCGAGCTTTGGTACCGTCGCGGTCCCGCTGCACGCGACAAGAGCCAGCGGGAGGTTGCGGCTCTGGTCGAGCAGGCGGGTGGGCGAGTCGCCACGGTGGCGGTCATCGATCAGATTGGATTTCATGGGCTCAAGTGCGAGGTTCCGACTGCGCTATTGCGCGAACTCGCAGCGGGCAACTTTGATGGTGTCCGCCTAGTCCGTTCCGCCAATGTGATGTACCTGCGAATCACGGGGCAGTCGTTGCCGATAGTCGGACCCTCCGTTGAGATCTCTGCGGAGATCGACGACCCGCTGCCCGGCGGCGACCCCGTTCTTTGCCTTCTTGACGGCGTGCCCATGGCGAATCATATCCTGCTACGTGATCGGGTAAACGTCTATGACCCAGACGATCTCACCCAGTTGGCGACGGTCAGCGAACGCCGACATGGAACTTGGACAGCTTCGATCGCTGTGTGGGGTGACCGTGGTTCGAATCAAGTGCCGGCGGCTCGGCCTGTGTTGGTTCGCCCCGTGCTGGTTCCGTCGGACGAGACAGCCGATCGGACAGAGGAATTGCCATCCAGCGAGCTGGTACCAGATCTCATGTGGCGGGTATTCCGGGAGCTGTTCGAGGACGGCCCAGGCGGCCCCGCAGCGGCACCCACCGTTACTATTGTCAACATCTCAGTGGGTGACCCCGCGGTGCCGTTTGAGACCATCCTGTCTTCCTGGGCGCGTGCGATCGACTGGCTGAGCTACGAATACGGTGTTCTCGTCGTAATTTCCGTAGGAAATTACGGAAAGCTGTCGCTAAGTCCTTTGTTGTCAACGGATCTCACGGGGGCGGTGGGAACTGATCGACGTCAGATACTGCTGGAAGCCATCGATCGTCGACAGAATGAACGGCGGATGCTTGCTCCGGCGGAATCTGTCAATGCAATCACCGTGGGCGCTACTCACGACGACGGTTCTGAAGCAGTTGCGCAGGGTTACCTCGTCGACCCGACGGACGGATGTCCGAGTATCAGCCCCGTGACCGCGACGGGAAGTGGATATCGCCGCAGCATCAAGCCGGACGTAATGACCCATGGTGGTCGAGCGTTTTATGTCGACGGTGCAATCGCTCAGGAAGTGATCACGTTACGCGGTCTCTCGCCTCTTGGCCCCGGGCTTAAGGTGGCGACCCCTGCGGGCCGCAATGAAACTCATGTAACAGGAACAAGTTTCGCCGCAGCATTGGTATCGCGGCAGGCTGCACGCCTCCATGATCTCGTCGATGAAATTGCGGCGGGAACCTTCCCAACTCGCCGTCAGCGAGCGGCTGCGATAAAGGCACTATTGGTTCATGGCACTGCGTGGCCGCCCGATCTAGCCTACGATCCCTTGTTCCCGGAGATCGCCATCGGAAATGGCGTCGTATCACGGGACTATGCGGACGGATGTGCCACTAACGAGGCAGTAGTCCTCTACCTTGGCTCAATTGGGGCAGCAGAAGAGCAAGAGCTGTTGTTTCCGTTGCCTGACGGACTTAACGTTCGCGAGACAAAACAGATCGATGCAACCCTTGCCTGGCTTACGCCAGTCAACTGGCGCAGCCGCCAGTACCGTTGCGCAAGTTTATCTTTCGTAACGCCGGGCGGTGCCATCCCAACGCTTGGTGCGCCAGCCGGCCATCCATCGGCCGTAACCACTCGCGGCGCAACAACCGTACAGCACCAAACATGGGAACTGGAAAAGACGTTCGCTTCCGGGCAAGGAAGCGATATGAACATTCGGGTTAAGTGCTATGAACAAGCTGGCGGACTTGGTGGACGCGCTGTGGACTTCGCGGTAGCAGTCTCACTGTGGGTAGCCCCGACTATCAACGTCGACGTCTACAGCCAAGTCCGGGACCAGGTCGCTGCGCGCGTGGCGGTACGACCTCAATGAAGCACACTCTGAACGGGCGTTAGTGCGCATTCCCGTGCTGTCGTAGGAAATGAAGCACTCCGTGAGACGAACCACGACGCTGCCATCGTGAGACAGATCGAGAATTGCCAGTTCAGCGGTACGGGCATATGCGGCGAACCGTGAGAACCTACATTGTTGTCGAGGTGCAGGGAAGATTAGCAAGCGGGTGCCTATTGTTTAACAAGGAGCGTTGAGTTAGGGCTCTTGACCCATGGTCTGGATTGGATGGAAGTCAACGCGACCGCGCGAGACCTCGCTCCGGCGTGTTGCTGTTCCAGAAACGCCGTGCTGAACTGCTTGAACGCCGCGGGCCGCTTGTCCGGTGGGTGCCCCGCCGCAACGCCACCGTCGAAGACGGATTTAGAGATTCCCGATTGTGGGGTAGGCTGCACGGCGAATGTGTTCTGCATTCGTGAAAGTCAACGAAAGAAGTACAGAAAATATGACGCAAGGAACCGTGAAATGGTTCAACGGCGAAAAGGGCTTCGGCTTCATCGCTCCCGATGACGGCAGTGCGGACGTCTTCGTCCACTACTCCGAGATCCAGGGCGGTGGCTATCGCTCACTGGAGGAGAACCAGCGGGTTCAGTTCGAGGTAGGACAGGGCGCCAAGGGCCCCCAGGCCACCGGAGTGACCGCGGTCTGATCTTTACGTAATCTGTGGGCCGGCAGGGGATTATCCTTTGCCGGCCCACAGATCGTTTACGGCCGGTGCTGTGGCTCCTCGGCCTGATCGGTACCGTCGTTCCAGGCGGCTGGCAGCGCCTCGGCGACACTCGCAGGCTTAGTTCCCGGTGAAAACCGGAGACCGCGAACTCCCCGTCATCCGGCTGCGCACCCGGCCCACCCCAACGCAGTAGGCCCGAAGCCCATGCCAGAGAATTGCCACCGGGATTCGCGCCCAAAGCCTTGACGCACTAACTTTCCTGATGTGATCCCCTCAGCTGCTCGCGCTCTCGCGCGGTGGGTTGCTCCCTTCCTGACTGTTGCGGCCGTTGCCTGCATGGTTGTTTCCGCCGACCCGCCGCAGGTCGGGCGCGCCCCGGCGGTGCGCTTGGCCGCTGACGGCAACCCGTTGGCTGGAGCGCCGTTCTACGTCAATCCCACGTCGGCGGCCATGCGCGCGGCGCAGAGCGCCGATCCGCCGAGTCCCGAGCTGACCGCCATCGCCAACACGCCGCAGGCATACTGGATCGTCCCGGGCTCTTCGGCATCCACGGTCGCGAAGTACACCGGCGACGCGGCCGCCGCCGGCGCCATCCCGGTTCTGGCGCTCTATGGGATCCCCCACCGCGACTGTGGCAGCTTCGCCGCGGGTGGCTTCGGGTCGGCCGGCGAATACCGCGCATGGATCGACGGCATCGCATCCGACGTGGGCGCCTCGCGGGCGGCGATTGTCGTCGAACCCGATGCGCTCGCCATGGCCGACTGTCTGTCAGCCGATCAGCGCCAAGAACGCTACGACCTGATTCGCTACGCCGTCGACGCGCTGACCCGGAATCCGAACGCGGCCGTATACGTCGATGCCGGTCACCTGCGCTGGCACAGCCCCGACGACATGGCCGCCAGGCTTAATCAGGCCGGTATCGGCCACGCGCGGGGTTTCAGCATCAACACTGCGAACTTCTTCACCACCGAGGACGAAATCGGTTACGGCGAGGCGATTTCGGGCCTCACGAACGGTTCGCACTACGTGATCGACACGTCGCGTAACGGAGCCGGACCAGCGCCCGACTCCGAGCTCAACTGGTGCAACCCCAGCGGCCGAGCGCTTGGCGCTCCGCCTACCGCGGCCACTGCCGGCGCGCACGCCGACGCCTACTTGTGGATCAAACGTCCCGGTGAATCCGACGGAACATGCGGTAAAGGTGATCCGCCGGCGGGCAACTTCGTGAATCAGTACGCCATCGATCTGGTCCATAACGCGGGCCGGTAGCCGGGGCCGCACGCGCGGACCGCCGTCACCAGTGCCGCCGGGTCAGCGGAAGCGGACGCTCAACGTCGCCAGCCCGAAGATCTTTCGGCCGCCGGACTTCGCCCCGACAAGGACGACACCGGTGCGGGTCGCCGGGTCCAGCGACTTGATCCGGCCGCTGAACTCGATGTCGGCGCCCTCGGCACCCGACACAATCGCGGGCTGGGACAGCCGCACCGCGTAGCGGGTAACCGCACCGGGGTCGCCAGACCACGCGGAGGCGAATCCGGCACCCAGGCCCATGGTGAGCATCCCATGGGCGATCACATCCGGCAGGCCCGCCGCCTTGGCGATTTGCTCGTCCCAGTGGATCGGGTTGGCGTCGCCGGCCACGCCGGAGTAGTTGACCAGGTCCCCGCGGGACAGTCGGGCGTGATGCACCGATAGCTCGTCGCCGACCTTCACGTCGCCGAAGTCGGGTGTGCCTGGCGTGCGGGTCGTGCCTCCGTCGGCGATCCGAATCTCGCCATCGGGGCGCACCGTCTTCTGGTAGGTGGACTCGGATTCGCCGATCGGCAGTGCGTACGCGTCGTGCATCATCGCGTTCTGCACGGTCGCCTTGATCGCCGGATCGACGTCGTCGGCGGTTACGCCGACGACGGTGGTGTGCAGGGTATGCACCCGCTCGCCGGCAGCGTCGGTGAAGGTGTTGGTCACGGTGATCAGGTCTCTGCCGGCGATCCTGCGCACCGACGACAGCTCGACGTCAACGTGCAATTCGTCGCCGGCCACGATTGGGCGGTGCTGCTCAAAGACTTCTTCGGTCTGCAAGTAGGTGTCATAGCCCACGACCACCGACTCGAACATCTCGCGATTGGCCATCATGCCGGGGATCGACGTGAACGTCAGTGGCGCCACCACGCCCGAGTAGCCCAGCTCCGCCGCGGCCGCTGGGTCCCAGTGTGCGGGGTGCTTGTCCTGCACTGCACGGGCGTATTCGCGTACCTTCTCGCGGCCGACCTGGTAGGTGTCGTCCACCTGGTAGTAGTGGCCGACTCGCGACGCGATCTCCGACGCTTCTGCTGCTGCGGTCATGAATTGGCTCAACTCTTCTATCGGCTTGTTCGGTGAGGCCGACCAAAGCACAGTAATGTGCGGGCACCGCCGATCGCGACTATCCCGGCTTTCCTGCCTGCCTTGGCGAGTCGACAGAATTTGAACCCGCTCTGAGACAGCAGGGAGCGCCGCAGGTCAAGGGAGCTGCTGCTGCGGGTTCATGTCGCCCCCAGCCGGGGCGCGGCGGGCCAAAGGTCGGGCGTCAATCCCAGGTCACATCGGTCACTGGCTGGTCGGCATACGACGATGTGTCTACCTACGCGCGACAGCCACCGCGATTGTCGCGGTTAGGTGGGCAGAACGGTATGTGCCTCCAAAGCCGAGACGCGAGTGACACATGTGACCACCACGAGGTGTCCGGCGTGGCCCGCCGACACCGCCGGCGGGGAGCCTGGAGCTACTGCCCAGCGGCGCCCGCAACCGGATCTGGCCCGCCACCGACGTTCTGGCCGAACTCGACACGCTCAGCGCCACGATCGGCGACGCCTCACCGCGTCGCGGTACGCCAAAACATAAGGTAGGCAGAGACTTTGAGCGATCACCGCGTGACAGGGTGGAGCCGACCGAGCCATAAGGGCCGGTGTTCGCGGATCAGATGCTGCGCGCCACGGGACGCCCGGAAACCAGAACGCTGATTGCAATGCCTCGTGGGAAATGCGGCGTTTCGTGAGACAAACCCCGGCGCCGCCGACGTGAGACAGGTCAGCTAAGCGCAGGCCAAGAGCACTGCCAGATGCAGCCAAACTCAAGAAACCTACAGTTTCTCAAATTCGAATGTCATATTCTCGGTTGCAATGTCATGGACGGAATGGATGACATGGGCCGCACAGCGCATCATCGGGCCGCCCGACGACAGCTGGGTCCAGCTGGTAAGGGGACACACGGGATGCGGAGCCTTGGCAGCGACGGGCGATCACTGGTCTCCTGGTGGCAGCAGGCCGATCACTTCGACTGGCTGTCTGCTTATCTAGCGACACAAGATCTGCAGGGCCTCGTTCGCCGAACGGTGGCCACCGCCACCGTTCTTCTGAGCGCGAACACTATCGGCATGCAGTGGAGTCCCGCTGGCTCGTGGCGGCCTGTCGGGATGGCCGCGGCGCTGGGCGCGGCCGCGGCGTGCCTGGCGACCGCGGTGCTGTGGGCGCGCCGATGGCCGAACCGCCGGCAATCTGTGTGTTACGTAGCGATCTCCGACGGCGGCATCGCGATCGCGTGCCTGAGCTATCGCAATGCGTTGCTCGGTCTGGCCGGATGCGTCACCTTCGCCGTGCTCGGTGGCTATATCGCGTTCTTCCACAGGCCGCGGATCCTGGCCGCACACTTGGCGGTGGCGCTGGGCACCGCTGCCACACTCGCTGTGGTGCAGGGGATTAGGAGCGGTGACTGGGTGGCGGCCGTGGGCACCTTCTCGGTGGTCGCGGTCGCCGTGCTGGCCGTGCCGATGGCCACCCAGGTGCTCGTCCACCGGTTGGCCATCGATGTCGCCTTCTCCGACGTGGATCCGCTGTGTGGGTTATTGAACCGGCGCGGATTCTATCGGCGCACCGGTGAACTGCTCGGCGGCGGGACACGCGCCGCCCAGCAGTACCTGGCGGTCACCATGGTCGACCTGGATCAGTTCAAACGGCTTAACGACGCTCTCGGTCATGCGGTCGGTGACCGCGCGTTGGTTGCCGTCAGCGATATCCTTCGACGCCATCACGACGGCGCGGTCGTGGCACGCATCGGCGGTGAGGAGTTCCTCGTCGCCGAACTTGCCGACCACGCGGACGGGGAAGAATCCGCTGAGCGGGTGCGGCGCGCCATCGCCGATACCCCATTCGGTATCACCGCCAGCATCGGAGTCGTCAGCGCGCGGGTGCCTTTGGGATCGATCCCACCTGCCCGCGATGTCATCGACGAGCTGATTTGCTGCGCCGACACCGCCATGTATGACGCAAAACGTTGCGGTGGCAACCAAATTCGATATCGACAGGCCTCGCTGGGCGGCTGGCCTCACAGCGGCCCGGCAATCACAGACCGGGGCCGGAATCACGACGCACCCTGAGGCTACAGGCGCTTGCGGGCCGCAGGCGAGTATCCCCGACGCCAACCCCAGAAGCTTCATATTTCGATCGCCGGAGCACTCGGCGGCGATGCTAAAAATATCGAGCATCCCAACGCAATTATCGTATGATCGAAATATGCATCACTTTGTTCCGCTGGTGTACGACACCGCCGAACTCGGCGAATACGTTCGGCGCGCACGCCAGGACAAGGGCTTCCACCAGGATGAGCTCGCTGATCGCATCGGCGTCACCCGTATGACCATCTCCCGCCTCGAGCGGGGCGAATCCGTCAGCGTCGACACCGCGCTGCGTGCGCTGTCGGAGTGCGGCATCGCGCTCGCGCTGGTGCCGAAGTTTTCCCGTGTGGCGGTGCTCGATGGCGCGTAAGGCGCTCAATGTTTGGTTGCACGGTGTTCACCTCGCCAGGCTAAGTGAGCCAAGCCGGTTTCGTCTGCGCTTGGAATTCACTGAGGAGGCGCTCGATGTCTTCGGCGACGGAAGTAGGGCCCTGTCTCTGGCGTTGCCGGTCTCACGTCGGCCTGTCCTGGATCGGCGCAGTGGGTCGGGGCAGGTATCGGCGTTCGTGAAAGGTCTTCTGCCAGAGGGCAACCTGCGCCGCCACGTCGCTACCGAGGCCGGTGTGTCGGTCACCGACACGATGAGGTTATTGGAACAGGTGGGTGCGGAATGTGCCGGCGCTGTTCAGTTTCTCACCGAGGGTGTGCTGCCGGATGCCGGTCATGCTCGTCGGTTGACTAAGCAGGAAGTCGACAGCCTCGTCGCGGACTTGCCGATCCACCACCTGCCCGGCGGCGCCACGGTCCAGGCGTCGCTGGCCGGCATTCAGGACAAAGTGCTCTTGGTGGCGCTGCCCGACGGCGGCTGGGGCTGGCCGGAAGCCGGTGCGGCCTCGACGCACATCATCAAGCCCGAGCCACTCGGCGGTGCAGTGAAACACCTTGTCCAGAAGTAGGATTGGGCATTACAGGTGGCTCGTGGGGCCGACATCCAAGCCGCGGAGTCGCGTTTGGAGCGCTTCGAGGAGGGAAACCGTCATGTCGGCTACTCCCAATATGTGACCGCCGACTTGCTGCACTGCTCGGCCCACGGGGTAATCAGCTCGAAGAGTTCGCCCGCGCAGCCCCCTGACGACTCCGCCAACTCGGTCTGCTGCAGCGATGTCGTGAGTTCGATGTCCTCGCGCAGAGCGCGGCCGGCCGTGGTGATGACCCCGTCCTTGATCAGCTCGGCCGACTCGAGCCGTTCGAGCGCGCGCCCCATCGCACCGTGTGACCAACCCATTTGTTTCACCGAAACCGTGCCGTACTCGACGCCCCGCCACGCTTCGGACAGCACGTTGATTTCCACCGGGTCCAGGCCGGCCGCCCGCCACGCCGCATTGTGCACATCGCCGCGGTGTTCGCGGATCAGATCGCAGCAGCGCCAGAGGATCCCCACCTCTGATTGCGGCCACTCCAGCGATTTAAGGCCGGCGTACAGCGGGGCGCCGAACACCTGTCCGGCGGTCGAAATCGGTCGCAACAGCTCGTTTGCGCGCGCCAGCCGCGATTCGTCATGGCCCACAACGCGTTCCAGGAGCCGGCACGCGCTGGCCAGGCGCGCGTCGAGCACCGCGTCGATCGCCACCCGGTCCCACACGCCCGTCAAGGCTCGCTCCACTAGGGCAGGATTGAAGGTTGCAAACACGGCGGCGGCAGCGGCCGGTCGCACCGGTCCAAGCGCCGCGGCCCGGCCCGCCATGTACCACGCCAACGGGTCTAACCCCAGCGCTCCGGCGCGGGCTTCCGGCGCCTGGAAAACCACGCCGAGGATCGGCTCGACCAGGGCGCGCAGTTGGCGCGTCAGCGAGTGAATCGAGGCGCTGTCTGTCGTGCGCTTCATCCTCATGACCTTACCGCCGGCACACCGTGACGCAGGAAGGACAACCCAACGACGTTGCGCCGCAAGGTAACTACGCCGGTTCGCCGACGACGTCAGGGAGTTGCGCCTCGACCTTGTTGTGTGTATCGACGGCGTCGCCGCGCGCGAGTTCGACGGTGGCCGCCGCCATCAGCAGCGCGGCCGCCGCCAGGGCGATCATCCCGGCGCGGCCGGTATTCAGCGTCTCACCGAGGACGACCACACCCAGCGCCGCCGCCACCACCGGCTGGGCGACCTGCAGGGTCGGCATGGACGCGGTCAGGGCACCGGCCCGGAAAGCCGACTGTTCCCACGCGAAACCCGCGAGCGCGACCGCCAGCCACGCATACAACTCGGGTGTCCGCGCGGCCGCCCCCACGCCGTCGCCGAGCGCGGAGACGACCCCTTTGGTGAGGACCGCGAAGACCCCCCACAGCGAACCCGACACGAACGCGAACAACACCGCGGCCAGGGCGCCGCCCCAGATCCGGGCGGCCACGACGCAGCCGAGCAGCAGCGGCACGAGCACCGCCGCCACCGCGGCCCAGGTATGCAGCGATGCGCGCGACTGGCCGGGCTGCGGGTTGCCGACCGTGACGATCACGGTCACCGCCGCGGTCAGCAAGACGGCCCAGACCCATTCCCGGCCGGTCACCCTGCGGCGGGACAACCTCGCACCGATCGGCAGCGCGAACAGCAGCGACAGCACAAGCAACGCCTGCACCAGCAGCACCGAACCCTGGTTCAGGGCGGCCGCCTGAAAGACGATGCTCGCCACGATCATCAGGGCACCCCACCGCCACCGTGGATTGCGGAGCAGCCTCGCGAACAATTCGATGAGGCCGACCGACGTGTCGGTGATCCGGTGTGTCGCACGTTGCTGAAGCACGTCGCCGATGGCGACGCACAGCGCAGCGCCCAGCGCGAGCAGCGCGGCGATATCCACCTTGTCCATGAGCGGTTTCTCCGTCGGTGTCGGAAGGGCGTTGGATGCATGCCTCCTGGCTCCCCCTTTTTACAGCCGCGCCGCCCACGCGCATCACCCAGGTGGTGCCACGCCTACCTCAGGCTGGCGGCGACGCGCTCCAACGCGGTCAGGTGGTCGTCGACAGTCGCGAGGCTGGCGTTCATGGTGTTCACCGATAGGTGTGTGGCCCCGGCGGCTTCCCAGGCGGCGATATCGGCGGCGACCTTGTCGGGGTCGCCGGTCCAGTTGACCCGGCCTTCCATGCCGAGGCTGTCGGGGTTCCGCCCCGCGGCCACCGCGGCGCGCGTCACCTGCGCGCGCGCATAGTCGAGGCCGGGTCCGGGTTCCATCATCGGAAACCAGCCGTCGCCGAGCCGCCCGGCGCGTTCGTAGGCGCGATCGGACGCCGCGCCGAACCACACCGGGATCGGTCGCTGGGTCGGCAGCGGCGCCAGGCCCGCCCCGGTCACCGCGTGATACTTCCCGTCGAAGGTGACCGAGCGTTCGGTCCACAGCTTGCGCATCACCTCGACCTGCTCCTCCGAGCGCCTGCCGCGGTTGGTGAACTCCTCGCCGAGCGCCTCGTACTCGACGGCGTTCCAGCCGAGCCCGATACCGAGCCGGAACCGCCCGCCGGTGAGCAGATCGACCTCGGCGGCCTGCTTGGCCACCAACACCGACTGCCGTTGCGGGAGGATGATGACGCCGGTGACGAGTTCGAGCGAAGTGAGCGCGGCCAGGTAGCCGAACACCACGAACGGCTCATGGAAAGTCGAGTCGATGTTGTACGGACCCTGCCAGCCCTGGTGCACCTCCGGGTCGGCGCCCACGACGTGGTCGTAAGCGAGGATGTGGGCGAATCCCAGTTCTTCGACGCGCTGCCCGTAGGCGCGTACGGCTGCGGGGTCTCCGCCGATTTCGGTTTGGGGGAACACAACTCCAATGCGCATTTTCGGTGAAACCACGAGGTGCCGCAATTGCTTCCCGCACAACGAAACCCGCAGGACGCCGAGCGGCCGACGGATGGCCATTCTGGGCGGGGTTGCACTTTATTGAAGTTCGTCTTTAATTCATCACGTGACAGAACCATCGTGTGACCTCGTGGCGGTTTACCCGATGGCGGCGTCGCTTCATTGCGGGCGCGACATCGGCGCCGGATCGGCACGTCGGTGGTGAGGCAATCCGATCAGTACGACTGGGTCAGCGCCTACCTGAAGGGCCGTGGCCTCCAGACCGCGTGGCGGGGGGCAACCTTCGCCTTCACCGCATCACAGGCGGCTTTGCCGCTCCTGATGCTCTGGAGCCCGACCGGACCTACCCAGGCAACGTTGAGGGGCGCGTCCGTCGTCATATCGGTGTTGGGATTCGCGGGCGCAACCCTCTGGCTGCTGCGCTGGCCCACCCGACGGCAGTCGATCCTATTTTTGCTGGGAGCAATCGCCGCCGTCGCCATAATCTGCATGGGATTGTCGAACCCCTACACGGGGCTAATGGGATGCACGACCTTTGCGATCCTCGGCGGTTTCATCGCGTACTTCCACACCGGCTATTACGTGCTTGTCAACTTCGCCGCGGCCACCGTCTGCGCGGTTATCCTTGCGCATCAATTCGTCGAGGCCACGGGTGACATCGCCCTGGCCAGCGCCGGCCTCATCACCGTGATGGCACTGAACATCGGCGTGCCGTTCGGGATCCAATCGTTGGTGCATGCGCTGCGAACCGACCTTCGAAGTTCCGACCGGGATTCGCTCACCGGCCTGCACAACCGGCGCTCCTTCTACACCGCGGTGTATGAGCTAATGACGCATCGCGATCGCTTCGCGGCAAAGTGCTTGGTGATCGCGGTGATCGACCTGGACAACTTCAAGCGAGTCAACGACACCCTGGGGCACGCCGTCGGCGACCGGGTCCTGGTCGCCGTCGCCACGGCCCTTCAGGAGAACTGCCGTCCCACGGCCGTGATCAGTCGCATCGGGGGAGAGGAGTTCGTGATCGTCGACACCGACGCCACACCCAACCCCGTGGCGATGGCCGAACGACTTCGCGCGGCGATAGCTGAGATTCCCTTCGAGATCACCGCAAGCATCGGAACCTCCGGGGTCGCGTTCGACGCCTCCCCGCCCGATATGCAACTCATCGAGGACCTGATCAGCACTTCCGACGCCGCCATGTACGAGGCCAAACGCGCTGGGGGCAATCGGGTTTGCCACCATCCCGCGCTGGTGCCTCCGGGGGCAAGGTAGCTGGCGTCGCACGCGGCCAAGATCTTAGGCCGGGATTGCCGGGTCGAAACGCAACGCTCACAGCGGGAGTAGCATTCGCTGACTAATGTCACGCCTGAAGGCTTGGTGGAGCCAACCCGACGAGTACGACCGGATCACCGCGTTCCTGCGCCAACACGGAATGCTGCGTCCGGCGCGGATATTTTTGGCCGTCCTCGCCGGCTCGTCGGCATTGGTCCCACTAACCATATTGCCGAGCCAATACCGGCCCAATCCCGTCGAAGTGATCCTCGGTGGAGTTGCCGCCACGTTCACCATCGCCGTCACCGTGTTGTGGTTGACGCACTGGCCCACCCGTCGACAATCGCGGGCCGGTGTGGTCATCGGCGTGCTGTGTGTCGGCGGGTGGAGTCTGGTCCAGCCAACTGCGGCACTTGCCGCCCTGGCGTGTACCGCCATGGCCGTCACCGGCGGCTACATCGCGGTTTTCCACAGCCCGCGGCTCCTCCTTTTCAACGCCACAGTGGCGGTGGTGGTCGCCACCGCGGCGGCGTTGCGGCTGGTTCATGAAGTCAACATGGCCACGGCGGTGTCGGCATTATGGATAAACGCGTTTCTCAATTTGTCTGTACCCCTTGGAATTTGGGGTGTATCACGAGCCATGAGAATGTATGCTCAGCGCTCCGAAGAGGACGTCCTCACCGGCCTGCTGAACCGGCGGGCATTCACCGACGGGGTCGGTAGCCGCTTGGCGAATCCGTCGCCGGGGCACACCCATCTGGCGGTGCTGATGGTCGACCTCGACAACTTCAAGCACATCAACGACACCCACGGTCATTCAACCGGTGACCGCGCCCTGCGGGAGGTGGCTGAGCTGCTGCGCGAGAATGCTCCCGCCGACGCGGTGATCTGCCGCGCCGGCGGCGAGGAGTTCTTGGTCGCGTTGACGTCCTCGACCCCAGACGTGAGAGCGTTGGCCGCGCGGTTGTGCACGGCCTTCGCGGGGCTCTCCCCGAGAGTCACGGCCAGCATCGGCACCGCAAGCGCCAGGCTGGACCCACTAACCCGGCCCGACGTCGCCCGCCTGGTTGACGAACTCATCATGATCGCCGACAGTGCGATGTATGCCGCCAAACGAAGCGGCGGAAACCAGGCTTGCCACAGCGCGAGGATGTAGGCGCCGGAGAGCAACCAGTTCGGCGCTGGTGATCGGCCGGATACACTGGTAACCGGTACGTCGATCGGCATCGATCGCACGCCGTGAGCCGGAAAAATCAACGTCAGAGGTAGTGCCTTGACCGAGAAACGTAGCGAAACGGTCGGACTGGAGCCGCATTTCGAGGACGTGCAGGCGCACTACGACCTGTCCGACGACTTCTTCCGGATCTTCCTCGATCCGACACGGACCTATAGCTGTGCCTACTTCGAGCGCGACGACATGACGCTCGAGGAGGCCCAGATCGCCAAGATCGAACTCTCGCTGGGCAAGCTCGGGCTGCAACCGGGGATGACGCTGCTCGACATCGGGTGCGGCTGGGGCGCCACGATCACCCGCGCGCTCGAGCGCTACGACGTCAACGTGGTCGGCCTGACGCTGAGCCGCAATCAGCAGGCCCACGCACAGCAGCGGCTGGACGGCCATCCCAGCGCGCGAGCCAAACGCGTGCTACTGCAAGGCTGGGAGCAGTTCGGCGAAAAGGTGGATCGCATCGTGTCGATCGGCGCCTTTGAGCACTTTGGGCGCGACCGCTACACCGACTTCTTCAAGATGGCCTACGAGGCGCTTCCCGTCGACGGCGCAATGCTGCTGCACACCATCATCAAGCCGAGCGAAGAGGAGTTCGCCGAGCGAGGCCTGCCCATCACCATGACCAAGCTGCGGTTCATGAAGTTCATCATGGACGAAATCTTTCCGGGCGGCGATCTCCCCAACGCCAAGGTCGTCGAGGAGCATGCCGAGCGTGCGGGCTTCACCGTCAAGCGGGTCCAGCCGCTGCGCCTGCACTACGCCCGTACCCTCGACACGTGGGCGGCCGCCCTCGAGTCGCGCCGGGACGAGGCCGTCGCGGTTCAGTCGCAAGAGGTCTACGACCGGTACATGAAGTACCTCACCGGTTGCGCCGACCTTTTCCGCGAGGGCTACACCGACGTCGCGCAGTTCACCCTCGCCAAGGGCTAACGGAAGCGCATTTGCCTCGCGGCGGCAGCACGTCCATGCCGGCAGCACCAGTCAAGCGTGAAGCGCGCCGCGAAAGTGCAACTGGCAACGCATTTCCCGAGAAACGTTTCGCCAGTTGCACTTTCGAGGATGGCGCCGGGGCCGGCGCGGGCGCGGGCGGCGCAGGGCGTAAAGCCCCGTTACCGCCGTCTACTCGGGCCGTCACCCGACGGATGCGCAGTGTTTGTCTTCCGGTAACCGCCGGGCGGATTGGGTCTGCAAGCCTTGAGCGACGCTCCGGGACACGGAGCCGCCCGCGACTCGGGAAGGGCCCGGCCATGACAGAACACTTGCGCGCCTACAACAGTCTGTGGCAGGTCCGCAACGACTCGTGGTGCCGCTTGGAGGAAGCCGCCGATCGGCTGACGCGCCCCACCACCGCGGGGGCGCTGAAAGAACAATGCCTGAGCACGTGCCGGGAGCTGCTGGCCCGCCTCAGCACGGTCGAGCCCTACTGGGCCTATCCCGGCTCTCCCCAATTCGCGCTCGTTCAACGGCTTTTCGCCGCCGGCAGCTATGAAAAGTTCGCGCAGGCGGTGGGGCGGATCAACCGCGCGCTGACCACCGAGTCGTATCGCTCGGGGGACGTGGACAACGCCGGCGCCGACGAGCTGGACATGTTCCCGTCCGATCCGCGCCAGCTCGAGCATCAGACGGCGACGCCGGCCGACCGCCCCTATTTCGAAGTCCTCGTCGTCGAAAAGATGACCGAAGCCCAAGAGCGGGCGCTGCGCAACGAGGTGCGGAAATGGCGCCGCTCCGACGACGAATTCGTCTACGAACTCGTCGTGGTGTCCAGCGGAGACGAGGCCCTCATCGCCGCACGACTGAACGTCAACCTGCAGGCGGTGGTGATCCGGCGGCGCTTTTCGCACCAATCGACCCGGGACCTGTCGACCCTGGCGGAGTTCGTCGACACGGCGGTGTCGGACGAGTTGGGCGATCACCAGTCGCCCGAAGAACGCGCCCAGATCCTGGCGACTTCCCTGGCGACGCTGCGGCCCGAGCTCGACCTCTACCTCATGACCGAAATCGAGGTGGAAGACATCGCCGGGCGCCTCGGCCAGTACTTCCGCAGGGTGTTTCACGCTCGGGAAGGCATGCTCGAACTTCACCTGTCGATCCTGCAGGGGGTGGCGGCGCGCTACCGCACCCCGTTCTTCAGCGCGCTCAAGCAGTACAGCCACCGGCCCACGGGTGTCTTTCACGCCCTGCCGATTTCGCAGGGCAAGTCGATCGTCAACTCGCACTGGATCAAGGACATGGTGGGCTTCTACGGCCTGGACGTGTTCATGGCCGAGACGTCGGCGACGTGCGGCGGTCTTGACTCACTGCTCGAGCCGACCGGGCCGCTGCGCGAAGCGCAACAGCTGGCCTCGCAGGCCTACGGGTCGCGCCACACGTACTTCGTCACCAACGGGACGTCGACGGCGAACAAGATCGTCACCCAGGCGTTGGTGGCGCCGGGCGACATCGTGCTGCTCGACCGCAACTGCCATCAGTCGCACCACTACGGGATGATGCTGGCGGGTGCGAATGTCGTTTACCTGGAAGCCTATCCGCTCAACGACTACTCGATGTACGGCGCGGTGCCGCTGCGCGAGATCAAGTCAAAGCTGTTGGCACTCAAGCGCGCCGGCAAGCTCGACCGCGTCAAGATGATGTCGCTGACCAACTGCACCTTCGACGGCATCGTCTACGATGTCGAGCGGGTCATGGAGGAGTGCCTCGCCATCAAGCCCGACCTGGTGTTCTTATGGGACGAGGCCTGGTTCGCGTTCGCGCGGTTCCACCCCGTCTATCGGACTCGCACCGCGATGGCCTCGGCGCGGGCGTTGCGGGAGCGGCTGCAAAACCCCGACTACCGGCGCCGCTACGAGGAGCACTTCGCCGCCGGTGCCGCCGAATCGCTAAGCGACGACGACCTTTTGGACCGTCGCCTGATGCCCGACCCGGCCAGGGCCCGGGTGCGGGTGTATGCCACCCAGTCGACGCACAAGACGCTGACCGCGCTGCGGCAGGGATCGATGATCCACGTCTTCGACCAGGACTTCGACCAGAAAGTGGCGGAGCCGTTCCACGAGGCGTACATGGCGCACACCTCGACCTCGCCGAACTACCAGATCCTCGCGTCCCTGGACCTCGGCCGCCGGCAGGTGGCGCTGGAAGGCGTCGAGCTGGTGCAGCGCCAGATCGAGAACGCGATGCAACTGCGCGACGCGATCGACAACCATCCGCTGCTCAGCAAGTACATGAGATGCCTTCGCACGTCCGATTTGATCCCCGAGCGCTTCCGGCCCTCGGCCATCGCCCAGCCCCTCCGCTCGGGGCTGCGCAACATGATGGCGGCCTGGGATCAGGACGAGTTCGTGCTCGATCCGTCGAGGATCACCCTGTTCATCGGGCAGACGGGTTATGACGGGGACACGTTCAAACGCCAGCAGCTGATGGACCGCTACGGAATCCAGATCAACAAGACGTCACGCAACAGCGTGCTGTTCATGACCAACATCGGCACCACCCGCAGCTCCGTCGCCTTCCTGGTGGAAGTCCTGGTCAACATCGCCGGTGAGCTCGACCAAAACATTTCCGAGATGAGCGTCGGCGAGCGCGAACACTTCGCGCGGGCCGTCTATCGGCTTACCGAAATGTCGCTGCCCCTCCCCGATTTCAGCGGCTTTCACCCCGCATTCCTGGATCACAGCGGAAGCGAGCCGACGCCGGAAGGGGATGTCCGCCGAGGGTTCTACCTCTCCTACGACGACACCAATTGCGAATACCTCACCGGTGAGCAGATTGACGAACGGCTGGAGGCGGGGGTCGACGTCGTGTCGGCGACGTTCGTGACGCCCTACCCTCCAGGATTTCCGGTCCTGGTGCCCGGCCAGGTGTTCAGCCGCGGGATACTGCAATTCATGCGCGACCTCGATACACCCGAGATCCACGGCTACTTACCGGAATTCGGCTACCGCGTGTACACCGAGAAGGCCATCGAGATGGTCGGCGAGACCGTCGGGTTGGCACCCAACGGAAACCGCCCCACGGAGCGCGCGGCGGCGCCAACGCCACAGAAAACGTCGAGGAAGAAGCAGGCCAAGCGCGAAGGGGCCAACGGCGAGGGCGACGCCCTCGAGGCCGGCGCCGAACAGCACCCCGGCGACGCGGTGCACACCGGCTGACTCGGCGCGCCCGCGGCCGGCGGGTTTTGGTCAACGCGATCTATACCGTTGCGGCGCGCCATCGGTGCGGAAATGATGGCGGGGTCTGCGCCAGAACGCCCCGCGACGGATTCGAGGCCACGCCTCAAACTTCAGCCACGGGGCTTCTCTATTCCCAGGGAAGGCAGCTCGTGAGCGTCCTGTCTACCGACGCGATCCCCCTGACCACTCAGCGCAGCGCGGTAGCCAGGCCAAAGCCGATGCGTCGTCGGATTCTGTCGCCGGCGCTTCCGCTGGCCCTGCTCGGCTTTGCGCTGTTCGTCGGCTGCTGGTATTTGACCGTCGACGCGCTGGCGCTGCCACGGTTTCGCGGCATTCCCGGCCCGACCGAGGTGATTCGGGAATGGGTTAACCCGAATCCGGCCTACGGCACGTCCATTTTCACCGCGTCCTACTACGAGCACATCTGGGCGAGCGTTCGGCGCGTCGCCATCGCCTTCACGGCGGCCCTCGTTACGGGGATCCCGCTCGGCCTGCTGCTGGGGTGGTCATCGCGATTTCGCCAGTACGCGTTTCCGGTCTTCGAGTTGATCCGACCCATCCCCATCCTGGCGTGGGTTCCCCTGGCGATGCTGATGTTTCACACCAGGGAGGGTTCGGTCATCTTCCTCACCTACCTGGCCGCGTTCTATGCGGTCACGTTGAACACGTTGCTCGGAGTTCACTCGATCGATCAGAACCTGATCCGGGCGGCGCGGTGCCTGGGCGCCGGGCCCGGCACGGTGCTGCGCACGGTTGTCGTTCCCGGGGCGCTGCCCTACATCTTCACCGGCCTGCAGATCGGCATGGGAGTCGCCTGGTTCTCGCTCGTCGCGGGGGAGATGATCGCGGGCCAGTTCGGCCTCGGCTACCTGATCAATGCCTCGTACACGACGACCCGCTACCCGACGATCGTCATCGCGATGATCACGCTCGGCGTGGTCGGTTTCGCCAGCAGCGCCGCGATTCGCCTCGTGGGCAGCCGGTTGATGGCGTACCGGGCACGGAGCATCGGGGCGTGAGCGGGGGCAACCTGGTCCTCGACGCCGTGGGCAAGGCATACCGGACGGCGGGCGCTCCGGTGCCGGCGGTGGAAGATTTCAGCCTCGACATCGCGGCCGCCGAGCTCCATGTCATCGTGGGACCGTCCGGGTGCGGGAAAAGCACCCTGCTCGGGGCGATCGCCGGGTTCACCGACATCACATCCGGTCGGATCGAGCTCGACGGGCAACTGCTGTGCGGCCCAGGGCAGCCCACGGCCGGGATCGGCCCGGACCGCGTCGTCGTGTTTCAGGACAGCACCCTGTTCCCCTGGTTCACCGTGGCCGACAACGTCGGCTACGGCCTGGTCGCGCAGCGCCGCGCCGGCCGCGGCGCCGCGGCGGGCATCGCGCGGGAGCGCCTGCGCGCCGTCGGGCTCGGCGACATCGCCGACAGCTACCCGGCGGAGCTGTCCAGCGGCGTACTGCGGCGCGTCGAGATCCTGCGCGCACTCGTCATGGAGCCCGCCGTGCTGCTGCTCGACGAGCCGTTCCGGGGCATGGACGCGATCTCGCGGGCCGCGATGCACGATGCCCTGCTGCAGATCTACGACAGGTCCGCGGTCACGGTGCTTTTCATCACCCACGACATCGAGGAAGCCGTGTATTTGGGCGGCCGCGTCACCGCCATGACGACCCGCCCCGGTCGCGTCAAGACCACGATCGACGTCACCCTCGACCGCCCCAGGGATCCCGGCATCATCACCGCGCCGCACTTCCGCGAACTCGTCGGCGAAGTCTCCGACGCGGTCCGCGACGAGGCCAGGCGCGCGTTCGAAGCGGGCGAGCGGGAGATGGCGCGATGACAACGCTGCTCAGTCGCGCCGGCAACGTCGAGACCACGGCCCTGAGGCGCGGCGCGATCGGCGTCGTCGCCTTCGCCGTGGCGTGGGAAATCGCCACCCGTCTGCACGGTTGGACCGGCGTGACCGTGCCGTTGGTCGGTCAGCTGCCGCCCCCGTCGGCGGTCGTCGTCGACTTCCTGAAACTCGCTGGCAGCCCGGGCTATTGGAACAGTTGGTCGCTGTCGTTCCAGCGGGTCCTGGCCGGGTTCGGAGCGGCGCTGGCGGTTGGCGGCGCTTTGGGGCTGCTGATGGCGACCCGGCCGCGGCTCAAAAGCGTCGTGTTTCCGGTATTCGAATCGTTGCGGCCGATTCCCCCGCTTGCCTGGGTGCCGATCGCCATCATCTTCTGGCCGACCCAGGAGCTGTCCATCACGTTCGTGACCTTCCTCGGCGCGCTGTTTCCGATCGTGCTGAACACCGTTGGCGGTGCCGAAGAAATCGACCGCCGCCACATCCTCGCCGCGCGCTCGATGGGCGCAAACCGGCGCTACGTCTTCCGGCGAGTCCTGTTCCCCGCGCTGCTGCCGTCGCTGGTGACCGGGGCGGCCGTCGGCATGGGCATCACCTGGGAGGTCGTCGTGGCCGCCGAACTGATCTCCGGCGGCGGGCAGCAGTCGGGCGACGGTGGCCTGGGCTTCCTGGTGTGGAACGCCTACCAGGGCAACGAGTTACCGCGAGTCGTCGTGGCGATGATCAGCCTCGGCATCGCCGGTTACCTGTCGAGCGGACTGGTGCGGGCGCTGGGGAATCGGCTGATGCCGTGGCGAAGCGTGGCGTCGTGACGGACGGCCCCGCCGGCACGGTGCGCTTCGATCACGTGTCCTTTCACGTCCACAGAGGTCGTGAGGACGTAAAAGTGGTCGACGACTGCTCGTTTCGCCTCGCGCCCGGTGAGATCGTGGCGATGATCGGACCCTCGGGCGGCGGCAAGACCACCATCGGTTACCTGCTCGCCGGCTACCACCGGGTCACGAGCGGCCGGATCACGGTCGACGGCAACGAGGTGGACGGGCCTTCCGCCGAGCGGCTGCTGTTGTTCCAAGAGAACGCGCTCATGCCGTGGTTGACGACGCGCGAGAACGTCATGTTCGGGCCGCGCGCACGCGGCGAACGCGGCCCGCACGCGCGACTGCGCGCGGACGCCATCCTGACCCGCGTGGGACTCGCCGACTTCGGCGACCGGTATCCCGGGGAGCTGTCCGGGGGCATGCGCCGACGCGCCGAATTGGCCCGCGCCTTGATCAACGAACCCGCGGTCCTGGTGCTCGACGAGCCGTTTCGCGGTCTGGACGCGATGACCCGCGAACTGATGCAGGAGTACACCGCCGAACTCCTTGCCGAACAACGGCGAACGGTGTTGTTCATCACCACGGACGTCGACGAGGCGCTGCTGCTCGCCGACCGGCTGCTGGTGATGACCGAACGACCCGCGCGGGTGCGCGACGAGTTCCCCATCAAGCCGGCCCGTCCGCGGCGGCGCGCCGACCTCCTCCATGACGACGAGCTGCAGCACATCAAACACCGCGCCATGGACTTACTGCGTCCACCCGGAGCCCCAACACCTTTGACGACAGAAAGATGCCGATGCGACTGAAAAAGACACTCATTGGTGTGCTGACGACGGTAGTGACCGCCGCGGGCTGCGCCGCCGTCGGGCACATCGGCGGCAACGACATCGTGTCGGACGGCGGCGCCGTCCACCTCACCGTCGGGTACCAGCCCTACTACACCGAAGCATGGTCCGGAGTTGTCATGCGCGGCAAGGAGTTCTGGAAGAAGTACCTGCCGAAAGGCTCGACGGTCGACTTTCAGGTCGGCCTGCAGGGCTCGATCATCGTGAGCCAGATGCTGGCCGGAAAACAACAGATCGGCTACGCGGGCGACATGCCGGCGATTGTCGGCGTGAGTAAACGAAGCACGAGAGACCTGCGCATCGTCGCGACACTCGCGCTCTCACAGGACCAGTGCGGGGTGTTTCTCACCCGACCGGACGCGCCGAACTTCGCCAGCCAGCGCGACGCGCTCGCCTGGTTCGGCGGCAAGACCGTCGCCACGCCGCAGGGAAGTTGCACGGACCGCATCGCGCAGGCCACGTTCGAGGCCCTGGGTGTGAAGCCCGCCGCCTACCTCAACCAGAGCATCGACGTGATCACGTCCAGCTTCCAGAACCACACCATCGATGCCGCCATCGTGTGGGAACCCGTGCCGTCCAAGTTGGTCAATGCCGGACTGGCCAAGCGCGTTGCCAGCGGCACGCTGGCCGACCAGCACGACGGTGGATTTCTGGTGATGGACAAGGAGTTCACCGACAAACACCCGGACATTGCCAAGAGCTGGCTGAGGGCGGAACTGGACGCACAGCGGTTCCTCGCCGACCCGGCAAACGCCGACGAGATCGTCCGCCTGGCGCAGAGTCAAACCGAGGGCTACTCGGCGGCCGACCTCCGGGACTCGCTCTACCGCAAGTGGCCCGTCGACCAGGGCGGCAATGCCGACGGAATCCGCCTGCGTCTCCCGTTCGTCCCCACCGGTGAAAGCGCCGATCTGATCAAGACGGCCGCCGACTTCCTGTACCGCATCAAGGCGATACCCGCCGCCACGCTGCCCGACGGGGCGGTCCAACCGGACACGGCGATCGCGGTGCTGCGCGACGCGGGGGCCAACCCGACGGTCGGCGCGGGATTCGTTAGGGCGCAATAGGACAGGGGTTTCAATCATGATCAATCCAAACCTCGTGACGGGCCGCGCCGATGCCTAGGCTGCGCAGGTGACGTCGACCAGTCCGGCGCCGGCATGCGTGTCACTTCGTCGCGTCGACCGAACGTTCGGAACGCACACCGTGCTGCACGACGTCGACATCGACGTCGAGCCGGGCGAGGTGGTCGCGTTGCTCGGATCTTCGGGCAGCGGCAAATCGACGCTGCTGCGGCTGGTCGCCGGCCTCGACCGTCCGACCCATGGGTGGATCGAGATCGACGGAAAAGCCGTCCACGGGATCGACCCGCGCTGCGCCATGGTCTTCCAGGAACCTCGCCTGCTGCCGTGGCGTTCCCTGGCGGCCAACGTCGCATTCGGGCTGCCACCCGGCACCGCGCGGTCGGAAGGCCTTGCGACGGTGCGGCATTGGCTGGACGTCGTCGGGCTCCACGAATTCGGCGATCACCACCCGCGGCAGGTGTCCGGAGGGATGGCGCAACGCGCGGGCCTCGCGCGCGCCCTCGCCCGGCGACCGAGCGTCCTGCTGCTCGACGAGCCGCTGGCGGCCCTCGACGCGCTGACCCGGCTGCGGATGCAGGACCTGCTGGACGCGGTGCAGCAGGAGGCCGGCACGACCACGCTCCTCGTCACGCACGACGTGGACGAGGCGGTGATCCTCGCCGACCGGGTGCTGATCTTGCGCGCCGACCCAACGGGAGGTGCCGGTATCGCCGCGGCATTCGACGTCGCGATCCCCAAGCCGCGGGACCGCGGCGACCCGCGCATCACCGCGCTGCGCGACCAGTTGTTGGACGAACTCGGGGTACCCAGGCGCACCGGCGCCAGCCCCGGAACCGCCGTCGATGAGGAGGCGCACGCGTAGTGAAAAGTCGATACCTGACCGCCATCTCGGTTGTCGCCGCGGTCGTAGCCGTGTCCGCGTGTGGTTCGCACAACGGGACGACGGCGGCAAAGGAGATTCACCTGGATTACGCCTACTACAACCCCCTGAGCCTGGTGTTGCGAGACCAGCACCTACTGGAAAAGCGGGGCTACAACGTCACCTGGGTGCTCTCGGCAGGCAGCAACAAGGCCAACGAAGGCCTTCGCTCGAAGGGACTCGACTTCGGGTCCACCGCCGGTTCGGCCGCGTTGGTCGCGCGGGCCAACGGCACACCGATCAAGATCGTCGACCTGTACAGCAAACCGGAGTGGACGGCTCTGGTCGTTGCGAAGAACTCGCCCATCAATTCGGTCGCGGACTTGAGGGGCAAGAAGATCGCCGTCACCAAGGGGACCGATCCGTACTTCTTCCTGTTGCAATCGCTTGCGACAGCCGGGCTTTCGGCCAGTGACGTCGAGATCGTCAATTTGCAGCATGCCGACGGCAAAACCGCCTTGCAGCGCGGCAACGTCGATGCCTGGTCGGGATTGGACCCCTTCATGGCGGAAACGGTTCAGCAGGACGGTTCGCGCCTGGTGTACCGCAACCCCGATTTCAATTCCTACGGCGTATTGAACGTTCGCGAGGACTTCCTGTCCGCCCATCCGGATGCCGTCCAAACGGTGGTCAACAGCTATGAGGAGGCCCGGAAGTGGGCGAAGACGCACCCCGACGAATTGGTGGCTTTGTTGGCCTCGCAGGCGAAGGTGACGCCGAGCGTGGCCCAGGAGGAGTTGCAGCGGACGGCGCTGGACATCTCACCGGTACCGGGCGATCCGCTGCGAGTGGTGTTGACCAGTATCGTGCCGATCGCGGTGGCCGACGGCGACATCAAATCCGAAGAGGCCGGCCGCAACGCACTCAACACGCTGTTCGAGCCGAAATTCGCCCAGCAAGCTTCCTGAGGGTCCGCGCCGCGCTATCAGCCAAGCCGCCGCTCGCGCTGGCGGGACTGATCGTCCCGATCCTGCTGCTGGCGATCTGGCAGTTTGTCACGGCGGAGGGGTGGTTTTCGGCCAGCCAGTTGCCGCCTCCCGCCGACGTGGTGTCCGCGCTGGGCGAACTGCTCCGGCATGACGATTTATGGGTCCACCTCCAAGCGAGCCTTTTGCGGGTGCTGTTGGGCTATCTGGCGGGCGCGGGTGCTGCGCTCGTGCTCGGCTCCCTCGTCGGGCTCTCGGTGATCGTGCGCAGGTTGCTTGAGCCGACGGTCGCGGCATTCCGCACCGTTCCCTCCCTGGCGTGGGTGCCGTTGCTGCTCTTGTGGTTTGGCATCGACGAGACACCGAAGCTTTTGCTCGTCGCCATCGGCGCGTTTTTCCCGATCTACACGACGACGGCGTCGGCACTCTCACACGTCGACCCGCAGCTTGTGGAGGTGGGACGCGCCTACGGCCGGCGCGGCGCCGCGTTGTTGGCGACGGTGATGCTGCCCGCCGCTGCCCCGGAGTTGGTGAACGGGCTCAGGTTGGGCCTGGCGAACGCGTGGCTGTTCCTGGTCGCGGCGGAGCTGATCGCCTCGTCGAAAGGCTTGGGATTCCTGCTGATCGACAGCCAGAACACCGGCCGCACCGACATCATGCTGCTCGCGATCATTCTGCTGGCCGGATTGGGCAAGCTCAGCGACGCTGCCCTGGGCGCTCTCGAGCGTCGGATGGTGCGGCGGCGCAGCTAGCTCAGGACCGCCCGGGACGCAACTTGCATGGCCGCCCGCGGGGGCGCCGGCACCGCGTACTGGTTCGCGAGGGCGTGCTGCCGCTGTTGGCCACGTAGGGCATTCGCGCGGGGTTGCAATCGCGATGATTTCAGCCGGTCCGCCGCGCGTGGGGCGTGCGTTGGCGCCCGATATCGACGCCGGTGGCGGTGACGCGGTAGGGGCGAGAGGCCCATCCGCCGCCTCCGCCGCGGCGCGCGCCGACCGGCGTAGCGAGGCCACGAGTCGGGTGATGAGCGCCGGCGACGAACACATGGGTTCTGAAGTGCCAGGCCGGAACCCGCACCGGGTGGGCGGCGGGACGGGCGGCGACAATGCGGCCGGCGACATGTCCGCACCGCCTCCGGCAACCGGTTCCTTGGCGGCGGTCCGTGTAGCCGGACGCCGACACGTCGCGCGCGTGCGGCGGCCACCATACCGCCGACGGATTATTCCCCGCCTCAGACAGGCCCGGCCGCAACCGGCGTCGCCGCCGCCGATCCCCGGAAGCCCCTCGGCACAGTGGTGGTATCCATTAGGAAGACAGGTCTTGTGATGGCTAATTCGTCAAGTCCCTTGCACCTCGCCGTGGCGCTCGACGGCGCCGGATGGCACCCGGCCGCGTGGCGGGAACGCGACGCCCGACCGGGCGAGCTGTTCGACGCCGGTTACTGGGCCGATCTGGTCGCCGAAGCCGAGCGCGCATCGCTGGACTTCGTGACCATCGAGGATTCGCTGGCGATCCAGTCCGACGACCCCTTCGAGCCCGACGACCGAACCGATCGTGTCCGCGGCCGGTTGGACGCGGTGCTCATCGCCGCCCGGGTCGCGCCGCGCACCCGGCGCATCGGGCTCGTGCCGACGGCGATCGTCACTCACACCGAGCCATTCCACGTATCGAAATCGATTGCCACGCTTGACTATGTCAGCACGGGCCGAGCCGGGGTCCGGGTTCAGATCGCGGTGCGCCCGGACGTGGCGGCCCACTTTGGGCGTCGCGAAGAGCAGGTGATCGACGACCACTTCGCCGAGGCCGCGGATTACGTCGAGGTGCTGCGTCGCTTGTGGGACAGCTGGGAGGACGACGCGGAGATCCGGGACATCGCCACCGGACGCTTCATCGACCGGCACAAGCTGCACTACATCGATTTCGAAGGCCGCTGGTTCTCCATCAAAGGACCCTCGATCACGCCCCGTCCGCCCCAGGGCCAGCCGATCGTCGCGGCCGTGGGCCACGGCGGCGCGTCCTACGACTTGATCGCCGGCAGCGTCGACGTCGGATTCGTCACCCCGCGCGGCGCCGCGCAGGCGGCCGACATCGTCGGCGAGATCACCGCGGTGCAGCGGGCCGCCGGTCGCAGCCGGGAAGCGCTGCACATCTTCGGCGACCTGGTGGCGTTCCTCGATCACACCCCGGAGGCGGCACGGGCGCGGCGGGGTCGGCTCGACGAACTCGCCGGCACCGAATACCGAAGCGACGCCGAAATTTTCGCCGGCACCCCCGCACAGCTGGCCGATGTGCTGCAGGAGTGGCACGCCGCCGGGCTATCGGGATTTCGGCTGCGGCCCGCCGCGCTGCCGCATGACCTCGTACAGATCACCGAGGGCCTGGCGCCGGAGCTGCGGCGCCGAGGGCTGTTCCGTAGCGGCTACGAGACCGACACGCTTCGCGGCTTGCTCGGATTGCCCCGCCCCGCCAACCACTACGCCAGCGCCTGACAGTTCCGAGGACTCGAGATGAGCACGTTAAAGCAAATTCACCTGGCCGCGCACTTCCCCGGCGTCAACAACACCACGGTGTGGAGCGACCCGGCCGCCGGCAGCCACATCGAGTTCGGCTCGTTTGCGCAATTCGCCCAGACGGCCGAGCGGGGCAAGTTCGACTTCTTGTTTCTGGCCGAAGGGCTGCGGCTGCGCGAGCAGAACGGGCAGATCTACGACCTCGACGTGGTCGGCCGCCCGGACACCTTCACCGTGCTGACCGCCCTGGCGGCGGTCACCGAGCGGCTTGGCCTGACCGGCACGATCAACTCGACGTTCAACGAGCCCTACGAGGTGGCCCGGCAGTTCGCCTCGCTGGACCATCTCTCCGGCGGGCGTGCCGCCTGGAACGTCGTGACATCCTGGGACGCGTTCACCGGAGAGAACTTTCGCCGCGGCGGCTTTTTGGCGGAGAACCAGCGCTACGAGCGGGCGAAGACGTTCCTGCGGACCACCCTGGAGCTTCTCGACTCCTGGCGCGGCGACGAGATCGTGGCGGACAAGGAAAGCGGCGTCTTCCTGTCCGACCCGAACGCCGGCCAATTCACCCACAAGGACCCGCATTTCGACATCCACGGCCGGTTCAACGTTCCGAGAAGCCCGCAGGGTCGCCCGGTGATCTTCCAGGCCGGCGATTCCGACGAGGGCCGAGATTTCGCCGCCTCCGCCGCCGACGCGATCTTCTCCCGACACAGCACCTTGGGCGCCGGGCAGGCGTTCTACGCCGACGTCAAGGGCCGCCTCGCCCGCCACGGGCGACGCCGCGACGAGCTGCTCATCCTGCCGGCCGCGACGTTCGTCATCGGCGACACCGACGCCGAGGCCGACGAGATCGCCCACGAGGTGCGGCTCGCCCAGGTGTCCCCGCAGACGGCGATCAAATTCCTCGAACAGCTTTGGAACCGGGACCTTTCCGACCACGACCCGGACGGGCCGCTGCCCAGCGTGGACCCGGTCGTGGGGGAAAACACCATCTCGCGCGGCCGGGCTGGCGTCCGCATGTTCCGGGACCCGATCGCGATCGCCAACGACTGGCGGGCCAAGGCCGAGGCGGAGAACCTGACCACCCGCGAACTGATCGTCGAGGTCACCGGGCGCCAATCCTTCGTCGGCTCACCGCAAACCGTCGCCGCGACGATCAACGACTTCGTGCAGGCCGATGCCAGCGACGGATTCATCCTGGTCCCGCACATCACGCCCGGCGGGCTGGATCCCTTCGTCGACCGGGTCGTGCCGCTGCTGCAGGAGCGCGGGGTGTTCCGCGCCGACTACGCGGGCACGACGCTGCGCGAGCACCTGGGGCTGGCGCCGGCACCGCGGCGTTCGGCCGGCCGGGCGACCTCCAGCGGGGTGGCTTCGTAGGGCCATGACGACTCCGTTAACGGTCCTCGACCTGGTTCCGATCTCGTCGGGCTCGACCGCGACGCAGGCCCTGCGCAACAGCATCGACCTCGCCCAGCACGCCGAGTCCCTGGGCTACGCGCGCCATTGGTTCGCCGAACATCACCTCAATCCCGGCGTTGCCGGCACCTCACCCGCGGTGCTGCTGGCACTGACCGCCGCCGAAACCTCGACGATCCGGCTCGGTTCGGGCGCTGTGCAGATGGGGCATCGCACCGCCCTGTCCACGGTGGAGGAGTTCGGCCTGCTGGACGCCCTGTACCCCGGCCGGTTCGACCTCGGCCTGGGGCGTTCCGGGGGCAAGCCGCGCGAGCCGGCGTCGTCGGCGCGGGCCGCTCCGACCCCGCGGGAGTTAATCGATGGACGCACACCGAACGGGCTGCTGATCCCGGCGAAATTCGATCCCACGCCGTTGTTCAAGTCACCGCGCCTCGCGTTGCAGAAAGCGTTACTGCAGCTGCCGGGCGCGCAGCCGCAGAACTACACCGAGCAGGTCGACGACATCCTGGCGCTGATCGCGGACACCTACCGTTCCGACGACGGCGAAGAGGCCCACGTCGTGCCCGGGGGAGGCGCCGACCTTCAGGTCTGGATCCTGGGCAGCAGCGGCGGGGAGAGCGCCGCCGTCGCGGGCAGCAGGGGCCTCCGGTTCGCCGCCAACTACCACGTCGCCCCGGCGACGGTGCTCGAGGCCACCGACGCGTACCGGGAAGCGTTTCGACCGTCGGCCGGGCTCGACCGGCCCTACGTCGCTGTCTCGGCGGACGTCGTCGTCGCCGAGGACGAGGCCACCGCCCGGGAACTCGCCGCGGGTTACGGGCTCTGGGTACGCAGCATCCGCACCGCCGAGGGCGCGATCCCGTTTCCCACCCCGGACGAAGCGCGCGCCCACACCTGGACCGACGCCGACCGCGAACTTGTCGCGGACCGGGTCGACACCCAGTTCGTCGGATCCGCGGTTCAGGTCGCCGATCAGCTGGTGCGGTTGCGCGACGCGACCGAGGCCGACGAGCTGATCCTTACGACGATCACCCACGACCACCAAGACCGGGTGCGCTCCTACCGGCTGCTCGCCGAAGAGTGGTCCCGCCGAAGCCAATTGCACGAGGGCTCTAGCGGATGGGCAGGCCGGTCAGCGCCCGCGAAATCACCAGGCGCTGAATC
Source organism: Mycobacterium heidelbergense (assembly GCF_010730745.1). Classification (NCBI taxonomy): domain Bacteria; kingdom Bacillati; phylum Actinomycetota; class Actinomycetes; order Mycobacteriales; family Mycobacteriaceae; genus Mycobacterium; species Mycobacterium heidelbergense. The sequence goes on along the minus strand of NZ_AP022615.1, from coordinate 2,061,556 downwards.
TCACTGGTTCCCTCGAAGATCGTGAAGATCTTCGCGTCCCGGTGCATCCTCTCCACGGGGTAGTCGCGGGTATACCCGTTGCCGCCCAGGATCTGGATGGCCTCGTCGGTGACGTAGACCGCGACCTCGCTGGCCACCAGCTTGGCCATCGAGCCCTCCGCCGAATCGAAACTCTGGTTGTTGCGCGCCATCCAGCCGGCCCGCCACACCAGCAGGCGGGCCGCGTCGACGCGGCTTTTCATGTCCGCCAGCTTGAACGCCACCGCCTGGAACTCGCCGATCTTGCGGCCGAATTGCTCACGCTGGCAGGCGTATTCGAGGGCGTATTCGTAGGCGGCGCGGGCCACGCCGACGGCCATCGCGCCGACCGTGGGCCGGGTGCGCTCGAAGGTCTTCATCGCCGCCTGTCCGCCCAGGGACGCACCGGATTTGGCGCGCGCGATCCGGGCCTCGAACTTTTCCCGCCCGCCGAGGATGAAGTCCTCGGGCAGGCGGACGTTGTCGAGCACCACCTCGGCGGTGTGCGACGCGCGGATCCCGTGCTTCTTGAATTTCTGCCCCTGAGCCAGACCCTTGGTGCCCGACGGGACGACGAATGTGGCCTGGCCGCGGGTGCCGAGCTCGGGATAGACCGATGCCACCACGATGTGCAGGTTGGCGATGCCGCCGTTGGTCGCCCACGTCTTGGTGCCGTTGAGAATCCACTCACCGGCGGCCTCGTCGTAGCGCGCCCGCGTGCGGATCGCCCCGACGTCAGACCCCGCGTCGGGCTCGGACGAGCAGAACGCGCCGAGCTTGGGCTCGTCGGGCGTACCAAACATCTCGGGAAGCCAGCGTCCCAACTGCTCGGGAGTTCCGTTGCCGGCCAACGCCGCCGCGGCCAACCCGGTGCCCATGATGGACAGCGCGATGCCGGCGTCACCCCAGAACATCTCCTCGAACGCGGTGAGCATGCCCAACCCCGTCGGCTCGCCCGCCTGCTGCGCGAAGAAGTCGGGTGAGTACAGGCCCACCCGCGCGGCCTCCTGGATCACCGGCCACGGGGTTTCCTCTCGCTCGTCCCATTCGGACGCGGCGGGCCGGATGACCTCGACCGCGAACTTGTGCACCCAATCGCGCACCTCGATCACGTCGTCGGTCAGTTGCAGTGAAAACGTCACGGCTCACTCCTGGAATCGGTTGACTGTCTGAGGGTTTCGGGGCTTCGGTATTGCGCGAGGACGCTCAGCGTCTGGTTGACCCACGCCTCGAAGTAACGCTCTTCGTCGATGTTGCCGGGCAGCCGGCCGCTCAGCGCCTGCAGCGTCGCGGCGTAAGACAACGACGCGATCGCCACGGCCGCGGTCGCCTGCGGATCGGGGATGCGGGTGCGGCCGGAACGATTGGAGGCGGCCAGCTCGTCGGCGAAGCGCTGATAGGCGTTGTCGGTGATGACCTGCCACGTCTTTTCGTCGAGATCACCGAGCTCGCCGGGCTCGCGCAGCGTGACCTTGAGCAACTCCTCGCTTTGTTTCAGGTTGTTCCAGATCAGCCGGCCCGCGGTGCGAACCGCCTGCTCGATACTGCCCGGCTCCCCGGCATCGAACTGCTGACGCGCGCCCACGATGCTGTCGATCCGGTGCGCAACCGCGGCCTCCAACAGCTCACGCTTGGAACCGAAGTGCTTGTAGAGCGCCCCCGATCCGGGCGCCAGGCCGGACGCCCGCTGGATGTCGGCCACCGACGTCGCCGCGTACCCCTTGGCGGCGAACAGCTTCAGCGCTTCGGCGAGCAGCCGATCACGCCCCGACATCTGCATGGTGAGAGAGTACTCACTCACCTCAGGCGCACGCAAATACGTGCCGGGGCACAATCGTCTCGAACACGCGGGGGATTCGACGGAGGACAAGACCATGGAAGTTACCGTTGCTCTTGTGGAGACCCGCGACGTCGGCCTGGCCGTGCGAGTTCGTTGATGGAGCCCGACAACCCCCTGTTTCGCCATGTACGGCTGCCGAGGCGGGTGCTGTCGCTGCGCACCATCGTCATCGTCGGCGCGCTCTCGGTGATCGCTCTTGTCGTCACGCTGGGCGCGTGGGTATGGATCGGCGTCACCAACGACCAGTACAGCCAGCTGGACCGCCGCCTGGACTCGGTGAGCAGCCTGGGCGATATCAACACGCTGCTCAACAACGCGCAGCTCGCCAACCCCGATCGCCCCACGCCGGACGGCAACCTGGTGCGCACCGCGCGCATCGGGGATGTGGCCGTGTCCGTTCCCGGCAACATCGTCCTGCCCAAACTTCCCAACGGATATGCGAACACCACCATCAACGGGGTGCAATACCGCGTCCGCACCTTCACCGCGGGCCCGGCCTCGATCGCGCTCGCCGCGCCCCTGGCCGAAGCTCAACATCGGATCAACGAACTGCACCTGCGGGTGTTGCTGATCTGCGGCAGCGTCATCGGCGGCACGGTCCTCGTCGGCTGGGTGATCTCGTTGATCATGGTCAATCCGTTCCTGCTGTTGGCCCAGCAGGCCCGGGCGATCAACGCCCAGTCCAGCCCCGACGAGGTCCAGGTCCGCGGTGTGCGGGAGGCCGTGGAGATCGCGGAAGCGGTCGAGGGAATGCTGGCCCGCATCGGCAACGAGCAACAGCGCACCAAGGCGGCGCTGGAGTCGGCCCGGGACTTCGCTGCAGTCGCCTCACACGAGCTGCGCACCCCGCTGACGGCCATGCGCACGAACCTAGAGGTGTTGTCCACCTTGGAATTACCCCCCGATCAGCGCCACGAGGTACTGGGTGACGTCATCCGCACCCAGAGCCGGATCGAGGCGACACTGACGGCGCTCGAACGGCTGGCGCAGGGCGATCTGATCACCATCGATGACTTCGTCCCCTTCGACATCACCGAACTCCTGGATCGCGCCGCGCACGACGCGCTGCGCATCTACCCCGGCGTGCAGGTGTCGCTGGTGCCGTCGCCCACCGTGCTGATGGTGGGGCTGCCCACGGGGTTGCGGCTGGTGATCGACAACGCCATCGCCAACGCCGTCAAGCACGGTAGCGCCACCGAAATCCGGCTCAACGTAAGCAGTTCCAGCGAAGGCGTGGAAATCGCCATCGACGACAACGGCACCGGGGTCCCGGAAGCCGAACGCATAACGGTCTTCGAACGCTTCTCCCGAGGGTCGACCGCGGCGCGTGCGGGCTCCGGGTTGGGGCTGGCGCTCGTCGCCCAGCAGGCCGAATTGCACGGCGGCACAGCATCCCTGCACGCCAGTCCGCTGGGCGGCACGCGCCTTCTGCTGCAGCTGGCGGGCGACGGCCGCGGTCCCGCGTGAACCGGACCGGGCCCGCGCGCACCGCGACCTGGCGCCGTGGCTCAAGTTAGGGTACCCTAACTTGAGCCACGGAATCTGAGGAGGCCCGATGCCGACGACCTGGGTTGACGCACTGCTGCACAAGACGCGCCAAAAGGAAGTCTCGCCGTACCCGCATCAGGCGGCGTTCCTGCTCAACAATCCCGTCCGCCGGGCGTTGGCCAAGCCGGCACGGGTGGTTGAGGCGCTCGGCCTCACCGGGTCCGAGCACGTACTGGAGGTCGGACCGGGTCCGGGCTTCTACAGCGTGGAGATCGCCCGCCGACTCCCGTACGGCCGGCTTGACTTGTTCGACGTCCAGCCCGAGATGCTGACGAAGGCCGGACGGCAGCTCGAGCACGCCGGCTTTTACGATGTCGGCTTTACTACGGGCCAGGCGGCCGAGGGATTTCCCTTTCCGGACAACACCTTTGACGTTGCCTTCCTCGCCGCGGTGATCGGGGAGGTGCCGGATAAACCGGCGTGCATCCGGTCGCTGGGCCGTGTGTTGAAGTCAGGCGGGCGCCTCGTCTTCGCCGAGGCGTTCCCCGATCCCGACCGGATGAGCGTTCGGGAATTGCGCGACCTCACCGAATCCGAGAATTTCGATTTCGTCGAAGCGACCGGAAACCGGTGGCATGACGTCGTCCGCTTCCGCAAGACCGACCGTTCCTGACAGACGGACCGATCCTTCATGGGTCTTATCCCAGACCGCCAGCCTGGCTCAAGCCGATGAACAAGCTCATGATGGCGGTGCAAAAGCTCGGCATCGTCACCGGACCGGTCAGGGTCAAACTAATTGCGGTTCGGGCATTTTCACCCTCGTCATGCTCATCCTGATCGCGCGGAGCCGGTGACTCAGAGGCCGGCGCGCAGCTTGCCCGGCCGGGACCGGTTGCGGTAGTTGTCAGGCACTTTCAATGACACGCGCCCGTCAAAGGCGACGGTGCGGTAGCGACCTTAGGCTCGTCGCGGCCGTGCCCCGCGCTACGGGTCGTCGTCTTGGTCGTGTTCGTCGTGGTGGAGGAGTTTTTCGGGGTGCCAGTAGGTGTTGGTTCTGGGTTGGCCGTGGTCGAGGTGTGGGGGTGGGATCCATTCGGTGTCGCCGTGGGTGTTTTTGCGGGTGCTCCAGCCGCCGGGTTGCACGATGTGGTGTTGGGTGGGACACCCAAAGGCGAGGTTGTTGACGTCGGTGCAGCCACAGACGGCATAGCCCACCACGTGGTGCACTTCGGAGTAGTACCCGGGCACGGTGCAGCCCGGGGCGGTGCAGCCACGATCCCGGCCATACAACACAATCCGCTGCGCGGGCGACGCCAGCCTTTTGGTGTGGTACAGGGCCAGGGTTTTGCCTTTGTCAAAGATCGCCAAGTAGTGCCTGGCGTGCCGGGACAGGCGGATCACATCACTCATGGGCAGGATGCTGCCCCCACCGGTCAGCCCGCGGCCGGCGGCGGCCTCGAGCTCGGCCAGGGTGGTGGTGACGATGATCGACGCGGGCAGGCCGTTGTGCTGACCTAATTCGCCGGAGGCGAGCAGGGCGCGGTGGGCGGCCAGCAGCGCATCGTGTTGGCGCTGCGCCGGGCTGCGGGTGTCTTTGTCAATGGCGTCTTGCGACGGGGTGCCGTCCACGGTGGGGGTCTGATCGTCAGGGTTGCACATGCCGGGGGCGGCCAGCTTGGCCCACACGGCCTCCAGGGTGGCGCGGGCTTCGGGGGTGAGCCAGCCGTGTAGTGCGGACATGCCGTCGGCTTCTTGTTTACCCAACGTGACACCGCGCCGGCGCGCTCTATCGTCGTCGCTATAGGTGCCGTCGGGGTTGAGGCAGTCGGCGAGGGTATCGGCCAGCGCGCCGAGTTGTTCGGGTCGATGCTGGGTGCCCAGCCGGGCCAGGTGTTTTTCGGCGCGTTCGCGGGTCGCCGCGTCGATCCAGCCGGGTAGTCGGTGGTAAAACCGGCGGATCACCGCGACTTGCGCGCCCCCCAGTTTCCCGTCCCGCTGGGCGGCGGCGGTTTCGGCTAGCACCGGCGCCAGTGGTTCGCCGGTCAACGCGCGGCGGGGCCCCAGATCGGCGGCCTCGTGAATGCGCCGACCCGCCTCGGCGCGGGTGATCAACGCCCACTCGGCGATGGCATGCGACAGCGTGCCCCCCAACTCCTCAGACGTGGCCTGGCGCGCCAGGTGGTTGATGGGTGCGTGTTCGAGTGCGGGCAACCGCCGGCGCACCCGTTCGCAGCGTTGCAGCCAGGCCAGCCACTCCGGAGTGGTCAGCGATTCACAATTCAGCGCCGCCACCCGATCAACCGCCGCGTCGAGTGCGTCGAAGGCAGCCGTGATCACCTCCCGATCCACCCCGCTGCCAGCCATAACCCGAAACTATCGAAGCCCACCGACAAAAAACCCGGCACAGTGACCACTGAAACCAAAGTGACACAAGTTTTTTCGACCGGCCGACACCGCAGCCTCACGCTGCGTTCGTTTCGTAACAGCACGGCGATGGTTGTCGCACAGGCGACGAAGCCAAACTCCTGGACTACCTGCGCCGCCACTACGGCATCGCGGCCTCGGCGCGGGCGTGGACGCGTGTTCCTCGTGAGAACCGAATGTTTCTAGAGAGGCGCGGCCTGCTGGGCCAGGTTGAGCAGGACGTAGGCCATGCAGAAAAGGAAGTTCAGCACGACCAGGATCAAACCCACGAGCATCAGTGAGCGGGTGCCGCGGCGCTTGAGGCGCTTGAGCTTCGCGTCGCGGGCCTCACGGTCTAGCTGGAGCGCGATCAAAGCGAAACTGACGTCCGTCACTTCGTCGTCCGCGACGGGCGCGCCCGCCACCATCTGCCGCAGGCGCTCCGGCGCGGTGTGGACGCCGACCCGGGCGAAGCGGTGACACAGCCGTCGCGCCCGCCTTTGGCCCAGCGCCTGACATCGCATCTGTACCTGATGCAAGAGTTGCCGTCGTTCGTCGCCCCAGGCGCCAGACGGGGTCGTCACAAGGCGGAATTCTAGTTCGCTTCGGGCCGCTTTCGGGAGGTCTGAGCCAATTACGTCGACAGCTTTTGATCCGGGCTTGCGCATCAGCGCGAAACTCGCGGCGTCGACGAACGAATACTCCCGCTCGCCATGCCGGGCAAGCCATTCCCACGCTTCTTCCTCCAGTGCCCTACACCGCGTTGCCGCCGCTCATCCGCTCGGGCTCGGGCAGATCGAGGTAGCGCTCAAGATTGCGATGCATGTTGATCACGCGCCGCTCTTCGCTGGAGAGCACCAAGTGCGCGAAGCCGGGTTGGTGCAGGCCGCGCTGCAGGCCCGCGAGCAGCCCGATGTCCTGCGTGAGCACCACGCCCGGCTCGGCAGCACCGGCGGTCGCGCGCACATCCGTGGGCTTGTTGCGCGCCGCGCCCGGCGCCATGCGGGTCATCAAGAAAATGACCATCTCGCCGCGATCGGGATCCGGGCCGGGCCGCGAACACATGACGGTCAGGTGGTCGGCGTTGGCCAGAAACGTCATGTTCGGGAACACGTTGTACTGATGCAGCCGGGTGATCCGGTCCGTGTCCGCCCACGCGAGGTCCACCCCGCGGCTGGCCGCGAATGCCCGCGTGCGGTCCGCGATCACATCCTGGACCGTCTGTCCGGGCCGGCGTTCGGCGGCGGGGAACGGTGTGCCTTCGGCGGCACCCATCAGCGCGCCCTGCGTGTAGACGTAGGCGTCCCACACCTCTTCGTCGCTCAGCGCGCCGTCGAAGCGGGGGCTCTGCACGCCATACGGCTGGTCGGACTTGCCCGTGTGACCCCAGATCTGTTGCGGCGCATGGATGTCGTCGACGCAGCGCAGCAGCTCGGGATGCAGCGTCTGGATGTGGTAGGTCTCGCTGTAGCCGTCGGCGATCGTCTTCCAGTTAGCGTCGACCTCGACGGTGAGCGTGGCGTAGCAGCGGAAGTCGCCGAGGTTGCACCAGGCGATGTCGTCGGGCACCGCCTCCAGGTAGTCGAGCAGCGACATCGCGTCGACGTCGAGATTGACGAAGACGAGCCCCTCCCAGGTGTCGACCCTAGCCGGCACCAGCGGAAAGTCGGACAGCCGCAGCGAGCCGAAGCCCTTGCGGTCGGGCACCCGCTTGAGCGTGCCGGCCAGGTCCCAGGTCCAGCCGTGATAGCCGCACTTGAGCTCGCTCAGCCCCGAACCGGAGCCCACGCACAGCGAGTTGCCGCGATGCCGGCAGGCGTTCTGGAATGCGCGTAACACGCCGTCGTCACCGCGGACGATCAGCACGCCGTACGGGCCGCAGCGGTATTCGAAATAATCGCCCGGCTGCGCGACGTGGTCGACCATGCAGGCGAGCTGCCACACTTTCGGCCACATCCGTTCCACCTCGAGCCGCGCGAACTCCGGGGAGTAATAGCGGGCGGCCGGCACCAGGGTCGGGCTTTCCGGCGGGATGCCGATCGCGTCCTCCAGGACGTGCGAGCGGGTGCGAGTCGGGTTGCCGGCGGGCGCGTTCATCGGCAACCCTTAGCGCGCCCCGCGCACCAGGCGGCCGGGACGGGCCCCGGTGTCGACGTCGTTGCGCCGGGTCACGGTCCCGCTGACGATCGTCGCCGCGTAGCCGCTCGCTCGCTGCAGTATCCGGTTGCCGCCGGCCGGCAGGTCCCAGGCCATGGCCGCGGGGTGCAGCGTCAGCGCGTCCAGGTCGATGACGTTGATGTCGGCCTTCTTGCCCGGCTCGATGGTGCCGCGGTCGGTGAGGCCGAACAGGTGCGCGGTGTCTCGCGACTGCTTGCGGATCACGTACTCCAGCGACAACTTGTCGCCCCGGCGCCGGTCGCGCGCCCAGTGCGTCAGCAGGAAGGTGGGATAGGAAGCGTCACAGATCATCCCGCAGTGGGCGCCGCCGTCGGACAGGCCCAGCACGCCCGCGGGGTGCATCATCATCTCCCGGATCGCGTCGTGGTTGCCGTTGGCGTAGTTGAACAGCGGCAGCATCAGCATGTTGCTCGCGTCCGACTCGAGCATGAGGTCGTAGAGGGTCGCCAGCGGGTCCTCGCCGCGCGCTTTGGCGATCGCCGCGACGGTGCGGTCGGGCGTGGGCTCGTAGTCGGGCGGGTTGCCGAGGGCGTACAGGCGGTGCAGCGAGTGCTGCACCAACGCGAACATCCCGTCGAACAACAGCGTCGGGTCGACGGGCAGGTCGTCCTCGGACAGGATCGCCGCCTTCACCGCGGGATCGGCGAGGCGCCGCGCGAGCTCGTCGCGGCCGCATTCGGCCTTGAGCCGGCGGTAGGTGGGCCGATGACTGAAGCCGTGATGCCCCTGGAATCCGATCATCATGCCGAACGGGCGCGCGGCGATCTGCGGGTGCAAGCGACTGCCGGCCTCATGGGCGGCCGCGGAGAGGTCCAGCTGCTCCCGCCACAGGTTCGGGTCGGCGTCCACCTGGATCAGGGCGAACGACACCGGCCGATCGATCTCGCCGCTCAGCCGCCGCATCCAGTCCAGCTCCTTCTTCGGGCCGATGATGTCCTCGCCCGCGGCCCCCTGCGGGGCCAGCTCGAACACGGCCTGGCCGCCGGCCGCCATGGCGCGGCCGAGCCCGAACAGCTCCTCCTCGGCGGCGAACGTGCCGGGCACGGGTTCGCCGTCCATCGCGCGGTGGCCCAGCGTGCGCGACGTCGAAAACCCGAGCGCGCCGGCCTCGATCGCCTCGGTGACCAGCCGGGCCATGGCCACGATGTCGTCGGGGGTGGCCGGCTCGTTGCGGGCGCCCCGCTCGCCCATCGCGTAGGCGCGCACGGCGCCGTGGGCGACCTGGCTGCCCACGTCGATCGCGAACCTCCCCTTGTCGACCGCGTCGAGATACTCCGGGTAGGTCTCCCAGCCCCAGGCGATGCCCTCGGTGAGCGCGGTGCCGGGGATGTCCTCGACACCCTCCATCAACTCGATCAGCCAGTCTTCGGTGCCGGGCCGCACCGGCGCGAATCCGACGCCGCAGTTGCCGGTGACCACGGTGGTGACCCCGTGACCGCTGGACGGCTCGAGGAGGCTGTCCCAGCTCACCTGGCCGTCGTAGTGGGTGTGGATGTCGACGAAGCCGGGAGCCACCACATGCCCTGTCGCATCGATGGTTTCGGCGGCGTCCCCACCCATCTCCGGGTCGTTGGCGCCACGACGGACGACGTCGACGATCACCTGGTCCTTGATGCCGATGTCAGCCCGATAGCGCGCGGCGCCCGTGCCGTCGACGACGGTGCCACCGATGATCTTCAGGTCGAACATGAGACTCTCCTTGTCGCCGTGCGCTGTCGACGCCAGACCGGCGGTATTACGCGACGCCGCGTAGCGTAACTCCGACGATATTCCCGGCGACAGATCGAGTCAATGAATCCGCCGAACTCGGCGGCCGCACGTCCGCGGGAGTGGCTGAACGAATTCCGGCGCCGCCACGTGGTTCGAGCGTGTGCGACGGCAAACCCCTGAATCGACGACGTGCACTGCTTGGGATGGGCGCGGTGGCCGGCTTCGCCGCGGTGGACGTGGGTGGGTTCGCCTATGCCGGCGCCTGGCTTCGCCCCGGTGCGTTGACCCCACCCCGATTCGCCGATCGCTTCGAGCACGTTTACGGCCGCCACGACGGCTTTCGGCGAAACCACGCCAAAGGTCTCAGCGCCACAGGGTCTTTCGCCAGCACCGGGGCGGGCGCGGCGATTTGCCGGGCGGCGGTCTTCAAGCCCGGCAGCGTTCCCGTCGTCGGCCGGTTCTCGCTGGGCGGCGGGCTGCCGGATCAGGCCGACAAGCCCGACACCGTCCGCGGCCTGGGCCTGCTGTTCCAGGCGGGCGGCCAGCAGTGGCGTACCGCGATGATCAACCTGCCGGTGTTCACCGACAGCACCCCGCAGGGGTTTTACGAGCGGTTGCTCGCGTCCCAACCGCTGCCCGAAACGGGCAGGCCCGACCCCCGCACGATGGCCGCATTCCTCGATCGCCATCCCGAGACGGTCGCCGCGATGAAAATCATCAAGCGGGCACCGCGCGGCGCGGGATTCGCGGACAGCACGTTCTACGGTCTCAACGCTTTTTGGTTCACCAACGACGCCGGCGCCACCGTTCCGGTGCGCTGGTCCGTGGTTCCGCAGGATGCCGGCGGCCCCGCTGTCCCGGCGCCATCGCATGGCAAGGACCGCTGCTCGCCCAGCCCCTGATCGGGTGGGCCATGCTGTCGGCCGCGCGCCGCACGACATCGACGCCTACGCGGTGCTGCGGCAGGCCCACACCGTCGTGGCGTTCTTGCTCTTCGCGACGTTCACCGCCCACGTCTGCGCGGTCCTCTTCCACACGCTGGTCCTGCGCGACCGGCTGCTTGATCGCATGGCGCTCGGTCGGCACGAGCCTGCCGGGACCTGCCTGCTCGCGCTGCGACCGGACGAATATGATCGGCACGATTTGGCTTGACGGTGCGCCGTCATCGACAGTGCCACGAAGGAGTGCAGAATTCCATGCCGAACCAGGAACAAGCGGACCGGATGACGTCGGGCAAGGGATTCGTCGCGGCGCTCGACCAGAGCGGTGGCTCGACGCCGAAGGCGCTGCGTCTATACGGCATCGAGGACGACGCCTATTCCTCCGAGGAGGAGATGTTCGACCTCATTCACCAGATGCGCGCGCGGATCATCACCTCGCCGGCGTTCACCGGTGACCGGGTGCTGGCGGCGATCCTGTTCGAGCAGACCATGGACCGCGAAATCGCGGGCAAGCCGTCGACCACCTACCTATGGGAGACCAAGGGCGTGGTGCCCGTCCTCAAAATCGACAAGGGCCTGGCGGAGGCCTCCGATGACGTGCAGGTGATGAAGCCGATGCCGGGCCTCGACGAGCTGCTGGAGCGCGCCGCCCACAAGGGTGTCTTCGGCACCAAGGAACGGTCGGTGATCGGCGGCGCCAACCCGAAGGGCATCGCCGCGGTGGTCGCCCAGCAGTTCGAGGTGGCCCGTCAGGTGCTGTCGCACGGTTTGGTGCCCATCATCGAACCCGAGGTCACCATCTCGATCCCGGACAAGGCGCGGGCCGAGGACATCTTGCGCGACGAAATCACCAAACAACTCGAGGACATGCCCGACGGGCAACGCGTGATGCTCAAGCTGAGTTTGCCCACCGAGGCCAACCATTACCGTCCCCTGGTGGAACACCCGAAGGTGATGCGGGTGCTCGCGCTGTCGGGCGGGTATTCCCGCGAGGAGGCCAACGAGCTGCTGGCGAAGAACGCGGGGGTGATCGCCAGCTTCAGCCGCGCCCTGACGGAGGGGCTTTCGGCCGACCAGTCCGACGAGCAGTTCAACGCGACGCTGGACAAGGCGATCCAGTCGATCTACGAAGCCTCGGTCGCCGGCTGAGTCGGGCGCGCGTCGCGGCCTGCGCAGGCCCGACGAACCTACCGGCGAGACCACTTAATAGCGGTGGCTGGCCATGGGTGGCCCGCCCGCGCTGTTATCGCCGCCGGCCGACACGACGGCGGGCACCATTTCGCTGGTCACCAACCCCTGGTCTCGCGTCAGTTCGTCGACCACATCGAAGGATTCGGCGATGTTGGCCGGGGTGTCGATGACGATGGTGACGACGGGGACATGGCGGCTCAGGGACAGCAGCTTGTCGCCGTGGGGTTGGTGATCGCCGTGGAAGCCCCAGATGCCGCGCAGCACGGTCGCCCCGTGGGACGTTCTGTGCTGCCGAAGCCGCTGGATCACGGCGCGATGTATCGGCATGCGGCCGTGGCGCGCCGATTCGGAGGTGTAAATCATCAGCTTCTGCCAGAGCGGCAGGCCATGCTCGTCGGTCCCCGGCAAGGCGTGCGGTCGTTCCAGCAATTCTCCGTCGCGTTTGCACACGCGGACCCGCTCGACCGTGATCAACGGCCTTCTGAGCAGCGCGCCGAGCTCCGGTAGCACCCGGCCGATCGCGCTGCCGGAGCCGACGGCGATGATCATCATCGGCACGTCGACGTTGCGGCCGAAGAATTGGGCGCGCTGCCGGTGCCCGTGGGCGGTGCCGTCGACCCCGAGGAATACCGATGCGCCGGCAAGCCGGCGGCGATACATCAGGTCGCATATCGCCAGATAGGCGGGCATGCCGTAGACGCGTTCTTTGCGGCCGACGTAGATCGTCAGCTTGACGGCTTCGTGCAGCTCGTCCGACAGTTGCATGGGCCCGATGTCGTCGCGCAGCAGCCGGGCACGCTCGAGGGTGACGAGGCCCCGCCGTTTGATGGCCAGCACCGGGTCGAGCAGCGCCTCGATCTTGGTTCTGGTGTCGACCGCGATGATCGCAACGGGCGGGTCCTCGGAAAGGGTCAGGGACTGATCGGTCCTGAGGTGGTGCCGTGACCCGAAGCCGCCGATGCCGCGCAGCACGATGCTGGTCGCAACGGCGCGCTCCTCGTAGAGGCCGAGCATCACGTCGGCCAGAAAGCGATCACCGCTGCGCCGGCGCTCGTCGAAATAGGCGCTGAGTTTGAGGCAGTCCTCGTCCACGGCTTCCTCCTTATTATTGCCGCGCAAGAGAATTCACGAGAGTTATCGCAAGCCCCGCTTATTTGCGGGCCGGGTATGCTATAAATTGTCAACGCATGATGGCGGTGGGGCTCGCCACAACTGCGCGTCGCGGATTGACGGCCAACGGTCCCTGCGGAACAGATCAGTACTCGGCCGGTCATTTGTGCAGCCGGGTGTGACGCGGAGGAAGTTAAGTGGCCGTTGAATTTTCGTCGATATCGGCAATAGAAGTACTCGATTCCCGTGGTCGGCCGACCCTGTCGGTATCGGCCACCCTGGCCGACGGTCGGCGCGTGCGGTCGGGCGTGCCCTCCGGGGCCTCGACCGGCAGCCGGGAGGCCGTCGAGTTGCGCGACCACGACGAGCGCTACGCCGGCTTGGGGGTGCGCCAAGCCGTGGCACATGTCAACGGTCCCATCGCGGAATTGTTGACCAGTCGCCCGTTTACCGCCCTTGAGCAGATCGACCTGGCGCTGGGTGCGCTGGACGGCACTCCCAACAAGTCGCAGTTGGGCGCCAACGCGATCGTCGGTGTCTCGATGGCCGCCGCCCGGGCGTTCGCGCTGAAGTCTGGACAACCGTTGTGGCAGTGGATGACTCCGGCTGGCGTGCATCCGCGGCTGCCCGTGCCGCACTTCAATGTGATCAATGGCGGCGCCCATGCCCTCAACGGCCTCGACTTCCAGGAATTCATGATCGCGCCGATTGGGGCGCCGTCGTTTCCGGAAGGCGTTCGCGCGGGCGCGGAGGTGTATCGACAACTGCGTTCGGCTTTGGCCGATCGCAATTTGGCGACCGGGCTGGGGGACGAGGGCGGCTTTGCGCCCGAGATCAGCTGTCCCGAAGATGCTTTGGCGATTCTCACGCGTGCGATCGACGACGCCGGCTACATCGCCGGACGCGGCGGCATCGCGGTCGCGCTGGACCCGGCCGCAAGCGGGTTCTACCGGGATGGCCGCTATCAGGTCGACGGCCAGTCGTTATCCAGCGACGACCTGATCGACCGCTACACCAGCATCGTGGAGAGGTTTCCGGTGTGGAGCATCGAAGATGGGATGGACGAACGCGACAACCTCGGCTGGCGAAAGCTGACCGAGAGGCTCGGCGGCAGAGTGCAACTCGTCGGTGACGACAATTTCGTGACCAATCCCGACTTGATCGCCTTCGCGGTGCGCTCCGGGATCGGGAATGCCGCCCTGATCAAGGTCAACCAGATCGGAACGGTGTCGGAAACCCTGGAGGCACTGGCCCTGTGCCGGCAATCGGGCTACGGCGCGATGATTTCGCATCGTTCGGGCGAGACCGACGACCCGTTCATCGCGGACCTCGCGGTGGCGTCGGGGTGTGGCCAGATCAAATCGGGCGCCCCGGCCCGCGGAGAACGGGTCGCCAAATACAATCGGCTCCTCGAAATCGCCGCGGAAGCACCGGACCTGCCGTTCGGGTTGCCCACCGCTCATCGTCTGACTTTGCGGGTCTGACCTATGCGGATCATGACGTGGCTATCACCACGGCGAGAACGGCCAGCACCGCGATGAGCATGTAGGCCATGTATGCGTCGAGACGACCCGATTGCAGCCTCTTCGCGGTTCGCGAAATGACCAGCACGCCACGGGTCAAGGGGCGATAGAAGTATTGCTCGACGACGTCGATGACGTCGATGCGGTAGGTGTAGCGGCGCGCCGCAACCTCGGGATCGGCGGGCTCGTCCTCGACCTCCAGCAGCGCGGTTCGGGTCAGCAGCACGTTAGCCAGAACGTTGCGAACCGGGTTGGCGTAGCCGGACGAGGTGTAGCCGACGCCGCGGTCGACACCGGGCGATGCCGATGACCAGGGCGTGACCGCCCGCGCCCGAAATGGGTTGCGGCCGGCGAACGCCGTGGCGAACGCCGCGATCAGCGCGGCCATCGCGGGCAGCACGATCCACAACCACGTCGGCGACAGTGCGGAGAACTTCGCGAACACGGGCTGCAAGACCCACGGCTCCGCGTTGGCGCCGGCGGCCTGATCCCCGACGATCGGCCGCAGGCCACGCGCGATCAGGCCCACCTGCAGCGGGGCCAGGGCCGCGGCCGCCAGGCAGCTCACCACCAGGACAGACACGCCCAATCGGTAGGGCCACTGGCGATCCACCCGTGCGGCCGCCGGATTCAGTTGCGGCTCATCGATGCGGGCCGGGCCGAACGCGGTGAGCGCCACGACCCGCACGAACGTCACGCCGGCGATACCGATCGTCAGCGCAATCAGCGCTCCGGTTGCGGCGGTGGACAGTTGCATCGCCAGACTCGTGACTCTGAACTGCTGCATCAGCGACTCGAGCGTGAACCATTCGGATGCGAAACCCGCGGTCAGCGGCAGCCCGGCGAGTGTCAACGAGCCGATCACCAAACCTGCGCCCGCCCAGGGCAGACGCCGCGCGATGCCGCCCAGCCGGTCGAGCTCCGTGGTCGCGGTGGCGTGTTCGATGGTCGACGCGGACACGAACATCAACGTCTTGCCCATGGCGTGCGCCATCACCTGGGCGGTGCCGGCCACCAGCCCGGCGGCAACCAGCTTGGGTTCACTCGCGGCGGCACCCACCAACGCCACGCCGAAACCGGCGGTGATCAGGCCGGCGTTTTCCACGCTGGACCACGAGATCAACGTCGCCAGATCGGGATTCACCGCGGCATGGGCGATTCCCAAAATGGCGGTGACGCCGCCAACGATCAGCACCACGCAGACCAGCCAAACCGGCGGGGCGCCAAAAATGTTGAGCGTGCGCCACATTCCGTAGAACCCGACGTTGACAGCGCTGCCGGCGATCACCGCGCGGGCGGGTCCCGGCGCGGCGAAATATCCACGCGGCATCCAGATGTGGGCGGGCACCAGACCGACTTTGATGCCGAAGCCGAAGAGCAGCAGCGCATACGAGGTCTGGCCCGCCGCACTGAGCGGGTCGAGCCCACCGGCGATGAAGGCGAAGGTGTGGGTGTGCGCGGCGAGCAGCAGCGCGCCCATCAACAGCGCCGCGCCGCTGGCCTTGCCGAACACCACGGTGATGATTGAGCCACGAGCCCTGCCCGGCAGGCCGCGGTCGTATCCCGCTATCAGGTAGAACGCCGCGGTGAGCAGTTCCCAGCCGAAGAGCAGAACGAACAGGTTGTCCGAGGTGATGACGATCGCGACGGCGATCAGGGCCACGGCGATAGCGGCGGGCAGCCGAGGACGGTGGCGGTTGGCCGGTGCGGCCGCGGCAACGAGGGCCGGGACGGCGACTCCGAAGGACACGATGAGGAACAAACCCGACAGCGCGTCCACGCGCAATGCGGCCGGCCCGAAGCCGGCCAACCCGCCGAGGTCGAACCCCTGCGGGCGACCGGACACCGCGAGCGCGCCGGCGATCACCAAGCTCGCCGCACCGGCGGCGTTGGCGGTCCATGCCGCAACGTCCCAACGTCCCTGTGCGCCTTGGCCGCGGCGAATTCCGGCGCACGAACTGATCAACGCCGCCGCGGCCAGCAGCACCAGGCCACCGATCAGCATGGTGCGCCCCGGCCTTCGGGCAGTGGGACGCGGCCCAGCGCCAACAGGATGCCGTGCAGGATACTGAACGGGGACGCCGGCGCTCCGGGCACCCAGACGTCGACGGGCACCACGCCGGATACCCCGACGCCGCCGGTGTAGCCGCCGCCGATCAATCCTCCGCTGACCGCGTCTGTTCCGACGGCGATCACCACCGTCGGCGCCGGCATCGCGTCCAGCGTGCGTCGCAGCGGTTCGATCATTCCCGCCGCGCCTATCCCGGTGACCAGCAGGATGTCGGCATGACGAGGGCTGGCGGTGAAGAAGATTCCCAACCGGTGTAGGTCGTAGACCGGGTTCGTCAGGGCCTGGATCTCCCATTCGTCGCTGCCGTCGGATCCGGTGTCGATGTGGCGCAGATGCACCGATCGCCGCAAGCGCCGCACCCGCTTGGCCAGGGCCGCCCGCAACTCGGCGAGCGCCTCGTCGTCCTCAGCGACGTCCCCGACTACGAGCGTGTCGCGGCTCAATCGCGCCGTAGCGGAGCCGGTTTCCCACGCGAACCACTCGGGGGCCACCTCCACGCAGCGTCCGCACACGATGCAACGCCCCCGGTCCAGCCGTGGTTGCGGCTCGATCGAGATGGCATTGGTGGGGCACGCCTGGGCCGCCGAGACGGCGCGCGGCGGCGCGCCGGCGTCGGGACCGGCGACCACGCGTACCGCCGCGGGGAATTGATCGAAGTAGTCATCGGCGCGTTTGGGCCACCGGCTGGTGATGATGCCGTTGCGCAGTCCCCGGAACACCCACGGCATTTACATCGCCACCCCGGCGTAACACAGCCCGAAGCTTGCTTCTATGAAAGGGAAGTCGGTAAAGATGTCCCCGCCGAACACATCGTGGAAGAGCAGCATGTTGTGCAGGGAGGCGGACCGGGCAAAGCATCGCCGGATCGTCCCACCACGGACTTCCAGGCCGTAGAGCACCTCACCCTGGGAGGCTTCGGACCAGCCGAGCGCGAAACCGTCGGCCATCTCGACCGGTGCCGCGATCGCGGTGTCCGAGATCGGGGACAGCCGATCGCACGCGCGGCGGATCAGTTCGGCGGCGATATCGATCTCACCCCAGCGGACCCGCAGCCGAGCCAGCGCGTCGCCTTGATCGTCGACGACGGTGCCGTCGACAACGGGAAGTTCTGCGTAGCCGTCGTACGGGCGTTTGCGCGCATCGTCGTCACAGCCGGACCCGCGGCCCACCGGACCCAGCGCGCCATGTGAGGCGGCCAGCGATGGATCCAGTCGCCCGGTTCCCCGGAGTCGGTCGAGAAACGACGCGTCCACCATCAGCGCGTCGCGGTCATGACGGATCCTGCGCACGATCACCGCCAGTTGGGCGGAGACCTCGGCCGGCGCCAACCGCGGTTGGGCGCCGATTCCTCCGACGCGTACGACCGAGCGGCCAAATCTGTTGCCGCACAGCGCGGATATCAATCGCATGAGGCTTTCTTTGTGCCAGCCGAACCGCGCGAAGGGGACCGCGAGCCCCGCGGCGTCGCACAGGCGCGTCACCACGTCGAGATGGTTGGCGATGCGTTCGAGTTCGGCATGGATCACCCGAACCAGCCGCGCCCGCCGCGGCGGGCGCGCACCGGTGAGATTCTCTGCCGCATGCGCGAAGGCCAGGGCGTGCGCGACCGACGAAATTCCTTCCACGCGTTCGGCGACCAGAATCCCGTCGGCGAGACGCAATGCCTCGAACCGCTTGGCGATTCCGCGGTGCTTGTAGTGCGGTCGGATGTTGAGGTGGGGTATGTCCTCGCCGGGCGTTTCGATGAGAAATTCGATGGACTCGTACACCCCGGATCGCACCGGACCAAGCGGCAAGGTGAAGACGCCGCCGCCGCCGACGTCGACCGGTCCACGCGGCTCGGTGGCGCTGGAGTGGATGTGCCGCTCCAGCGCGGCGTGGTCGACATGTCCGGGCCGCGGCGAAGGCTGCCCGGGTTGGCGGGCCAACAGCAGCGGGTCGAGCCTGGGGTGGCCGATGGGCACCACGCCGGACAGGTCGTGCAGCGCCCGCTCATACCAAAATGCCGCCGGCACATCGGGTGTCAGCGCCGGGTAGGACGTCGAGCCGTCGGAGTCCGGCGGCAGGCACGTCCGAAAGCAGCTGACCCAGGCGCCGCCGACCAGGAGGGCGTGCAACTGTGCCGTATCCGCATCGTGGGAGGCGTACACGCCGGCGAAGCGATAGCCGCGGGCGACGTGTTCGACCACTTGCATGCGCCAGCGGTCCAGCGGCAGGTCGACCGCGTCGGTCATGGTCGAAGAGGTCTCGAAAGTCACCGCGAACCCACCGCGAGCTCGCTGGCGCCGTGGTTGAGCAGGCTGACCAGATCCGATGGCGGCGCGAGTCCCAACACCAGCAGCACCAGCACCCCGGCGATGACGGGGGTCACCATCCAGCGGTTTGGCTCACCTCGGATCTGGGAGGGCTCGGCGGCGGTCAGGTCGATGGGCCTGGGGCGGAAGAGGATTCGGGTGGTCGCCAATGTCAGGCCGAGAAAAGCCAGGGTGACCAGACAGACGAGCGCGGCCGCCGCCGCATTGCGGGGGTGGGAAAATCCGCCGGAGACAATCTGGAATTCGCTGCGGAACAAGCCGAAGGGCGGCATGGCCGATAACGCCAGGACGGCGATCAAGAACAGCGGACCCGACCACGGTAGGACACCGATGCCGTCGGCCATTCGGGCCAGTTCCTTGGTCCCGAACTTGCGCACCAGCACCCCGGCGCCCATGAACGCGTTGCCCTTGGCGGCGGCGTGGGCCAGCACGTGTAACAGGACGCCGGACAGGGCGATCGGCACGCCGAAGCTCATGCCGATCGCCAGTATGCCCATGTGCTCGACGCTCGAATAGGCCAGCAGCCGTTTGATATCCCGCTGCTCGAGCAGATACAGCGCGGCCAAGAGCAGCGACAGCACACCGAAAACGAGCAGCACCGTCTGGGGGAAGCGTGGCCCCAGCGACGCCACGGTGATCTGGTAATACCGCAGGATCGCATAGAAACTGACCGCCAGCAGTGACCCTGACAGCAGCGCCGACACCGGCGTCGGCGCCTCGGCGTGCGCGTCGGGTAGCCAGGTATGTACCGGAA
Organism: Mycobacterium heidelbergense; assembly: GCF_010730745.1. Classification (NCBI taxonomy): domain Bacteria; kingdom Bacillati; phylum Actinomycetota; class Actinomycetes; order Mycobacteriales; family Mycobacteriaceae; genus Mycobacterium; species Mycobacterium heidelbergense. The sequence continues at coordinate 2,042,014 of NZ_AP022615.1, read as the reverse complement.
AGAAACCCACCTTGGTGCCGTATCCCACCACCGCCAGCACGAACGCCAGGCGCACCGGGGTGTGCGGTGATTGGGCGGCGGCGCGGATCAGCGGGTCGAACGCCAGGTCATAGGACTGTCCCAAGACCTGGGCCCCCGCGTAGTACATGAAGATGGTGGCCAGCAGGCCAATCCCCAGCCCGGACGAGGCGATCAGCACGTACTTCCACGCGGCCTCGGTGGCGCCTTCGGTGTTGTCCAACGCCACCAGCAGCGCCGAAATGACCGTCGTGATTTCGACGGCAATCCACAACAAGGCAAGACCATTCACCAGCGGCGCGCAGATCATCGACCACGCGAACGCGTTCAGGCCGACATAAAATCGGGCACTGTGGCGGGCGAACAAGGCTTGCCCCTCGGCGGGACCCGAGCGCACCGCGCGCTCCTCGTCGGCGAGGTAACCGACGGAATAGATTCCGACGGTGGCGTACAAGAACGTGGTGCCGAGCACAAAGATCAGCGACAACGAATCGGCGCGCAGGTAGTGCAACGCGGTGAGGGTGTGGTCGAGGGCGGCGGGCACCAGCGCAACGGCCAGCACGAAACTGACGATGCCGGTGAGCGCGGTCACCATCGCCGCGACGCGATGCGGGGCGCGCAGGCAGACCAGCGTGGTGGCCAGCGGCATGATGACGAGTACCACCATCATTACGGACATGGGCTATCCCCGCAGCCGGTCGAGCGTCTGGGTGGACAGCGACTGTGTTCGTCGGTGATGGGTACGCATCAAAACCCCGAAAACCACCACCGCAACCAGAAGATCGAACAGGAACGCAACCTCGAGGATGAGCGGCATGCCGGCGGCCACCACCAAGCTCGCCAGCGAGACACCGTTTTCCAGTGAGAAGAACCCGATGGCCTGGCTGACGACGTCGCGACGGACGATCATCAGGATGAAGGCCACCAAGATCACGGCCACCGACAGGCTCAGCGCGGCCGTGGGAAGTACGGGGGAATGAATGCCAAGCACGCCGACGGAGAAGAACCCGAACGCCGCCACGGCGATCGAGATCAGCACCTCGTTTGCCACGCCGAGCGCGCCGCTGCCGGCGATCTCCTGGTTTGCTTCACGCAACAGCCCCACCACCAGCAGCGGCACTGCGACGACCTTCAGCAACAGCGAAAGCACCGCAAGCGCATACAGTTCGGGAACGTCGCGCCCGAACGCGACGACGGCGGCCAGCACGCTGACGGCCAGCGACTGCCCGGCGTACAGGCGCACTTGCCCACGCAGCAGCGCGGCGCGCAGCATCCCGAACTCGAGCAGCAGCACGATCAGCGCCACCGTGTTCGCGACCCCTTCGTATACGGTCGGAACGGATTCACTGGTCGCCACCGCGATCATCAGCCGCCTCCCAAGTAGAGGGTGAACAGTGCCAGGATCGCCAACAGCAAGGCGGCCGAGACGAATTCGGTGATCTTGAACAGTCGCAGCTTGGCGTAGCTGTTGTCGATGACGGCGACGACGCAGCCCAGCAGCGCGGCCTTGGCCAACAGCGCAACGATCGCCAATCCCACCGCGACCGCGTCTGTGCTCGACGCCATTCCCCACGGGGCGACGAAGACATCGAGCAAGATCACATAGAGCACGAATTGCTTGGCCGCGGCGCCCCAATGCAACAGGGCCAGGTCCGGCCCGGAATGCTCGAAGGGACGCCCCGTTTCGATCATGCCGAACTCTGTTGTGCCGGTGTGTGTTTCGACCGGTATGCGGGCCGTCTCGTACAGAATCACCAGGAACAGCGCCGCCGAGGCCAGCAGGTGCGCCGGACGCACGATCTGATCGGGGCCGCTGCGCACGGTGGCGCCCAGGACGTAGGGCAGATCGGTCGTCGTGATCAACGCCACGGTGAACACGACGAGCAGCACGACCGGTTCGGTGATGGCGGCGAAGGTTTTGGCGCGGCTCGATGCCAGCTGTGCGTAGGCGTCACCGGTTTCGGCGGCGGCGGCGGCGACCAGGAAGCTCGCGAATGCCAGGATCAACCCGCCTCCCTGGATGTCGCCCATGTAGCCCAGTGGCAGGGCGTAGCTGGTGAGCACCGGTATCAGCATCGGAACGGTGAGATAGCAGGCGAAGGAAGCCAGCGGCGCCAGCCGGAAAAACGGGCTCGCGCCATGCGGCGCCAGGGTTTCCTTCCCGAAGAGCTTTCGGAGGTCGAAATACGGTTGCAGGATCCGTGGCCCGCGGCGGCCCTGCAGGCGGGCCTCGAACCAGGCGATGAAGCCACTGAGTCCGGGCGCCCCGCCGGCGACGGTGATCACCTGCAACCCCTGGATGACCGGTAACGGCAGAGTCGTCATCAGATGACCGCCCCGGGGCGCCACAGGTTGCCCAGATAGCGGGCGTGCTTACCGCCGCCTCGCGATAGGTCCCGGAGGAAACCGGCGATGGGCGGGTGTAGCACCACGTCTTTCAGATCGTCCCAACACACCCATGTCGGCCGCCGCCCGGGCTCGCCCGTTATCGGTGCGGCGGTATCGAACTCGTCTGCGAGGAAGACCAATTCGACGATACGGCGGTGGGTCTGCGGGTCGTTGACTTCCAGAACCAGTGCGCAGCCAACGGGTTGAATGTCCAGGCCGGTCTCTTCGCGGGCCTCCCGCCGCACACACGAGCCCATGCTCTCGTGCGGACGGGGCCGGCCGCCGGGCAGCACCCAGTCACCCAGATCGCGCTGCAGCAGAAGCACCGCATCCCTGCGGACGATCGCTACAGCGCAACGTAATTCGACCAAAGAATCGTCTACCGACGTCATCACGATGCCGCCACGAGCACCGGACCGGCGCGACAAAGGACACAAGCCACCTGCGACTCCTTGCGTTCGCAGGTGCCATCAGCCGTGTGGCGGTTCGAAAGCAGAGCTTTCCGGCGAGCGCCATCGCCGATGCCAGTTAACCAACGGCTATTCGCTTGGTCAAGTCCGACGCGGGCCGGGCGCGGTGACCGGTGCTGAGCCGGTGAACCCCCAGTTCCGCGAGGTTGACCACCACCATGTTGTTGTCGATCGGGCCGCCATTCTTACCCAACCCATCCACCACGGTTCGGTATCCGTCGCCGCGGAGCACCGATTGGTAGCGGTGGTGAAAGTGCCCGTGCCACAGTCGAGCTGGACGAACCGCGTCGACGACCGAGCGCAACCGCACCCGGTAGAGCTCGGAACGCCGTAGCTCCTGTGCCGGAAACCCGAACCGGTCGCGCGCCGCACCGGGAACCGTGATTCCCGCGGGACAGTCGTGGCAGAACATCGCGTCCGCGGGTCCGTCGGCCGCGGCGTCACGAGCTTGCCGCGATGTGATCCATTCCTGCGCCCACCACGACCGTCCGGGTTTGCGCAGGAATCGGTCGATGGAATAGGCGCCGCCCAGGGCCAAACACCGGGTCTGCGCCCATTGCCATCGAAACCCTCGCGGCAGGTGGACGACGCGGTCGCGTAGGTGGCGGAGTCCATCGGCGTCGACGGGCCAGCTGAGCAGCCGGTCGAAGTTCTCGTGGTTGCCGTCGACGAAACCCAGGACGATCCCGCAGCGCTCGAGCGCGTCGTCAAGCGAATCCAGGTACTGGTCGGTGAAGTTGTAGCCGAAGTCGCCGAGGTGAAGCAGCACGGTCGCGTTGCGCTTGGCGGCGTGTTCGATCGCCGCAACCGCGTAGGCGGTGTCGGCATGCCAGTCGCCCGCGATCGCGATGCGGGACGGCGGGGAAAGCACCGAATGTGCGAACACTTGGCCGGGCGACGGTACCCGCAACGGCAGCGGTGATCGATTCATGGTCGGCTCCTGGTCCACTTCCGATCCGCGGCCCGCATCTCGGCACGCCGCGATGATCGGCGCTGATCAACTCCCAGGGACCGTTGGCAACCGCCGGGCTACCCGTTGATTGCGGGATGCGAGCCCCACCGCCTGTTCGCATTCCAGGCTACGCGGCCGTTTCGAGCCGGGTCAATCACATTGACGCTGGTCCCCACCCGGGCCGGGAGGTTAACCTGGTCGCGAGGCGATGGATCTCCGCCTGGGTAATCCGCCCAAACCGCCGGCCCGGCTGATGGCTCCTGTGGTGCTCGACAAGCAGTGGGCAGGGAGTCCGCTATGTCATTGGTCGTCGGATATGACCGCCACCCGGCCAGCCGGGCCGCAGTGCTCTTCGCCGCCGAGCTCGCCGGCGCCCTGAACGTGCCTGTTCACGTCGTGCACGTCGTGGATATGTCCGACAGCGCCATTTCCGGCACGTCGACCGGGTCGGCCGAGGCCGTCGAGCGAAGGCTCAGCGCCGAGCGTCAACACGTCGGGGAGGCCCTGGACGCGACCCATGTGGAGTGGGCTTATCACCTCCTGACCGGCGACCCGGTCAAGGCGCTCCTCAAGACCGCGGATGACTGCGCGGCGAGGTTGATCGTCGTTGGCCGGCCGCAGCACGGCATCGGCCCGGCCCTGAGCCACATTGTGAGCGGCACGGTGACGCGAAACCTTTTGCGCCACAGCACCCGACCGGTTGCCGTGGTTCCCGAGTTCGCGGACAGCCTGTGAACTCCGGCGGCGCGGCCCGGGTCTATTTGGCCCGGCACGGGCGCACCGCGCTCAACGCCGAGGGGCGACTGCGTGGCCTGAGCGACCCGCCCCTGGACGAAGTGGGTATCGCCGAAGTCTCCCGGCTGGCCGAGGCGCTGGCCGCCCGACACCCCAAGGCGGTGGTATCCAGCCCGCTGCAGCGGGCGGTCGCGACCGCGCGGGCGATCGGCTCCGCGGCCGACGCACCGGTCACCGTCGATGCGCGGCTCACCGACCGCGACTACGGACCCATGACCGGCCTTCATCGGGAGGATGTCGAACGCCGTTACGGCAGCGTTGATTCCGCGCCTGGTGTCGAGAGCCACGCGGCGCTCGCCGAGCGGGCTCGGCGAGCGTTTCTCGAGCTGGTCGCCGAACTTGGGCCCGGTCCAATCGTTTTGGTGTCACACGACGCATTCAACACCGCCCTGCTCGCGCAGCTGGACCCGACGCTGGACCGCATCAGCCAGCGGACCGCGTGCTGGAACCAGCTGAGCCTGGTCGACGGGAACTGGAGGGTGGACGCCTACGACCTTGTGGCCGAATGACTCTCGCCCGGGCGGTCTCTGTGGTTCAAATACGCCATGAGAACGTCTTCGGCGCGATGATATTGCAGCGAATCCACCCACAAGCGGTGGACCGGCGCCCGGGAGCGATGGTTGAGTCGGCCACCCGGTGTCGCCACGTACCCGCCGACGTCGGCGTCGGCGAGCAGGGCCAGCACAGGACCGACGTCACCCGACTCCAGATCGGCCAACTCCGCCCAATAAGTCGCAAAGACTCCGTTGTCGGTGCCGCCGGGTGGTAGCCAGAACATCACGCTGAACTGCGCCGGGTTTCCCATCGGTCGCAGCGGCGAACTCATGAGCGTCCCGCCGGTGTTCTACTGAGCATGAATCCTCCCTGGTTGTTACCCAGGGGCTGTCGGCGACTTTCGCGATTGAGGCGAGCCCCACCGCCTTGCTCCCATGATGGCGCGCTGACGACAAGTTCACCAGACCCTTTGCGCGACAAGTTGAACGTCGGGTAAACTTGTGCGAGTAAGGCGATGAAGCTCGCCTCAAATGCCGCCCCTGGCTAATGGCTTCTACCCAGTGAGCAACTCACGGTAGAAGACGGGTGGGGTAGATGGCGTGCCAGCCAAATAAGTTGACGTTCCGGTCCGGCGCGATGGTGGGCGCCAACTTCGCTTGTCGATCTCCCTTGGCGTTCGCATTGAACGTTGTTCGCATGCAACGTGTTTACGCGCCATCACGATCGGCCGAGGCGGCTGACGCCGTCGCGGCCACGTGAGGGACCGGAGGTAATCGATGCTGGATTTCGGCGCGCTGCCACCGGAGGTCAATTCGGGCCGGATGTATCTCGGCGCGGGGTCGGGGCCGATGCTGGTGGCCGCGGCGGCGTGGGATGAGTTGGCCGCCGAGTTGCGTTCCGCCGCAGCCTCGTACGGGGCGACCGTGCAGGGCCTGACGGTTGGGTCGTGGACGGGCCCGTCGTCGATCGCGATGGCGGCGGCCGCGGCGCCGTATGTGGCGTGGATGGGCACCACCGGCGCTCAGGCGGAGCAGGCGGCCATGCAGGCGAGGCTGGCCGCCGGCGCCTACGAGACGGCCTTTGCCGCCACGGTGCCGCCGCCGGTGATCGCGGCCAATCGCGCCCAGCTGATGGCGTTGATCGCCACCAACTTCGTGGGTCAGAACACCCCGGCGATCGCGGCCACCGAGGCCCAGTACGCCGAGATGTGGGCGCAGGACGCCGCCGCGATGTACACCTATGCGGCGTCGTCGGCGACGGCGTCGCAGCTGATCCCATTCACCGAGCCGCCGCAGACCACCAATGACTCCGGCCCGGCGACGCAATCGGCCGCGGCCTCGTCCGGCTCGAACACAGCCGCGCAACTGCCCCACGCGATCGACTCGATGCCGGGTGCAACGAACGCCACGACGGCCAACGCGGCGGCGTCGACGGCGGTCGGTTTGCCGCCCGTGCCATCGCAACTGACGGACTGGAACACCATCTGGTCGATCCTCACCGGGCCGTACTCCCTGCAGGGGTGGAGCTCCATACCCGGCGGCCCGTTCCTGTCATTCGGGCAGGCATACGCCTGGGGCCAGAATGGGCAGGGCGCCGCGGCCTATCTGGCCGGCCCGAAAGCCATCACGGGGGCGTTGGCTCCGCTGACCGGTGGCGCCGGCGCCGCCCAGCCCATGCTGAGCTCCGCGGTCGGCGCGGGGCAGGTATCGGGTTCGATGGGCAAAGCGGCCCTGGTCGGAAGCATGTCGGTGCCACAGGGCTGGACCGAAGCCGCCCCGGCGATCCGAACGTTGGCCGCGGCGCTACCCACCAACCTGGCGGCCGCCCCGGCCGGCGAGGGTGGCGTGTTCGGTCAGATGGCCCTGTCGAGCCTGGCCGGACGCGCGGTGGGCGCCGGTGCGATGTACTCCGGTGGCGCGGCGCCGGCCAAGGTGCTGGGTGGCGTCGTCGCGGAGCCGGAACCCCTCGCGGCCACCATCATCGTGATCCCGGCCCTCGAGGAATGACCGCGATGAACTCGATGACGACCTATGGCGGCCCGGCGCGGTCCACCCGGGTGCGCGCCACCGGAAAAGGGGTTTAGGCATGTTCTACGGAGCGTTTCCGCCGGAGTTCAATTCGGGCCGGATGTATGCCGGTCCGGGATCGGGGTCGATGCTGGCCGCCGCCGCGGCCTGGGACGATCTGGCCACCGAATTGCAGTCCACCGCGTCCTCTTATTCGTCGGTGATCTCGAGCCTGACCGGTGGGCCCTGGATGGGTCCGTCATCGCTCGCCATGGCGGCCGCCGTCGCACCCTATGTGGCCTGGATGCAGGGCACCGCCGCACAAGCCGCCGAAGCCGCCACCCAGGCCACCGCGGCGGCGGGCGCCTACCAGACGGCGTTGGCCGCCCACGTGCCGCCGCCCATCATCGCGGAGAACCGCGCCCTCGTGGCCCGGCTGGTGGCGACCAATCTTTTCGGCCAAAACACCGCGGCGATCGCGGCCAATGAGGCCGAATACGACGGGTTTTGGGCTCAAGACGCTACGGCGATGGATACCTACTTCGCCTCCTCGGCCAGTGCCTCCAACAACCTGACACCGTTCACCGAGCCGCCACAGACCACCGACTCCGCGGGCACAACGACGCAAGCGGCCGCGGTGGCCTCCGCGGCCGCCACGCCGGCCGGCACCGCGGCGTCAACCGCGAGCACAGCGGCCAGCTCAACCAGCGCGTCCGGCGGGATTCTGGGATTGCTGGCCGGGCTGGCCACCGACTACAACGACTTCTGGGTGGATCTGCTCAACACGGTGCCCAACGGGGACGCGTGGTTCACCGGCCTGTATAGCGCCGTCAAGGTTCCGCTTGGGCTCACCACGCAGTTCAACGACATCGGGCTGTTGATCAACTTTCCCGTGTCACAGTGGCTCAAGTTCGCCCCGCCCGTGGCGTATGGCGCACTGCCCAAAGACGCGCTGGGTGCCGGGCTGGGAGCGTTGGGCTTCGGCCGGGGCACGCTCTATAGCGCGGTCTCGGCGAGCATGGGAAATGCCGGCACATTGGTTGGAAGACTGTCGGTTCCGCCGAGCTGGGCCACGGCCACCCCCGCCATCAGGACCGTTGCCGCCGCCTTGTCGGCCGCCGGGCCCGATGCCGTGTCCGCGGCCGCGCTCGGCGGGGGAAGCCTGCTCAGTTCGATGTCGGTGGCGGGAATGCTCGGCAGCGCCCTGGGGGCGGGAGCTCCCACCGCGGTGGGAGCCGGCGCGCGCGGACGTCTCACCCCGATCAAAGACCTCAAAGGCAAGCAATCGCCGGAGCAGCTCAAGCGCCTGGTCGCACAGATATCGGAGAAACCCGAAAGCGTGCAGCACCATACTGTCGATCAAGACGGCCTTGACGCCCTGCTCGAGCAACTGGCGAAAAAGCCCGGCATCCACGCGGTGCACCTGTCCAAAGCCGACAAGCTTAAGGCCACGCCATCCGAAGCGCAATTAGCCTAGCTTGCAACATAATTGGAAGACAGTGAGGTATGAGAACACTACTGACGGTACTCGGTGTTTCGGCGATGATCGGGCTGGCCGCGCCGGCCTACTCCGATCCCGCTCCGGTTCTCGACGGCGACGACGCAGGCTTTCTCGCCGCTTTGCGCCAGGCCGGCTTCAGCTTTTCCAACCCCGATGCCGCCGTGGGCGCCGGCCGAGCGGTGTGCTTGTGCTTGAACAACGGCGAATCGGGCCTCGAGCTGGTGCACGACGTCAAAACCCACAATCCCGGAATGGACATGGAGATGGCATCCAATTTCGCCCTTCTCGCCGCGAAGTTCTACTGCCCCCAGCAACTCTCCAAAGCCTGAGCCGAAACCGCGCGGTGGCGGGCGCGTCCCCACCGATTCGGGTAACATCGAGGCAGGCGATGAAGCTCGCCCCAATTGCCACACCGGCTGATGGCTTCTACCACGTCAACGACGCACGGTAGAAGGTGGGGTAATCCGAGATGGCGAGCTTTACCAGCATCCTTGATCCCCGGGCCGGCAGCATCATCGGTACCGACACACCGCCGGACTGTTTCGCCGACCTGTATCTCGACCAGGTCATCGGCGCGGTGACGGCCGGATACGGTGGGAGTGATCTCGCACGTATCTTCTACGCGCCCCAACGGCAACCGTCGGTCGTCGAGTACCGCCAGCAGGTATTCCGCGATCTCGAAGACGATGAAACACGGGCACCGGTACAGAATTTCGTTGACGGCATGCGCACCGTACGAAGTCGGCTTCACGTGGCCCGGAACGCGTGGCATCGGCTACAGAAACAGGGCTGGCTGGTTGCCGCAATCGAAACCTATTGCCACGCGGTCGCGCTGCTGGGCGACGGTCTCACATACGTCCAACCGCGTTCTCGGGGGTTGCGTGACTTCGCCGACCACGTGAGGCGCTACGTCGACGGCGACGTTTTCAAGCGGCTGGTAGCAGACACCGAAGCGGTCCGCGAGCAGCTGCACGCGATCCGCTACTGCGTGCACGTCGACGGTCTTCGGGTCAATGTCGAGAAGTTCGGCGAACAAACAGATTACAGCTCCGAGGTCACCGCCACGTTCGAACGTTTCGCCACCGAAGTCAGCAAGGACTACCACGTCGCCCTCCCGGATTTCAAAGACATGAACCACGTCGAGGAGCGGATTCTCGAATGCGTAGCCAAACTCCATCCCGAGTCCTTCGCGCTGCTCGACAACTTCTGTAGCCGGCACGAACAGTTCATCGACCCCGCCATCGCCCGATTCGAACACGAAATCCGGTTCTACCTGTCCTATCTCGCGTTCATCAGGCGCTTCACCGCGGCCGGACTGGCGTTCAGCTACCCAGACGTCACCGATGAGCCGGGCGTCGTGGACGTGCAGGGCGCCTTCGACCTGGCGCTGGTGATCAACACCGCGGAAGGCGAAAGCCGCCCCGTCACCAACGACTTCTATCTGTCGGAATCCGAGCGAATATTCGTGATCACCGGCCCGAACCAGGGTGGTAAGACGACCTTCGCCCGAACCATCGGCCAATGCGCCTACCTCGCGTCAATCGGCTGCCCGATACCTGCCGGTGCCGCCAGACTGACGTTGCCCGACCAGATCTACACGCATTTCGAACGGCAGGAGGACCTCTCGACGTTGCACGGCAAACTCGACGACGAGTTGGTGCGCATCCATGACATCCTTTCGCGCGCAACCGATGCGAGCATCATCGTCATGAACGAGAGCTTTTCGTCCACCACGGTCAACGATGCCCTGCTCATCGGCCGAGAGGTGCTCGAACGAATCATCCAGCTGCACTGCGTCGCAGTCTATGTCAGCTTCCTCGACGAGCTGTCCGCGCTGGATCCGGTGTGCGTGAGTATGGTCGGCGACGTGGCGGACGACGATCCCACCCGGCGGACATTCACGTTCACTCGCCGGCCCGCCGACGGTCTGGCCTACGCCGCCGCGTTGGCCGACAAGTACGGCCTCAGCTACAACGTCCTAAGGCAGAGGATCAGCCAATGAAAGTTCGACTACTACATCCCGAACACGACCCCGACCTGGCGCCACGACTGCCCTGGCAACTGCAGGATCTCGTCGACAAGGATCTCGAGCTTCCGCGGGTCTACCGGGCGATGGCCGCTGACGACGAGTTCTTGTTCGAGACCGCCAAAAAGGTGGTGCCGCTGACCGTCATCGACCCCGACGTCATCGTCTACCGACAGCAGGTGCTGTCCGATTGTCTGGCCAATCGTGGTGTGGTGCGGCAGATGTATGGCGTCGCGGTCGACGGCGTCGAGGTGCGGCGCAAGGTGTTCCTCGGGGGATTGATGTCCCGCAACCCCGAGGCCATCCTGCGCCGCTCGGTACGGATCCTTGAACTGCTCGCCATCAACCTTCGACAACTGCGCGGCCTCTGCGACGAGCACGCCAAGGGATTCAGCTCGCCGGGATTTCGGCAGCTGTTGGCGATGATCGACGACCAACTCAGCGATGAGTACCTGGAGCAACTCGACGCGGACCTCGGCGAATTGCAGCTTCCGCGGGGCGTGCTACTCAGCGCTCAGCTCGGGCTCGGCAACAAGGGGGCGGGCTATCGGCTTCACCAGCCGCCGCAGCGCAGTTGGTGGGACAAACTGACCGGAAACCGCAACGGTTCCTGTGGTTTTGTCGTCGATGCCCGGGACGAGGCCGGCGCTCAAGCCCTCACCGAGTTGGCCGGGCGTGCAATCAACGACATCGCGAATACCGTCACCCAATCCGCGGACCACGTCCAAGCGTTCTTTGGGCGGTTACGGACCGAACTGGGTTTTTATTTGGGCTGTGTGAACCTTCATGAGCGGCTCACCGAAGCCGGTGTGCCCACCTGTCTTCCGATCCCCACACCAATCGGCCCACCACAATTCGGCTGCCGCGACCTGCGCGACGTGGCACTGTGCCTGACCAGTGGCAAACCTGTTACCGGCAATGACATTGACGCCGAGGCGAAGTCGTTGATCGTCATCACTGGAGCCAACGAGGGCGGGAAGTCGACGTTCTTGCGCAGCGTGGGCACCGCACAGGTCATGATGCAAGCCGGCATGTTCGTGACCGCGACATCGTTTCGCGCCAATGTCCGCGACGCCGTCTTCACGCATTTCAAGCGGGAAGAGGATGCCAGCCTTACGCACGGCAAGCTCGACGAGGAGCTTGCCCGCATGAGTGAGATCGCGGAGTTCGTCGGCTCGGCGTCGCTGCTGCTGTGCAATGAGTCGTTTGCCTCGACCAACGAGCGCGAAGGATCACAGATCGCGCGAGACGTGGTGCGCGCCATGGTCGAAAGCGGGGTCAAGGTCGTCTTTGTGACACATCTGTACGACCTTGCTCACAGTCTGAGCGCGCGAGACGACCCCGCCGATTTATTCCTGCGCGCCCAACGTCGCCCCGACGGTGTGCGGACTTTCCGCCTGAAACCTGCGCAGCCCGAACCCACCAGCTATGGCGAGGACTCGTTTCGGCGGGTATTTGCGGCCGCACCAAACGGTTGCGAGCCCGTCGGAGCCGGCTGATTCGGCCGGGGCGGGCGGCTCGTCTATCGTTGCGCCGGCCGCAACATGCCCGCGGCGACAACCGCAACCGCCATCCACACGGCCGCGTACCCGAAAGCCGCCGCGGGCGAGACCACGGTGTAGAGCACACCTGCCACGACCGTCGCCACCAGGTCGCCGACGGCCTGAACGGCCCCCAGAACGCCGAACCCGGAGCCGCGCAGCGGATCTGGAAGGAGCTGGGAAATTACGGCCGACTGAGTCGGCTCGGCAAATCCGATACCGGCCCCAGCCAGCGCGAAGCCCACCGCGACGACGAATGCGCTGTGGCTACCGGCCGCGAAAATGCCGTAGGCGATGACGTAAACGGCCGCGCCCGTCGCGAATACCGCGCGCGGCCCGGCCCGGTCGTACCACCGCCCGGCGGCCAGGGACGCCGCCGCGGCGACCACGTTGTGCGCGGCATAGATGAGGATCGCAAGCGAGGCCGCGGCGGTCGCCGTGCGGTGTGGCGAGCTCAGCAAGTGCGTCGCACGCAGGATCAACAGCGTCGTTGCGAGGTTGCCGAACTCGAACATCGCCACCGGCAGCAAAGCCCGCAACATGCCGGCGTCACGCAATGCTTCGAACTCGAATCGTCGGCGCACCGATTCGCCATCGGCATGGACTCGCTTGCGGGACTCTCGGGCGGCCACGACGATCACCACCGCCGCGAAAAGGCCTGGGATAGCGGCCAGGTACAGCGCCGGCCGAACACCCAGCCACGCCACCAACCCGGCGGCGAGTACGGGACCCAGCACCGCGCCCGCATTGTCGCCGGCACGTTCGAGCCCGAACGCCCGCCCGTGCGCCGACGTCGGGCTCAGCGAGGCCAGCAGGGCGTCGCGCGCCGGCGACCGTAACCCACGGGACAACCAAGCAAGAGCGCGCAGCACCCCGGCCTGCCACACCGTCGCGGCCGCACCGATGGCGCCGGTGGCCAACGCCGTGCCGAGATAACCACCCGACGCGGTTCTTCCCCTTTTATCGGGATCGTTGGCAAGTGGGCCACCGACGAGCTTCATCACACCGATCAAAGCGTCGCTGATTCCATCGATTACGCCGAGCGCCGCCGCCGATGCGCCCAGCGTGCCGGTGAGGAACGACGGCAGGACCGATGTCGTTATCTCGTGACCGGTATCTGAAAAGAAGCTCGCTGCTCCCACGGCACCGACGCCGGGGGTGAGCCACTTCCGCTCGGTTTCCTCGTCGACGCCATCACCGTCACTGGCGTCAGCGGTCATAGCTTGGAGATAACCACAATGTTAGGCAAGGTGCGCCACTCCTGTGTGAACGACACAACCACCGATGCTCACCCAACCGTTCGTGCTCCATAGGGCGTGGATCAGCGGTAGCCATCGGTGCCACATCCTCTCATCATCACCATGTCGCTATGGCCCAGTTACCATTCCACCCGAGAAGGATCAGTCCGTTGGTTGAGCACCTCCCAATTCCTCGACGCTGGCCAGGCCGATGCGGGTGCTTGTCTCATGCTTGGACAGGGGCCGCATGTGGTCCCATCCCTCGATCACCAGCTTCGGACTCCGGTCTTGGCCGCTGAACTCCTCCAGGAAATGGCTGAGAACCTCGCCTGTCGTGTGGTCGATGAGGGGCACCCGCGAGCTTAGGTGCAGGTACACCGTCTTGATGCCATCCGGAAGCTGCCCCAGCTCCCGGATCACGTGGAACAGGTTGAAACACACCAGCGGACCGTCCAGGTACAGGTGATAGGTGTCGTTATCCAATTCCCGTTGGGACACCGGATTGCGGAAGAGGCTCAGGAAGCGGACGGCAAAATTCGGCTTGGCGAATTCCGGGCCGTTGCGCAGGGTGTGCCACAGGCCCACATACCACAGGTTCAACAGCAGCTTGAGGACGATGCCGGCGCCGATGCCGATGAGCAGGTCCGTCGTCACGGTCACGAAGACCGTGGTGGCGAAGATGACGAACTCGTCCGTCCCGACCCGGGCGACGTTGAGCCACACCGAGGGCTTACACAGTTTGTACCCGATGAAGACGAGGATGGCGGCCAGGACCGCCATCGGGACCATGTCGATCAGGCGGCGCCCGAGCAGCAGGAACGTCAATAGGAAGCAGGCGTTGTAGAAGTTGGCCCACTGGGTCCGGCCGCCGGCCAGGATGTTCGCCGTGCTCTTGACGATCCCGGGGATGATGGTCAAGCCACCGAGCAGGCTGGAGGCGCCGTTGGAAACGCCCATGGCCAGCAAGGTCTGGTCCGGGTCGGACCGGCGGTGAAAGGTGTCGATTTTGTCCACGGCGGCGATCGTCGCCAGGGACTCGGTCCCGTCGATCAACAGCAGGGTGACGACCAGGTAGGCCAGGGGCAGCAACAGCGCGGCGTGGGTGAACGCATCACCGAACTGGGGTAGGACGACCCCGTGCTTGAGCGGATCGGGCACGTCGATCAGGTAGGGCTTGGCCAACCTCAGGATGAATGTGCTGACGACCGTGCCGGCAACGAACACCCAGACCGGCGGCGGCATGATCTTCAGCAGCCGCCCGGGCAGGGCCGACAGCACGAAGAGTGCTATCAGGCAACCGATTCCGAGGTCAAAGACCCCGTTGTTCATCGACTCGACATGGCGAGGCACTTCGGCGAGGACCGCCCAGAATTCGTGGGCCTCGAACTTCACTCCCATGAAGAGCGGGACCTGCTTGACGATGATCATCAGGCCGATCGCCGCCAGCATGCCGTGGATGGCCGAGGCCGGGAAGATGGCGCTGAGGCGGGCCACCTTCAACTTGGCAAGGACCACTTGCAACACGCCCGCGAGGGCGATGGCAACCAGGACCAGAGGGTATCCCACCGCCAGCAACTCGGATTTCGGGGCGTCTCGGCCCAGGCGAGCGTGTCCCAGCGTGATCATGCCGGCGAACAGGGCCGGCGCCAGTCCCGCGGCCGGGCCGCTGATCGTCACATACGAGCCGCCCAGGAACGGCAGGATGAAACCGGCGATGATCGCCGACATGATCCCGCAGATGGGCGGCGCGCCCGAGGTGATCGCGATTCCCATCGAAAACGGCAGCGAGATCATGGCCACCGTGAAACCCGAGCGAAGGTCATAGCGCCAGTGTCTGAGACCGGCCAAGCCGTTGCGGGGCTTTTCGATTGGAGCGGTTAGATCCTCTGACATGGGTGAGCCCCTTTGGTGTCAAGAAAACCCGAGGGGGCAGCCGCTCGACCGTCTCGTCGGCGCCGACCGAGTCGTGCCCCCATCGCCAAGCCCAGCGAGTGGCCGCCCGATCTCCTTGCGGCGCAGACGGTTCGGACCGATCCGACCAACGCCGTCGGCGGCCCCGCGCGCCGAGCGGAGGAGTAACGAGGACGAGGAGGAAGACGTAGAGGCTTGGAACGAGCCCGCGCGCCGGAATCCGGCACGAGACGGCGCAAGATCCGCGAGAATGCAGCGGTCCGCATGACCAGCTCCTACCCTGTCACGGTGGGTCGCGTGCGTCGACAACCCACGGGTAGAAGCCATTAGCACCGTCTAGGCCGGATCAACCGGACAACAGTGCGTAGAGCGAGCCCCATCGCTTATTACGTTCGGATCCAAATTTAACACAACATCGCCGTGGCGGTGGCGCCGATCAGATCTAACGCGGCACCACGGGCAGCGCCGGGGCCCACCATCACCGGCCGTCCAGCGCACCGAGCAGGTAAGCCAGGAGGACGACGAGAAATACGTAGAGCAGGTACAAGTTGACATCGCCCGATTGGATGGGAGTGACAAGACGCGCGCAGTATTGCACGGCGCCCGCGATCGGACGATACAAGTATCGCTGGAACAGCGGTGTGACCTCGGCTTCGTAGTGCACCGGCCCGGAACGCCCGGCCGGTTCGTCGGACGCCCGCCCCACGGTGACCGTCGGTTGATAGAGGCGATCGAAGGTCACCCGCACGGGTGCGGCAAATGTCATGGCCGAGTACTGCATTCGGGGCTTGAACGCAACGATCCCACCGTCCCATACCGGTGTCCGACGGCTGGGCGCTTTGGGGCGTCCGACCGCGTGGATGACCACCGGAACGATCAAGACAAGCACCAGGAACGCCGCAAGGTAGGTGGGGGAGAACGCCGAAAAGTCTGTGTTCGCCGGAATAATGGTCAATTTATCGATCAACACCCGCGGCAGTAGATCTACCGCGGTAACGGTGTGGACAGCACGCCCGATCGCCGCGATCACCAGCGGCGCGCCGACACCGAGCGCGACACAGCCCGCAGCCAAAAATCCCGCCCCGAACACGGGCTGCCCCGATTCCTCGGCGCCGGCGGCGTCTTTGGTGCGTGGCATACCCAGGAAGGGGATGCCGTACGCGCGGACAAAGGCGCACACGGCCAGGCCTCCGGTGAGCCCCAGACAGGCGGCGGCCACGACGATCAGGATGCCTACCAAGTGGCTCGGTATGCGGAAACCCTGAAACAGCCCCTGGAAGATCAGCCATTCCGACACGAATCCGTTCAGCGGCGGTAGCGTTGCGATTCCGAGGGTGCCGATCATGCTGATCACCGCGGTGCGTGGCAGCCGGTGAATCAGGCCGCCGAGCCGATCCATGTCGCGAGTGCCGGTGGCATGCTCGATCACCCCGGCCTCCAAGAACAGTAGCGTCTTGTAAAGCCCATGGTTAGCAACGTGATACAACGCGGCCAGCAGCAGGAACGCGCCCAACATGGGTTGGCCGTACGAGGTGAAGGTCATCCCGGCTCCAATGGCGATAGCAATAACTCCCACGTTCTCGATCGTCGAATAGGCGAGAAACTTCTTGATATCGCGCTCGGTAAGCGCGTAGAGGATGCCAAGCACCGCGGTGAGGGCACCTATCCCCATGGTGACCAGGCCCCACCATGCCGGGCCCGTTTTCAGCAGCTCGGCGGTGAACAGCAGGATGCCGTAGACGCCCAGCTTGACCACCATCCCGGACAAGAAGCCGGAACCGTCGGCGGGGGCCACGGGGTGCGCTTCGGGCAGCCACACATGCAGCGGCACCAGACCGGCCTTGAATCCAAAACCCGTCAGTGCCAACAGGAAGATCGCGTCGCGGGTCCCGTGCGAGATGCGCCCGGACCGGGCCGCGATGACGGCGAAATCCGTGCTGCCCGCGTGGGCGGCAAGAAGTACGAAGGCCGCAATAATCAATCCAAAGCCGATCTCGGACAGCGCAAGGAACCAGAATGCGCCCACGGCGACCCCGTCGCGGCGTTGATGGCGCAAGATCATGAGATAGCACAACAAGGCCATCGACTCCCACGCCACGAGAAATACGACAACCGTCCCGGCGATCAGCACGGTGAGCGTGGCCAGCAGCGCGAGATGGTAGGCCGCCAGGTACAGTGACGTCCCCCGCCCCCTGGCGTGGTATCGCGGTGCATAGCAGGCGATTCCGATCGATACGGCGCCCAGCACCGCGACAAAGACGCCCGCGAGCGGCGTCAGCCGAAGCGTTATAGCGCCGACTACGTCGTTGCCGCCCACCGTCTTCGACACCGGACCGGCGTCCGCGAGCAACAGCTCGATCCCACCGACGAGCGCGGCCAAGCCGCCCACACCGCCCAGGGCGGGCGGAATCCATTTCGAGCCACGCATCGAAATGAACGCAGCCACCGCGGCGGCCACCCACAGCAACGCGGCGCTTTCGAGCAGGACCAAGTCGGTCACGGCGAACCACCTTCGTCTGTGAACGACAGCGCGGACACTTTCTCGGCCAGCCGATCCACCGCGACCAGGAGCCCCTGTAGCAGCGCCATCGGACTGGGCGGGCAGCCGGGCACATACACGTCGACGGGCAACACGGCGTCGAGCGCACCGTGCACGATCGGGTCTTCGGGATATACCCCGCCCAGCGCGCACGCGCCGACGGCCATCACGAGCTTGGGTTCGGGCATGGCGTCGTAGGCCTTGCGCAACGCCACGTCGAACGCTCGCACGGCCGGCCCGGTCACCATGAGGATGTCGGCGTGACGCGGGGCCGGGGTGAAAAAGAATCCCAGGCGGTGCAGATCGTAGTGCGGCGCGGTGAGCAGCCGAATTTCCTGTTCGCACACCGCGCAAGAGCCCGTGTCGACGGTGCGGATATGCAAGCTGCGCCGGAACATCTCGCGAACGCTGTGGCGCAGCTCCTCCGCGGCCGGCCCGGTGTCTTCGTCCGTCATCGGGTCCGGTGGTGCCGCGCCTGTCGCTTCGATCATGAGAAGCCCCTCCTGCCTTTACGGTTTGCGTCACGGAAAGTACTGGCCCACGATCCGGGCTATCTCGATATAGAGCGGAATGCCGATGGTGACGTTGTAGGAAAACGTCAAACCCAGTGAGGCGGCCAGGGGCAGGCTCGGGCTGGCCTCGGGGATCGCCAGCCGCTGGACAGCCGGGACGGCGATGTAGGACGCCGCGCCGCACAGCACCGCGAACAGCACGTAAGTTCCGGGCCTGAACGCACTATGGGTGACGTACGCATAGGTGTGTGCGACGACGATCCCCAGTGTCGCAAAGATATTCGGTGCCAGCAGGCCGAAGAAGATGAAACCGAGGCCCGCCGATCGCAAGTCCCGCAACTTGCGGGAAGCCGTCATGCCCATCTCGAGCAAGAACAGGCAGAGCGCGCCCTGGAATGCCGACACGAAGAAGGTGTCGTCGTCGTGAACGACCTTCTGGCCCTGCAGGCCACTGATGAAGCCGACGATGACGGCGCCGATCAGCAGACCGAGCCCAGGATTGAGGAAGACCTCCCTGAGCATGGCTTTGGTGGTGTGGCGCGTCGCGTCATCTCCGCCTGGAGACTCCTCGGGATGCTCGCGTCTTTCCAGGGAGATGTCCCGCTCGCGCCCGACCTCAAGCTCGTGCCGGGCGTCCAGGCTTTGGCCGTGAGCGGGCCGCACGGCAGTACCGGGCCCCTCCCCGGCGGTTGCCGGCGCGGTATAGCCGACCTCGCCCGGCATGTTCCCTGCCGCGTCCATTCCCCGGGTGCGCAGTCGAGCCGCCAAATACAGTGCCACCAGGCAGCCGGGAATCTCCATGACGGCCAGCATGACCGGCATATAGGCGTCGAAGGCCACGCCGATGCTGGTGAGCACGGCCACGCAGGTGGCAAAGGTCCCCGCGGAGTCCGATCCGTAATAGCCGGCGACCGTCGCCCGGTCGATGCGCCGCATTGCGGTCATGTGGTTGAGGAAGAAATAGGCGACGATACCGATGAGGAAATTCAGGGCGAAGCCCACCACCATGAATCCGGCGATGCGTCCGATGTTCGACGGGTTGGTCTCGGCGAGCTCTTCGCCGCCGTGCCAGCCGATGGCCAGCAGCAGGTACATGGTGAGACCCTGGTAGATCACGTACGGGAATTCGACGCGCACCTTCAGGATCGGGATCAGGAACCCGAAGTAGAAGAACAACAGCAGCGGCTTGAACAAGTTGTGGGTGAAGTTCTGCCAGAACTCGTAAAGCATCGATCGCTCCTATAGTTGCTGCCGGAAGTTAGCAATTCCTCAGTGCCAAGCCGAATATCACGTCATGGCCCTCCGCCGAAAGCCGCTTGGATCCCGCCGCGGTAACCGCAGAGGCTCCGCGCGTCGCCGGGCGACATGGCCATCGCTTCCCTCACGAGATTCCCTCCGGCGTCGGCGATTCACGCAACCTGATGCGCTTGATCAGCTGGTCGCGGAAGGTGGCGGCCAGCTCGAAAACGCCGCTGGGCCGCAGCGCATCGGGCGCCGCGGCCAGACAGCGGCCGCAGGCGGTGCAGGCGCCGACGTCGTAGACCAACACGTGATCGTCGCGTCGCAGCGCGGAACTGGGGCAGATCGCGACCAGCCGGTCAGCCACGTCGGCATCCATCAGCGATGCGTCAAACATCGGCGGAGTGGGCAGATCACGTGTCCAGGGTTCCGGCCCGCCCCTCGGATAATGAGTCGTGATGACGCCTTGGCGCAATCCGCGAAGAAACCACAGCGCCATCAGCCAGCCCTCCCGGCCGCGGTGAGCCAGAAGCTGGCTTCGATGATCGGAATATCGGTAAATACGTTCTGCGAACGCGCCGCATCGCCGAAGGCGCGCCAATTGCGCACGGCCGCAGGCCGCAGCCTGCATCGGCGAATCCGCCCGTCGGAGTCGAGCTCGACCCACGCCAGGGCCTCACCCCGCGACGACTCTGCCCAGCCGAGTCCGGATCCGGCCCGCCGCGGAAGCAGCGGTGGAGGCCTACCGAACCGGGAGGCGGAAAAGGCGAATTCATCGATGAGCCGCGAAGACTCCTCGATTTCGGCTAGGAACACTTGGTATCGGGCCCGCACGTCGCCGCCGTTGGCGGCCGCGACGCGGACGAGATGGTCATCAAGCGGTGCCCGCCGATGATCGTGGCGCGTATCGATCGCGACGCCGCTCGCACGCGCCACCGGGCCGACGAGGCCGAGCGAACGCGCCTGGGTCGTGGTGATGACGCCGGTGGCCTCCAAACGATCAAGGAAGGAATTGGTGCTGTTCAACGCGTCGGTGACGCGCCGCAAATCGGCACATATCGAGTCGATTTCGGAGCCGAGTCCTATCAAATCGACTGCGCGAGTCACCCCTCCGATGTCGATGACACCGAACAGGTACCGGTGTCCGAAGAATCGTGCGTTCAACCGCAAGAGCCGTTCGAGGACGATTTCGGTGGCCGCCTGCCCGACGGAAAGACCCGTCGATTGGCACAACGCCGCGATCGCGGCCACGTGGTTATAGATCCGCTCGAGTTCCAACGCCGCGCCACGTATTCGGCTCGCCGCGGACGAGACCGCGACGCCAAGAGCTGTCTCGACCGCAGCGGCGAACGCCCAGGCATGCGCGACCGCTGACAGGCCCTCTGCCCGTTCAACCAGGAATAGCGCTTGCCGGGGATGCATTCCCCCGAGACGCCATTCGATGCCTCGATATTTGTGCCAGCTGAACAGGTAGAGGTCGACCACTTCCTCGCCGCTGGTGACGAGGCCGTAGTAGAGCGACTCCAGGCCCGCCCCGCGCACCGGTCCGACGGGAAATTCGAACGCTGCTCCGCCGACCGCGTGGGGGGCGCGGACGTCGGCGGGTTCACGGATCGGCGGTCGGCCCAGGCGCGGGAGGTCGGCTTGTGCATGGGGTGGAAGCGCAAGGCGGTTCAGCGGGCCGGCGCCGGCCGGGCGCAGCCCATACTGCTCGTAGATCTCGCATTCCTCGATGAACGCGGCGGGTTCGACGACGGACAGCGACGGGTATTCAGCCGTAGCACAGAGTGTTTCGGTCAGGAGGTAACGATGCGCATCGGTATCCAACGCCCACATCAACCGGAGGACCGAATCCGGACCGGTTTCCTGGTCTGCGAACATGTCGGCGAGGCGGGCGCTGGCGGTGAGCTTTTGCACGGTGTCCTGCAGCCCGTCAATCGGGACGGTAACGCGAACAACATGATCCTCTTGGACTACGTGTGTGAGATCGGGCAGCGCGGCTTGCCAGGTGCCGGCGTCGGTCGCGCTCACGTCAGCGCTCCGATCGATCGAAGGATCATGGTGTGCAATCCGGTGGGAATCCACAGGCCCAGCACCAGCGAGGCGCCGATGCCGGCGACGATGGGCAGCGCCGCGAGCAGTCGCTGCTCACCAGTCGCATAGGGTTGCCGAACCCCGGATTGTTCTCTCGGTTCTCCGACGATCATCGGCATGGTCCGGCGTGCGAATGCGACGAAGGCGATCACCAGAAGTAGCAATAGCGCCAATGGCAACCACAAGCCGCCGTCCGCGAAACCCGCACGCACGATGGTCAATTCCGAGAGAAACAGCCCGAACGGGGGCGAACCGAGGATGGAGAAGGTGGCAAGCATCAGCACCGTCCCGCTGAGTGGGAGGGTGGTGAGCAGGCCGTGGACTTTCCGCGCCTCGCGGGTGCGGTACGCGAGCACGACGTCGCCGCTGGCGAGGAACAACACCGCCTTGCCGATCGCATGGTTGAGCGTGTGCAGCATCGCGCCGTAGAGCCCGAGTTGCCCGCCGAATCCGAGGGCGATCGCGATGATGCCCATGTGCTCGACCGATGAATACGCGAACAGGCGCTTGAAATTCGTTGTGGTAACCAGGAATAGCGCCCCTACAAGGACCGATGCGAACCCGAACGAAAGCATCACCACCTGTACGTAGTGCGTACCGAGGCCGATGCGCGCGATGGCCAGAAAGCGGATGATCGCGTACATCCCGGTGTTCAGCAACGCCGCCGAAAGCATTGCGCTGGTCGGGCTCGGCGCCTCCGAGTGTGCGTCGGGCAGCCACGTGTGCATCGGCGCCAGTCCCACCTTGGTGCCGTAGCCGACCACTGCGAGCAGGAACGCCAGCTTTACTGCGGGGTGGGCCAATTCGGATGCGTGCTGGAACAAGTAGGGCCAGGTCAACCTCAGGTTGTCGGTCAGCGGCAGGCCCGTGCCCGAATAGAAAAGGAACATGGTGCCAACGAGCGCGATGGTGACGCCGAGCGAGGAGATGATGATGTACTTCCACGCCGCCTCCAGCGACCTTGACTGCGCCTCCAAGCCCACCAGCGCGGCGCTGGCCAGCGTGCTCGCCTCGATCAGCACGAACAGCATCCCGAGATTGCCGGTGCCCAGCGACGCCAGCATCAGCGCCGCGAACGCACCAAAGAACCCGAAGTAGATACGCACCTGGAGGGAGTTCAGGTGCCCCGAACTTTCTTGCGCCCGAAGATAGGCCGCCGAACCGAGTGAGGAAAGCAAGACCACCACGGCCACGGTGAACAAAAAGAACGCGCTCAGTCCGTCGACGTAGATGAAGCCCGATAGGGCCGACAGCACATGGTGGTCGCCGATCCAGAAAACCAGCCGGATCGACAGTGCGAGCGACCCACAGGCCGCGGCAACGGCGGCATAGCCGGCCAGCCGTGCATTCGCGCCGGCGATCGCCGCGAGTGTGGTCGCCAGAGGCAGCACGGCCAAGACGATTACGAGTGTCATCATCCCCGCAACTCCCGCAGCTCGGCCGAACTCGCCTCGGCGAGCTGGCGAGTCAGACCCGAGACGAAAACCACCATGATGAGCACACCGGCGACGATGTCGAGGAACACCCCCGCCTCAACGATGAACGGGAATGTGGCCACCAACGTGATGGCGCCCAGGAACACCCCGTTCTCGACCAGCAGCCAGCCGATCAGCTGCGCGACCGTGTGGCGGCGAACAACCATGACTTCACAGCCGAGGAGGATCATCGCGGTCGACAGCGGGACCACCGCGGAAGCCACCAACCCCTTGGGTAACAGCTGTGGTCGAATAACCAAGTACGAGAAGGCGGTCAGCGCACCGCCGAGGATGATTGCCGTCGATAGTCCCGTAGACATCGCGACGTCGCGCTTGAGTTCCAACCGCTCGATGAGTAGCCGTCGCGCGGCTACTGGGATCCCAATTCCCTTGACGGCCAAGGTGATGACGGCCAGCACCCACAGTTCGATGCGACCGAAGTCGTAGGCCACCACGCCGCAAGCGAGCGCGAGCAGCCATGACTGCGCGCCGTAATAGGTGAGGTACCGGTTGAATAGCTTCGAGCCGAGGCACGCAAAGGCGCACAGCAGCATCAACACGCTACACAAGTCAAGCAGCAAGCCCGTATCCGAGGTTGCGGTCAGACTCTCCACGCTCATGCTCCGATCACGTATGAGGTTGCGATACCGACCAAGGCCAGAAGAAATGAGGCGCCTAGAAATTCGGCGATCCGGAAGAATCGCAACTTCGCAAACGACGTATCGATGATGACGATCACCAGGCCGCAAATCGCCAGCTTGGCCAGCAACACCGGGATCGCCAACAGGCCGCCGCCGATACTGCCCGAACTGCCGAGTCCCCAAGGCATTACGAACACGTTCATGAATATCGATGACAGGAGAAAAAGCTTCATCCAGCTTCCCCACTTGACCAGGGCATATGACCGGCCTGAGTACTCGAGGGTGCGGCCTTCCTCGATCATCGAGATCTCGATCGAGCCCGTGGGACTATCGATCGGGATGCGGCCGTTTTCCACCAGCACAAGTAGAAAGAACGCCACGGTACCCAGCAGGTGTGTGGGCATCACCAGGACATACGGCGAGTCCGCCACCGCGTGATTCATCAAATAGGGGTTGTCCGAGGCCGATACGGCTCCGACAGTGAAGAAGACGAGGATGAGTGCCGGCTCGGCGAGGCTGCCAATCCAGCTCGCTCGACTCGCCCCCAAACCGCCCAGCGGGCTGGCGGTGTCCAGGCCCGACAGTGAGACCACAAACGATGCCAGTGTGAGCACAAACGCGCCGCCGATGAGATCGGCCAGGAAGGCAAGCGGCAAAGGCTCATTCGTGATGATCGGAACGATCGCCGACACGGTCAGGTAACACGCGAACGCCACGAACGGCGCCCCGCGGAAGACCCATGAAGCCTGATCGCTGATCGCGCTGGACTTGCGGAGCCATTTCGCGAGGTCGCGATAAGGTTGCACGACGCTCGGGCCCCGCTTGGACGCAACGATCGCCTCGGCACGTGCCAACGCCCCGGAGTACAGCGGGGCCAGCGCGATCACCACCACGCTCTGCAGGCTCTGCAAAAGCACGGCGCAGCCCATGGCCAGCTCCTACCCTCTCGGCAGGGGTCGTGAATGTCGACGACCCACGGGTAGAAGCCATCAGCGCCATCTAACCGGCCACTTCAACCGGATAACGGTGCATTAGCGAGCTTCATCGCTTACTGCATCTACACGAACTTTACACAGATACCCCGGCGGTGAACACCCGAACGTGGGTATTTTGCCAAGCACGCAGTTCCGGGTCCGTCGACCCGACCGACGGCGCCGGTGGCTTCTACCCGGCGGAGCTGTTCCGAAACGGTGTTATCCGCGCAATGTGCCTTGTGCGGAAGGGATTAATGCAGCCACCCGAAGGTTCATCGCCCGGTGCCGATGCCACCCCGCTCGTGTCATCCGGCTGCCGGTGAGCGGGGTACGACGCTGGTGGCGCGCAGCTTGGCGGCGACGTTGCTGACACCGCGTCCGGCCAGCGTGCCCAGGAGTGCCTCTCCGAACATGCCCGGCGCCATTCCGTTGGAGGCCGCGGCAGCCGCCCCGGGAGCTGGGCTTGGCAAGGTGAGCGCCGCGGGGTTAACCGGCGGAGTGGCCGTGGCGGCCCAGGTTTGAGGCACCGACAACGTTCCGACCAAGCTGGCCCGGCCCAGCACCGCCGAAACCGCCGGCCCGCCCAGGCTTCCAGGGGCCGCGGGTGGCGGTGGGCCGGTCGACCCCGCGAAGAACGGTCCTATCCCCTGAGCGACATCGCGTGTGGCGCTGATCGCAATTGCGTGATTCGTCGTTGCTATCGAGGCCCCACCAAACGAGGAGCTGCTAATGGAGGCGGCTCCGCTCGCGGAACTCACCGTGTCGTTGAAGACGTCGGTGGCCGACAGCGGGGACGCCGCGGTGGCGGCCGCGGAGGGTTCCGCGAGTTGCTGCAAGGCATTGGGTAACTGGGTGAGTAGGTGTGGACCGGCTGTGGTCGGCGCCTGGCTCGCGGCCGCGGTCTGTGCCGCCGGCCCAGCGGGGTTGGTGGTTTGCGGTGGGTGGCTGAACGGCGTCAGCCGTGTCGCGGCTGCCGACGAGGCGGCATAGCCGTACATGGCCGCGGCATCCTGGGCCCACATCTCGTCGTAAGCGGCTTCGGTGGCGGCGATCGCCGGGGTGTTCTGCCCGAAAAAGTTGCTTGCGACGAGCGATGCCAATTGGCTGCGGTTGGCCGCGATAAGTGGCGGGGGCACCGTTATCGCATAGGTCGATTGGTAGGCGGCTGCGGCCGCTTTAGCCCGGGCGGCGGTGTGCTCGGCTTCTGCGGCGGTGCCGTGCATCCACGCCAGGTACGGCGCGACCGCATCCGCCATCATGATCGACGACGGACCCTGCCATCCGCCAACGGTCAGGCCGGCGACAACCGACCGGTAGGCGGCCGCGGATGAATTCAGCTCGCTGGCGAGCATCTCCCAGGCCTCGGCGGCGGCCAGCATGGGGCCCGATCCGGGGCCGGAATACATTCTGGCCGAGTTGATTTCCGGCGGGAACGCTCCAAAGTCCATGTCAACAAGCCCCTTTCTCAGTCCGAGTTGTTTCCGTTGGTGTCGGTCGGTTGGTGCAGCTGGCCGCCACCGCGGCCCGTAAAATTGAGTTGATTCTGCGCACCGAGATCTTCCCTTCTGCCCTATCCGGCCGCCGGCGAACGCACAATGATTGGACGACTCTTCGGATGACGCGCGTCGAAACCGTTCCGGGAAAGGGTTCCTAGGACCGTCTGGCTAAATGCGTTACCCGGGACCGCCGGGGCATCACCGGAGGCGGCGGCGACGCCGCCTCCGGAATCGGGTGATGCCAGCGCGACCGGCCGGATTTCCGGAGCGGCGGCGGCCCAGCTGGGTGGGGCTGACAACGATCCGACCGGCGAAGCTCGGCCCATCGCCGCTGAGATGTCTGGCCCGCCCAGCCGGAAGGGCGCCGCCGACGCGAGAACCCCGCCGGGCCCGGGCGGCGAGTCCAGATCTCGTGCGGCCTGAAACGCGAGCCGCTCATCGGCGATGAAGATGCCATGCCCCGACGTCGCGGCGCTGCTGCTTGAAACGGCCGCGTTGACAAACTTCGTGGCCGACAGCCCAACGCTCAGCGCGGTCGAAGCCGACGGCGGGTCCGACGATGCGGCGGCGGACTGTGGCCGGGTGAATGGGGTCAACCTGCTTGCGGTGGCCGAGGATCCGGCGTATCCGTACATCGCGGCGGCGTCCTGGATCCACATCTCGGTGTAGTGCGCCTCGGTCATCGCGATCGCCGGAGTGTTCTGCCCGAAGAAGTTCGTCGCGACCAACGCCATCAACAGACTGCGGTTAGTGGCGATCACCGGCGGCGGCACCGTCATCACGAACGCGAGCTCATAGGCCGCCGCGGCTAACTTGGCCTGCGCGGCCGCCTGGTCGGCCTGGGCCGCAGTGTCGTGTAGCCACGCCAGATACGGCGCCGCCGCCCTCACCATCGACACCGATGCCGGACCGAGCCATTGGCCGCCAGTCAGTTCCGCGATCACGGACCCGAACCCTGCGGCGGCCGAAGACAGCTCTGAAGCCAGCGCGTCCCAGGCCGTCGCGGCCGCCACCATTGGTCCCGACCCGGGGCCGGAATACATTCTGCCCGAATTGATCTCCGGGGGTAACGCTCCGAAATCCAGCACCGGCACCCCTCCCTCAAATGACGGCCGCGCCGGTGGCCGGCGCGGCGGCGGCCGTGTTCTCGGCGCTCGGCTCATGCGCGAAGGCGTGATTGAGAAGGTGCGGCAAGCGTATTGGAGTGTCTGCCAAAACTCCGGCACCGGCAGGCTCATGCCGCGACGCATGACGCAACTGCGTGTGCTTAGGCCGCAAACGGCCAACGATCACCTCACCGGTGATTGGGCTCCATGCCACTGTCGCATACCGCCTTCTACCCGACTCATCCACGGGTAGAAGCCATCAGCCGGTTCGGCGGTTAAGGCGAGCTTCATCGCCTTGTCAGGGATGTTAACGGCCAGTTCGGCGTCAGCGCAACACATTGCGCCGAGTTATCGGCGAATCCTGCTGTGACACGCCATGATAAGAGCAGGATACGGGACGCGCCGAATTCGCGGAACGCCGCCGGCAGTCCCCAAGGTCATTTCGCGCAAGGCGAGAACACATGTCCAATAAGGCATTTCAAGGGCCCCTCGCCATGAGTTCCTCGCTGCTCACCATGCCAGCAGCCCGTCCGGCTTGCCTTCCAGTATCTCCAGCTCGGCGGCTATCTTGGCGAGCAGGTCGACAATCGCCACACCGTCACGCAGGCTTAGAGATGCGCAATGCGGCTGGTTAAGCTGTTGACGCAACCGGTTTTCCAATTGCCTGACCTCGGCGGTCAGTCGTTCACTCATCGCGACACCTCATATGGCGCGTTTCGCTGCGATCCGCTGGGCCAGCAGCGGTTTCGTAATCCCCGGGTGATCTGTCGCTTCATGGCCGTGGGCCGCCCTCACGAAGATCCGCGGTCCGGAAGGGGGCGGCCGACGTCTCATCCGGGCTGCAAACGGGATAGTGCGCACCGGGCGACAGCTTGTCGGGGCAGTACCGTTCCTCGGCGGCACCGACGAAGTGCTGGGCGTCGATCCGATTCCATTCGGGATGCATCCCCATGACCTGCGCGATGACGTCGGTGCGAGTCCGCCCGGACTCCTCGGAGACCAGACAAACGGCCACTCCCTGGGCGAAAGTGTCATCATGACTTAGGTGGAGCCCGAAGCGTTCCAGTGTGCGCAGATAAGCGACCTCCTTGCCGGGAGTGCTTGGAGCGGCATACACCGGCGCGACGATCGCGGTTGATGAAGCCACGCACAGAGCGGCAGCTGCCATGCGGGTGCCCAACAATATGGAGCGACGCATGCCGCCTCCCCAACTTGTTTACCTTTACGCAATGTTTGCGTAAACGCAAGTATAACTCGGCATGGAGTCTCGGAGAAGATTTGTCGGAAAGCCCCGCCCCGGGGCAGGCGACCGACTATCGACCGCCAGGCCAGATCAGCATGACCGCGTCGTCGCCGAGTGGCTCACCTGCCGCCGTCGCAAATCGGTCGAGGGCCGTCGCCAGCAGTTCGCGATCGTCGGGGGCCATGTCACGCAGCACCCGGGCGATCGCGGTGCGCCGATGTTTCATCATCTTGTTGACCAGCCGGCTCCCCGCGTCGGTGAGACTCAACCTGATGTGGCGCCGGTCGTCCGGTAAGTCCCGGCGGTCAAGCAAACCAGCCCGAATCAGGCGATCACAGATGCGGCTGGCATTCGACGCATTGACACCTAGACCGGCGGCCACCGCCGCCAGGTTCAGCGGACCCTCCGTCGCCACCATGACCAGGACCCGCAATTGCGGCACGGTCACGTCTCCGTCCACCTCAGCGATCGATCCGGCGGCAATACCTACGAGTGCCCGCGATGCCCGCAGCACGGCGTCGATCTGGCCGGCCGAGGGCCCCGCACCGGCAGCTACGCGACGGCGTTGTGTGGCGCTCATGACGAAATCTTCCCTCAGCCCACCACATACTGCACGACGAACTTCGACTGCTACGCCGACGAAGCTAGCCATTCGGGGCCGCCTCCGTCACGATGCGGGCCACATGGCGGGTGGCTTCCGCGCCCTCGTAGGTTCCTATCACGTCCTCGACGCTGCCGGTCATCTTGATTTCGCCGCGGTCGATCCAGATCGCGGTCTTACAGAGCCGCGCGAGGAAGTCGTTGGAGTGGCTGGCGAACACCAGGATGCCCGAGCGTTCCACCAGCTTCTGCAGGCGGGTGAGCGCTTTGCGCAGGAAGTCCGTGTCGACGGAGCCGATCGCTTCGTCGAGGAGCAGGATTTCCGGGTCGACGCTGGTGACCACTCCGAGAGCCAGCCGCATCCGCATGCCGGTGGAGTAGGTGCGCAGCGGCATCGACAGGTAGTCGCCGAGTTCGGTGAACTCCGCGATTTCATCGACCTTGGAGCGCATGGTCTGGCGGGTTTCGCCGAGGAACAATCCTCGGATGATGATGTTGTCGTAGCCGGAGATCTCGGGGTCCATGCCGACGCCGAGATCGAAAATCGGTGCGATGCGGCCTCGCACCGTTGCCGAGCCGCGGGTGGGTTCGTAGATGCCCGACAGCAGTCGCAGCAGCGTCGACTTGCCGGCCCCGTTGCGCCCGACCAGTCCGACCCGGTCGCCGATGCTCAGCGAGAGCGTGATGCCGCGCAGCGCTTCGATAACCGGCACATTGGCGGCGGTGAGTCCCACGGCGCCACCGGCTTTGCCCAGAAATGTCTTCTTCAGCGACCGTGTCTTGGCGTCGAAGATCGGGAACTCGACCCACGCGTCGTGTGTCTGAATACTCACCGGTGGCGAGGGCGCGATCAGCATCGCCCGACAGTGCCCAGCGGCGCCCGGTCAGGACTCATGCGTGATCCGGAATCCAAACAGCGCCACCCCATCACCGTCGACGAACACGCCTTTCGCCGCGGTCACATCCGCGCCCGCCCTCGACCAGTGCCGCGTATCAACCGTCAGATCGTCGACGGCGGCGGCACCGCCGGCCGCCGCACGCGCGGCCTGGTAGCTGTCGTAGACCGAGACCGAGACCGTGTCCGAGCGGCCCGAGCAAGTGTCCCCGAAATTCGTGACGGTCAGTACGTACATCACCGACCCCAATCCTCTTGTCGTACAACCTGAATGCCACAGCTTCGATGACGGGCAGGTTAGCGGCGGCGCGCCCGCTGGTGCCGGTCTTGCCGAGGGATGTCACAGGGCTGGGCCTCCGATGCCAGGGCCAGGGCGGCGGCACGGAAGGTGCCACAGTCGGCGACCGGGCCCCGCTGCCCGGTCCCGGTGGCTATCCATCGGTCGGCGTCGCGCCTGATCCGGCCCACCACGACGCCGTCGACGGCGACCACCATGATGACCGGGCTGCCCGGAAACAGGCACGTCCATTTCAGCGACGACGTCTGTGCCAGTCGCTGCGCGGCGCATTCCTCACAGACCCGCCACTTCTCTCGATAGAGGATGCGTTCGGCGTCTCTGATCACCTCGACATCAGGGGAATTGCGAATATCCATGGCTCCTCCCTCGCTTCAACGAAGACACGCGTCCGCGAACAGCGCGTGGTGCGGGGTAGAAGCCATCAGCGCCGGACGGCGCGAAAGGCGGCGGAGCTTCATCGCCGGCCGCGAAGCCATGTATCGCGACTGCTTTTGACAGTAGCAGAAGCGCGTTGTGACCGGCTAGGCTTGAAACGTTGTTGGCGGTGGGACTCGCCACCCAACCGCGGCCCACATGATTGGGCGGCCGCCGATGGTCCCTGCGGACGAGCATCAATCCGTAGAGCGAGGCCGTTGTGCAGTGGATTTATCAGCTGAGCCGGGCGCGTGTGGTGCGCGGCGAGAAGGTGATCCTGGACGACGTCACGTTGTCGTTTTTGCCGGGCGCCAAGATCGGAGTGGTTGGCCCCAACGGCGCCGGAAAGTCGACGCTGCTGCGGCTTATGGCCGGACTTGAGCGGCCATCGAACGGGGACGCGCGGCTGGCGCCGGACGTGTCCGTCGGGCTGCTAGCACAGGAGCCGGCGTTGGACGAGACTCGCACCGTGCTGGGCAATATTCGTGCGGCCGTCGCCGATACGGAGGCCTTGCTCGCCCGCTACGGCGAGATCACCACTCGTCTGGCCGACGCGGCCGGCGACGAGTTGATGGCCGAAATGGGGGCACTGCAAGAACAATTGGACCTCCGGGATGGATGGGATCTCGACGCTCGTCTGGAGCAGGCGATGGATGCGTTACGCTGCCCACCACCCGACACCGACGTCAAGGACCTGTCCGGCGGGGAGCGGCGCCGGGTAGCGTTGTGCCGCCTGCTGTTACAGCAACCGGACCTGTTGCTGCTCGATGAGCCGACCAATCATCTCGACGCCGAAAGCGTGCAATGGCTCGAGCAGCATCTGGCCGGCTATCCGGGAACGGTCGTGGCGGTCACGCACGACCGTTATTTCCTGGACAATGTCGCGGGGTGGATTCTCGAGCTCGATCGGGGCCACGCCTACCCGTACCAGGGCAACTACGCCACATACCTGGACACCAAGGCCGCGCGCCTGCGGGTGGAGGGCCGCAAGGACGCCAGGCGACTGCGGCAGTTGCAGCGCGAGCTGGAATGGATTCGCTCCGGATCCACGGCGCGCCAGGCGAAGAGCAGCGCGAGGCTGCGTCGCTACGAGGAGATGGCGGCGGAGGCGGCCAATACCCGGCGACTGGACTTCGACGAGATCCATATTCCGCCTGGCCCACGACTGGGCAGTCTGGTGATCGAGGTTGACCATGTGAGCAAGGCGTTCGGTGACCGCGAACTGTTCAGCGATCTGTCGTTTTCTTTGCCGCGCAACGGAATCGTTGGCGTCATCGGACCCAACGGTGTGGGTAAGACCACCCTGTTCCAGATGCTCACCGCCAACGAGGAGCCCGACACCGGAACGATCCGGGTCGGTGAGACGGTACGCATCGCCTACGTCGACCAGAACCGCGCGCACATCGATCCCGACCGGACCGCGTGGGAGGTCGTCTCGGGCGGCGACGACGTGTTGCATATCGGGTCGGTACAGGTGCCGTCGCGTGCGTACATCGCCGCGTTCGGCTTCAAGGGCCCCGATCAGCAGAAGCCCGCGCGCCTGTTCTCCGGTGGGGAACGCAACAGACTCAACTTGGCGCTCACCCTGAAACAGGGGGGCAACGTGCTGCTACTGGACGAGCCGACCAACGACCTGGACACCGAAACCCTTGCGTCACTGGAGAACGCCATTATCGAATTTCCCGGTTGTGTCGTCGTCACCGCGCACGACCGCTGGTTCCTCGACCGCGTCGCCACCCACATCCTGGCCTGGGAAGGCACCGAAAGCCATCCCGCGCAATGGCATTGGTTCGAGGGAAATTACGCCGGATACGAACAAAACAAGATCGCCAGGCTCGGTCCCGAAGCCGCCCGCCCGCACCGGGTCACCCACCGCCGACTCACCCGTGACTGACCGAAGGACCGGCGACACCGTCGCGGATTCGTGCTCCCGGTCCCGGCCCAAACCGGTGGGTTGTCAGTGTCGACGGGCCAGCGCCTCGACGATGATCCGGGTGGTCAGTTCGGCTCGCCTCCGCGAATAGGGCTGCGCGCCAGACAGGATCGGATATACCACGCCGCCGACGATGGCATCCGCGGCCGAGTCGGCGGTGACCTCGTCGATGCCATCGGCGAGAAGCCGGCTCCGAACGCTGTCGTGCAGCGGCGAACTGAAGCCGGCGCGTAGTTTGACGGCCGTTTCCCGGTGCTCCATGCCCGCGACGGTCAGGGTTCGCAGCATGGCCGAGCCGCGGGCCGTCATCAGGCTTGCGGTGAGTTTGCGCACCCACCCGACGAGGTCGGCGGCCAAGTCGTCGGTGCGGTTCACCGAGGCCAGGATCCGGTCGGCGTCTTCGAGCATGACGTCGGCGACGAGCGCGGGGCGGCTGGGCCACCAGCGATAGATGGTCTGCTTTCCCACGCCTGCCCGCGCGGCGACCGCCTCGATGGTCAAACCATCGAATCCGCGCTCGAGAAGCAGTTCGCGCGTGGCGGTGACGATCGCGGTACGCGACTTCTCGCTGCGGCGCCGCGGCGCGAGATCGGTTGGCATCTGGTGATCCTCGCTTCTCAAAGTCCCTCAGGATCGAGCGCGCTTTACATATCCTGACCCGCCCCGTAATCTGCCACAAGACGAGACGGTTCGTCTTGTAAGACGGAAGGATATCAGTCCGTGCGGCCGAAGCCCGCGTTCGCCACATCTCGGCTCCCCTCATGATCAAGCCATGACGCTGGGACTGACCCCGGAGCAGCAGGATCTCAGCGACGCCGTCGGGCGGTTCGCCGGCCGGCACGCCCCGATCTCGTCGACGCGCGACGAGTTCGATGCGCTAGCGGCCGGCAGGCTTCCCGGGTGGTGGGACGCGCTGGTCGCCAACGGCTTTCACGCCGTGCACCTGCCCGAACGCCTCGGCGGCCAGGGCGGGCGGCTGGTCGACGCCGCGTGCGTCCTGGAGTCGGCCGGCAAGGCGCTGTTACCCGGGCCGCTGCTTCCGACGGTGACGACGGGAGCCGTCGCGCTGCTCGCGGACACCGCGCCAACGGCCGAAGCGCTGCTGCGCGACCTCGCCTCGGGCGTACCCGCGGCGGTCGTCCTTCCGGACAACGGTGACTTTGTCGCGCGCGCCGACGGCCCGCGATGGCTGGTCACCGGCGCGTCGGGCGTCACGATGGGCGCTTGCGCGGCGCGGGTGATGCTCGTCGGCGCCCGCGGTCAGGACGGCGACGTGGTCTGGGCGCTGATAGACACCGGAAACCCCGCGGCGACAGTCGAATCTGTCAACGGCACCGACCTCGTCGCCGACGTCGGGATCCTGCGGCTTGCCGAGTACTGCATGGGCGAGCGCGATGTGCTCACCGGAATCGACCCCGAGCGCGCGGCATGCGTCGCCCTGGGACTCGTGGCCAGCACGACGGCGGGTATCGCGCAGTGGTGCGTCGAGGTGGTCACGGCGCATCTGCGCACCCGGGAGCAGTTCGGCAAGGTGATCGGGACTTTTCAGGCATTGCAGCACAACGCGGCGATGCTGTTGGTGAACAGCGAATTGGCGACCGCGGCGGCCTGGGATGCGGTACGCGCCGTCGACGAATCGCTCGACCAGCACCGACTCGCCGCGGCCGGCGCCGCCGTGATCGCGATCTCGCCGATACCGGACTTGGTGCTCGATTCGCTCACGATGTTCGGCGCCATCGGCTTCACCTGGGAGCACGACCTGCACCTGTATTGGCGGCGGGCCACGGGCCTGGCCGCGTCAATCGGACCGGCGAATCGTTGGGCCCGGCGCCTGGGGGAGCTGACGCGCACCCGGCAGCGCGACGTGTCGGTCAATCTCGGCGACGCGGAATCGGAGTTCCGCTCGCGGGTGGCCGAGATCCTCGATGCTGCTGTGAATCTGCGCAACGACCGGCCGGGTCGGCAGGGCGACTACGAATACTTCGAAACCGGGCCGCAACGGACATGGATCGCCGAGGCCGGTCTGATCGCGCCGCACTGGCCGCCGCCGTGGGGAGTCGGCGCCGGCCCGCTGCAGCAGCTCATCATCGACGAGGAATTCGACAAGCGACGCGCGCTGGTCCGGCCCTCGCTGGGCATCGCCGAATGGATCCTGCCGTCGGTGCTGCGCGCCGCGCCAAAAGCGCTGCAGGAAAAGCTGATCCCACCGACCCAGCGTGGCGAAATCGCCTGGTGCCAGCTGTTCAGCGAGCCGGGAGCCGGCTCCGATCTCGCCGCGCTGGCGACCCGGGCAACCAAGGTCGACGGCGGCTGGAGCATCACCGGGCACAAGATCTGGACGTCGGCGGCGCACCGGGCGGACTTCGGTGCGCTGCTGGCCCGCACCGATCCCGCCGCGAGCAAGCACCGCGGCATCGGCTACTTCATCCTCGATATGCGATCGCCCGGGATAGAAATCCAGCCGATCAAGACCGCCACCGGTGACGCACATTTCAACGAGGTCTTCCTCAACGACGTGTTCGTGCCCGACGACATGCTGCTCTCAGACCCGACCGACGGTTGGAACCTCGCGATCGCCACCATGGCCGAGGAGCGTTCGGCCATCAGCGGCTACGTCAAGTTCGACAGGGCGGCCGCGCTGCGGGCGCTCGCGGGGCAACCCGGACCGGATCGCGACGACGCACTGCGTGCGCTCGGCGAGGTCGACGCATATACCAACGCCATCAAGGCCCTCGGCGTGCGGGAAACCATCCGGCTGCTTGACGGCCAGGCGTCCGGCCCGGCGTCGAGCATCGCCAAGGTGGCGATGAACGTGCTGCTGCGGCGCACCTTCCGGGCCACCCTGCAGTTGACCGGGCGGACGGCGATGGTTGCCGACTCGGACCCCGCGGTCGTGCAGCCGTACCTGCACCTGCCCGCCGAGCTGATCGGCGGCGGCACCCGGGAGATCCAGCTGAACATCATCGCCCAGATGATCCTCGGCCTGCCTCGCAAGTGAAAACGTCCTAGACCCCGAGAATGAGGACACGACATGGGATTACGCGGAGAGGCGGCGATCGTCGGGTACGTGGAGCTTGCA
The DNA here is from genome assembly GCF_010730745.1 of Mycobacterium heidelbergense. NCBI lineage: Bacteria > Bacillati > Actinomycetota > Actinomycetes > Mycobacteriales > Mycobacteriaceae > Mycobacterium > Mycobacterium heidelbergense. The sequence goes on along the minus strand of NZ_AP022615.1, from coordinate 2,006,135 downwards.
CCCGAACGGCTCAACAAGGCATCGCCCGCGCCGTTCGTCCTCGAACAGTGGGCGGAACTCGCCGCCGCCGCACTCGAGGATGCGGGGCTACCGGGCGACGTCGTCAACGGCATCGCGGCCTCGCACCTGGCTGAGTCGCAGATTTTCGTACCCTCCACGATCGCCGAATACCTGGGAATAGGAGCAAGGTTCGCCGAGTTGGTGGATCTCGGGGGAGCCACCGCCGCGGCCATGGTGTGGCGGGCGGCCGCCGCCATCGAACTCGGCATCTGCGACGCCGTCCTGTGCGCACTGCCCGCCCGATACATCACACCCTCGTCCAAGAAGAGGCCCAGACCCATCGTGGACGCGATGTTCTTCGGATCGTCGAGCAACCAGTTCGGCTCTCCGCAAGCCGAATTCGAGATCCCCTACGGCAACCTGGGCCAGAACGGACCGTATGGCCAGGTGGCCCAGCGCTACGCGGCGGTCTACGGTTACGACGAGCGGGCGATGGCCAAGATCGTGGTCGACCAGCGGGTCAACGCCAACCACACCGAAGGCGCGATCTGGAAAGACAAGCCGCTCACCGTCGACGACGTCCTGGCCAGCCCCGTCATCGCCGACCCGCTGCACATGCTGGAGATCGTCATGCCCTGCGTCGGTGGCGCCGCCGTCGTCGTCGCCAACGCCGACATCGCCAAACGGGCCCGCCATCGTCCGGTGTGGATCAGGGGTTTCGGTGAGCACGTGCCGTTCAAGACTCCGACCTACGCCGAGGACCTGCTGAACACGCCCATTGCCGCCGCGGCCGACACCGCGTTCGCCATGACCGATCTGACCCGAGACCAGATGGACATGGTGTCGATCTACGACTGCTACACCATCACCGTGATGCTCTCGCTGGAAGATGCGGGTTTCTGCGAGAAGGGCAAGGGCCTGGATTTCGTCGCGAACCACGACCTGACCTTCCGCGGCGACTTCCCGCTCAACACCGCCGGCGGCCAACTCGGCTTCGGCCAAGCGGGATTGGCGGGCGGAATGCATCACGTCTGCGACGCCACCCGCCAGATCATGGGCCGTGCGGGTGCGGCCCAGGTCGCCGATTGCAACCGTGCCTTCGTGTCCGGCAACGGCGGAATCCTGTCCGAGCAGACAACGCTCATCCTCCAGGGCGACTGAACGAAAGAAAACACGATGGCTATCAACTTCGAACGTCCGATGCCCGTCAAGACGCCCACCACAACGCCCTTTTGGGATGCGCTGGCCGAGCACCGCATCGTCATCCAGTACTCACCGTCGTCGCAGAGCTATGTGTTCTACCCCCGGGTACGCGCGCCACGCACCCTGGCCGACGACCTGGAGTGGCGCGAGATCTCGGGCATGGGGACGTTGTACTCCTACACCGTGGCCCGCAGGCCGGTCAGCCCGCACTTCGCCGACGCCGTTCCGCAGCTGCTCGCCATCGTCGAATGGGACGAGGGGCCAAGGTTTTCCACCGAGATGGTGAATGTCGATCCGGTCGATCTGAGGATCGGGATGCGGGTGCGGCCGGTGTTCTTCGACTATCCGGAACACGACGTCACGATGCTGCGCTACGAGCCCGCCGACTGACGTGTCGAGATCGACGCGGGCGTGCGGTCTACTCGAACTTTCCCACGCTAGCGTGGATTTCGAGATCCTTGTGCGGCCGGTTAGCGCGGGTCCTCGGTCGGTACGGCGTAGCGCTCCTGATACGCACGCACTCGGTCGCGAACCTCGCCGGCGTCCAGGCCGGTGTCCGACCAGGTGTAGCGCCCGCGTCCGCCATCCGAAGGATGGGCGGCCAGGAAGTCGCGCATCTTCGCCTCGGTGTCGGGTCGTAGCTCGCGGCCCAGCTTCTGGTAGATGCCCCCGATCGTGCTCCAGGGGTCCTTCATGAAATCCGCGAACTGCACGTCGATCACCCGCCCCGCCGGGACGGCGCCACCGTCGCGCAGCGTCATCCCGCGGTCGAGGCCGACGACGATTTCTTCATAGGACTGGGCCGCGCACTCCGCGATGTTCGACTCGTCGCTGCCCATCCTCCGCAAGTGGTGGGTCAGTGCGGCGATCGACGAGATGACATTGAGCGGATCGCGGTGCGTCTGCACGATCAACGCGTCGGGGTATTCGGCGAGTAGCTTGTCGAGCTGCCACAGGTGTGCCGGCGACTTGAGCAGCCACTGCCCGGGCACGCCAGACTGAAGGTGCTGCAGGAAGATTCGATGAAACCGGTAGGCGCCGGTGTGGTCCGCGTCGTACAGCAGCCAGCGGTAGTAACTCGGCAGGCGGTACTGCACCGAAAAGATCATGCTGGTGAATTCGCTGGCGGTGATGCGGACGCACTCCTGGCCGACGAGGGCGCCCATCGGGTGAAAGGCCAGGAATCCGGGGATGATCTGTTCGGAGAGTTCGATGCCGGCCTGCGTTTGCGCGATGCGCGGATCGGTGTGATAGGCCTCGGGCTGCGGGACCGGGCAGGGCGCGTCGACCTCCCAGGTCAGCGGGGCGCGGAGGTCCGGATCCTGGGCCAGGAGGTCGTAGAGGATCGTGGTACCGGTGCGCGGTTGGCCGACGATGAAGATCGGCGAAGTGATTGGCTTGCCGGCGATTTCGGGATGTTGCTTGCGCCAGGCGATCACACCGAGCCGGTTCTTCAGGGCGCGGATGATGTCGAGGTAAGCGATCTCCACGCCGATCGCCGATAGTCGCGCATCGTTGACCAGGCCGTCGGTGACACGCCGCAGCCCGTCCCGCCAGCCCTCCTCGCCGAAGTCGTCGCTGCCGGCTTCCTCACAGGCCACGGCGATGAGGCGTTCCGGGTTGAACCGCTCCTGCAGCGTCACGCCGACTCCTGACGCTCGCGGATCGAAACCTTGACGTCGGGCGGGCGGGGGTTGTCCAGCCAGCGCACGACGACGAATCCGCGATGCCGGCCACCGGTGTCGAGCCAATGGCCAAACCCGAAGTCCTGCGCGGAGATCGCGATGCGCACCCGGCCGTCCGCGTCCGGCCGAACCGCGCGATTGGTCACCGAACTGTGCCGTCGGCGCGGCTCCAGGCACTCGTGCCAGATGCTCTCCAGCGTGACGTTCCAGTACCGGGTGTCGGGTGGCTCGATGTCGAGCACCAGCGCCTGGCCGCAATCGAGCCGGAAGGTGCCCATCATGTACAGGTTGTCCGGGGTGGTGTCGGCGGCGCCAAGATCGGCGGCCTCGGCCGTCAGCAGCGTGTTCGGGCTCTCCAGCAGCTCGGGCTTGATGGTGCGGTGCAGCGTGGTGAGCTTCATCAGCGACCACGCCATCGCGGTGAACTGCTCGGCGAGCTCGTCGTCGGACAGCGCGGTCACGGGGCCGGGGTCGAGTGCCTCGATCCGCAGGGTGGCCGGCTCTTCGGAGCCGCGATCACCGATGTATTCGCGGACGACGACCGACGACGCGTCGTCGGGAATCCGCACCCACTGCGCGCCACCGAGATCGGCAGGCTCCTCGGCGGAGAGCACCAGCGCGAATTCGCCGGAATTCAGCGCCAGGTCCGCGTCACCAACGTAATTGGACATTCGGCGCGGGGTCAGGCCGGTGCCGGCGAGGATCTGAAATCCGAGGTAGGCGGTGCCGCCGCGGGTGCCGGTGATCCGGTAGCGCCGATCACCGCGGATCATCGCCAGGAAGTAGTTGCCGTCGGGATTGGGTCCGCCGATCATCCTGGTGTCCGAGCACATGTCGAAGAACGCCGGGCGACCGGGGTCGGCCTCGACGGACATTTGCGAGCACAGCGACGACACCCGGGCGATGACCCGCAGCCCTTCGAGGAGTTCCCGCTCGGATTGGGCGTCCTCGGTCACGACCTTGGTGACGTCGGTGATCATCTGCTGGAAGAACTGCCACGCGGCACGGGCCTTGGGGGCGAACCGATCGGAAGGCTCGGGCGCCGGATTTTGAGTCATAGTCTCATGCTTAGACTACGTCTTACGTTTTGGGAACCGATTCACCTGACTGCCGCCGGGGCCCGCAACTATAGTTGCGCCCAAACGATTTTCGTCTGCAGGTAGGTCTCGAGTCCCGCCTTGCCGGACTCGTAGCCCCAGCCGGACTGCTTATAGCCGCCGAAGGGCATGGAGTGATCGAACTGCATCTGGCAGTTCAGGCCTACGGTTCCGGCCTTCAGCCGCTTGGCAATTCGGTGTGCGCGACCAAGGTCGCGAGTCCAGGCCGTCGCGGCCAGCCCGTAGGTGCTGTCGTTGGCCAGGGCGACGGCCTCGTCCTCGTCGTCGAACGGGATGACCGCGACCACGGGCCCGAAGATCTCCTCCTGGAACAGCCTGCTGGTGGGGGCGACATTGGTGAGCACGGTCGGGCGCACGAAGTAACCCTTGCGGTCCAGCCGGTGCCCGCCGGTGACGACCTCGACGCCGTCGGTCTTGCCCTGGTCGAGGTAGCCCAGGACGCGGGTGAGCTGCTTCTGGCTGATCAGCGGGCCGATCAGGCTGCCATCGTCCTTGGGGCCGCCCTGCGGCAGCCCGTTCGCGACGTTCGCCAGTTGCTCCACGAACTGCTCGTAGATGCCACGCTGGACGAAGATGCGCGACCCGCACACACACGCCTGACCGGAGTGGATGAAGGTGCCGAACGCCGCCATCGGGACGGCCTTCGACAGGTCGGCGTCGTCGAAGACGACGACCGGCGATTTGCCGCCGAGTTCCAGCGTGACCTTCTTCAGGTTGCTCGCGCCGGCCGCGTGCACGATTTCCCTGCCGACTTCGGTGGATCCGGTGAAGGCGACCTTCTCGACGTCGGGGTGCGCGGTGATCGCGGCCCCCGCGGTGTGCCCGTAGCCCAACAGCAGGTTGGCCACCCCCTCGGGCACCCCGGCCTCGTGCAGGATGTCGTCCAACACCAGCGCCGACAGCGGGGTCTCCTCGGCCGGCTTGACGACGCTGCTGCAGCCCGCCGCCAGCGCCGGCGCAAGCTTGCAACAGAAATTGAAAACCGGCCCGTTCCAGGGAAATATCAGCCCCACCACGCCGTAGGGCTCTTTGAGGGTGTAGGCGTGCTGATGGGAGTCGATGCCCGTGAGACCGCCGGTGTGCACGTCGGCCGCGATGCCCTCGATCTTGGTGCACCAGCCGGCGTAGTAGCGGAAGAACTCGGAGCCGACGGTCACGGTGCCCTGCGCCTGCAGCGGGGTCATGCCCGCGTTCAGCGATTCGAGCTCGGCCAGCACCTCGGCGTTCCGGTCGATCAGCTCGCCGACCCGCCACAACACCTTCGCCCGCTCGCTGGGCGGCAAATCCCGCCAGACACCCGACTCGAAGGACGCCTTCGCCCGCGCCACCGCGTCGTTGACCGCTTCCGGCCCGCAATCCTTGAACTCGGTGACCTGCTCCTCGGTGGCGGGATCGACGACGGCGATCACCTCACCGGTGCCGGGTCGCTCACGGATTTCGTCCAGCACAGCCTGCACCGACACGGGTATCCCTCCTCGCCTCATTGCACGGATCGTCACGCCGAGGTTATGCGCGTAACCACCGGATGTCCAGGGCGCGAGGTCAGGTCGAAGAGCGCACGATGAGCCGGGAAATGTCGGTCACCTCACCCGGCGGTGGGGTTGGGAGTCCCAATCGTTCGAAGACGGCGGTGACCGCGGCGTCGGCGACCGCGCGCGGGTCGAACTGCACCGTGGTCAACGGTGGCGTGCTCACCACCCCCATCGGGCCGGCGTCGACCCCGATCACGGCGAGGTCGTGCGGACAGCGCAGCCGCGCCTGATGAATGCCGTACAGGACGAGGCAGGCGATCTCGTCGCTTTGTGCGCACACGGCGGTCACGCCGTCGTGCACCCAGCCGGTCACCACGTCCGCGGCGTTGTCGGTCGTGATCTCGCCGACGCGGACGGGCGGAAGGTCACGCAGTCGCGCCGCGCGCGCGACGCCTTCGAACCAATAGTCGCCCAGCGGGCGCCATTTGGCGATTCCGGTGTAGGCGAACGCGATCCGCCGGTGACCGCGCGAGACGAGGTGTTCGACTCGCATCTCACCGACCGAGAGGTGCGGATCCCCAAGTGCGGGAAGGGCGCCGATCTCGATGTGCGGTATGCCCGCCGCCCGGACGGCGCCGAGGGCGGCCTCGCTGAGCGGGAACAGGCTCGTGACCGCGATCGGGTCGAGATTCTCGACCGCGTCGACGACGTGCTGATCGTCCTCGGTCTCGAAGATCTGCACCTGAAGCAAACCCTGCCGCGCGAGTTCCGTGGTCATTCGACTGCCGGCTTGCATGGGCATCTCGCCCACCGCCACATGCGGCACCACGTAGAGAACCACGCCGCTCTTGCCGCGGGCGAGGTTGCGCGCGGCAAGGTTGGGCCGATAACCCAGCAGCTCCGCGGCGCGGTAGACCGCCTCCCGGGTCGGCGCGGAGATTCTGCGGCCCTCGGCGTTGTTCAGCACGTAGCTGACCGTCGCGGTCGACACGCTGGCCAATCGGGCCACGTCGACGGTGGTGGGCCGCACAGCTTTATTCGTGCTCATGCGTCACCTTCCGGGCCCGGGCATGCCTCATGGTGGCACGCGATCATGCCGGCGGCGCGCGATGCCGCCATCCCGCGGGCCGGTCGCGCGCGTCCGGTACGGCCGGTCACCCGCCAAACATATGAACTAATAGTCCGCATCGACGAAGCCCGTATGGCTTGACGGGCGTCGTTTCCCGTTCCCGACGTTGCCGCCCGCGGTTGGGCCACCCATACCGTTTTCCTTTGTCAAAGCGGGCCTTAACGGCCGGAAGCGGATCATCACGACGAACGGCCGCGTCGGGAGCGGGCGCGGACCGGACCGTTGACACTGTGACTGACGTCATTGTCTACTAGTCATCATCTCGGCACGCTAGGGGTGCGGCATGAACAAGGACGACCTGATCCTGATCAGCGTGGACGATCACATCGCCGAGCCGGCCGACATGTTCGACGCGCACGTCCCCGCCAGGTACAAGGACCTCGCGCCCCGGGTGGTCGTCGAGCCCGACGGCATCCAGCAGTGGTACTACGGCGAGGTCCGCGGGCGGAACATGGGCCTGAACGCCGTCGCCGGCAAGCCCCGCGAGATGTACAACATCGACGCCTCGCGCTACGACGAGATGCGGCCGGGCTGCTTCAACGTCGACGAGCGGGTCCGCGACATGAACGCCGGCGGCCAGCTGGCGGGGTTGAACTTCCCGAACTTCACCGGCTTCTCGGGCCAGGTCCTCAACCAGGGCCCCGACCGCGATGTCAACCTGGTGATGATCAAGGCCTACAACGACTGGCACGTCGACGAATGGTGTGCGGCGTACCCGGGACGGTTCATCCCCTGCGGCATCCTGCCCCTGTTCGACGTCGCCGAGGCGGCCAAGGAGGTCAAGCGACTGGCGGACAAGGGTTGTCACGCGGTGACGTTCTCGGAGAACCCGGAGGCGCTGCAAATGCCCAGCATCCACACCAGGTACTGGTATCCGCTGTTCGAGGCCGCCTGCGAGAACAACACGGTGCTGTGCACCCACGTCGGCTCGGCGTCGCGCTCGCCGCAGGTGTCGAGCGACGCCCCGCCCAGCGTGCAGATGACGGCGTCGTCGATGATGAGCATGTTCACCTTCACCGAGCTGATCTGGGCCGAGTTCTGGGCCGACTTCCCGCAACTGAAGTTCTCCCTCACCGAGGGCGACGTCGGCTGGATGCCGTATTTCCTGTGGCGCGCCGAGCACGTCTACAACCGGCACTCGGGCTGGACGCTCGCGACGTTCCCGCCGGGCTACGGCGGCCCCGGCGACGTGTTCAGGCGGCACTTCTACACCTGCTTCATCAGCGACAAGGTCGGCGTGCGCAACATGGATTGGTTCAACGAGGACATGCTGTGCTGGGAGTCCGACTTTCCGCACTCCGACAGCAACTGGCCGTTCGCGCCGGAAGACATCATGGCGACCATGGGCCACCTCGACGATGCGGTCATCGACAAGATCACCCACGAAAACGCCATGGCCGCATACTCATTCGACCCGTTCCGGTACATCCCCAAGGAGCACGCCCGGGCCGGCCACCTGCGCGCGCAGGCCACGGACGTGGACGTGGTCACCCACGTCGGTCGCCAAGCCAGCCAGCGTGACCGCGACGCGTGGACGCGGATGACACAGTTCGCCCTGCAGGCACAGGTGACCGCGGAGGTTCCCGATATTTCCGGGCGATCCGCCCGGTTGCGCGCCACCACGCTGGGCAATTGAGCGTGGCAGCCCGGGCGCCGTTCGCGGACTGGCGCGTGCTGGAGCTCTCGAACGGGATCGCGGCGTCATACTGCGGCAAGATGTTCGCCGACGCGGGCGCCGACGTCGTGAAAATAGAGTCTCTACAAGGCGATTCGATGCGGCGCTGGTCGGCCGGCGGGCCGCCGGGGGCGCTGTTCGGCTACCTGGCGGCCGGCAAGAGGTCCGTCGTCGCCGTCCCACACGAGGCCGCGGCGCTGCTGGCCAACGCCGACGTCGTGTTCACCGACCTCACCGACGGCTGGACGCTCGACGACATCACGGCCCACACGGGCCCGACGGCGGTGATCGTGGCCGTGACGCCGTTCGGGACGACGGGACCCTACGTCGACGACCAGGTGATCGCCAACGAGTTCATCCTGCAGGCGTTGTGCGGCTCGATCGCCGGCCGCGGCTGGCCGGGCGACGAACCGGTGCAGGCGGGGGGCCGGCTCGGCGACTGGCTGGCGGGTTCGTTCGCCGCCGCGGTCGGGGCCGCCGCGGCCCGGCACGCCGCCCGGGGCGGGCGCGGCGAAATCGTCGACGTCTCGACCTACGAGGCGATGGCGATCGCGATGGGCGGCCTGTCCGCCATGTCGGCCAGCGTCTTGGGTGCGGATTCCCTTCTGCACCAACGCAGCCTGGAGCTGCCGTCGATCGTTCTTACGGCCGACGGCATGGTGGGCTTCTGCACCATCACCGCGCAGCAGTTCCAGGACTTCCTCGTCATGATCGATCGTGCCGATCTGGTCGACGACGCCGACCTGGCGTCGTTCGCCGGTCGAGCCGAGCGCCGCGACGAGTTCCTCGGCATGGTCACACGGTGGACGGAAACCCGGACCACGCAAGAGATCGTCGACCTCGCGGTGGCGTTTCGCATCCCGGTGGCCCCCATCGGCGCTCCCGCCATGCTGCCGAAGGTCGACCACTTCGTGCAACGGGGCGTGTTCGTCGAATCGGGGCTCGGCGCGCTGCAGCCGCGGGTGCCGTATCGCAGCGACGCCATCACCACGCGCCCACCCGGCCGGCCTCCGCTGCTGGGCGCCGACAACGGCCGCGTGCACTGGCCGCCGCGACCCGGCCGGCCGCGGGTTGCCGACGCCGATGCACTTCCGCTGTCCGACATCCGGATAACCGACTTCACCGCGTTTTGGGCGGGCCCGGTGGCCACCCAATTCCTCGGCGCCCTCGGCGCCGACGTGATCAAACTCGAGGGCGTTCGCCGCCCCGACGGCATGAGGTTCTCCGCGGGCCGCCCACCCGACTGGGACCAGTGGTGGGAGTGGGGCCCAGTCTTCTTGTGCAGCAACAACAACAAACGCGGCATCAGCATCGAACTCAGCGCGGAAGCCGGGCGGGCCACCGCGCTGGAACTCATTGCCGCAAGCGATCTGGTGATCGAGAACTTCTCGCCCAGGGTGATGGCGAACTTCGGGCTGCAATGGGACGCCGTGAGCGCGGCCAACCCGCGCGCCGTCATGGTCCGGATGCCGGCGTTTGGCCTGGACGGCCCGTGGCGCGACCGGGTCGGCTTCGCGCAGACGATGGAGCAGGCGACGGGGATGGCATGGATGACGGGACATGCCGACGGCCCACCGGTGATTCCGCGCGGTGTGTGCGATCCGATAGCGGGGCTGCACGCCGCGTTCGCGGCCATCGCGGCGCTGGTGATCCGCGATCGGGACGGGACCGGCATGCACGTCGAGTCCACGATGGTGGAGTCGGCGCTGAACGTGGCCGCCGAAATGCTGGTTGAGTACTCGCGCAACGGGATCCAGATGCGCCGGCAGGGAAATCGCGGCCCCGGCGCGACCCCGCAGGGCGTGTACCGCTGCCGGGGCGACGATGAATGGGTCGCGCTCGCCGCGCTCGACGGCGCCGCGCGCGCATCGTTGGCGGTGCTCATCGGCCGGCCCGAACTCGGATCCGATGAGTCCGGGTGGCGGGAGCGGGCCGACGAAATCGACAAGCTGATCTCGGATTGGACCGCGCGCCGCGCCGCGCACGAAACGGTCGGCACGCTGCGCGCCGCCGGGGTATCCGCGGCCCGCGTCACCGCGGCGGCAGAGCTGTTGAGCGATCCACAGCTGCTCGCGCGCGGCTTCTGGGAAACGGTCGACCATCCCGCCGCGGGTTCCTTCCTGTGCACCGGGATGCCCTTCGTGTTCGTCGGGAAGCCGAGGCGCTGGGTTCGCCGGGCGCCGCCGTTGTACGGCCAGCACACCGGCGAAGTCCTCACGGGCATCCTGGGGCGCGGCCAGCAGGACCTGGCGGAATTGCGCGCCCTGGGGGTCACCAGCGCCCGGCCGGCGGGACTGTGACATGGCGGTCACGCTGTGCGTGCCGCCGCGCGCCGGCGAGCTGTGTGCCCCGGTCCGCTTCCTGGTGCGCGAGGACTCCGCGGTGATGGAACTGACCGCCCGGCACCGGATCACCAGCGTCGAGTGGGACCGGAGCGAACGCGCGGTGGCGATGGTCGTCGAGATCACCGACCCGCAGACGGCAAGGCCGATCGACGTGCGAATCGACGTGGTTGACGCGGGCGCGGCGTCCGCTGTGTGCACGGCGGCGCGGGCCACGACGATCGGAACCATCAAGCGGGACGGGCGGGATTACGACGTCGTCGGCACCTACCTCGGTGTCGTGTCGGACGAAAACTGAAGTTCCGCAAGCGATGAGAACGGAGCAAGGGTGACGAAGCCCACCGCGGCGATCGTCGGGGTACACAACACCCGGCAGGGACGCCGACTGGACGGGGAAACCTCGCGGGGCCTGGCGCTGCAGGCCATCCAGGGCGCGCTTGCCGACGCCGGCCTGAGCCTCGACGACGTGGACGGCGTGAGCGCGGGGGCGCTGTCCACGACATTGATCTACGACCTGCGCCTCGGCCCCGCCTGGCAGGGGCTGGGCTTCGGTGTCGGCATGATCACCGAGGCGGCCACCGCAATCGAGCACGGCATGGCCGACGTCGTGGTGCTGGTCGCGGCCCAGGCGGGCGAATACCGCGACCACGAGGCCACGGCGCCGTGGACCAGGCCCGAAAACGAATTCGTCGCGCCCTGGGGCATGTTCACCACCGCCGAGTTCGCGCTCATCGCCCGGCGCCACATGCACGTCTACGGCACGACGCGCGAACAACTGTCGATGGTGGCGGCGACCATCCGCAACAACGGATCGCGAAACCCCGAAGCCGTTTACTACCAACGCGGGCCGTTCACGCCGGATGACATCACCGCGTCGCGGCCCATCGCCGATCCGTTTCACCTCCTCGACTGCGCCACCACGTCCGAAGGGGGGTGCGCGCTGGTCGTGGCCAACGTCGACAAGCTGGACGTCGCAAGCCAACCGGTCTACGTGTTGGGCAGCGGCGCGGACTTCCACGGCCCGTCCTATCAGCACCCGCCCGCCTGGGATCTCGCCGGCCGCCGCGGCGATCACGTGAACGGGGTGGTCGGCAGGCGCGCGGCCGACCGCGCGTTCACCCACGCCGGGCTGCGCCGTGACGACGTGGACGTGCTGGAACTCTACGACCCGTTCTCCTTCGAAATCATCCGGCAGCTCGAGGCTTTCGGATTCTGCGCCGAGGGCGAGGGCGGACCCTTCGTCGCCGACGGCCACATCGCCATCGACGGCAGCCATCCGATCACCACCGACGGAGGAACGATGTCCTTCAGCCACGCCGGATCCAATCCGCAAATGATGCAGCGGGCCATCCGAGCCGTCCAGCAGCTGCGCGGCCAGGCCGGCGGTTTACAGGTGCCCGACGCGCATATCGCCTTGTGCAGCAACGGGGGAGCGGGGGCCCTGTTCACCACGGTGCTGATCCTCGGGGACGAACCGCTGTGACTCCCGGCCCCCTGCGACCTCAGACCGGTCCCGTGCCGCACGCCAGCAGCCAACTCAGCCTTCCGTTCTGGGAGGGATGTCGATCGGGGGAGTTGCGCTACCAGCGCTGCGAGGCCTGCGGCCTGCCGAATTTTCCACCGACCGAGCGCTGCCGCCAATGCCTTTCGGCCGAGTTGCGGTGGAAGCAGAGCGGTGGCACCGGCCAGATATACAGCTGGACGGTCGTGCACCGGCCGGTGACGGCGGAGTTCGAACCGCCCTACGCGCCGGCGATCGTCACGCTGGACGAGGGCTACCAGATGCTGACCAACGTCATCGGCGTGGCCCCGCACGAGCTCGCGATCGGCATGCGCGTGCGAGTGCAATTCCATGTCGTCGGCCCAGACCTGACCCTGCCGTACTTCACCGGCCAGGAATAAGCGGCCATGAGCCCCGCGCGCACCAGCAACGGCCTGCCGGTCACCGCCTACCTCGTGCTGGGTGTGCTGGCGGCCAACGACGAGCGACTCACCGCCGGCGAGATCAAGACGCGCGCCGAACTGTCGGTCGGCCATTTCTATTGGTCGCCATCGGTCAGTCACGTACGCCGCGAGCTCAACCGGTTGTTGGCGCGGGGGATGGTCAGCGAGATCGGCGCCCAATCCGGCAAGCGCGCCATCACGCTGTATGAGACCACGGATTCGGGGCTCGACACGCTGCGCCGGTGGGTCGCGCACTTTCCCGGCCAGGATCGGGTCGTCATCAAGCACCCCGTCATCCTCAAGACCTGGCTTGCCGGCGGCCAGGATCCGGAACGCGTGGTCGATACGCTGGACCGGCATCTCGAGGCGACCCGGGCCCGGCTGGACGAGGCGCTGTGGTCGCGGCAGCGTTCCCGTGACCTCGGCATCATCGACGATCCGGATCAGCGCTTCTCGTTCGCGGTCCTCGACTACGCCATCCGCGGCTTGTATGCGGAGATCTCCAACATCGCCCAGCTGCGTGACGAGATCGCCAGGGGCACAACCCGAGACCCCGTCACGCGGGTGCGGCGGGCGAAGGGGCAGATCCGCCGGCGGGCGCCCAGGGACCCGAGTTAGGCCGGCAGGCGGTGCCGCGCGGCCGCGCTTAGCCGCCCACCATGATCAGCCCGCCGTCCACCGCCAGCAGCTGCCCGGTGATGAAGCCCGAACCGGAGCCGGCCAGGAAGACCAGTATCGGCCCGACATCTCGCGCGGGGTCTCCCAGCGCCCCGCCGAGCGGAATCATCGCCTTCATCTGCTGGTCGATGAGGGCGCCGGCCTGCGGGCCGAGGAAACTACGCAATCGGTCGGCGCCCGGCGTCTGCACCGCCGGCGCCAAGGCGTTGACGGTGACATTGTCGGCGGCCCACGCGCGGGCGGCCGATCGTGTCCAGGCCTGCACCGCGCCCTTGGTCGCGGCGTAGACGGCCGAGATCGGGCTGCCCATAACGGCTTCGGAGGATCCGAAGTTGATGATCCGGCCGCCTTTGGGGTCCTGGTCCTTCATCACGGCGTACGCGGCCTGGTTGGTGAGGATGGTCGCTTTGACGTTGGTGTCCAACAGGAACGAGATTTCGTCGGCACCGATGTAGCCCGGTATCCCGGCCTGCCAGAGGCCCGCGGCGTTCACCAAGACGTCGAGTCCACCCAGACGCTCCGCGGCCTGCCGCACCATTGCCGAAACGGCGTCGGCGTCGCGCACATCGCACCGCAGCCAGGTGGCCGCGAGGTGTTCCGGCGGTGGACTCTCGCGGTAGGTGGCGGCGACCCCGGCGCCCGCCGCGGTAAGGACCCCGACGGCGGCCGCGCCGATACCCGTGGCTCCGCCGGTCACCAGGATCCGTCGGCCTTGCAGCGCGTTTTCCATGTCCGCGAGCGTAACGTCACGGCGAATCCCACCCTCAGGCGTGCACCGCGATCGTCGACACCAGGTCGGCGAGCCGGTCGGGCTGGTCCACCATCGAGAACGTCCGCGCCCCGGCTATTACCTCGAGGCGGGCGTTCGGGATGGTCGCGGCCAGCCGTTCGCCGTCTCCCAGCTCGAAGAACGTGTCGTCGGCCGACCAGGCGATGAGCGCGGGCTTGTCGAACTCGGGCAGCCGGGCGGCGACCCCGGTGGTGACCTCGGTGCGCAGGGACAGGGTGAACTGGCGCAGGTCTTCGGCGACCGCCGGGTCGGACAGCGCCGGGCGCACCCAGGCCTCCGTGAGGGCGTCGATGTTGCGGTGCGCCAGCCCGTCGAAGGCGCGCCTGCGCGCCGCCGGCGCCCGCATGGCCCGGATCGCGGTTCGGAACAGCGTCTTCGACTTTGCCGCCATGATCACCGGCTTGAGGATCGGCGGCGGGAAGTGTTCGAAGGCATCGCAACTCGTGAGCACCAGCGCGCCCAGCCGCTCTGGGTGGTGCACCGCGACGAGTTGCGTGACGACCCCGCCGGTGTCGTTGCCGACCAGCACCACGTCGTCGAGGTCGAGGGCGGAAAGGACGTCCGCGACGATGCCGGCGACGCCGGTGATCGTTCGATCGGCGCCCGGGCGCAACGGCTGCGGGTGCGCACCCAGCGGCCAGGTGGGGGCGATGCAGCGCAGGCCGAGATCGGCGAGCCGCTCGCCGACTTGGCGCCACAGCTGGCCGCCCATCATGTACCCGTGCACGAACACGACCGGTCTGCCGTCCTCGGGTCCGGTTGCTTCGTAATGGATGGTTCCGGCATTAGTGTCGATCGTCGACATAGCTAGCTCCCACTTCGAGATACACTTACAAACAGGCTGTCTGTTCGTAAGTTACCAACAGGCTGTATGGAAATCAAGAGACGGACTCAGGAGGAGCGCTCCGCGGCGACCCGCGATGCGCTGATCTCGGCTGCCCGCAAGCTGTGGGGCCTGCGCGGCTACGCGGAGGTGGGAACGCCGGAGATCGCGATGGCCGCGGGCGTCACCCGGGGCGCGATGTACCACCAATTCGCGGACAAGGCGGCGCTTTTCGGCGAGGTCGTCGAGGCCGTGGAGCAGGATGTGATGGCCCGGATGGCCACCCTGGTCGCCGAGTCCGGGGCGACGACGCCGGCGGACGCGATCCGCGCCGCGGTCGACGCCTGGCTCGAGGTCTCCGGCGATCCGGAGGTGCGTCAGCTGGTCTTGCTGGATGCGCCGAGCGTGCTCGGCTGGGCCGCGTTCCGGGATGTCGCCCAGCGGTACAGCCTGGGCATGACCGAACAGCTGCTCGCCGAGGCGATCGGGGCGGGCCAGCTGGCCCGCCAGCCGGTGCGGCCGCTGGCCCACGTGCTGATCGGCGCGCTCGACGAGGCGGCAATGGCCATCGCCACCGCCGACGATCCGAAACGCGCCCGCCGGGAGACCGGGGAGGTGCTGCGCCGGCTCATCGATGCGATGCTCGACGACCGTTGATCGTCACGGGCCCCGACGTGGTGAGTGAAACGCGTTGCGGCCCTCCCCGTTTGTCGTGTCAGCGGTGGCTCGTGGCGAAGAATTGCCAGATGGTGTCGGTCGCGTTGAGCGCCGTCGACGGAGCGGGTATCCCCGCGAACTCCGCGATCGGGCTGGGCTCGCCGCCGGGCCATTGATGGCCGGCACCGGCCACCGAGATCAACTCCACGGTGCGCCCGTCGGCGCATCCGGCCGCCTGAGTGGTCACGTCTCCGGCGGTGGTGGAGTTCGGCGGTCCGCATGCGTCGATGGATCGCCAGGTGGCGTTGACCGACTCCACCGAAGGGCCGTCGACGCGCGGATTCCCGTTGACCGCGAAGGCCTTTCCGGGTCCGCCCTGGTAGGGGACCCTGTCGTCGGCGGTGCCGTGGATCTGCAGCACCGACGTCGGCCGCGCCCGCGAGCAGTCGGTCAGGAGCGTGCCCGCCACGGGCGCGATCGCGGCGAAGGCGTCGGCCTGGCATCCCAGCCGGAGGGCCATCATGGCCCCG
The DNA here is from genome assembly GCF_010730745.1 of Mycobacterium heidelbergense. Lineage (NCBI taxonomy): Bacteria > Bacillati > Actinomycetota > Actinomycetes > Mycobacteriales > Mycobacteriaceae > Mycobacterium > Mycobacterium heidelbergense. The sequence continues at coordinate 1,990,089 of NZ_AP022615.1, read as the reverse complement.
TTCGACATGCCGGTGGCATACACGCGCGCTCTATCGAGGGGGATCCCTTGCCCGATGGCGTCGACCATGGCGGTGATGAATCCGACGTCGTCGACGTTGTCGCGCTGCGGTTGGCCGCAGCACGCCCCGGCGTTCCAGGCGCGGTTGAGGCCGTCGGGGTAGGCGACCAGGAAATGCCCGTTGTCCGCTTCGCTGTCCCAGTGATAGGAGCGCTCCGCCTGCGCGCCGCTGCCAAACCCGCCGTGCAGCATCACCACCAACGGCACCGCGTCGGTCAATCCCTGGGGACGGTACAGGTGAAAGGTCCTGCCGACCCCGCCCCACTCGAGGGTTTGGGTGGACTGCCCGACCGGGATCGATTGCGGCCCGGGCGTTCCCGTCGCGTGCCCGCCGCCAAGGCACCCGCCGAGCGCGGCAACCAGAATCGGAAGAAAACAAATGCCGACCACCCGAGCGCATCGAGATCGCATGGGCCCATCGTTGCACCGCCTCCCGCATTTGACAAGCTGCTTGTCAAATGCGCCGTGGATGGCACACTGATTGCCCATGCGACGTCGTGCAGATGCCGAGTGGCGGCCCACCGTCCCGGCGTTGGTGAACCTGGTCGCCGCGTCGGGCGCGCCGCGCTTGAGAGCGGCTTTCGCGGCGGCGGGTCTCGACGGGATTCGCCCGGCGCAGGCGGTTGCGCTGGTGCCGCTGGCGGCCGGCGGGCTCCATGCATCGGATCTGGCCGACCGACTGAGGGTGAGTCGGCAGGCGGTGGCTCAGGCGGTAGCCGCACTGGAAAGGCATGGCTATGTCACGCGCGTGCCCGACCCCGCCGACGCCCGCGCGCGAACGATCGAGCTGACGCCCCGCGGTCGGCAGGCGCTACGCGTAATGCGTTCCAACGCCGTCGATGTGGAGAAGCGGTGGGAACGCGTCCTGGGACGGCAGCGATTGGGCGAGCTACGCGAGGCCTTGCAGGCGTTGCTTGCCAGTGAAACCGGCGCGGCGGGCGATTGACGTCAAGGCCGTGGAGATACGCCGGCCCGATTCTCCACCGCTACGGGGTCTTGAGGAACACGTCGTTGAGGGTGACGGTGCGCAGGTTGCGGTCGCGGATGAACTCGACCAGTTGCGGATAGACGTGCGTGACGGGCAGGTGATTGAGGTGCCCGATCACGATGGCCTGGGGGGTGAAGTACTCGTCGGCCATCTTCACGATGTAGTCCTCGGTGATCAACGTGGAGTCCGACAACGAACCCGACCACAGGGTCGGGACGGTGTAGCCGAGGTCGGCGGCCACGGCGTCAACGGTGGCGTTGCGCTTCGCATACGGCGGCCGCCAGTACGGTTTCGCGCCGACGCCGTAGGTCTTCTTCAGGAATTCGTCGTTGTGGGTGATCTGTTGGGCGATCTGGTCTTTCGAGAGGGTGGTCAAATCGGGGTGTGACCAGGTGTGGTTGCCCAGCTGGATCTGTCCGGAGTCGACCAGCGGTCGAAGCATCGCCTGGTTTTCGGTCCAGGACTTATAAATCCCGTTGACGAAAAATGTCAGCCGCGCCCCGGTGTCCTTGGCGAATTGCGTGTAGGCGCGCACCACTTCGCTGTTGACGCCGTCATCGACGGTCAGCGCGAGCAAATCGCCTTCGCCGGGGATCTTGGTCAGCGCGCCTCCGCCCGGCAGCGGGATGCGGGCGCTCAGCGGCGGTGGCGGCAACAGGGCCGACGGCGCGGGCGGGCCGGACGTCGCCACATGGGCCGCGGGCGCCTGGGCGAACGTCCGGGGTTGCGGGTCGACCACCAGGCGCGCCGCACCCACGCCGGCAACGGTGGCCGCGGCGAGCGCGCCGAGAAAGCGACGCCGGCTCAGCTCTGACGCGGCGCCGCCCCGACCGGAAGCGCCGACGAAACGAGAGTCGACAAATCCGCCGCGATCCCTCGCGGGCCGCCTGCGGTGTGACGTCGGCACGCGCGACCCGGTACCCGGGACACCCGTGTTGCCAAACTGCGCCGCCACAGCAGCGAACCGTACCATTGCTGATTTCGCTATGTAGGGTTCGTTACAGGAGGGTCAGCTGTGAATTCAGCCTCGAAAAGGTAACGGTCCGACGTAGCTGGGGTCAATGCGGCGCCCCGCCGCCGCGTTGAGGCAACGGGACGGGCTCGACGCCGGGGGTTCCCAGCGTCGCGGCCAGCCATGGCAGTGACGCGGCAAACGCCTGGGCGGCGAACGGCCAGTCATGCCTGCCCGGTTGCGTGACCACCGCGCAGGTGATCCCGTTGGCGGTGGCCACGGCGCACAGGGTGTTGGCGGCGGCGTCCTGGCCTTCCGGGTTGGCGGCGGGGTCGGCGCTGGGAGTAGCGAGGGTGGGAGTGGCTTCCTGGGCGACGTTGTGCGGACCGGACGAGGCGGGTACGTCGAACCAGCCCGACACCCCGGTGTAGTGGCCATGGCGATTCATGACGGTGACCGGGTCGAAAGCGGTCCAGCCGGTGGGGTTGCCGCCGAACAACCGGGCGATGGTCTGCTCTTTTGGACCGACATTGGGGCGAACGTCGCCGGCGATGTCCACGAACGCGCTGAACATGTCCGGATGCATGACGGTCAGGCTGACGGCGCAGGTGCCGCCCATCGACCATCCGGCGATGCCCCAGTTGGCTCGGTCGGCGCTCACCCCGAAGTTTGAGACGACGAACGGCACGACCTCTTTCGTCAGGTGATCGGCGGCGTTGCCGCGGCTTCCGTTGACACATTCGGTGTCGTTGTCGAACGCGCCGGTGGCGTCGACGAACACCAGCGCCGGCGCGAAGCCCTGATGATGGGCGGCGAAATTGTCGACGGTGTCGAAAGCGCCGCCGGCGCGGAGCCAGTCCGCGGGGGTGTTAAACGCCGAGCTGATCATCATCACCGCTGGCAGCCGGGGTGGCGGGTTGCTGCTGAACCAGGCCGGGGGCAGGTACACCAATTCCGGCCGATGGGGAAAGTGCGACGCGTTGGCGTTGATGTTCACCGGTACCACCACGCCCTTGGTCGGCTTGGTCCCCGCGACCTGCATTTCGGTGACGCGCAGGCGATCGATCTGGTCGGGTAGGGGCCCCGACGTCAGCTGACTCCACGCGGCGAGCACCGTGGGGAAGTAGCCCACCCAGCCGTTCAACGCCAGGGCCGCGCACAACGCGCACAGCGGCACCGAAAGCACCGCCAGGCCGCGCCGCCACCAACGGGCACCCGGCCATCCGAGCAAAAGCACCGCGGCCGTCAGTCCGCTCATCGCGATCCATAGCCACAACGACGCTGGTGCGGGGTCCCCGGCCACGCCCAACGACGTGATGTACCAGTGCGACAGCGCCGTCACCGCCGCCGCGCCGACCAGCGCCACCGGGAGCGCCCAGCCACGCCAACGCCGCCTGCGCCAGCCGATCGCGCTGAGCGCCACGAGCAGCGCGAGGGCCTGCACCACTGGTGGCAACCAGCCATGCAGCAAGGAGAGCTGTCCGACAAAGTGAGGCAACGATCGTGACCTTCGCTAAATCCGTTCGCTCCGCGAGGCTGACGTCTGGCTGACTTATTGAACACCCCACCGGTCGAGGCGCTGGAACGCGGTAGGCCGGATCAACTATCCCACAGGATCGTCACGCATCGCGCTTGCGAAGGAGCGCGGTCGCAAACCGTTGCCGGCGGCGGTGGGATCAGACGTAGCCCACGCCGATATCGACGGAAACCTGGGTGGCGGTAACCAATCTGGATTGGTCGGACGCCAGCCAGGCGACGGCGTCGGCGATGTCCTCGGGCTGGGCGATGCCCTCGGGTAGCAGCGGTTGGTGCATGCCCCGCAGGTGGGGGTAGCTGTCGGCGGCCGCGTGCAGCGCTTCCCGCATCCGGCCGGTGCCCATCGGGGTGGCGACCGCGCCCGGGTTCAGGCTGTTGACGCGGATGTTGTGCCGGCCGAGTTCCGCGGCGAACGCGCGAGCCATGCCGACGACGGCGTGTTTGCTCGCCGTGTAGTGGACCATGAATGACTGCATCCTGATGCCGGCGGCGGATCCGATGAGGATGATCGATCCGCCCCGGCCGCCGTCGATGATGTGAGGAGCGCCGGCCATCACGGTGTTCCAGGTGCCGACCACGTTGGTGTCGATCGTGTCGCGAAACGCCTGCGGGGTGATTTGATCCCAGGGCGCCGGGCTGCAGATCCCGGCGTTGGCGACGATGATGTCGAGGCGGCCCAGTTCGCCCACCGCGCGGTCGACGGCGGCCGTGAGCGCGTCAAGCTCGCGGATGTCGACGGCCTGCATGACGGCCTTTCTGCCGTTGGCGTTGACGAGTCGTGCCGTCTCGGCCAGGTCGCCGGGTGTCGGGGAGTCGTAGGGAACGCTGGGCGGCAGCGGGCCGGCGATGTCAACCGCGATGATGTCGGCGCCTTCGGCGCTGAGCCGTACCGCGTGCGCCCGGCCCTGCCCTCGCGCGGCGCCGGTGATCAACGCCACCTTCCCCGAGATTGATTGGTTCATCGGTTCCTGAAATTCCTTTCTCGCCAACCTCGATCAACGCCTGGATCCCGGCCACCTGCTGTCACTTCGGCGAAGCGTAGCGTCGACCTCGCCGGCAACAGGAGGGAGACGTCGTGACTGTGACCGTTGTTGACGCCGGGCCGCGACAGGTGAGCCGGTCGGTCGACGTGGCCGCACCGGCCGCGGAGCTGTACGCGCTGGCCGCCGATCCCCGGCGGCACCACGAGCTGGACGGGTCGGGCACCGTCCGCGACAACATCAGGATGCCGGCGAAACTGGCTGTCGGGTCCAAGTTTTCGACGAACATGAAGATGTTGGGCGTGCCCTACCGCATCACGAGCACGGTGACGGCGTTGAAACCGAACGAAGTGGTCGAATGGCGCCATCCGGTGGGCCACCGCTGGCGGTGGGAATTCGAGTCGCTGTCACCGACACTGACGCGGGTCACGGAGACGTTCGATTACCGCGACGCCGGCGCGATCAAAAACACGTTGAAGTACTACGAACGGATGGGCTTCCGGAAGGCCAACGCGGCGGGCATCGAGGCGACGCTGATCAAACTGCGTGACCGCCACGCCCGGTCATGACGGATCGTCCGCGTCCCACGCGACCACGCCGGAAACCCAATGGGAGAGTCGCTCGACCTGGTCGTTGCGGTGCAGGTGGCGCGGCGGTGTCGCGTAGCTGGCGTAGGGCCGGCAGCGGATGACCACGCGGTTCTCGCGCTCGGACATCGCTTGAATGTGGGGCCGCGCCTCCTCGCCGAGCGGTTGGCCGGACATGCGGCCGGCGACCGCCATCATGACGTCGACCGCGAGGTCGCGGTCGACGTCGAGCGTCGCGTCGGCGTAGACCTGCAGGTAGGCGAAGGGCCACCGCTCGTCGAGGACGCACAGGCTGACCTTGCCGTCGCGCTGGACGACGCGGGCTTTGCCACGGCCGGCCATGGTGGACACCAGCAGTTCGTCGGTGTCGGTGGGGATGTAGTAGACCACCGACATGGCCGGGCCGTCGTTGCGCCGTCGGTAACCGAACACGCAGGTGCGATGCGTGCGGACGAACTCGCGGCGCTCGGAGGGAAGCATGTCGCGATCGGTCGCAGGGGTATAGGGCTCGGGGGCCAGGGGAAGCAGCATGGCGAGACGTCCTTGCTATCAGGGGGATTGACCCGGTCGTAATTATCGCCGACGATCTCCCCGTTCCGCTGGAGGAGGAGTTCGCATCCGGGTTGCGGCCCATCGTCGCCGGCCTCGAGCGGTTGCGCGATGAACGCGCTCGCCACGGTGACGGCTAATCCGCCGTCGCCGTGGACGGTGGGCGACTCGCTTGCGGCGCGAAAAGGGTGCCCCGGATCAATTCCTTGGCCGAGCCCAGCGTGGCCGCGTAGGCCGCCGGTGCCAGGTTGGCCGCCTGTTCCGTCAGGCCGCGCGTCAATGCGTAGATTGCGTTGACGGCGGCGCGCGGGTTGGTGTCGGGTGGCAGCGCTCCCCGCGACCGGGCGTCCTCGACGATGTCAGTTATTATGTCGCGCAACGCTATTAGTCCTGGGTACCGCGGCCTGCCGTCGCGCAGGTGCGCGGCGCTTTCGGCGCGCATCGCGCGATCGAACGCGGCCAGGTAGGGATAATCGCGCATCAATTGGGCCGACTCGTCCAACACCGCCTCAAGGCGATCGGCGACGTCATGGGCTCGCGCCGCGGCGGACCGCAGCCGCGGCGACGCGATCTCGTCGATTTCGCCGACGGTCGCTTTGAGCAACTCGGACTTGTTCGGAAAGTAGTGATACAGGCTGCCGCTGGTCATGTCGGCGGCCTTGGCGATCTCGCGGATGGTCGCCCGCGAATACCCCACTTCCGCCACGCAGCGCATGGCCGCGGTGAGGATTCGGGCGCGGGTCTGCTCACCGGTGGCGCCCGCCGGGCGGCCCAATTGAGACGGCGCGGCGTTCACGGCGCGCCATGCCCGCGGCCGGTCGCTGGTCGACGCGCCGCCCACGTCCGCGCCGCAAGCCAGAAGTAATTGATCATCCGATTATATTCGACGACAGGACGCACCAGTGAGGACAACGATGGGAAGGTCGCAGCTAGGCCGCCCGGTCGGCGCCAGCGGCGAGGAGACCCGCCAGCGGATCGTCGCCGCCACCATGCGCTGCGTCGCCACGGTGGGGTACTCGCGGGCGACCATCCGCGAGATCGCCCGCACGGCGAAGGTGACCAGCGCCAGCCTGTACAACTATTTTCCGAACAAGTCGGAGCTGATCAAGGCGGCGGTCGCGGCCAGAACCGAGGTGGCGTTGCCGCGGCTGCGCCGGGCCGCCGGCGGCCCCGGCGATGTCATCGACCGAATCGAAGCGGTGCTCGACGAATCGGGCCAATTGATGCGCGAATACCCCGACCTCGCCGCTTTCGAGTGGGCGATCCGGGCCGAAAGCGCGGTCGCCTTTGATGACCCCGCGGGATTCACGGCGTTCCGCGACATCATCGAGGGCATCGTCGGGAGCGCTGACGGGGGCGCTGTTGAGGCCGTCTACTCACTGATCTACGGCCTGACCGAGCTGGGCGCCTCGCTGCCGCCGGAGGAATACCACGCGGCGCTGGACTCGGCGAAGAAGCTGATCAGGGGGACGCTGTTGGGATCTGCAGCCGCCGAGACTGCGCTCAGCGCGCCGGTCGGGCCAAAATCGGCGCGCTGAGCGCAGTCTCGGGGCCCTCGCCGCGGGCTCGGCGCCGACAAGGCGGCGCGCCCTTGATATGATCAAGCGATTGATTATATAGTCGGGTCACGAACAGGGAGTCGATGCCGTGACCGAGACCGTTGGCGCGACGTTCGACGTCGAGGCGCTGCGACGGAAATACGCCGAAGAGCGCGCGCTGCGATTGCGGCCCGACGGCATCGCGCAGTACGTGGAGATCGCGGGTGCTTTCGCCCGGTTCGCCGACGACCCCTGGGTGGACGGGGCGTTCGCCCGCGAGCCCCTCACCGATCAGGTCGACGTGGCGATCATCGGCGCCGGTTTCGGCGGGTTGTTGACGGGCGCGCGGCTCCGCCAACTCGGGGTCGACAGCGTCCGGTTGATCGACCGGGCGGCCGACGTGGGTGGCACCTGGTACTGGAACCGGTATCCGGGGATCGCCTGCGACGTCGAATCCTATGTGTATATGCCGCTGTTGGAGGAGCTCGGTTACGTCCCCACCGAAAAATACGCCCAGGGGGCCGAGATCTTCGCGCACTGCCGGGCCATCGCCGAGCACTACGACCTGTACCGCGACGCGTGCCTGCAGACCGATGTCCACGAGATCCGTTGGGAGGCCGAAAGTTCCCGCTGGATCATCCGGACAAACCGGGGTGACGAGATGCGGGCCAGGTTCGTCTCCATGGCCAACGGGTATCAAGCGAAGCCCAAGCTGCCCGGCATCCCCGGGATCGGCACCTTCCGGGGAAAGACGTTTCACACCAGCCGGTGGGACTATGGCTACACCGGCGAGAAGCTGGAGAACCTGGCCGGTCAGCGCGTCGGCATCATCGGCACGGGCGCGACCGCGGTGCAGTGCGTGCCGCACCTGGCCGCGGCGGCGAGGCACCTCTACGTCTTCCAGCGCACGCCATCGTCGGTGGACGTGCGGGACAACCGGCCCACGGATCCGCAGTGGGTCAACGCATTACGGCCGGGCTGGCAGCGCGAGCGCATAGAGAACTTCCAGATCCTCACCGCCGGTGGGCGGGCCGAGGAGGATCTCGTCGCCGATGCCTGGACGAGCATCACCCGCAAGCTTCCGGTCATGCGTCACGACACCACCGATTCACCGGCTCGCGACGTCGAACTCGCCGACTTCGCCAAGATGGAGGAGATCCGGGCCCGGGTCGACGAGATCGTCGCCGACCGCGCCACCGCGGAGGCGCTCAAACCCTGGTACGGCTACTTCTGCAAGCGGCCCTGCTTCCACGACGCGTATCTGCAGACGTTCAACCGCGACAACGTCACGCTGGTCGACACCCGCGGTCGCGGAGTGGAGCGCATCACCGAGACCGGCGCGGTCGTCGACGGGGTGGCCCACGAGCTGGACTGCCTCATCTTCGCAACCGGTTTCGAGGTCGGCACCGACTACTGTCGGCGGACCGGGTTCGAGCTGATCGGCCGCGACGGCGTCACGCTGACCGACCGGTGGCGCGACGGTGTGCGCACGTTCCAGGGCCTGTGCACCAACGGTTTTCCGAACTGCTTCATCGAAAGCATCGCCCAGGCGGGGCTCACGGTCAATTTCCCCTACCTGCTGGACGTGCAGGCGAGCCACGCCGCGTGGATCATTGCGCGTGCACTTGAGCAAGGCGTCACCGAAGTCGAGGCGTCACCTGGAGCCGAAGCCGCGTGGGTGGACACGGTGGTGGCGCGGTCGGCCGCCACCGCCGCGCGCGCGAAGACCTGCACCCCCGGCTACTACAACCGGGAGGGGAAGGCGGACGCCAGGACCCGGCAGGGCAGCTTCTTCTTCGGTACCCCAACCGAATACGCCGACATCTTGGCGGCATGGCGGGCACAGGGGGACCTCGAGGGGCTCGAGGTCCGCGGTGCGGGGACCGGGCCGTGACGAGCCGACGGGCCCGTCGGCGCTATGCGGTCGGTCGGCTGCGGGCGGCGACGCGACGCCGACGCTCCCCGAGGGTGGCGATCATCGGCGCGGGCTTCGGCGGTCTCGGCGCGGCGGTGGCGCTGCGCCGCGCCGGCATCGACGACCTGGTGATCATCGAGGGCGGTGACGGCGTCGGGGGCACCTGGCGGCGCAACACCTATCCCGGCGCCGCGTGCGATATCCAAAGCCATCTGTATTCATTTTCGTTCGCGCCCAACAAGTCCTGGAGCCGCACCTACGCTCGGCAGCCCGAGATCCTGGCCTACCTCGAATCGGTGGCCGACGATTTCGATCTGCGCCGCCACCTCATGCTCAACACCCGCGTGCGCTCGGTCCGCTGGAACGCGGACACCTGGAGCTGGGACTGCCAGCTGGACGGCGCCGGGACCCCAGCCACCCTGACCGCCGACGTCATCGTCTGCGCCGCCGGACTGTTCGGATCGCCGAGGCTGCCCGACATCGAGGGCCTCGCCGACTTCGGCGGCCCGCTCATGCACACCGCGCAGTGGGATCACGGCATCGGGCTGGCGGGCAAGAAGGTGGCGGTGATCGGCACCGGCGCCAGCGGGGTGCAGGTGGTTCCCGAATTGGCGAGGGTCGCCGAACGCGTGACCGTGTTCCAGCGAACCCCGCCGTGGATGGTGCCCAAGGACGACCGACCCTACAGCGCAACCGAATTGGTGCGGTTTCGGCGCGATCCCCTGGCGGCGCGCCGCACCCGTTGGCAGATCTGGAAATTCCAGCACGACAACACGGCGACCTTCGCCGACGACCCTGTGGTGGCCGCGCGCACGCACATCGCGACGTCGTTTCTGGAGCGCACCGTGGCCGACGAGTGGCTGCGCCGCGCGCTGACGCCGGACTACCCGTTCCGCTGCAAGCGCGTGCTGCTGGGCGACGAGTATTACCGGGCGCTGCAGGAAGCCAACGTCGAGCTGGTCACCGACCCCATCGCGCGGATTGCCGAGACGTCGGTGATCACCGCGACCGGCAAGGCGGTCCACGCCGACGCGATCGTGCTGGCCACCGGGTTCGAGACGTCGCGCTACCTGTCGGGCATCGACGTCATCGGCATCGGGGGGCAACGGCTGCACGAGCGCTGGGGAGACGACCCGAGCGCCTACCTGGGCGTGGCCGTCGGCGGCTTCCCGAACTTCTTCATGCTCTACGGCCCCAACACCAACCAGGGCGGCAACTCGATCGTCTACATCCTCGAGGCCGGCGCGCGGCTGGTGGCCAGCGCGACGAGTCGGGTGGCGCGCCGGGGCGGATACGTCGACGTGCGCCCGGAAGCCGAAAAGCGTTACAACGACCAGCTTTCCGCGGACCTCGAGCGCACCGTCTGGACCCAGTGCGACAGCTACTTCCGCTCGCCCACCGGCCGCATCGTGACCCAATGGCCCTACACCGAGCTGGACTACGCCCGCCGCACCTGGCGGCTGCGGCCCAGGGAGTGGCTGCACCGCACCGGCCGCTATCGGGCGGGGTCGTCGGCCACCTCGATGTCGCCGGCCGCGGCCGCCGCCCGCAGTTGATGAAAGTCGTCGAGCGACTTGTCGGCGTACGCGTACGACCATTCGGCGACCGCGTCGTGCACGGTGTCGTTGGTGCCGACGTATCCCCGCAGCATCGACGCGTTCGCGCTCTGCGAGTGCGCCCGCGCCAGCAGCACCGCACAGGCAACGACGTATTCGCGGAACGTGGAGGCGGACATGCCTTCGGTGTCGACGGTGCCCTTCATGTCGTGGAACTGACGGACGTAGTAGTCGCGCCCGTCCTTGCGTGTCGTCCCGAGGAACACGTCCGACATCGCCTGCAGGATGCGCTGGCCGTCGGTGACGCGCACGCCCTGGCCGTTGGCCTGGATGGCCGCGGTCAGCGTGTCCGGTTGGGGCCAACCGCCGTATTCGTCGAGCACCGACCGGGTGGCCTCCTTGATCTGCAGGATCAGCGGCGTGCCGTCGGGGCCCACCAGAATGACCAGGTAGCACCGGGTGCCGACGCTGCCCACGCCGACCACCCGCAGCGCGACGTCCGTGATGCGAAAGTGCGACAGCAGCAGCGCGACGTCGGCCGGGACCGCGGCCAGATACTCCTGAACCGACTCCACCAACGGCGCTTCGGTGGCCTCGTCAACGTGCTGCAGCACCGGGGGCGATTCCCGCAGGCGCGGGGTTCCGTCGGGCCCAATCTCCGTGATCTGCTTGAAGACTCGCGCCGACGTGCGGGTGCGCGCCCGGGAGGTCGTCTTCCGGATCACCGCCTGCAGGCCCTTGGACACGTTGCCCGCGTAGCGCTCCGGTTCCACCCGCAGGTAGTAGCGGGTCAGAACGTCCATCTCCTCGAGCATCGCCTCCAGGCTGGTCTGGTAGCCCGCCAGGGCCTCTTCGACGCAACGGCGGACGGCCTTGGCGGAATGGCCGCCATGGCGGCCCCCGATGATCGCGCTGGTGATCAGGCGCTTGACGTCCCACTCCGCGGGCGCCACGGCGGCTTCGTCAAAATCGTTCAGGTCAAAGACGATTGACCGGTGTGGGGCGGCGTACAGGCCGAAGTTCGACACGTGCGCGTCGCCGCAGCACATGACCTCGATCCCGCTCGTCGGGCTGGCGGCCAGGTCGGCGGCCATGACCGCCGCCGAGCCTCGGTAGAACGAGAAGGGGTCGGCGAGCATCCGGGCGAACCGCAACGGGACGAGTTCGGGTAGCCGGCCGGCATTTTGAGCGACGAGAATTTCCGTCGCCGTTCGCCCCGACGGGGTCAATCGGGCGAGGGAGCGCCTGGGGACGGTCTTTCGCAGCGCCCGCCCGCGCGCCTCGTCCTCGCCCGGAACTTCGAGTTCGATGAGGCGGTCACGCAACACGCGTTGCGGCATCTGCTCAGCATAGGTATGGCCGGCCGCTTTCCACTTAGTTTCAGGCTGATTCTCAAGAGCCGTTTACGGGCGCACCCGAACGCGCCCAGCACGCCGACCTCTACTACCTCGTCTGAGGCCTAACGGTTTGCCCGCGCTGCGGGTCGTGTCGCCCCGGCCGGCGCGCGGTGGGCCGAGGTCGCGCGCCAATTCCCATGTGTCACATCGGTAACTGGCTGGCCGGCATACGACGATGTGCCCACCTCAGCGCGACAGCCGCCCTCGTTTGTCGCTCGAAGGTGGGCACAAGAGCATGTGCCCGCCACGCCGCGACGCATGTGACACACGTGACCACGACCGCGCGAACAGACCCGACGAACCTTACGGGCGAGATCGCTTACCCGCCGGAGCTTCCGGCTTTGATGGCCGCGATCACGCCGCCGTCGACGAGCAGGTCGGTACCGGTGATGAAGGACGCGTCGGGGCCAAGCAGGAACGCGGTGGCCAAGGCGATATCGTCGGGAGTTCCGACGCGGCCGGTCGCGGACATGGCGACCATCGCTCGCATGCCCTCGCCAACCGGAGAGGCGAACTCCTGCCGACCCATGGGCGTTGAGATGATGCCGGGGCTGATCGAATTGACGCGTGCGCCCCTGCGGCCCCAGTGCGCGCTGGCGGCGCGGACCCGAATGTGATTGGCCTGCTTGGCGATTCCGTAAGCGATGCTTGGCTCGGTGACCTTCTTCGGGCTGACGAACCCGAGCTCTAGCAGTTCGTGCGCCGGGGTATGAGCCAACGCGTGTTCCTGCTCGGCGGTCAGCGTCGGGAAGATGTGCCCGGCCATGCTGGCGATGACGACGCCCGCGCCGCCCGGCGCGACAACTTCGCCGAATTCGTCCAGCACCAGTGCGGTGCCCACGAGGTCCACGGCCAGGATCGCCTCGGCCGACGCCTGCGATGGGGACAGCCCCGCGGTGTGTGCCACCCGTGTGACGGCGCCGAGCGAAGCCGCGTGCTCGGCGAGCTTGCGCACGGATCCGGGCGACGCGACGTCGACGCTACGGCTTTCGACGTAATGGCCGTCCGCGGCCAGCGATTCGGTGACCGACGCCAGCGTCTCGTCGTCGTGGTCGGCCAGCAGCACTGTCTTGCCGGAGCCCAGCCGCCGGGCGATCGCCTGTCCCATGCCGCCCACGCCGATGACGGTCAACACTTCCCGGGTCATTGGCGCTCCAAATCCGTGGGCTTGCTGGTCAAATCGGGATGTTATACGGCGCCACCACCCCGCGAGTCAGGCGCCGTCCTCGGCATGGGGGTGACCGCCGTGACGGATCGCCGTCCCGACGAACGGTGCCCGCACGGTGGCAATCAGGTAGCGGCGGTTGCTGATCAGCCCCGCGGCGGCCACCGCCGTGTAGATCCCGCAGAGCGCCAGCCGTCCGTGCGTCGAGACCATCGGGAATTGGACGACGAACAAGCCGAGCAGCGCCCACGCGGCGGCCCGCCGGAACCGCAGCCCCAGGATCAGCGCGACGCCCATCAGGGTCTGGGTGGCCGTGAGCAGCACTTCCTCGATCTGGCGGGAGTCGAGCGCCAGGGAGGATCCGCCGCCGCCGAGCAGGTGGGCGACCGGCAGCGACCCGATCAGCAGCGTCCACTGGTTGACCTTGGAGGAGATCAGCGTGGCGATGGCCGCGGTGCCCTTGCCGCGGGTGGCGAAGATGACGGCGATGATGAACTCGGGGGCCTCGGAGGCCAGCGGGGCAAGCCACTGAACCAGCAGGAACCGGTCGACGCCCAGCTCCGTACCCGCGGCGACCAGGTTGTCGGCAAAGGGCTTGGCGCACAGCAGTATCACGGCGCCCGAAGCGACGAAGAGACCGACAACGGCGACGCGCCGGCCGCGGTCGGGCAGCTCCCCGAGCGCGGCGGCGGTGCCGATGAGCTCGGGCTCCTCCACCTCGCCGTGACCGACCTTGTAGAGGTAGAAGCCGAACCAGGCCAGCAGCGCCAGCCCCAGCGCAAGGTGGATTTCGCCGCTCGCCGGAATGACGAACGCGACCACACCGGCAATCAGCAGGAACCCGAGTTCGACCCGATTGGCGGGCTCCAGCGCCAAGCCGGCGGGTTTGCCGGCGCCGGCCTTCCGCGCCACGACGATGCTGACCAACACCACGACCGGCCAGCCCAGGCCCATCAGCAACCGGTTGGACCCGGTCATGTTGGCGGCCGCGTACTGCGTGTAATCCGCGTTGTGGCCGGACACGTACGCGTAGTAGAGGTCGACGGCGTACTCGGGCAGGACCGCGACCAATGCGAGTACCGCGATCGCCAGCCCGCCGGAGACGTCGATCTGGGCGGCCTCGGCGGCCCACGCCAGCAGGAAACTGGCCGCCACCACCGCGGCCCCGAAGACCAGCAGGGCGGCGACGGGGTCCAGACGCGGCCCGGCGATCCGGACCCCCATCGCCGGGGCGATGAACGTCGCGGTGATCAGCGCCGAACGGATCAGCGTGAGCCGCCGCGCCCGTGCTCTCGTCGACGTTGTGGCAACGGGCCCGTCTGTGGCCAGCATCGTCATCCTTCAACTCATCGAGGGGTGCCGGTCATTGGTGACCACTTCGGCCTCAAGGTACCCGCGAAACCGCAAGCCAGCAACGTTGTGGCCGGGCAAAGCGGAGGCGCGTCGGATCCCGTCTTTGCTGGCTACACGCGGCGACCCGAAAAGTTCGGGCGGGCTGATCTGAAACTTTGGCAAACCTTTCCGAACGGTTCCGGTCGCCGCAGCGCGCGTCCCCTTGCGTTCGTCGCCGCCCGCACTGAATGATCGGCACGTCCCAATGTCCAAGGAGCGCAGGCGGCCATGCACCGAGATCGCGGCATCAACCGTTGGGAATTGGTCACCTGCGCTTTCGCCGGACACGCCACCTATGCGCCCGACGAGAAGGCACTCGCCGACCGGCTCAGCGGGACCACCGCGCTGGGCGAAGCGTGGCGCTGCCTGCGCTGCGGCGAATTCATCGTGGGCGAGCCGCGCGCCGGCGGTCGCGCCGACAACGCGCCGATGATCCTGCGCGGCAAGGCATTACGCCAGGCCTTCATCATCCGCACTCTCGCAGTCGAGCGCCTGTTCAGGGCGGTGGTGATCGCGATCGCGGCGTACGCGGTGTGGAAGTTTCGCGGCGCGCGGGGAGCCATCCAGGCCACCCTGGACCGCGACCTGCCGATCTTCCGCGCCGCCGGATTCAAGGTCGATCAGATGACGGCGGTGCAGGAGCTGGAAAAGGCGCTGGCCGCCAAGCCGTCGACGTTGGCCCTGCTGACCTTGATGCTGGCCGCCTACGCGCTGCTCGAGGTCGTCGAGGGCGCCGGCTTGTGGTTGCTCAAGCGCTGGGGCGAGTACTTCGCGGTGGTGGCCACCTCGGTCTTCCTGCCGCTGGAGGTCCATGACCTGCTCAAGGGCATCACGATGACCCGCGTGGTCACCTTCACGATCAATGTGGCCGCCGTGCTGTACCTGCTGTTCTCGAAACGGCTGTTCGGACTGCGGGGCGGCCGCAAGGCCTACGACGAGGAGCGCCGCGGTGAGCAGCTTCTCGACGTCGAGCGCGCCGCGTCGAAGGCCTGATACGCGTGGATAGCGCCGCGGGGGAATAACAACAGGTTTGTGATGCGTTGGTCCGCAGTACCGGGCATGTGCCTCACGCCACAACACCACTTTTCGCGACGTTTACCGCGGCGCGGCACGCCCGTAAAACGGCCGCGGTGCAATTCAATGAGTCGGCTCACCGGCCGAACGGACAAGGGATTTCAAAACCATGGCAACACTGCAGGCCTGGATCAACCAAAACCCGACAAACCGCGACGTGGTGGCCCCAATCAAGGCGCGCGCCTGCGGCGCGTTACAGGCCGTGCTGGGGAGCAGGCCTCGTCACGTACGATCCGACGCGCGAATCATGCGCAGGGGTGTCGAGCGCTGCTGACGGCGCTGTTAAAGGCCTGTCCGAAGGGCAGATCCCCGTCTTCTGACGGTGGGTCAAGCAGGCCGTTAGGCCTCACCCAAAAATGGGCTTGGTGCACTTCGGACAGGCCACCGGGTCATCCCCGGCAAGACCACGATGGCACCCCGCGGGCAACGCTTCGACGGCCAAAGGTCCTCAACTCCTCGGCCCAAGGTCACTCCCGCGCCCACCCGCGGGCGGCGTGCTTGGATAATGACATGGAAGCCGAACCCCCAGAACGCATCGTGAGCGCCACCCGCGTGATGTCCGCCAGCGCTGACAGGATTTTCGAACTGATCGCCGACCCGTCCCGCCAGCCGAGCTGGGACGGCAACAACAACCTCGCGTCGTCCGCTCCGGGGCAGCGCGTCCACCGGATCGGTGACGTGTTCACAACGACGTTGACCAACGGTGCCGTCCGGGAGAACCACGTCGTGGAATTCATCGAAGGCAGCAAGATCGCCTGGCGCCCGGCGGAGCCCAAAAGGCAGCCGCCCGGCCACCTCTGGCGCTGGGAACTCAGCCCGATCAACGCGACGCTCACCAGCGTGACCCACACCTACGACTGGACGGCGCTGACCGACAGTACCCGGCTGGCCAGAGCCCGTTCCACGACGCCCGAGATGCTGCGCGAATCGATGGACCGGCTCGCCGCGCTCGCCCAAGCCGTCGACGGGGGCTAGCATGACCCTTCCGCCGCCAGGCGCCGACCGCGCTGCCATCGTCACCGGCGCGTCGTCGGGCATCGGCGAACAGTTCGCCGAAATACTTTCCCGGCGCGGCTATCGGGTGGTGCTGGTGGCCCGCAGCGCCGACCGCCTCGAAGCGCTCGCCGGGCGGCTGGGCCCGCAAGCGCACCCGCTGCCGGCGGACCTGTCTGACCGAACCGCGCGGGCCGGCCTGGTGGACCGCGTCGCGGCTCTCGGCCTGGTCCCCGACATCCTGGTCAACAACGCCGGGTTCTCCACGCTCGGATTGGTCGCCAAATCCGTTCCCGAGCACGAAGTCAACCTGATCGAGGTCGATGTGGCCGCCGTGGTGGATCTGTGCAGCCGGTTCCTGCCGGGAATGGTCGACCGGCATCGGGGCGCCGTGCTGAACGTAGCGTCGATTGCCGGGTTCGGTCCCCTACCGGGTCAGGCGGCGTACGGCGCCGCCAAGGCGTTCGTGTTGTCCTACACGCACAGCTTGCGCGGTGAACTGCGCGGCACCGGCGTCAGCGCGACCGCGCTGTGTCCGGGGCCGGTGGACACCGGATTTGGCGAGGCCGCCGGCTTCTCCAAGGAGGAGGCCGAATCGGCCCTGCCGCGTGTGATGTGGATTCCCGCCGACAAGGTGGCGCGGGCGGGAATCGAGGGGCTTGCGACCGGCAAGGCCGTCGTCGTCCCGGGTCGCGTCAACCGGATCGCCGCCGCCTTCTTCCGGGTCGCGCCGCCCGAACTGCTGTTGCCGGTGCTGGCGCGCAGCCATCCGGCTTTAAAAAGGGACTGACACTCAGCCCTTTTTGCCGCGCACCCACTGCAACGTGCCGTGGTTCTTGACCCGCACGCTGACGAATCCGTTGCGTTCCAGGATGTCGCCGATTTCGTCGTCGTCGAACACATGCGCCCCGACATTCGGCAGTTTCTGCCAAATCCGGGCGGCACGCCCGACGGTGGGGACCATGATGGCCAGCCTTCCGCCCGGTCGCAGCACCCGCGCCATCTCGGCGAGCGCGGCCGCCGGGTTGGGAATCAGTTGCAGCACGGCGGTGGAGACCACCGCGTCGACGGTGTCGTCGCGCAGCGGAAGCCGTTGTGCGTCGGCCCTGATGAAGCCGACCTGTGGCCCCGCCTCGTTGCGCACGGCGCGTGCCAGCATGGGCTCGGAGATGTCGACGCCCAGGGCCAGTCCATCCGGCCCGGCCGCGCGTGCCAGCGACGCGGTGACGTTGCCCGGGCCCGACCCGACGTCCAGCGCCACGCCGCCCGGTGGGATGTTCAACCACTCGATGGGCGTTTGCCATGCGCCGACCAGCCGGCGCGAGAGGGCCTGGGCGTTGTCGTAGAGCATCGACCCGATCGGTGATGCCCACGCCGCCTGTATCGGGCCGGTGTTTTTCGCGACGGCGTCCGGCCCGTCCGATCCGGGGCCGAGCAGGTCGAGATAGCCCTTGGTCACGTCCGGATCCGCCGGTGGATCAGCAAGCAGATCCAGCGCTCGGCGTAACGCGGGCGGCAGCGAGATGTGCACGTCGGTCACGCATACTCCTTCGATCAAAAACCAAGCTGTACACCGAAATCGAACGGGGAGCCGCGGCGTCGGCGGTCCCTGAAAGGCAGCCTACGCCGAGCGGTCCGGCGCCTCGACCCGCCCAAAATGTGGCCTTCGTTAACGCTTGACGACCGCGCGCTCGCGTACCAGGGCGCACAATCGCCACTGGCCCGGCACGCCCTTGAGCGCGCTTTCGCCGCGGTCATCGAACCGGTGGCGCGATCCGGTGACGATGTCACGCACCGTCGAGGACACCAGGACCTCGCTGGGGCCCGCCAGTGCCGCGACGCGCGCACCGATGTGCACGGCCATGCCCGCGACGTCACTTTTCGAGGCGCCGCGCACCTCGACTTCGCCCGCGTGGATGCCCACCCGCACCTCGATGCCGAGCACGCGTACCGCGTCGACGATGGCGTCGGCGCAGGCGATCGCCGCGCTCGGGCTGCTGAAGGTCGCGACGAATCCGTCTCCGGCCGTGTTGACTTCGCGCCCACCGAATCGCTGGAGTGCGTGGCGCACGAGGGTGTCGTGGTTGTCCAACAGGTCACGCCACCGATCGTCGCCGAGCTCGGCGGCGCGCTCGGTGGAGCCGACGATGTCGGTGAACACGATCGTGGTGAGCAGCCGCTCGGCATCGGAGCCGCCGCGCACGCCGGTGATGAACTCCTCGATCTCGTCGAGCATCGGCCCGGTGTTGCCGACCCAGTACAGGGTGTCTTCGCCCGGTAGCTCCACCAACTGCGACCCGGCGATGCGCTCGGCGAGGTAATGACCGTGCGCGACGGGGGTGAAGCCGGAGTCGGTGCGATGCAAGATCAGCGTCGGGGCGGTGATGCGCGGCAGCGTGTCGCGCACGTCGGCCTGCCGGATCGTCATGATCATTGCGCGGGCCATGCTGGGCGAGGCGGCGCGGTTGCCGGCCGTGTCCCACCAGGTGCGGAACGCGTCGTCGCGGGCGACGCTGGGCGCGATGATGCCCAGCATGTCGAAGCCCTGATCGACGGCGTCCGGGTCGACCGCGATGGTCGTGTACGGGTCGAGGGTGTCGATCTGGGCGCCCATCGGGTAGTCCGGGGCGTACAAGGTGCGGGCGGCGCCGTTGATGATCACCAAGCTGCTCACCCGTTCGGGGTACTCGGCCGCCAGCACGAGCCCGGTCATCGAGGTGAAGCCTGGTGCCACAATCGTCGCGCGCTCGCATCCCACGGCGTTCATGACCCCGATGACGTCCTTGGCCCAGAATTTCGGCCCGATCACGTCCACCGAGGGAACGCGGGACGACAGCCCGATCCCGCGCTGGTCGAGCCGGATCACCCTTGCGAACGACGCCAGCCGTCGATGAAAGCGGTACATCGACGGCTCGGCGTCGACCGAGTCGATCGGAATCGAGGGCCCGGGAAGCAGCAGCAGGTCGATCGGCCCATCGCCGAACACTTGGTAGGCGATGTCCGTGTCGCCACAACTGGCGTATCGGGTTCGTGGTGTGCCAGAAAACCCAGCCACGACTATCAGGCTAATTCAGGGCACCGACAAGTCGAACCCGGCTCGTCGACGCACTCGCGGCGGCGGAGGATCTTCGGCGGCTGTGCCACCTTCTGACGCGTCACTCGAGTGGCACGCTGAGAACCAGTGTCGTAACCTCCATCAATGAAAAGCGTGATGGCGGGACTTGCGGCATCGGCAATGGTCGGCGGACTGGTGGGCGTGGGCGTCGGGCTGGCACCCGCGGCATCGGCGGGGTGTCAGTCCACCGCCCCTTTCGAATCGTATTGCGACTTTCCGGTTCAGCCCAACGGATCCTGGCAGCGATGTCACGAGCAACCCGGAGGGCCGATCAGTGACGGCCGTGTCCTGGGCGAAGCCGCGCCGCTGGAGGAATGCTTCCGGGTGGACCCGAGCCTGCCCTGGCCTGACAATGACGTCGGGCCGCACTACCACATCGACTAGGCGCCGATGCCGACCTGCATGCCCGGGACCGTCAGGGACAACACCTGGATGTCGATGCCGGCGCCGTCCATCTCCGGAATGAAAAACGCTTCCTCCAAGGCGATGTAACGCATCGATCTTCCGCGCCGTCGTCGCG
Source organism: Mycobacterium heidelbergense (assembly GCF_010730745.1). NCBI lineage: Bacteria > Bacillati > Actinomycetota > Actinomycetes > Mycobacteriales > Mycobacteriaceae > Mycobacterium > Mycobacterium heidelbergense. The sequence continues at coordinate 1,969,773 of NZ_AP022615.1, read as the reverse complement.
GGTGCTTTCGCCTTCGGCTCTGCACCAGGATGGCGTTGGTGTCGCGGGCAATTCGCCGGAGGGTGGGCCAGCGTTCAACCTCTGTATGCCGCGGCGGGCCCGGGCGTGCCTGGCGGGCCCGTCGGGTATCCGCCAGGATCGACGGCATGGGCGATTTTTCGCTGTTGGACGTCCCCAGGGCGGTGCCGGTCGAAGACCCCGAGGCCTACCTGCGCGCGGCGATCGCCTGGCACTTCGGCGCGGACACCGGCTGCGCGTTCTGGCTGCGGACCGTCCGGACCCTGGGCTTCGATCCGTTGACCGACGTCAAGACCTTCGCGGACCTGCGCTTGTTTCCCAACCTCGTCAACGAGCTGCGCGGCGTGCCGGTCGAAGATCTCATTCCCCGGGGATATGGATCCCCGGGATCCCGGCCGCCGGTGCCCCGGATATTCGAATCGGGCGGCACCACCGGCGCTCCGAAACGGACTGTGCAGATGCCGGATTGGGTCGCGCAGGTCGTCGACTGGCAAACCGAGGATTTCGCCGCGGGTGGCTTCGCGCAAGGCCGGGGCTTCCTGTGCCTGATGCCCGGTGGCCCGCACGGCGTCGGCTACTTCTCCCGCGTGGTCTCCGAGCGGCTGGGCGCGATCTTCCACGCGATCGACATCGACCCCCGCTGGGTGAAAAAGGTCGCCGCGCGCAACGCGGCCGCCGAAGTGGCCGCCTACCTCGACCACGTCATCGAGCAGGCCGTCTTCGTCCTGCGGACGCAGAACGTGGCCAACCTGCACACGACGCCGCCCGTGCTCGAGGCCATCGCGCGCAACGACCACGTCGTGGATTTGGTGAACGACAAGATCCGCTACCTGTTGCTCAGCGGCGCGCATGTGGATGCCGACACGCTCGACCTGCTGCGCGAGATCTTCCCGGACACGACGATCACCGCGGCCTTCGGCAGCACCATGGTGTTGTCGCAGGCGGTCACCCGAACCACCGACGGCGGCTCCTTCGTCTTCGACCCGCGGACACCCTACGTGGTGTTCTGGGTGGTCGATCCCGACACCGGCGAACGAGTGCCCTACGGGCGGCGGGGCCGGGTGGTGATGAACCACATCAGCAAGGGAATGTTCATACCGAACAACCTGGAACGCGACCTGGCGATCCGGGTGCCCGGACCGGCCGGGCAGCTCAGCGATTCCGTCAGCGAGGTGCGGCCGGTGACCACCTTCGAGGGTGAGGCCGTCATCGAAGGCGTGTACTGACGATGGGACACCAACGCCTCGGTGTCACAACCGATTTGGTGTGCCTCGACGCGCTCGGCGCGGGCGGCGAATACCGGACACGCAACCGCGAAGTGATCATGAGCACCGTCGGCGTCGCGGTCGCCGAGCTGAGTATCGTTCCGCCGCTGTATGTTTCGCGGACCATCAGCGCGCAACGCAGGGTCCGGCCGCTACCGCTCGCCCGGCGCGAAGCGGCGCTCGCCGGCGCGGCCGACGCCTTCGCCACCGCCGTCATAGGCGGGCTGGACTTCGAGGGCTATGTGCGCCTGGCCAGCCGCATATCCGGGCTGCCGATCGCGGTCACCCGCGCCGGGGCGCGCGGCGTGGCCACCGCCGTCGCCTCGGCATTCGATGCGGTGCGACCGGCCCGGCCGGCGGGCGCCGCGCTCGACTGGCGCGAGCAGCGCAGCGGCACCGGCGGCGCGGTGTGGGTGCGGCGCGGCGAGGTATTCGCGGTGCACGCGGCCGGCAACGGCCCGGGCGTGCACGGGTTGTGGCCCCAGGCGCTCGCGCTGGGCTACCGGGTGGCGGTGCGGCCGTCGCGCCGCGAGCCGCTGACCGCGCACCGGCTGGTGAACGCCCTGCGCCAGTCGGGATTTCGCCCCGAGGACGCCGTCTATTTGCCCACCGACCACGGCGGCGCCGACGAGATCATCCGGTCGGCCGACCTCGCGATGGTGTACGGCGGCCAGGACGTGGTGGACAAGTACGCCGACGATCCGACGGTGACGGTGAACGGGCCGGGGCGCGCCAAGATCCTGATCACGGCCGACCGGGATTGGCGAGACCACATCGACCTCGTCGTCGACTCGATCGCCGACCTGGGCGGAATGGCGTGTGTCAACGCCACCGCGGTGCTGTACGAGGGTGACCCCGCCCCGTTAGCCCGCGCGATCGCCGAGCGGTTGGCGACGATCCGGCCGCTGCCCGCCGAGGACGAGCGGGCGATCCTGCCCACCCAACCGCTCGACAAGGCGCGGGCGCTGGCGGACTACCTTGCGGTCAAGGCCGCGGGAACGACGCCGTTGCTGGGCGCCGATCAGGTGGTCGCCGCCCTGGGGGACGGCTACGCCGCGCTGCGTCCGGCTGTGCACGCGCTGGCCGAGCCCGAGGTCGACAAGCTCAACGCCGAATTGCCGTTTCCGTGCGTGTGGGTGTCGCCGTGGTCGCGCGGCGCCGGCCTGGAGCCACTGCGGCATTCGCTGGTTGTCACCGCGATCACGGGCGACGAGGAGTTGATCGACGACCTGCTCGCCGAACCGACCATCGGCAACGTCTACCGCGGCCGGCACCCGACCTTCCATACGGCACCGGAAATCCCGCACGACGGGTTCCTGGCGGACCACCTGATGCGCAACAAAGGCTTCATCGCCGGCTGAGCGCCCGGGCCCGGATCGTCGAGCGGCCACCGCCTCGGTCGGCGCTCGACGGCTCAGCTGCCGAAGCCTCCGCCCGGGGACGCGACGACCGTCGTGGGGGTACCGGGGCCTTCGCCGAGGCGGCTGGCGGCGAAGGCGGCGCCCTTGTCGACCATGGCGCCGTCGGAGGCGTACGTGTCGTGTGCGGCGAAGTTCATTCCGTCGGAGCAGACGGGGTCCTCGGGCGCGCAGACCTTGATGGTCTTGGGTTGGTAGAGCGGGCCGATGGCGACCGGGGGCTCGTTGAGGAAGTTCATTGCGCGGAGGTTGGGCATGCCGAAGAGCACGACGGACGAGACGTGGTTGGCGACTTCGGGGTCGAGGGGTCTGGGGACGGTCGCGGGGTCGATTCCGTCGGGGACGGCGGCGGAGGTGACAAAGCCCATGACGGCGGCGCCTTGGGAGTAGCCGCCGAGGACCATCTTGGTGTTGGGGCAGTCGTGGGCCATCGACAGGACGTGGGCGCCGGCGTCCCGGATGCCGTCCAGGCCGGTGTCCCAGTCGTTGCTGGCGGGGTAGTTGACCGGATACACGTCGAGCGACTTTGCGCCGATGCGTGGGCGCAGGGTGTCCACGAAGGCCTGGCCGGTGGGGCCGACGCCCGGGGGCTCGCCGGTGCCGCGGGCGAAGACCACCTGCACGTCGGGGCACGGCTGAGCCGAAGCGGACGGAATGGCGGGACCGGGAAGGGCCCAAGCGCTAAGGCCCCATGCCGCGACCACCGCAGGACCAAGGAAACGAGGGAGATGACGTGCGATCATGCCGCAAAAGTGCCCATGCATACGGTTGCCTAAACAGTGATTTTTCTGGCAATTATTGCAGGCTCGTAAAGAACGTGTCCGCCCCACCGAGCGGGTCGAGACTACGGCCGTTCGGACCCGGGTGTCAACGCCGGGCCGACGGACGGGACCGGACGCCGATGTGGTCTGCTGGCTGCAGCCCGATTCGAGGCACACGGTCGAGCCCGAGTAGCACTTCGGAGTGAATGCGACAGTGAGCGTGAACGCGATAGCACAGGCCTTTGCGCGGCCCTTGGCCGCGGCCACCGACCGGTTGGCCAACCCGGCCCGGATCTCGGATCCCGACAGGCTGCGCGGCGCCGTTGCCGGCAAGACCGCGCTGGTGACCGGCGCGTCCTACGGAATCGGCGAGGCCACGGCCCGCAAATTGGCCGCCGCGGGGGCGACCGTGCTGGTCGTTGCCCGGTCGGCCGAAAAGTTGGACGACCTCGCGGCGGCGATCACCGCGGGCGGCGGTCGAGCCGTCGCCTACCCGACCGATCTCACCGACGAGGCGGCCGTCGGCGAGCTGACGAAGCGGATCGGCGAGAACCACGGCCCGCCCGACATCATCGTGAGCAACGCCGGCAAGTCGTTGCGCCGCTCGCTGCATCACCAGTACGACCGCCCGCAGGACTTTCGGCGCACCATCGACATCAATTATCTAGGACCGATCTGGTTGCTGCTGGGCCTGCTGCCGGCCATGCGCGAGCGCGGCGGCGGGCACATCGTGAACGTTTCGAGCGTCGGCGTGCGTGTGGTGCCCGGTCCGCAATGGGGCGCCTACCAGGCCTCCAAGGGGGCTTTCGATCTGTGGCTGCGCAGCGTGGCACCGGAATTGCACGCCGACGGCGTCGACGTCACGTCGGTCTACTTCGCGCTGGTGCGAACCCGGATGATCGCACCCACGCCGATTCTGGGCCGGCTTCCCGGCTTGTCCGCGGACGAGGCGGCCGACGCGATCGCCAAAGCGGTCATCGAGCGGCCCCGCGCGAACGAGCCGCCCTGGGTGTGGCCGGCCGAGCTGGCCTCGGTGCTACTGGCCGGGCCCGCCGATCGCGCGGCGCGGCTGTGGCACCGCCGCCTGTTCGCCGGTTCCGATGGCCGTGAGGCCCGACGATGACGACCGGCGGGGTGGTCGCCACGACGGCCCGGGCTCTGCTGCGCTCCGGACTGCTGAGTCCGCCGTCCCCGGCCGCGGGGTTGCGGCTGATTCGCGAGGCGCGCCGGTGCGGCACGAATCCCTACACCCTGTTGGCGGTCACGGTGGCCCGGTGGCCGGACCGCGCCGCGATAGTCGATGACGACGGCGCCCTGAGCTACCGCGAGCTCCGGGCGGGGACCGAATCCGTTGCCCGCGAGTTGTCCCGCGCCGGGGTTGGACCCGGCCACGCGGTGGGGGTCATGTGCCGCAATGGACGCGGCTTCGTCACGGCGTTCTTCGCCGCGGCTCTGGCGGGCGCCGACGTTGTGCTCGTCAACACGGACTTCCGCGCCGACGCGTTGGCGGCCGCGCTGAGCGCGCATCGGATCACGACGATGGTCGCCGACGACGAATTCGCCGAGCGGGTGCGAACCGCCGCCCGCGAGGCCGAGGCGCCGGTCGTCGTCGTCGACCCGGCGAAAGCCAAGGCGGCCGAAGGGGATTCGCGACCCTTGGGACCGGGGGTGGCCGCGCCCGGCCGGATCGTGCTGCTCACGTCGGGCACCACCGGCAAGCCCAAGGGCGTGCCGCGCACGCCCCGGCTGCGCTCGGCGGTGGGCGTCTGGGTGACGATCCTCGATCGCACCCGCCTGCCTGCCGGGTCGCGAATCTCGGTGGCAATGCCGATGTTTCACGGGCTTGGGCTCGGCATGGTGATGCTGACGGTGGCCCTCGGCGGCACGGTGCTGACCCATCGCCACTTCGATGCCGAAGCCGCGCTCGCGCAGGCGTCGCTGCATCGCGCCGACGCCTTCACGGCGGTTCCGGTCGTGCTCGCGCGCATCCTCGACCTGCCCGAGCGGGTGCGGGCGCGAAACCCGTTGCCGTACCTGCGGGTGGTGCTCTCCAGCGGGGACCGGCTCGATCCCACCCTCGGGCAACGGTTCATGGACGCCTACGGCGACATCCTCTACAACGGCTACGGCTCCACCGAGGTCGGCATCGGCGCCCTCGCGACGCCGGCCGACCTGCGGGACGCTCCCGAAACGGTCGGAAAACCCGTCGCCGGCTGCCCGGTGCGCATTTTCGACAAGAACGACCGACCCGTCGGCCCGCGCGTCACCGGACGCGTCTTCGTCGGCGGCGGGCTGGCCGGCGAGGGATACACCGGCGGCCCGGTTGTGGGGGAGGCCAGGGCCGTTCTCGGCGACATGACCGGCACGGGAGACATGGGCTATCTCGATAACGCGGGGCGGCTCTACATCGTCGGGCGCGAAGACGACATGATCATCTCCGGCGGGGAGAACGTCTATCCGCGCGCGGTCGAGAACGCGCTCGCCGAGCACCCCGACGTCGCCGACAATGCGGTGATCGGCGTCCCCGACGAACGGTTCGGCCATCGGCTGGCCGCGTTCGTCGTCCCGCGGCGGGACAGCCGCATCGATGCGTCGGCGTTGCGGGATTACCTGAAGGGCAAGGTCTCTCGCTTCGAGCAGCCCAGAGACATCCACATCGTCGGCGACATTCCGCGCAACCCCGCCGGCAAGGTCGTGCGCAAGGAGCTATCGACCTGAGGGCATGACCTCCCAGCGCCCGTGCCCTGGCCGTGACACGATCGGCAGTGTAATACATGGGCGTGTTACGATGTCGTGTATGGCAGAGACCCTGACGATCCGGCTGGACGCCGACACCCGGGCGGTACTCGAGGCGGCGGCTCGTAAGCAAGGCAAGGGACTGAGCGCATTCATTCGAGAGATGGCCGAAGCCGCGGCACGGCAGGCGCGGCGGGAGACGATTCGAGCAGACGGAGATCGAGTGATGGCTCACCTGGCCAAGCACCCCGAAGCACGAAGCGAACTCGATGAGTTTGGGACGCCGCTAGCCGACCTGCCGTGAGTCGGCACGCGGCCGGCAGCATCGTGGTAGTTGATTGGCGGGGCGGTGCATTGCCACACGAACCCGGCAGGCTGCGTCCCGCAGTCGTCGTCGAGGACCACGAGTTATTTCCGGACGAATATCCGAACGTGCTGGTAGTCCCGTTGACCCGCGATGAGGGACTGGCGCACAGGTCGTTCGCCGAGCGCATCGATCCGACGGTCCAAAACGGAGTGGATGCGACGTGTTGGGCATTGGCCCACCACGTCACCAGCGTGTCGCTGCGACGCGTCAACCCCACCGACTCGCGGATTACCGCGGTGCAGTTGGCGAGCATCCGCGAACGCATCATGCTCTCGATAGGCGTCACCTGACACTGGCGACTGAGCCGACCCCTATGACTCCTGCTTGGGTTCCAGGGCGGCGACCCTGGTGGCCAGCCAGTTCGGCGCCAGCACCGAGACGGCGGTGGCGCCGGCGGTCGCGCTGATGACACCGCTCCAGGCGATGGGCCCCAGCGGTGTGCACCCGAAGAATTGGCTGACGCCGGGGGTCTGGACGATGGCGACCAGGACGCCCGCGCTGCCCAGCACCGTCCAGATGACGAGCGGGCTGTGGCGGCGCGTCAGCAGGGTTTGCGCGAGTTGCGTCGTCACCAGGGCGGTGAGTCCCATTGTCGCCGTGCGGCGTTCGGTGCCCGGGGTCCAACGCCCGATGGCCCAGGCCGCCGTGGCGCCGGCGGCTGTGACGGCGCCACGGGTGACGATCTGCCGCATCAGCGGCGCGTCGAGGGAGGGCGCGGGTTCGGACAGCGCCGCCTGCTGGAAGGCGCGCTGCAGCTCCTCGGCGTCACGGTCCGCGCCGTCCTCATCCTCCTCGGGCTGCGGATACTGCGGTGTGACGGCAACCGCGAGCGCGGGAAACATGTCGGTGAGCAGGTTCACCAGCAGCAGCTGACGGGTGCCCACCGGCGCGCGGCCGGTGCCCAGCGCGGTCCCGATGATGGTGAAGAGCACCTCGCCCACGTTGCCGCCAACCAGGATGCTCACCGCATCGCGCACGCCGCCCCACATGCCGCGGCCTTCGACCAACGCGTCGAGCAGCACACCGAGGTCGTTCTCGGTCAAGACGATGTCGGCGGCCCCTCGCGCGGCCGACGAACCGCGGCCGCTTACGCCGATGCCGACGTCGGCCATCCGGATCGCGGCCGCGTCGTTGGCCCCGTCGCCGACCATCGCCGTCACCTGCCCGCCGCGTTGCAGCGCCGCGACGATCTGCACCTTCTGCTCGGGGCTGACGCGGGCGAAAACCTGCGCATCGGCGGCGAGCTTGGCGCGATCGTCCTCGTCCAGCGCGGCGAGCTCGGCCCCGCTTACCTCTCGCGCATCCGACGGCAGGCCCAGCTGACGGGCGATCGCCCGTGCGGTCACCGGGTGGTCGCCGGTGATCAGCACCACCCGGCGACCCGCCTCGACCAGCGCCTCGATCAACGGCCGGGCGGACGCCCGCGCGGTGTCCGCCAATCCGACGTAGCCGATCAGCTCCAGGTCGTGCGCGGCGGCGTCCACGGCGTCGGCGTCGGTGTCCTCTTCGGAGGTCCCGTGCTCCCAGCGGCGCTGCGCCACCGCCAGCACACGCAGGCCCTGCCCGGCGAGGCGCATTATCAGGGACTCCGCGTGGTCGAGGTCGGCGTCTCCCGCGGCGAACCGGCAGCGCGGCAGGATCTCCTCGGGAGCGCCTTTCACGGCCAGCATCGGCCCGGTGTCGGCGCTCGTGGTGCCGATCGAGGCCGAGTAGCCCCGACTGGACTCGAACGGCACCTCCGCCAGCAGATTCCACTGCGTGTCGCCTTGACCATCAAGGGAATTCGCCGCCGTGAGGATGGCCTCGTCGGTGGCGTGCGCGTGGCCCTGCCCGTTCTGCGGCTTGGTGCAGGAGCGTGCGGCGACCCGCACCACCTCGGCGGCCCGCGGGTCGCCCGCCCCGGGGAATGGACCGTCCGCGCTGGTGGCATACGGAACGCCACAGACCACGCGCAGGTGGTTCTCGGTGAGCGTGCCGGTCTTGTCGAAACATACGGTCTGGACCCGGCCCAAGGCTTCGACGGCGCGGGGCGTGCGGACCAGCGCCCCGCGCCGCGACAGGCGCTGGGCGGCGGCCAGCTGGGCCAGGGTGGCCACCAACGGCAGGCCTTCCGGGACGGCGGCCACGGCGATTGCCACGCCGTCGGCGACCGCCTGGCGCAACGAGCCGCGGTGCGCCAACGCCAAACCGGTCACCGCCGCGCCGCCGGCAAGCGTCAGCGGAAGCACCTTGCTGGTCAGCTCTCGCAGTCGCGCCTGCACACCGGCGGCCGACTCGACGTCGGTGATCGCCGAAATAGCGCGTTGCGCCGCGGTGCCCGCGCCGGTGGCCACGACGATCGCCCGGGCGCGCCCCGCGACAATGGTGCTGCCCTCGAACAGCATGCTGGCCCTGTCGGCATCGGCGACCGCGACGGGCTCGACCTGCTTGTCCACGGGCAGCGACTCCCCGGTGAGGAAGGACTCGTCGACCTCCAGGTCCTCGGCCACCAGCAGCCGCGCATCCGCAGGCACCACCTCCGGGGCCGCCAGGTCGATGATGTCGCCCGGGCGCAGCGATTTGGCGCTCACCGTGACCGTGCGTTCGGTTGAACGTGCCGCCTCGAGCCGGCGGTGCGCCGTCGCAACCGTGGGAAGGACCACGCGTCGCGCGTGTTGATCCTGTTCGGCGAACAGTTCGGCGACCGCCGCCTCGGCCCGCAACCGCTGCACCCCGCCGGTGATCGCGTTCGCGGTCATCACGCCCGCGACCAGCAGCGCGTCGATGTTGCTGCCGACGATCGCCGAGGCCGCCGCCCCGACCGCCAGGATCGGGGTCAGCGGGTCGGCGAGTTCGGCCCGGGTGGCGGCCAGCAGCCGGCCCACCCGGCCGGCCGGGCCCCGCAACGGCGCCACGACCGGGTTGTAGGACAGGTCATCGAGGAGCTGTCGCCAGGGCGCGGTGCCGGGCTCGACGGCCAGGGGACGGGTGCGGCTGGCCAGCCGGGCGTAGACGATCTCCGGATCCAGGGCATGCCAGGCGGTCAGTGGTTGCGGCGTGGGATCCGGCACCCGCAGCAGCCTGGTGGCCGAGAACGCGCCCGCCGCCAACGCGGCCGCCGCGGCCGCGTTGACCGGATTGAGCCAGCGCTGTAACGCCAACGGGTTGACGCTGTGGGGGTCGCCGGTGACCAGCAACAGGCCGGCCAGGGTGCTGCCGCCCTTCGCGAGGCGCACGGACGATTCCGTCGCCTCGCGGGCGACCGGCAGCGCCGACAGGATCCGGACGGCCGCGGCCAGGTCGGTGCCGGTGATGATGTCGGCGGCCCACGGCGTCGCCGCCTGAGGATCGTCCAGCGCCACCCCGACGTCGGCGATGGCCAGCGCGGCCAGCGTGTCGGTCGACGCGAAATCCCGGTGCAGCGCCGTGATCAGCAGGACCGGGCCGCGGTCCGTGCGCAGGTCACGGACCAGCTTCAGCAACGGCGTTCCCGCCGGGTGGCTCACGGCGACGCTGGCGGTCAGGTCCTCGGTGCCGGCAACGTGGCGCAACACCACCCGGGCTCCGGTTCGGTGCGCGGTCTGCAGCAGCGGGATCGCGAAGGGGTCGACCTCCCATCCCACGTCGACGCTGCCCACCCGTTCGCCATCGACCACGAGGTCCGCATGTTCGAGACCCTGCGCGGGCGCCGTCGCCGGTTCCTGCGCCCGAACCCATCGCAGCCGGGCGCCGGTGGCCGGCAGCTCGTCGGGGTCCGGTTCCGGCGCGTCCTCGCCGTGCAGCAACGCGTCGGCGACCTCATAGACTCGGTCCTCGTCCCAGCCGGGGACGTCCCCCCGCGCCTGCAGCACGGCGCGGTGGTCACCGCGCAGCGCCGCCCCGTCGATGACGACCACCTTCACCCGGTCCAGCCGGCGCAGAGCGCCCGGGTCGAGGATCAGTTGCCCGGCGTTGGCGAGTCCGCGGCCCAGCACGGCGGCGAACGTCTGCCGGCCCACGTGCGCGGCTCTCGGGATGCCCGCCAGGAGCGCTCCAGCCGCGTCGTCGGTGCCACCGCCGGCCAGCAACGCGCCCGCCGCGGCGATCAGCGAAGCGTTGGCGGCCTGATTGGCGTACTCCTCGACGGGCCCGGCCATGGATCCCTTCGCGGTGTCGATGGCCGCGTCGATGGCTCCGCCGACGACGACGTGTGACGCCTCGCCCGCGGCCGCGGGCGCCCAGTTATGTCGCGGCGCCTGGGACTTGGGCCCGGCCGACGAGATGACGGGAACCACCGGGGCCTGCGGCCGCTTCGGCGAGGCCAGCTCCGGTTCCCGCTCGCGCCATCTCTGGCGATGAGCCGCCGCTTCGGAGATCTGAAGGCTGCGTTGCGCCAGATCCAGCAGGGGGGTGCCGACCGCCTGGGTCAGCCCGTTGGCCAACGCGGTCGAAGCGCTCAGCGCGATGTCCGTGCCGACCCGACCCAGCCGCGACTCGAGCACGCCCACCACCCGCGGCTGATGATTCAGCAGGGCGGCCGCGGCCCGGGCGCTCCTCGGCGCGACCGGCAGCCGGCCCAGCCAGCCGGTGACGGCGGCACCGACGGCCGCGACATCCATCGCCGCGGCGGTGAGGGGGACCAGGATCGCCAGCGGGTTACCCGGGTCCGCGAACGGTGCGGTCCGGGTTACCGCCTTCGGTCCGGTCGAGGCCAGGTCGGTCGCCACGGCGCAGACCGTCTCCCGCACCTCGTCGAGGACGGCGTCGCTGTCGGCGTCGCTCTCGAGTTCGACCACGAGGCGGCCGAGTGCGCCCTCGACATGGGCCGTGGCCACCCCGGGGATCCGGCGGACCGGCTCCTCCACCACCGGCGCGTGCTCATGCCAGGCGGGGAAGGGCAGCAGCGGGTCCAGGTCCAGGTGGATCCGCCGACCGCTCTGCCAGCGCACCGGCGGCGTCACGCCGTTGGCGGGGCCGTCGGAGGAGATCCCGATCGCCCGGCCGGTCGTTTGGGCCATCGACTGAACCACGGGGCCGGCCAGCTCGGCCACCGGGGCGGCGAGCGTCTGCACGGCGCCGACGGCGCCGGCCGCCGTCGACAGGCCGGCTCGCACCGCCTGCGCGGCTCCGCCGGTCACGCCGGCGACGACGCCGCCCACACCCGGGACCCTCATTCCTTCACCCTTCAATTACGTCCACCGCGCCTAATGATCCTGGCGTGTCAGGGGCCTGTCCACATATGGGCCGCGGGGACGGCCGCGCGAAGACACCAACGACTGTGGCGGGTCGGGATTCGCTCAGTTATTGGGGGCGCAATCGCTTCTGCCAGAAAGGTTACCGGTTTTCGGGACGGCCAAACGTGCCCGACGGGTGCGCGTCGCGAGAGCGTCGGGCGGCGACGCGTCGGTTACGGGGGCGGGGTCGCCGACGGTCTCGGCGCGGCCCGAATTTGTCCGGCCGCGCAATTGGTGTTCTGCGCCAAGGGTTTTGCGAGCGGTCGTCGACGCACGACAATGGCGTGAATGCGCGGCAGCCGTCGCACCGCGGTATTGGGTTGCGGAAATCGTTTACAGAATTCGGTGGTTCGCCCTACCGAAGTGGTACCCGGCGGGGAAGGACCTCTCGACGACCTGCAGCTGATGATCCACTCGGGATTCGAGTTCGAGGACCACGCAGCTATCGCCCACGGCTTTCGACTCGAGAACTATGTACCGCTGACCGCCACCGTTGACGTCCGTGACGGGGTCGCCTGAATGCAATTTTTCGACGGGCACCAATTCGGGCTTTCCGTGTGACTCCACCTCTCAGAGGTTAGGTCAATTCCGGGAGTGAGGGAATAGCGCGGCGCCGCTACGCCGTGTCGCCCCCCGGCTGCTTGAAGAACACGCTGACGCGCGAGATCAGGCCGTCGCCGCCCCGCTCGAAGAGGATGCATTCGGGCCACGAGGCCACAACGCCGTCGATCTCGAACGACTCGGTCAACTCGACGTAGGACAGCCGAGAGTTCACGTGCGAAACCCGCTGCACCTCGAGCCGGTGGCCCTTCAGGTTGGTGAGTACCTTGCGGAGGTAGGCGACGTAGTGCCGCTTGCCCTCGACGACGTCGCAGAACGGGCCCTCCCGGGTCAGGCCGTGCTCGGCGATCGTTGCGGCCAGGCCGTCCCAATCGTGTGCGGCCAGGCACTCCAGATAGCGCTCGACGACGCCGGTCACGTCGCCCACTCCACGGAACACACAGTAAGGCACCGCGGCGGCCCGGGAAATGCCGGCGAGGCGCGTTCGACGAAGCGCCCGCGCCGCGCCCGACCGCGCGGGCGAGAATGGTGTGATGAGTGCACCCAGCGCACCGGAGTCGCCGGCCGGGGCGCCGACCTGTTACCGCCATCCCGGCCGCCAGACCTACGTCCGCTGCAACCGCTGCGAGCGGTACATCTGCGGCGATTGCATGCGCGCCGCCGCGGTCGGCCACCAGTGCGTGGAGTGCGTGCAGGCGGGTGGCCGGACGATCCGGCCGCCGCGGACGCGCCGGTCGGCCACGCCGGTTGTCAGCTATGCGCTGATCGCGATCAACGTCATGGTCTTCCTGGCGCAGATGGCGTCGGGGGACCTGGAAAAGCAGCTGGCCCTGTGGCCGCCGGCCGTCGCCGACGGCCAGCTGTACCGACTGCTGACCGCGGCGTTTTTGCACTACGGCCCGACGCATCTGTTGCTGAACATGTGGGCGCTCTATGTCGTGGGTCCGCCGCTTGAGATGTGTTTTGGCCGAACGAGATTCGGCGCGCTGTATGTGTTGAGCGGGCTGGGTGGTTCGGTGCTGGTCTACCTGCTGTCGCCGCTCAACACGGCGACGGCGGGCGCGTCCGGCGCGATCTTCGGCCTGTTCGGCGCCACGTTCGTGGTGGCGAAGCGGCTCACCCTCGACGTCCGCTGGGTCGTCGCGGTGATCGTGATCAACCTGGTCTTCACGTTCGTCGTCCCGGCCGTCAGTTCCCAACGGATCAGCTGGCAGGGGCACGTCGGCGGGCTCGTGACGGGCGGGCTGGTGGCCGCCGCGTACGTGTACCCGCCGAGGGAACGCCGGGGCCCGGTCCAGGCCGCGGCAACCGTCATCGTCCTGGCCGTGTTCGCGGCGCTGATCTGGTGGCGCACAGCCGATCTCGTCGCGGAGTTGGTCCCGTGAGCTGGTGGGTCGCCCACGCCGAGCGGACGCTGTCCGAAGAGGTGCCCGCGCCGCCGGGCGACGTCCGCGACTTCTACGTGGACCTGGACAACATCAAACTGGTTCATCCGCTGATCGTCTCCGTGCGAGCCACGTCGCGCACCGAAACGCCGGACGGTTACCTGCAGAGCTATCGGGTGGTGGACCGGATTCCCTTGGGACCGTTCACCCTACGGACCGCCTATCGGGCGCGCCTGCACGTCCGCGCCGACGGCGACGTGCTGACCGAGGCCGATCAGTCACCCGGGGTGCGCCTGCGCGGGACGGTGAGCTTCGCCGCGGTCGGCGGCGGCACCCTGATCACCGAGCGCATCCGGATAGCCGCGCCGCGGCCGCTGGCGTCGGTGACGACGCGCGAGGCGGTCAGGGCGCACATCGCGATGCTGGCGGGCATCCGGCGGCACTTCGAATCCGCGTGACCCACCGGCATTGTCGCTAGCGGGGCTTCCATTCGGAGTTTAGCGCCACATCCGAGAGGTACTTCGTGGAGCTCCACCCGCCATCGACGACGATCGTCTGGCCGTTGATGAAGGCGCCGCCGGGTGAGCACAAGAACGCCACGGTGCTCGCGACGTCGTCGACGGTTCCCAGGCGCTGATGCGGTGTCATCTCGACATTGATGCGGCGAAAACGCTCGTCCCGCAGGCGATCCTCGGTCATCGGGGTCTGAATCACGCCGGGGGCCACCGCGTTGCAGCGTATTCCCCGTGCCCCGTACTCGCAGGCGACGTGGGTGGTCAGCGCCGTGAGACCGCCCTTGGCCGCCGAGTAGGCGCCGCCACGAAGGCCGCCGATGACGGCGAAGGTCGACGTGACGTTGATGATCGCCGACCCCGGCCGCATGTGCGGCAGCACCTCGCGAATCAGGCGAAACGGCGCGCGCAGCATCACATCAAGGAAATGATCCAACGATTCGTCGTCGGTCTCGTGCACCGGCTTGGGGCCGCCGATCCCGGCGGCGTTGACCAGGAAGTCGATGTGCCCCCATCTCTGGACGGCGAGATCCGCGATTCGCCTGGGCGCCTCGTCGTTTCGCAGGTCGACGGCGAGGGCGGCCACCCGATCGGAATCGCCGATCTCCTGTTTGACTCGGGCGAGCCTGTCCTCGCTGCGCCCGGTCGCCAGCACCGCCATGCCCATCCCGGCGAGCTTCGCCGCGCAACCGGACCCGATCCCACCGCTTGCCCCGGTTACGATCGCTACCTGCATGTCACTGGCCCGCCTCCATCAACGCCTCCTTGATCCGGTGCTTCAGTATCTTTCCCGCGTCGTTCTTCGGCAGGACGTCCCAAATGACCACTTGCTCGGGCGCTTTGAAGCGGGCGACGCCCGAGTCCTCCAGGAAGCCGCGCAAGCCGGCGACATCCGGCCGGCGTGCGGTCGTGGGCACGACGACCGCACAGGCGCGTTCCCCGGTCCGCTCATCGGGCAGCCCCACGACGGCGACCTCGGCGATGTCGGGATGGTTGGCCAGGACGTCCTCGACCTCCTTGGGCGAGATGTTTTCGCCGTTGCGGATGATGACGTCCTTGGCCCGCCCGGTGACCAGGAGGTACCCATCGTCGACCCATCGCGCGAGGTCTCCGGTGCGGAAATACCCTTCGGTGTCAAAGGCTTCGGCCTCGTCTTCGGGGTGCTGATAGCCGACCAGCATCTGCGGTCCGCGAGCGTGGATTTCGCCCGCGACCAGCTTGATGTCGGCCAGGCCGGCGTGTCCGTCCGTGTCGGCGGCGCGGTCGGCGTCCCGCGGGGACCCGATCGTCGTGACCGGCACCTCCGTCGACCCGTAAACGCGGGTCACGATGGCCTGTTCGAAATACGCTGAGGCCCTTCGGATCAACGACGGCGACACGGACGCGCCGCCGCAGACGAACAGCTTCAGGTCGGGCAGGCGCGTGCCGGCGCGCCGCGCGGCGGCGAGCAGCTGCTCCAAAAATGGTGTCGCGCCCGCCATGTGGGTGCACCGCTGCGCCTGCATGAGCCGGACCGCCTCGTCGCCGTTCCACCGGTCCATCAGGACGGCCGTCGTGCCCAGCAGCAGCGGGCATTCGAACGCGTAGATGGAGCCGCCGATGTGCGCGACCGGCGATGCCACCAGAAATCCGTCGCCCGGCCCGACGAGCCAGTGATCCCGGATCTGGCGGATCAGCGCGTGGATCGAATTGTGGCTGTGCAGAACGCCTTTCGGGCGTCCGGTGGTCCCCGAGGTGTAGAGGATCATGCGCACGGCGTCGGGATTCAGGGTGGGCAGCTGCCTCGGCGCCGTCGGCTCCGCGAGCAGCGGGGCGAACGGGATCTGGCCGGCGCCGGGATCGCCGCGCACCACCACGACGTCGGGCGGCGATTCGAGCTGGGCGGTCACCCGGGCCAACATCGCGGCGTGGTCGTGGCGGCCGAAACGCGAGGGGGCAAAGACGATGCGGCTGTCGGCGTCTTCGAGGATGAAGCGCAGCTCACGGTCGCGCATCGACGGCAGGATGGGGTTGGCCACCATCCCCGCCAGCGTCGTGGCCAGGTAGATGACCGCGGCCTCGTGCCAGTTGGGCAGCGTGAAAGACACCACGCTGCCCGGGGGGATGCGGGCGTGCAGCGCGTGCGCCAGCGTCGTGGCCTGCCGGCACAGGGTTTGACAGTCGACCCGGCGGTCGCCGTCGACCAGCGCCACCCGCCGCGGGGTGCGCCGCGCGGCCTCGCGCAGCGCATCGGCCAGCGTGCCCGGAACCCACCAGCCGCGCGCGTACGCGTCGGCGGCGCGTTCGTCGTCCCAGCGGACCCAACGTCCGCCGATCAGCCTTCGGTCGTGGTGTCTCGGCATGGCGGTGATGTCGGCTAGCCTTTCATGCGCCGCATCGTCATCGAGTGACGGAACCGGGACGCGGGATGGGTGTTGATCGTGACCTGGGCGACCTGCCGGTCGGACGTCGTGTAGGTGCGTTGCACCTGCAGCGCCGGGGTCCCGGGCTCGACGTCGAGGCCGCCCGCCAGTCCGGGGGCGATGAGCACCGCCGCGATTTCTTGATGAACCTCAACGATACTCAGGCCGAAGAGGTCTTCGATCAGCGGGAAGATGGGGCCCTCGTGGCGCTGCAGCAGCCTGCCGACCGCGGCGAACGCGCGGTTGATGTAGTACTCGGTGCGGCACAACGCGGGCTCCGAGCTTTCTGCCTGCCGGAAGCCGCGGACGGTCAGCCATTGTTCGCCGGTCGTCAGCCCGGTCCGAACCGCCAGCTCGTCGTCGATCGTGACCATGGCGATGGATTCGATCGCGAGGCGCGTGCCGGTCGCAAACGTCAGCAGGTCGTTGATCGACATGACGTGTTGGACGTAGGAATCCGACGACGGTCGGGGCACGACGAGGGTTCCGGTGCGCGGGCGCGACGACACGAGGTTGTCTTCGCGCAGCCGCCGCAGCGCCTCCCGAATGGTGTAGCGGCTGACGGCAAATCGCTCACACAGCGCGTGCTCGGTCGGCAATTGCGAGCCCACCGGATACACGCCGTCCACGATCTCCTTCCGCAGGGTGCGCGCGACCTGGAGGTAGCGGTGGTCGACGACTTTGGCTTCTGACACCGCGCCCCTTCAGGATTCCCGCCGTAGCGCCAGCACGCTGCCCTCGGCGTCCGCCGAAACATACAGCGTGCCGTCGGCCCCGGCGGCGATGCCGGCGAACGGCCCCTGTGGCCCGGAGAACGGCGGCATTCCGAGCAATGGCTTCGGGATCGTCCCGGGCGGGGCGCCCACCGGCAGGTCGGACGCGATGACGCGCCGGGCCCCGGTGCTCAGGTCGGTTTCCACCAGCTCCCGGGCGCCGGCGTCGACGACGTAGAGCCGGTCATCGAGCACGAGGATGCCCTGCGGCCGCCGCAGGCCGTCGAGCACGGGGCCGGTGCCGTCCAACCTGGTCACGCGCCCGGCCGCCGCCTCGGCCACCAGGCCGGCGCCGTCGGGTGCGATCGCCACGCCCACCGGGTCGCTCAGTCCGGACGCCAGCACCTCGACGGTGCCGGACCGGATCGACACGACCCGGCCCGCGCCCAGTTCGGCGGCCACGATGGCGCCGTCGGGGGCGACCGCCACGCCGTACAGCTGATCGAAACCCTCTGCCAGCACCTCGCTTTCGTTGGCGGCCGGCCGATATCGGGCCACCTGTCCGTTGGAGGTGGTGACGACGAACTCGCCGGCGCCCGCGCACGCGAGCCCGCGCAGGAAGCCCGGATATCCCGGGCTGAACAGCATTCCGGCGGTCCGCAGCGTGCCGGGCCCGGTGGGCGACGACCCGTTTCGCCCGGCCGCGCCGCGCTCGTAGAAGTAGGTTCCGTCGGCGATGTAGAGGCTGCCGTCGGCGCCGACCGCGAGATCCAGCGGCCAATTCAACCCGCCCGGCAACACCGCCCGGGACCGTCCGCCGCCGAGGATTTCGGTGATCTCGCCGGTGAAGTTCGAGACGAACAGCCGCTCGCCCACGAAGGTGAGGTTGTCCAGGCCGGGATTCAGCTGGGCCAGCACGGTGCGCTCGCCGCTGCGGGGGTCGATGCGCAGCACCTGGCCGCTGTGCGCCTGGGTCGACACGATGCGGCCGCTGGAATCGAACTTCACCGCGTCGGGGACGCCGAGATCACCGGCGACCCGTTGAGGGTCGCCGCCGTCGGGGTCGATGCGCCAGATTTCGTTGGCCCCCATCAGCGGGAAGTACAACAAGCCGTCGGGCCCGACCGCCATGGCGTTGGGCGACGGCGCGTTCTCCAGCAGCACCCGCGGCGCGCCCCCGTTGAGGTCGAGTTCGAGCAACCGGCCGCCCTCGCGGCACTCGCCGATGAACAGCCGCCCGCGGTGGAAGGCGATGCCGTTGGCTGAGGGCAGGTCGTCGCGAAGCACCCGGGTGCGGCCCGCGGCGTCGAGCACGCTCACCCGCCCGTTCATGACCTCGGTGGCGTAGAGGTTGCCACCCGGATCGAACGCGACGTCGTCGGGCGCGACGATTTCCCCGCCCTTGGCGCTGATGACCTCGAGGCGGCCGGTCGTCACGTCGAGCGCGCTGATCTGGCTGCCGGTCACCTGCGCGATGTACACCCGGCCGTCCGGTCCGGTGCGCAGCCCGTTGGCCCCGAAGAGCCGGCTGGGCGGAGTGAGCCGCGTCAGGCTCCAGCCTTCGGCGAGGCTGGGCGGCCGCGCGGCCGCGTAGCGGCCTGGGGGGTCGGCTGTCACCGCTCGCACGATAGCAATCATGCAATAGTCCAGACAATAGCGAGCGGCGAAGTACATTCCGTCCTTGACGCGCACACCATCGCGAGAGAATCATGCTCTCTGATGGATGCACGTCATTATCTTGTCTGGACAATTGTCTGATATCCGATGAACCGGGACCCTCTCAGGCTGGACGGGCGCATTGTCGTGGTCTCCGGCGCCGCGGGCGGCGGCATCGGCACGGCCGTCACGCGAATGGCGGCCGAGGCGGGGGCGACCGTGGTCGCGGTGAGCCGCGGCCAGGACAACCTCGACCGGCACCTCGGGCCCCTGCTGGCCGAGGGTCTCCCGATCGTGCCCGTCGCCGCCGACGCCGCCACCGATGCGGGCGTGGCCGCGACCCTCGAGGCGGTGCGGCGCACCGCGGGGGAACTGCACGGCCTCGTCAACGTCGCGGGCGGCGCGGATCCGTCGACGTGGATGCCGTCGGCGCGGGTGACCCGCGGCGACTGGCGCGAGCTGTTCACCCGCAACCTGGAGACGATGTTCTTCATGAGCCAGGCGGTGGCCGCGGAACTGACGCGGCGCAACCGTCCGGGCTCGATCGTCTCGATCTCGTCGATCAGCGGGATGAACACCGCGCCCTTCCACATCGCCTACGGCACGGCCAAAGCCGCCATCGTGGCGGTCACCCGCACCCTGGCGCTCGAGCTGGCCCGGCACGGCATCCGGGTCAACGCCGTGGCCCCCGGCGTCACCAAGACACCGGCGTCGGGCACCTATGTCGACGACGACCCCGAGCGCGACCGTCGAGCCATCGCGATGGGACGGCGCGGCCGCCCGGAGGAGGTGGCCGGCGCCATTGTGTTTCTGCTGTCGGACCTTTCGAGCTACCTCACCGGACAGACGTTGCTGGTGGACGGCGGCCTGAACCTCAAATGGGGGCACCTGGGTGCCGACAACACCTCCCTGTTCCTCAAGGACGAGGCCTTCCGCGCGGCCATCACGCGCTGGGAAGAGCCGTGAATGGGCGCCGGCCAGGCGGGAGAAAGCGAGGAACGCGATGACCGACAGCGGCAATAACGGCGCGCGCGCCGCCGAAGGCGACGTTGCGCTGACCGGGCCGGTCGCCATCCCGGTGGAAGCGTATGTCTCCGAGGACTACGCCCGCGCCGAGCGCGACAGGTTGTGGCGCAAGGTCTGGCAGCAAGCCGGCCGCGTCGAGGATCTTCCCAGGGTGGGCAGCTACCTCACCTACGACATCCTCGACGATTCCGTCATCGTGGTGCGGACGGGTCCGGACAGTTTCAAGGCTCACCACAACGTGTGCATGCACCGTGGCCGTCGCCTGGTGGACGTCCCGGAGGGCGCCAAAAGCGCTTGCGGCCAGCGGAAGTCGTTCGTGTGCGGCTTTCACGGCTGGACCTACGACCGGGACGGCACCTGCATCCACGCGCCCGAGAAGGACGACTGGCGGGGCGCCCTGACACCGGAGAACACCCATCTGGCGACGGTCAGCGTCGACACCTGGGGCGGCTGGGTCTGGATCAACATGGACCCGGCGTGTGAGCCGTTGCGCGACTACCTCGAGCCCGCCGCCACCATGCTCGATCCGTTCCGCCTACAGGACATGCGCTGCAAATGGCGCAAGTGGCTGCACTTCTCGTGCAATTGGAAGGTCGCCATGGAGGCGTTCAACGAGACCTACCACGTCGCCACCACGCACCCGCAGTTCAACAAGTTCGGCAACTTCCGCGGCTGGGCCATGGCACACGGCAAGCACAGCAACATCGGTTACGACGCGCCCCCGGATCTCGAAGAGACGCAATCGAAGATCCGGCTCGGCACCGGGGACGACCCGCGCGTCTCGACGGCCGAGATGCAGACCTACACGTTGGAGGAAACCAACGCCACCACCACGCAGACGCTGGTGAACGCGGCGCGGCGGCTGGTCGACGAGCTACCCGAGGACGCGCCGGCCGGCCGGGTGCTCGAGCACTGGCTGTCCTCGGCGCGGCGCGACGACGCCGCGCGCGGCGTGATCTGGCCGACCATCGACCCCGAGCATCTGGCGAAGAGCGGCACGGCATGGCAGATCTTTCCGAACTTCCAGATCGGCCAGGGCCTGACCACCGCGCTGTGCTACGCCGCGCGGCCCCACGGCTACGACCCCGACATGTGCATCTTCGAGGCCGCGTGCTATGAGCTGTATCCCAAAGGCGAAGAGCCGCACACCGAATGGGTGCACGCGCCGCCGGACGACCCGGGCTGGCGCAGCGTGCTGCCGCAGGACTTTTCCAACATGGCCGCCGTCCAGCAGGGCATGAAGTCGCTGGGCTTCTCCGGTCCTCGGCCCAACCCCTACATGGAGCGCGCCACCGCAAACCTGCACAGCAACCTCGCCAGGTACATGGGGACCGGGGCGCCTCGACCATTAGCAACGGAGATAAAGCGATGAAAGTCAATCTCGGGTTCGGATCGCACAACTCCCACGACTGGGAACGCGTGCTGGCCGGGGACTTCAGCCGCCCGCCCGCGACCCCGGACGCCGACTGCGTGCGGGCCACGCTCGCGATCGCCGATCTGGCCGAACCGCTCGGGTTCGACGGCATCTGGATGCCGGAGCACTGCGGGACCCCGTATGGCATGACGCCCAACCCGATTCAGGCGCTGAGCTATTTCGCCGGGCGGACCGAACGCGTCAGCCTGGGCACCTTCGTGGTCGTCGCGCCGTGGTGGCATCCCGTCCGGCTGGCGCACCAGATCGCCTACCTCGACATCCTTTCCGACGGGCGATACACGACGATCGGGATCGGCCGCGGGGTCTCGAAGGGGGAGTTCGACGCGGTCGGCGTGCCCCGCGAGGAAAGCAGGCAGCGTTTCAACGAGACCCTCGACATCCTGCAGTTGGCGCTGTCCGGGGAGCGGTTCTCCTACGAGGGCGAGATCTTCACGGTGCCCGAGATGTCGCTGCGCCCGGAACCCCGGAGCCGCGACCTGTTCTCGCGCGTCTACAGCTCGTCGTCGACCGCCGAGTCTTTGGAGATCCTGGCGCGGCGCGGGATGGTCCCGCTGTTCGTGGGCAACAAGCCGATCGAGGACGCGGGACGAGAAGTGCAGCGGGTGAACACCTTCCGCAAGGAGGAAGGCCTGCCGCCCTGCCAACCGAAGAACGTGATGTTCATGTACTGCACCGCCGGGGACCCCGCCAAATCCGAGGAATGGATCTGGACCGCCAATCGGGACGTCACCGTGCATTACGGATTCGCCGACGCGTCGAACTTCAAGGGCGTCAAGGGTTACGAGGCCTATGCGGCCCGGGAGGCCAGCGCGACCGCCGTCCTGGCCTCGTCGGTCACCGGCGATGCGAAGGGTCCGTCCAAGACCCCGGGCTACCACGCCTCCAACCTGCTGATCGGGACGCCCGAGGAAATCTTCGGGCGGATCGCCGCCGCCCAGAAGGCCTGCTCGTTCTCCGAGCTGACGATCGTCCCGCAATTCGGCACCATGCCCTACGACGAGGCGGCGGCGAGCACGGAGCTGTTCGCCAAGGAGGTGCTGCCCGCCGTGCACGAGATGGACGCGCCCCTGCACCCCGCGGCGCTCCCGGAAAACGCGCTGGCATGACGAACCCGGAGTGCCCGCCGACGCCGACGCCGGACGATATCGATCTCGAGGCGCTGCGCGAAAAGTACCGCCGGGAGCGCGACAGGCGGCTGCGCCCGGAAGGGTCCAAACAGTACGTCGAACTCGTCGACGACTTCGCCGGATACTACGAGACCGACCCGCACTCGCCGCCGTTGGTCCGCGACCCGATCTCGGCGGACATCGACGTCGCCGTGCTCGGCGGTGGCTTCGGGGGCCTGCTGTGCGGGGCGTACCTGAAGAAGGCGGGAGTCGAGGACGTCCGCATCATCGAGCTGGGCGGCGACTTCGGCGGCGTCTGGTATTGGAACCGCTACCCGGGCATCCAGTGCGACAACGAATCCTACTGCTACGTCCCGCTGCTCGAAGAGCTGAACTTCGTTCCGTCGAAGAAGTTCGCCGACGGCGCCGAGATCTACGACCATTGCCGGCGCATCGGAAAGCATTACGGCCTCTACGATTCCGCGATCTTTTCCACGCAGGTCCGCGAGCTGCACTGGGACGAGGCCGCCAAGCGCTGGCGGGTCGGCACCGACCGCGGCGACGACATCCGGGCCCGCTTCGTGGTGATGGCGTCCGGGCCCTTCCATCGGCCGAAGCTGCCGGGGATTCCCGGGATCAAGGAGTTCAGGGGGCACAGCTTTCACTCGTCGCGCTGGGACTACGGCTACACCGGCGGGGACGTTTCCGGCGGGCTGGACAAGCTCGCCGACAAGCGCGTCGCCGTCGTGGGCACGGGCGCGACCGCCGTGCAGATCGTTCCCTTTCTGGGCCGGTATGCCCAGCACCTCTATGTCTTTCAGCGCACCCCCTCCTCGGTCGGTGCCCGCAACAACGTGGCGACCGATCCCGAGTGGGTGAAATCGCTGCGGCCGGGCTGGCAGAAGGAGCGGCAGCGCAACTTCCACGCCTGGACGTTCGAGGGAATGGCGCTGGGCCAGCCCGACTACGTCTGCGACTTCTGGACCGAACTCGGCCGCAACACCGCCGCGCGGGTCCTGGCCTTGGACGATCCGGCGTCGATGACCCCGGAACAGTTCATGGCCATCCGCGAGGAAGAGGATTACAAGGTCATGGAGCGCCTGCGCCGCCGGGTCGAAGGCATCGTCGAGGACCCCGAGACCGCCGAGGCGCTCAAGCCCTACTACCGATTCCTGTGCAAGCGCCCCTGCACCAACGACGACTACCTGCAGGCCTTCAACCGCCCCAACGTGACGCTGGTCGACGTGTCGTCGACGAAGGGCGTGGAGCGGGCGACGGCAAACGGCTTGGTCGCCAACGGCATCGAGTACGAGCTCGACTGCATCATCTACGCCAGCGGGTTCGAGATCACCACCGAGATCAGCCGCCGCTACTCGATCGACACGATCGAGGGCCGGGACGGCCAGTCGCTGTTCGACCACTGGCGCAACGGGTACAAGACTTTTCACGGGATGACCAGCCGCGGGTTCCCCAACCAGTTCTTCACCGGTTTCACCCAGGTCGGCATCTCCGCGAACATCGCCGCCAACTACGAGCTGCAGGGCGAGCACATCGCCTACATCATCTCCGAAGCCCTGGCCCGCGGCGCGGCGACCGTCGAGCCCACCCGGGCGGCCCAAGACGAATGGTGCGCGGCGATCCGCGAAACCGCGATCGACAACAGCGCGTTCGACTTGGAGTGCACGCCAGGCTATTACAACAACGAGGGCGGCGGTGCCGGGGCCCCCGAAGGGGAGGGCATCCGCTCCCACCTGGGTGAGCCGTACGGTCCGGGCTTCTACGCCTTCGGCGAGCTGCTGGCCGAGTGGCGCGACGAGGGCGACCTGGATGGCCTGGTGCTGGGATCGTGATGGCCGAACTGAGATTCGACGACCGGGTGGCCGTGGTCACCGGCGCCGGGCGCGGGCTGGGACGCGAGTACGCGCTGCTGTTGGCCTCCCGCGGCGCCAAGGTGGTCGTCAACGACACCGGCGGCGCCCTCACCGGGGCCGGCACGGATCCCGCTCCCGCGCAACGAGTGGCGGCCGAGATCAGGGCGGCGGGCGGCGACGCGGTCGCCTGCGTCGAGTCGGTCGCGACACCCGAGGGCGGCCAGGCCATCATCGGTGCGGCGCTGGATCGCTACGGGCGGATCGACATCCTCATCCACAACGCCGGCAACGTGCGGCGCGGATCCTTGCGGGAGATGAGCTACCAGGACTTCGACACCGTCGTCGACGTCCACCTGCGGGGCGCCTTCCACGTGGTGCGCCCCGCGTTCCCGCTCATGTGCGACGCGCACTACGGCCGCGTCGTGTTGACCTCGTCGATCGGCGGCCTGTACGGCAACCATGGTGTCGCAGGCTACGCCGCCGCCAAGGCGGGCCTGATGGGCCTGTCCAACGTCGTCGCGCTCGAAGGCGCCGCGGACGGCGTGCTCTGCAACGTCATCGTCCCGTCGGCGGTGACGAGAATGGCTGAGGGCCTGGACATTTCGGCGTATCCCCCGATGGGTGCCGAGCTGGTGGCGCCCGTCGTCGGCCTGCTGGCCCACGAGGCCTGCCCGGTGACCGGCGAGATGCTGATCGCCATTGCCGGCCGGGTGGCCCGGGTCGCGGTCGCCGAAACGCCCGGCGTGCACCGCCCGTCGTGGTCCATCGAGGACGTGGCGGAGCAGATCGACGCCATTCGCTATTCCGCTGCGCCGCTGATCTTTCCCGTCGTCCCCGACGGTCATGCGGACCACGTCCGCTACAGCTTCGAGATCGCCGCAAGCCGGGAGGGCGCACACCATGGCTAGCCCGGGCCCTCTGGCCGGCGTGCGCGTCGTCGACCTCACCGCGATGGTGATGGGACCGTACTGCACCCAGATCATGGCGGACATGGGCGCCGACGTGATCAAGGTCGAGCCCCCGCAGGGCGATGACACCCGGTACATCTCGGTCGGGCCGGTCCGGGGCATGGGCGGCGTCTTCGTCAACGTCAACCGCGGCAAGCGCGGCATCGTCCTCGACCTACAATCCGAGCCGGGCAAGTCCGCGCTGCGGGCGCTGATCGAAGAGGCCGACGTCTTCATCCACTCGATGCGGGCGAAGGCGGTGGCGCGGCTTGGATTCGGCTACGACGAGGTGGCGGCGATCAACCCCGCCGTCGTCTACACCAACTGCTACGGGTATAGCCGGCGCGGACCAAACGGCGACCTGCCCGCCTACGACGACACCATCCAGGCCGCCTGCGGGCTGCCGTACGTGCAGGAACAGCTGACCGGCGAGCCCCAGTACGTGGGGACGATACTGGCCGACAAGGTCGCCGGCCTCACCGCGCTCTACGCCACCATGATGGCGTTGTTCCACCGCGAGCGCACCGGCGAAGGCCAGGAGGTGGAGGTCGGCATGTTCGAGACGATGGCCTCGTTCATGCTGGTCGAACACGCCAACGGCGCCATGTTCGATCCGCCGCTGGGCCCCGCGGTGTACCCGCGCACCGTGGCCCCCAACCGTCGGCCGTACCGCACCAGCGATGGCTACGTCGCCGCGCTGATCTACAACGACAAGCATTGGGCCGCGTTCATGGACGCCGTGCGGCCCCCGTGGGCCAGCGACCTGTACGCCACGCTCGAGCGGCGGGCGCGCCGGATAGACGCGGTGTACGCGCTGCTGGCCGAGACGCTGGCGCAGCGAACGACCCGGGAATGGCTCGACCTGTTCCGCGAACTGGAGATACCCGCCGCCTCGCTGTCCAGCCCGGCGACGCTGTTCGACGACGATCATCTGAACGCCGTCGGCTTTTTCGAGACGGTGGACACCCCCCACGGCCCGGTGCGGTTCCCGGGCGTGCCGACCTGGTTCTCCCGGACACCGGGCCGCGTCGCCGGTCCCGCCCCGGAGCTGGGCGCCGACACCGCAGGGGTGCTCGACGAACTGGGCCTGACCCCCGCCGACGCCAACCCGGCCGGATCGGCATAGCGCCCGGAACCGGAACCCCCTCGCCAGGGGAAAACCGTTGTGGGTCTTCGCGTGTCTTCGCCCGCATCCGGGCGCGCCGCCTCTAAGCTTGCTTCGATCAAGAGGAGGGGCAGCGACGTATCGGCAGCAACCACGGCGCCGGGCGACATGGTGGTCAGGGCGCGCTAACAGCGAGCACTGAGCCGGGCGGGACACACCCCGCACCGGCACGTTCGGCTCGACGGCCCCGATGGGTCGCACCGGTGCGCCGCGCCGGCCGGCTGGCGATTTGGGACCAACCGGAGCGCCGCGGCGGCATCCCGGCGCTGGACGGGCTTCGCGCGGTGGCGGTTGCGCTGGTGCTCGTCGGGCATGGCGGCATCCCCGGCGTGGGCGGCGGCTTCATCGGCGTCGATGTCTTCTTCGTGCTCAGCGGCTTCCTGATCACCTCGCTCCTGCTGGACGAGCTGCGGCGCACCGGTCGCATTGAGCTGACCGGCTTTTGGATCCGGCGGGCGCGACGGCTGCTGCCCGCGCTGGTGTTGATGGTGCTCACCGTGGCCGCCGCGCGGGAACTCCTTCCCAGCCAGGCCCTCACCGGGCTACGGAACGACGCGATCGCGGCGTTCCTGTGGGTGGCGAACTGGCGGTTCGTGGCCCAAAAGACCGACTATTTCACCCAGGGCGCGCCACCGTCGCCGCTGCAGCACACCTGGTCGCTCGGGGTGGAGGAACAGTACTACTTCGTCTGGCCGGTGCTGCTGATCGCGGTGACCCTGCTGTTGGCCGCACGGGCCAGGCGCTACTTCGGGCGGGCCACCGTGGGCGGGGTGCGGTTCGCCACGTTTGTGATCGCCACCGTGGGCGCGCTGGCCTCCGCCGTCGCCGCGATGGTTCTCGCCTCCGACACCACGCGGGACCGGATCTATTTCGGCACCGACACCCGGGCGCAGGCGCTGTTGACCGGCGCCGCGGCGGCGGCCCTGCTGGTGCGGGATTGGCCG
The DNA here is from genome assembly GCF_010730745.1 of Mycobacterium heidelbergense. Classification (NCBI taxonomy): domain Bacteria; kingdom Bacillati; phylum Actinomycetota; class Actinomycetes; order Mycobacteriales; family Mycobacteriaceae; genus Mycobacterium; species Mycobacterium heidelbergense. The sequence goes on along the minus strand of NZ_AP022615.1, from coordinate 1,942,293 downwards.
TCGCTGAACCGCGGCTGGTGCATGATCGGGAGCCGCTGGGGACGGCGGGCCGCCCGCGTCCTGCCGCTCCTCGGCCTGGCGGGGCTGGCGGCGGCGACCCACTACGCGACGGGCGGTGCGCGCGAGTTCCGCCACGGCCTGCTGATCGGCGTCGCGATCGCGTCCGTCGTCGTGATCGCGCCCGTGGCGATGGAGCAGCGCGGGGCGGTCGCCCGCGTCCTGGCCCTGCCCCCGTTGGTGTGGCTGGGCACCATTTCCTACGGCATCTACCTGTGGCACTGGCCGATCTTCCTGGCCCTCAACGGCGAACGCACCGGATGGTCCGGGCTGCCGCTGTTCGCCGCCCGGTGCGGCGCCACGGTGGCGGTGGCCGCCGCCTCGTGGTGGCTGATCGAGCAACCCATCCGGCGCTGGCGGCCGGCGCGGGTGCCGTTGCTGCCGCTGGCGGCGGCCACCGTGGCCAGCGCGGCCGCCGTGACATTGCTGGTGGTTCCGGTGGGAACCGGGCCCGGCTTGCGCGAGCCCGGCCTGCCCCCGGGTGTCTCGGCGGTCGCCGCGGTCTCCCCGTCGCCGCCGGCCGGGAGCCATTCGGGACCTCGCGATCCCAACCGGCCCTTTACCGTTTCGGTGTTCGGGGATTCGATCGGGTGGACCTGGATGCACTACCTGCCGCCGACGCCCGGATTCGCGTTCCTGGACCACACGGTCATCGGGTGCAGCCTGGTGCGCGGCACGCCGTATCGGTATATCGGCCAAACCCTCGAGCAGAGACCGGAATGCGACGGTTGGCCGATCAGATGGTCGACGCAGGTCGGCCAGGACCGCCCGGACGTCGCGCTGCTGGTCATCGGGCGGTGGGAGACCGTCGATCGCGTCAACGAGGGCCAGTGGACCCATATCGGCGATCCGACCTTCGACGCGTACCTGAACGGGGAGTTGCAGCGAGCGCTGAACATCTTGGGCTCCACCGGCGTTCGGGTGGTGGTGGCCACCGTGCCCTACAGCCGGGGCGGGGAGAAGCCGGACGGTCGCCTGTATCCGGAGGACCAACCCGATCGGGTCAACCTCTGGAACACCATGTTGCGCAAGACGGTTGCCCAGCACCCGAATGTCGCGATCCTGGACCTGAACAAAAAGCTATGCCCGGACGGCGTTTACACCGTCAAGGTCGACGGCATCAAGGTGCGCAGCGACGGCGTCCACCTCACCCCGGAAGGGGTGAGGTGGCTGACACCGTGGCTCGAGGAGTCCCTGAGATAGCCTTCAGTCGCCTGTGCGGCAGCTGATTTCCATGCTGTCGCTGTCTCGGACGTGGAAGTTGAAGCTCACGTAGCCGTTGTCGGGGTTGCGCACCCGGTCGAGATACGGCTGGGTGTCCGCGGCGCTGGCGTTGTCGGCGACGACCAACACGCCTGCCTTGAAGCGCGGTTCGAGCAGCTTGATCACCGGCAGATAGAGATCCTTCCAGCCGTCGAGCAGGACGAAATCGACGGGGCCGTCGAGCTCCGCCAGCGTGATCAGCGCGTCTCCCTCGAGAATGGTGATCAGGTCATCCAAACCGGTGTCGGTGAACGTCCTTTTCGCGGCGGCGACCTTGGTGGCGTTGAGCTCGGTGGTCACCACCCGGCCGCCGCCGTTGTCGCGCACCGCCGACGCCAGATGGACGGCGGAGATGCCGAAAGACATGCCGAATTCGACGATCGTCGCCGGACGGGTCGCCCGCACCAGCGCGTACAGCAGGCGGCCGGCTTCGGGCGTCACCGGGATGTAGAACTCGCTCATCGCGTCGGCGCGCTCCCGCGCGCTCATCGGCCGTTCGAAATCGCCGTGCCTCTCGCGTAATCGCGGCATCTGGTTCTTCGCCTCGGCGTACATCCGGTCGAGCGCCGCCGCGACTTTGGGGTCCTGCAGGGTATTGGCCATGCCCTCGAGCGTAGGCTTCCGGCGCGAGCGGGCCGCCGGGGGTTTGACGAGCCCCGGGCCCCAATGCAACTATGGTTTCGCAAGCACCTCGGTAGGTGAGGCGTCTGCACGGATACAGGCCACTGACCCCGAACGTCGAGAGACGCCCCGGGTCAGGACAGCTCTTCCCGGACCCAAGGGTTGAGCCCAAGTGGCTTCCGGAACGAGGAGCGATCGCAAGCGCGGCGCAGCCGGGCGAAGCGGGTCGCGACCGTCGGTTAGTTCCGGATACGCCGTGCAGTGCCGAAGCTCCGACGAGAGGGGTGCGATCGGCGGTCCGCCGCCGGTCATTCGTGCCTCTTCCGTTCAGGTGAATGTGACGGCACCCGCGCGTGCCCCGGCCGTGAGGAGGTGAGGGCGAGATGAGTCCCGGCGACAGTCCCTATCCGAAATCCATCTTGTCCCGATCCGGTTCCGGCACTCTTTTTACCGCCTGAGCTTTCTCGGGCGCCCGCCGACCTGCGCGTTGAACGCCGTACGCGGGCCCCCGGGTGCCGCGCGAGGCGTGCGCACCGAATGCCGCGAGTCGATCGGACCTCCGACGGGAGACGATCATGGCTTTTGTTGTTACCCACCGCTTTTCCGGTGCGTCGATGCTGCGCGCCGGCCGGCTATTGGCGACCAGGTTGTGCGCACGGTACAGGCTGACTCCGCAGGAACGGGCCAACCGGTACGTCGCGTGGACGCCCGTTGCGGTGGTCACGGCCTCGCTCGGCGGGCATCCGTCGGACGGCGCGGACACCCGCCGGTGATTCGTTCCAAGCCCGAACCCGTTGAGACAGCGAGAATCCGATGACTTCGATCTCCACCCGGCCCCCCGGCGCCCCCGACGCCGCGCACACCGGCGACATCGTCGGCGCGTTCGGCCGGATCCGCCGTGACGGCACGGGCGCGTACGGCGACTTCAGTGGCCGCTGGCGCCGGCTGCGGACGCTGATGGTCATCACCGGTCCCGGGCTGATCGTGATGGTGGGCGACAACGACGCCGGCGGCGTCGCGACCTACGCGCAGGCCGGGCAGAACTACGGGATGGGCCTGCTGTGGACGCTGACGATGCTGATCCCCGTGCTGTACGTGAACCAGGAAATGGTGCTGCGGCTGGGGGCGGTCACCCGGGTCGGCCACGCGCGGCTGATCTTCGAGCGGTTCGGCAAGTTCTGGGGCGCCTTCAGCGTCGGTGATCTGCTGATCCTCAACGCCTTGACGATCGTCACCGAATTCATCGGTGTGTCAATGGCGCTCGGGTTCTTCGGCTGGCCCAGGACCGTCGCGATCCCGGCCGCCGCCGTGTTGTTGTTCGCCGTGGTGGCGGGCGGATCGTTTCGCCGCTGGGAAGCGCTGATGTTCCTGCTGATCGCGGTTAACGTGTTGATCATTCCGATGGCGCTCCTGGTGCACCCCACCCTGAGGGAAACCGCCGGCGGACTGATGCCGCAGTTCCCGGGTGGGCTCAACTCCACCGTGCTGCTGTTGGTTGTCGCGATCGTGGGTACCACGGTGGCGCCGTGGCAGTTGTTCTTCCAGCAGTCCAACGTGGTGGACAAGCGCATCACGGCGCGCTGGATGTCTTACGCGCGAGCCGATTTGATCATCGGCATCGTCGTGGTGATGGTCGGTGCGACGGCTTTGATGGCGGCGGCCGCGTTCGGGTTCGCCGGCACCGCCGACGTCGGCAACTTCACCGACGCCGGCGCGGTCGCGTCGGGCCTGTCGAAGCACCTGGGCGGCACCGTCGGGGTGCTGTTCGCGATCATCCTGCTGGACGCGTCGCTGATCGGGGCCAACGCCATCGGGTTGGCCACCACGTACGCGGTCGGTGACGCGATGGGCAGGCGGCACTCGCTGCACTGGAAGCTCGGCGAGGCACCGCTGTTCTACGGTGGTTATGCGTTGCTCCTCGCGGTGTCGGCCGCGGTCGCGTTCAGCCCCGACCACATCCTCGGCCTGGTGACCCAGGGCGTGCAGGCGCTCGCCGGTGTCCTGCTGCCCTCGGCGACCGTGTTCTTGGTCCTGCTCTGCAACGACCGCGCGGTGCTCGGCCCCTGGGTAAACACCGTGCGGCAGAACGTCGTTGCCTGGACCATCGTGTGGTCGCTGGTGCTGCTGTCGCTGGCGCTCACCGCGACCACCTTCTTCCCCGGCCTGCCCACCGGGACGATCGAGGCCGGGCTCGCGGTCGGCGCGGCCGTCGGCATCGTCGGTGGGGCCACCATGATCATCGCCGGCCGGCGGTATCGCGACCGGCGCGACGCGGAGGCCACCGTGCGGACGCTCGGAGGCGGGTTCGACCCGCAGGAGATCGACGAACTCGACGACGCCCCGTTGCTCACGCGCGCCGAACGGCATGCCGTCCGCCAACAGGACCGGGCGAACTGGCAGACCCCGAACCTCGCCCTGCTTCCCCGGCCCACCATGTCGCCGATCCGCCGGGCGGGGCTGTTCACCCTGCGCGGCTACCTGGTCGTGGCCGCCGCGTTCGTGATCGTCAAGATCGTTCAGACCGGCATAGTCGGGCCGGCCACCTCATTCTGAGCCGGTGGGTAGCAGGACGATCTTGCCGTGGGTGTGGCGCCGCTCGAGTTCCTCGAAGGCGTCGGCGACCCGGTCGAGCGGATAGGTCGCGGCGATGTCGAACTCGATGGCGCCGCTGGCGATCAGGTCGGCCATTTCGGCGAGCACCTCCGGTGTGGACGCCTCGGCGCTGCCCTCGGTCTTGGCGCCGACCTCGCCCGCCTTCCGGAACGAGATGATGGTGTCGATTCGTTCCGGCGCCACGCCGAGATCCACCGCGAGCTGGACATAGTCGGGGCCGAACAGGTCGATGAACGCGTCGATCCCGTTCGGCGCCGCCTCGCGCAGGCGTGCCGCCAGACCGTCCCCATAGGCGATCGGGGTGACACCGTGCGCGCGGAGCCAGTCGGCGTTGGGGGTCCCCGCGATGCCGAGCACTCGCGCCTCGCGCAGGACCAACAGCTGCACGACAAGGCTGCCGACGCCGCCCGCGGCCGCCGAAACGGCGACGGTCTCGCCGGGTTGTGGTGCGACCGCGCGGACGGCCGCGTACGCCGTCACCCCCACCACATAGAGCGAACCGGCTGCCTCCCAAGATAATTGGGGAGGTTTGCGGATCAGTTGATCCACCGGGACGGCGGTGTGGGTGGCATGGCTGGAGCGGCGGAAGCTGAAACCCAGGACCTCGTCGCCGACGGCGAACTCTGTCACGCCGGGTCCCACGGCGGTCACGACGCCCGCGAGGTCGCTGCCCTCACCCGACGGAAAGGTGGCGGGGAACATCTCGTGCATCGCCCCGGATCGGATGGCGGCCTCGCCGGGGTTGATCCCAGCGGCGCGAACCTCGACCACCACCTCGCCCGGACCGGGCGACGGCATCTCCACGTCCGCCACGTACAACACGTCGCGGTCCCCGTAACGGTCGAACCGCACGGCACGCGCCACGGCAGCCGTCATTTCGCTCTCCTTGCCCCCACGCCAGCATAGGCCGCGAGCCGGCCGGGATGCCCGGCGCGTTTCTCGGCGCGGTCCTTGTTCGGGTGGCCATTTCGCAGTAGCGTCAGGCGCCGCGGCCAGCCGCTGGATGTCGACAGCTCACCCGAGGTGGATCGACGGGGAGGAACGCCCATGAAATTCGCTCGGATCACCGGCGCGGGCTGCGCGGTCGTAGCCGTTGCGGTCGGCGCGGTGACCACCGGCTGCGGCGGTAATCACGAAGACCACGAGACCTCGTCGCCTTCGGGGACATCCCCCGGTGCCGCCGCGTCGTCGACCGGTTCGAGCCCGGTGACCGGCCCGTCGCCGGGACACCCCACCGATTACAGCTCGCTGCTGATCAAGCCCAGCGACATCGGCGGAGATTTCACCACGCCCCAACCACCCGTGCTGAACCCCAACAACGCGGCCGGCGTCGCGCAGCTTTTCGTCAACCCCGACAACAGTCGCCGAATCGGGGACACGATCTTGATCGCCGCGGATCCCGCGACGGCGGCGGCGGGCATCGACAACACCAAGACCAACTATGGCGGCAAGGTCAGTGGCACGTGGCAGTCGGTCGACGTCGGTTCCAACGGTGCGATGATTTCCGGCAACTCGCCGGACAATTCCCAGGCGGTGACGGTGCTGTTGTTCACCGAGGGCAAGGCGCTCGTCAACCTCGAATTCCAGGGCGCGCCTGACGATCCGATCGATCCGGGCGTGGCGACGGATATCGGCCGCAAACAGGACGCCGCGATCAAGAACGGGTTGCCCCGCTAGCGGTCGCGCCCGGGAGTTCGTCGGGGGGCTGTTGGCCGGGGCGCCGAGACTGCGGTGAGGGCGGCTCCCAACGCGAAAAGCCCGCCGTGAACGCAGGCTCGATGCCACCAGCGCAGACTCGGCGCCAGCGGCGTGTGTCACTCGGGCTGGGCCAGACCCAACAGCTGCAGGTCCGAGACGTACTTGTCGATCAGGGCCGCCGACAGGTGCGGAATGTCTTTGTCCGCACCGATCTTGGCTTCCTGCACCGCCGCGCGGAAGACGTCCGTGGGTGCCGGCGCGCCGCGCAGCGGCCTCTCGGGCTTGCGGTAGGCATCGAGCAGCGGAAGCACCGAATGCTGACGCTGCTTGTCCGGCAAGGACCGAAGGGCCGCCTCGAAGCGCCCCAGCCATTCGTCGTAATCGTCGATGCGCCGGATGTCGTGGCCGGCGTCGATCAACCAGTCGACGAACACGTCCAGGGAAATCCCGTCGTCGTGCGGGTTCATCACGTCGAACGACCGGTAACTCGCCGAACCCTCGGCGCTCGCCGCCTGCGCGCCGAGCGCCGCGACCGATTCGGCCACGAAGTCGGCCGGCAGGCCGTCGTAATGGGCGCGCGCCCGGTTCCCGGTTTCGGAACGTTCGTAGAAGGACCAGGGTGCGATACCGGTCGTCAGAAGGCTGAAGATCAACCGGGTGAACGCATCCGGCACGTTCAGCTGTCCCGCGTAGCGGCTGTGGGCGAGGATCATGTCGGACCGGAAAACCGTGACCGGCAGGCCGCACAGGTCGTGCGCCTCGCGGAGCAACACCTCGCCGGCCCACTTGCTGTTCGCGTACCCGTTGGCGTAGCTGTCGTCGATGGGCCGGACCGGACTGACCATGCGGATATCGCCGTCCTCTTCAAACCGCTTGACCGACATCGCGACCGCGACGGTCGACATGTAGGCGATCGGTTTGATGCGCGCGGTGATCGCCAGGCGGATCAACTCGGCGGTGCCAACGACGTTGGGCCCGAACAACTGCTCGTAGGGGAGCACGTGGTTGACCAGGGCCGCCGGGTGGACGATGAGGTCCACGCCTTGCGCCAGCCCTTCCCAAGTCGCTTGATCCAGGCCAAGATTCGGCTCGCCGATGTCGCCCGCGATGACCTCGAGGTGCTCGGCGGCCAACGCGCGGAACCGCTCCGGCAACCGGCGATCGCCGCTGTCGAAAACGGCCTCTAGCCGGTTGGCGGCCGCGCCGGCGTCCGCGCCGCGCACGATGCAGACAACCTTTCCGCCCGTTTCGGCCAGCCGCTCGAGCCATTCCAGGCTCAGGAAGCGGCCGAGGTAGCCGTTGGCGCCGGTCAGCAGAACCGTGCGTGGCGTGCCGGCGACTCGCGGCAGCGCCGGGGCTTCGGCCAGGGTCCGTGCGTCGATGAACTTGTCGAGCGTGAGGTCGGCGGCGCGCGCCTCGGCGGCGCCCCGTCCGTGCACCGTGCCGAACGTGGGCCGCCGCGCACCGGAACCACGTTCGGACTCAACGTATTCCGCGATCCGGCGCAGGTCGGTCGCCGGGCCGATGATCCGGCCCACCGGAACCTCCACGTCGAAGACGTCCTGCAGCAGATTGGAAAAGGTCAACGCCGACAGCGAATCACCGCCGAGCTCGAGGAAAAGCGCATCCGGTCGGGGTGGCCCACCGGCCAGGCCCAGCAGCGCCTCGGCGGCCCGCGTCAGCGTGTCAATGACGGGCCGGCTGGCCGCGCCGTCGCGCAGCGCGCGCAGCTCGGCCGCGCGGTTGGCGGCCAGCTCGCGATACAACTCCTCGAGTCGAGGGCCGTAGTGTTCTTTGAGCCTCGGCCGCAACAACTTTCCAACCCCCGACAGCAGGCCGTTGTCTTCGCTGAACGGCTCGGACTCGACCAGAAAGTCGACCGGCACCTCGTAGGACTGCAGCTCGGCGAGCTTGGCCGAGCGGCGCAGCGATTCGCTCAGGGCGGCCTTGAGCCCGTCGGCGTCCTCGGCGAACCTGTCCAGCGCGTCGGCGGTCGGGACGATGACGGCCAACAGGTAGGGGCGTTCGCTGTTGCCGTAGACGAAGATCTGGCGGATCAGGGCCGCGGTGGAGAACACGGCTTCCAGCCGCGCGACGGCGACGAACTCGCCCTGGGCCAGCTTCAACACGTTGTTGCGCCGATCGACGTAGGCCAGCCGATCCGGCCCGAGCTCGGCCATCACGTCACCGGTCCGGTAGTAGCCGTCGGGATCGAAGGCGCCGGCGGTGACGTCGGGGCGCTTGAAGTATCCGGGGGTGGCGGTCAGCGACTTCACCAGCAGCTCGCCGCGGGGATACGGCTTGTCGGTAAGGAAGTAGCCCAGCTCGGGAACGTCGACGAGCTTGTAGTCCAGAACGGGAGGCCGGGTGATCAGGCCGTCCTTGGCCACCATTCCGACCTCGGTCAAGCCGTACCCGTCGAGCACGTGCACGCCCAGGCAGGCCTCGACGAAGCTCTTCATCTCGCCGGCCAGCGGGGCCGTGCCACAGAAAGCGGTGACGACGCGGCCACCGAGGACCCGCTCGCGCAGCTCGGCTTGCGCGTCCGCCGCGGCGGAGGCGGCATCGGCACCGTCGGCCACCAGCCGGTCGACGGCGCTTTGGTGGCGCTGGTACAGCATCTCCGCCACCCGTGGCACCAGGCCCATCTCGGTGGGGCGCACCAGGTTCCAATCCTCGAAGAGGGTCGAAAGGTCGCTTTCCGGAACGAAATAACTGGTGCCGCCGGCCTGGAACGACGACGACAGCGGTATGCGGCCGCCCAGGTGATTCAGCGGCATGAAGTTGACGTTGAACACTGGCGTGTCCGCGTAGTCGGGCATCAGGTCGTTGGTCCACACCTTCGAGACCATGCGCTCGGTGTACATGGCGCCCTTGGGCAATCCGGTGCTGCCGGAGGTGTACATGATCATGGCCAGCCGCTGATCGGTGTCGCCGGCGTACATCGGCTCGGGCGGCAACGCGCGACCGCGTTCGATCACCCCGTCGATCGTTTCGATGGTCACCGCGACGCCGGCGGCCGCCAGCTTCGCCCGCACGCGTTCGAGATTCTCCCGCTGGTCGTCGACCCGTGGCTCGTAGTCGAAAACCACCAAGCGCCGCAACGACGTACTGCCCAGCGCGGCTTCGACGGCAAGGTCGAGATATCCGGCGCCCGCCGCGAGCACCCGCGGCTCGACCTCGGCGATGATCGGCCGCAGCCGCGAGGCCGCGGCGTTGTGCTGCAGCGGCACCGCCACCAGGCCCAGATAGCCGCAGACCAGATCGAGGGTCAGGTAGTCGGCGCTCGCGAAACCGACGGTCGCGACGAAATCACCCGGGGCCACGGGGTTTTCCGCATCGTGCCGCCACGCGCCGGCGATCGCACGCACGTTGGCCCACAGTTCGCGGTAGGTGATGGTGTCGAAGCGCGGCAGCAGCCGAGCGGTGGTGCGGCCGGTCGCGGGATCGGCCGTCAGGGAGCGTGCCCGCCAGCCCAGCGCGGGGCGATCCGCGTAGCCCTCGACGAACGTCTCCAGGATCTGGGGGAGCCGAAGACCCGGTTGACGCGCCGCTTCCCGCAACGAGACATCCGGCCTGGCGTTCCGGAACCGCTCGTCGTCGGCGTACAACCGGTCGATGCGGCCCGAACCTGGAGGGGCACACTTCTCGCGCTTCGCCGCACCGCTCACCGACACCCTCCCGCTCAAACCACTCGCCTACGCAGAACTCACCGACCGAGGCCAGTCTTCCGTTCAAGGGCTGTGAGCGTTGTCACACTCCGGGCCCGGCGCGGGAGGGCGGCGAATCACCGCCGGTCAGGCGACGACCTGGATGGGGTCGCCGACGTTCACCTGGTTGAAGTACCAGGCGGCGTTGTCGGGGCTCAGGTTGATGCATCCGTGGCTGACGTTGGCGTGGCCCTGCGAATCCACCGACCACGGGGCGGAGTGCACATAGACACCGCTCCACGTGACCCGGACCGCGTACTGAGCCGTGATCTTGTATCCCTCCGGTGAGCTCAGCGGGATACCGATGGTGCGCGAGTCCATCACCACGGTGCGGTCCTTTTCCAGGGCGGTGAAGTTGCCTATCGGCGTCGGGCGGGTGGGCTTGCCCATCGACGCCGGCATCGTGCGCAGCACCTCCCCATCCCGGCTCACGGTGAAGGTGTGCCCGGACAGGCTGGCAACGCCCACCACCTGATCGCCCGTGTCAAAACCCGTCGTCAGGGCCTGCACGCCCACCGAGACATGGGTGTGGGCGGGCCAGTAGCGGTCCGGCACCCACTGCACGACGTTGTTCTCGACCCACTCGAAATGTCCCGGCATGCCGCCCGGCGACGTGACGCGAATGGACCGCTCGACGGCGGCGCGATCAGTGACCGGCGCGGTGAACGTGACGACGACCGGGTGCGCCACGCCCACCACCGCTCCGTTAGCGGGCAAAACCGAGGCAACTCCGGGGACTGGCTCGGGCAGCGGGACGGCGGCCAGGCCGCGGGTGCCGCTACCCAACGCGCCCATGCCGGCGATCGCCATCGTAACGAATAGATAACGAACCGCTCGACGCATGGCGCTCACCCTTCGAGATGGTTCAACCAACACAACGGTATTCTACTGGCTGCCGACTGATTGCGGTCTTCAGCAAACAATGACAGCTTCGCTGCACGCCCCGATAACGATCCGATCAGCGGTTGGGTTCGATCTCGTCGCGGGCTGGTCTCCGTGCGACCGCGCTGGTCGGGTTGAGGCCCGCCAGATGTCCGCTTTCCACCCCGGCCGCCGGGTCGAGTTCGCAGTCGATGATCGACGGCCCGTCGGACGCGATGGCTTCGGCCAGGGCCGACCGCAGCCCGGACGGTGTGGTGACGTGATATCCCTTGCCGCCAAACGCCTGAGCGATGAGCTCGTGACGCGCCCGCGCGTTCAGCACGGTCGGCGCCGGATCCTTCCCGGTCGGCGCTTCGTCGCCGCGGTAGACGCCGCCGTTGTTGAGGATGACGACGGTCACCGGCAGACCGTAGCGGCAGATGGTCTCGATTTCCATGCCGCTGAAGCCGAATGCGCTGTCACCCTCGATCGCGACCACGGGATCGCCGGTCTCGACCGCGGCGGCGATCGCGTAGCCCATGCCGATGCCCATCACGCCCCAGGTGCCCGTGTCGAGCCGGTGCCGCGGCAACTCCATGCCGATGACGTTGCGGGCCAGGTCCAGCGCGTTGGCCCCCTCGTTGACCACATAGACCCCCGGGTTTTCCTGCAGCACAGCGCGAATGGCGCCGAGCGCGTTGTAAAACCGCATGGGCTGCGGATCTTCCGTCAGGCGCTGACGCATCGTGGCGTCGTTGCGGGCCCGGCGATCGGCCAGCTCGGCGGTCCATTCCACGGGCACGGCGATCGGATGCGCGGCCGCGGCGTCACACAGCGCGGACATCACCGAGCCGATGTCGCCGGCCAGCGGCGCCGCTATCGGACGGTTGCTGTCGAATTCCGACGCGGCGATGTCGACCTGCACGAACCTGGCCTCGGCGGACCACTGCGGCGATTCCCCATGGCCGAGCAGCCAATTCAGCCGTGCACCGATCAACAAGACCGCGTCGGCGCGCGCGATCGCCAGCGAACGTGCGGCCGCGGCCGACTGCGGGTGCGAGTCCGGCAGCAGCCCTTTGGCCATCGACATCGGCAGGAACGGAATCCCGCTGTCCTCCACGAACTTCCGGATCGCGCCGTCCGCCTGCGCGTAGGCGGCGCCCTTGCCGAGCACGATCAGCGGTCGCCGCGCCTGCCTGAGCACGTCCAGTGCGCGATCCACCGCCTCGGGCGCCGGCAGCTGCCGGGGAGCGGGGTCGACCACCCGCCAGATCGTGTCGGCGGCGGCCGAGGCCTCCAGGGCCTGGCCCAGGACGTCGCCGGGAATGTCGAGGTAAACACCGCCCGGCCGCCCGGAGATCGCGGTGCGGAGGGCGCGGGCCACGCCGCGCCCGACGTCCTCGACCCGGCCGATCCGATACGCCGCCTTCGCGAAAGGCTTTGCGGCGCTGAGCTGGTCGAGGTCCTGGTAGTCGCCCCTTTGCAGATCCACCATCGCCCGGTCGCTGGAACCCGAGATCTGGATCATCGGGAAACAGTTGGCGGTGGCGTTGGCCAGCGCCGGCAGGGCGTTGAGGAACCCGGGCCCCGACGTCGTCAGGCACACGCCGGGCCGCCGGGTGAGGAACCCCGCGGCGGCGGCCGCGTTGCCGGCCGAGGCCTCCTGCCGGAAACCGATGTAGCGGATGCCCGACGCCTGCGCGGTGCGGGCGAGGTCGGTGATCGGGATGCCGACGATCCCGTAAACGGTGTCGATGTCGTTGGCCTTGAGGGCATCCACGACGAGCTGGAAGCCGTCGGTCAGACGTGTGGTCATGGTGGCGACTCCTCGTGTCCGTGTGATCGGCCGGCCGATTCAACTACTGTGGTCTCGGTGTCAGCGGCTGTCCAAGACTATGCCGCCAGGCCGTGATCGACGCCGCCCATCGACCGCGGCACGATGCCGGCGGCGGCGTCTCGCGGTGCAGCGGAAGGAGCATGGCGATGGGGTCTGGGGTTACCGGCGACGGGGTCGCGGCGGGGCCGACGGGCGAAGGCCGAAGCCCGCGCATCGCCGATCTGATCGAGGACGCGGCACGCCGGCAGCCCGAGGCGCCGGCGCTCGTCGTCACCTCCGATCGCGTACCGGTCAGCTACCGCGACTTGGTCCGGCTGGTGGACGACCTCGCCGGGCAGCTGAGGCGGGGTGGCCTGCTGGCCGGTGACCGGGTCGCGTTGCGTGCCGCAAGCAACGCGGAATTCGTCGTCGCCTTGCTGGCGGCGTCGCGGGCGGGGCTGATCGTGGTCCCGTTGGACCCGGCGTTGCCCGTCGGCGAGCAACGCGCCCGAACCGAGGCGGCGGGCGCGCGGGTGGTGCTCGTCGACGGCGTCGGCCCCGAAGACACCGAGGCTCAACGGGAGTCGGGCCTGCGGTGGTGGCCGCTCGCCGTGACCGTCGGCCGCGACGGGCGCGCCCCGGCGGTCCACCTGGATGCCGGGTCGGGGCCCACGCAAGACGCATCGACGCCCGAGGGGCTGCGCGACGACGACGCCATGATCATGTTCACCGGCGGAACCACCGGCACGCCGAAGATGGTCCCGTGGACGCACGACAACATCGCCGGCTCGGTGCGCGCCATCGTCGCCGGGTACGGGCTCGGCCCGCGGGATGCGACGGTTGCGGTGATGCCGCTCTACCACGGTCACGGGCTGCTCGCCGCGTTGCTCGCGACCCTGGCGTCCGGGGGCGCGGTGCTGCTGCCGGCGCGCGGGCGGTTCTCGGCGCACACGTTCTGGGATGACATCGACGCCGTCGGGGCCACCTGGTACACCGCGGTCCCGACGATCCACCAGATCCTGTTGGAGCGCGCCAAGACCGAGCGGCCGGGCGACGGCCGAGCCGCGCTGCGCTTCATCCGAAGCTGCAGCGCGCCGCTCACCGCGGAAACGGCGCAGGCGCTGCACGAGACGTTCGCGGCGCCGGTGGTGTGCGCCTTCGGCATGACCGAGGCGACTCACCAGGTGGCCACGACGGGCGCCGACGCTACCCAAAACCCCGCTGCGACACCGGGTCTGGTGGGCCGGTCGACCGGACCGGAAATCCGGATCGTCGGGCCCGACGGCCGGCCCCTGCCCGCGGAAGCCGTCGGGGAGGTATGGCTACGCGGCCCCACCGTGGTGCGCGGCTACCTCGGCGCCGCCAACTTCACCGACGGCTGGCTGCACACCGGCGACCTGGGATCGCTGTCGACGGCCGGCGACCTGAGCATCCGCGGCCGGATCAAGGAACTCATCAACCGGGGCGGCGAAAAGATTTCGCCGGAGCACGTCGAGGGGGTGCTGGCCGGCCATCCCAACGTTCTGGAGGTCGCCGTGTTCGGCGTGCCGGACCCGATGTACGGGGAGACCGTGGCCGCGGTGATCGTGCCCCGGGAATCCCCCGCGCCGACCGCGGCCGAGCTTGCGGCGTTCTGCCGCGGGCGGCTGGCGCCCTTCGAGGTGCCCGCCGCCTTCCGGGAGGCCGGCGCGCTGCCGCACACCGCGAAGGGGTCGCTGGACCGCCGCGCCGTGGCCGACCGGTTCGGCGGCGCTCACTGGGCGGACGACGTCACGCTTCCCCATGCGGCCCGGGCGCCCGAATCGCCGATGCGGTAGGTCTGCACCAGGGTGCCCACCGCGGCGGCGATCACCAGCACCCCGACCAACGAGTGAAGGGAGAACTTGACCGCGTGCCCGCGCGCCTGGCGAATGTGGACCGCGGTCAGCAGCGACACGGCGGCCAGCAGCGCCGCCACCAGGTAGATGAGGGTCTCGCCGAGCTGCGCGTGCGCCGCCAGGGCGGGCGACGCACCGACGCGGGCCGCCAGCCACCCACCCGAGCTGGTGGTCAACGGCGTCAACGCGACCGTGCCCACGGCCAGCAGGAAAACCAGCCAGATCAGCCGTCGTCGCGCCCCGGGCCACAGCGCGCAAAGGATCGCCAGGACCGCCGTCAGCGGCGCGAGGACCACGACGAAATGGTTGAGCAGGATGTGCGCCGGAAGTCCGTCGAATGTCGACATGCGTCAACCGGCCGTCACGCGGTCGTTTTGACCCGCGTGGCCGCCGACTCCGGCATGGGCTCGTAGCGGGCGAACGAGCGGGTGAACGACGCGGCCCCGTGCGAGAGCGAACGCAGGTCGATCGCGTAGCGCGTCAGCTCGACCTGAGGCACCTCGGCCCTGACCACCGTGCGTTCGTGGCCGGCGGTCTCGGTCCCGAGCACCCGGCCGCGGCGCCCCGACAGGTCGCCCATCACCGCGCCGACGAAATCGTCGGGCACCAGCACCGAGATCTCGTCGATCGGCTCGAGCAGTGTCACCCTCGTCGCCGCGGCGGCCTCCCGCAACGCCAGCGCGCCCGCCGCCTGGAACGCGAAGTCGGACGAATCCACGCTGTGGGCCTTGCCGTCGAGCAGCGTGACCCGGATGTCGACGACCGGGTAGCCGGCGTGCACGCCCCTTTCCATCTGCGCGCGCACCCCCTTCTCCACGCTCGGGATGAATTGGCGCGGCACCGCCCCGCCGACGACCTTGTCGACGAACTCGAATCCGGAGCCCTCCGGCAGCGGCTCCACCTCGATGTCGCACACCCCGTACTGGCCGTGCCCGCCGGACTGCTTGATGTGGCGGCCGTGGCCTTTCGCCTTGCCGCCGAACGTTTCTCGCAGGGGGACGCGGAGATCCACCGTGTCCACCGTGACGCCGTACCGGTTGGCCAGCCCGTCGAGGACGACGCCGGCGTGCGCCTCGCCCATGCACCACAGCACGATCTGGTGCGTTTCCTGGTTCTGCTCGATCCGCAGGGTCGGGTCCTCGGCGGCCAACCGCCCGAGCCCGACCGAAAGCTTGTCCTCGTCGGTCTTGGCGTGCGCCTGGATGGCGACCGGCAGCAGGGGCTCGGGCATCGTCCACGGCCGCAGCACCAGCGGCTCGGACTTGTCCGAGAGCGTGTCCCCGGTTTCGGCCCGGCTCAGCTTGCCGATCGCGCAGATGTCGCCCGCCACCACCGACGCCGCGGGGCGCTGCTGCTTGCCCAGCGGAAAGGACAGGACCCCGATGCGTTCGTCCTCGTCGTGGTCGGGGTGCGAATTCCCGTTCCCTTGAGCCCCTTCGCCGCCGCCGAAGAACGACGCAAAATGGCCCGACACGTGAACCGTCGCGTCGGGCCTGATGGTCCCGGAGAACACCCGGACCAGGCTGACCCTGCCGACGTAGGGGTCCGACGTCGTCTTCACCACCTCCGCGAGCAACGGCGCGTCGGCGTCACAGGCCAGCGTCGCGTGCGTGGCACCGTTCGGCGTGAACACCTCCGGCAGCGCGTGTTCCGTGGGCGACGGGAACCCCCGGGTGGCGACCTCCAGCAATTCCAGCGTGCCGACGCCGGTGCCGCTGCACACCGGGATGACCGGGAAAAAGGACGCCCGGGCGACGGCCCGCTCGAGGTCCTCGATGAGCGCCGACTCGTCGATCGACTCACCGCCGAGATAACGGTCCATCAGGGACTCGTCCTCGGATTCCTCGATGATTCCCTCGATCAGGGTGCCGCGCGCCTCCTCGATGCGGTCGGCGTCCGACGGGTCCGGCTCGTGGCTGGTCCGCTTGCCGTCGGTGTACTGGTAGCGCGTCTGCGACAGCAAGCCGATCAGCCCGTCACCGGTCGGCAGGTACAGCGGCAGGACCTTGTCGCCGAACGCGTTTTGCGCGGCCGCCAGCGCCTCCTGATAGTTCGCCCGGGCGTGGTCGAGCTTGGTGATCACCACGGCGCGGGGCATGCCGACCTGGCTGCATTCCTGCCAGAGCGACTTGGTCGGCTCGTCGACGCCCTCGTTCGCCGCGATCACGAACAGCGCGCAGTCGGCGGCCCGCAACCCGGCCCGCAACTCGCCGACGAAGTCGGCGTACCCGGGCGTGTCGACCAGGTTGATCTTGACGCCGCCGTGGGACAGGGAGGCCACGGCGACACCCACGGACCGCTGCTGGCGGATCTCGGCATCGTCGTAGTCGCAGACCGTGCTGCCGTCGGTGACCGAGCCCGGCCTGGACAGCACCCCGGCGGCGACCAGCAGGGCCTCGACCAGGGTGGTCTTGCCGCCCCCCGAGGGCCCGACCAGGACCACGTTGCGGACGTCGCCCGGGCCGTTCGCGGTGGGGGCGGCCGCCGCGCCCTGGGAAGCGTTCGCCTTGTCCGCCATGACTTTCCTCCAGTTCCGCGGGTCGCTCACGCGCACCCGCCGACGCGGGCGTGGCCCGATGTGTGCCAGACCACAGGACCCTGTAAGCAACTTTTCCCCCAACCGCCGCCCAACACAAGGCCACCGGCCGGCCACGATCGGGGTTGGCCCGTCCCGGCCGGGCCCGTCGTGTCTCAGGCGTGCCAGCCGGACCAGCGGCGCACCGCGACCGCGATGACCGGCCCGTTCAACGGAACGTCTTGGTACTGAGGGTATTTGGCGCGCAGCAACCGGTAACCGGTGTCCATCGCCGCGCCGCCGGAATGGATCGCGGCGACGCCGTCGGCCCGGACCCACCACAGCTGCGCCCAATCGTCGGCATAGTGGTCGACCAGCAGGCTGACCCGCGGGTTGCTCTCGATGTTGGCGAGCCGGCGCAGCCGCCGCGTCGTCTTCCGTTTCGCGTCGACCGCCGTGTACACGACGTCGTTGTCGCCGCGCGGGTCGCCGTCGACCGCGAACACCACGGGCACCAGGTGCGGCATGCCGTCGGGCGTGATCGTGGCCAGCCGGGCGATCGGGGACCGCGTGAACCAGGCCTTGGGGTCGATTTCGCCCACCCGGTCAGCTTAGGGCCGTAGGTTAACCGCATGCTGGCGGAGACGCAGATCACCAACCTCCTGTATCGCTACGCCGAATGCATCGACGCCGGCGATTTGGCGGCGGCGGCCGCGCTGTTCGGGCACGCCCGCGTCCGGATCGGCGGCCCGGACGCCGAACCCGACACGATCGGCGCGGACCGGCTGCTGGCCATCTGGAAGTCGCTGATCATGCTCCATCCGGACGGGACGCCGAGAACCAAGCACGTGACCACGAACCCGATCGTCGAGATCGACGAGGACGCCGGCACCGCGAGTTGCCGCAGCTACTACACGGTGCTGCAGCAGACCGACGGGTTCCCGCTGCAGACCATTGTCACCGGCCGCTACCACGACCGGTTCGAACGCGTCGACGGGCGGTGGCGGTTCAGCTACCGGGACCTCACGCTCATCGACATGGTCGGGGACGTCAGCCACCACCTGGCCTATCCCATCCCCGGACGGGCGTGAGCAAGGACCCGCAGGACAGACGGCCAATGAGGCCCTGACCGCTGTCGCGCATAGCTATCTGCATTACGGTTATACGGACTAGATCATGCCGCCCAGACGCGGACGCTGGGCCAATTCCGGTTCTTATTGCGACGCAGGAGGTGACGGGATGAGCAAAGGGCACCACCGCTCGCTCTGGTGGTCATGGTTAGCCAGCGTGCTGGCTGTGGTCGGATTGGGCCTGGGCCCGGGCGCGCTGCCGGCATCCGCCACCACTCCTGGGCCATCCGCCCCGCCGCTCGACCGGCTCGGCGACCCGCCCCTGGCGCCGCTCGACCCCTCGGGGATCGTCGGCAGGGTCGGCCCCCAGGTGGTCGACATCAGCACCAAGTTCGGCTACAACAACGCGGTCGGGGCGGGAACCGGCATCATCATCGACCCGGGCGGCGTCGTGCTGACCAACAACCACGTGATCTCGGGTGCCACCGACATCAACGCGTTCGCGGTCGGCAACGGCCAGACGTATGCCGTTGACGTGATCGGCTACGACCGAACCGCCGACGTCGCGGTCCTGCAGCTGCGTGGCGGGGGCGGCCTGCCCGCCGCCAACATCGGGGGCGGGGTCTCGATCGGTGAGCCCGTCGTCGCGCTGGGCAACGCCGGCGGCCAGGGTGGAACGCCGAGCGCGGTGGCCGGCAAGGTCGTCGCCCTCAACCAGACCGTGTCGGCGACCGACACCCTGACGGGCGCGGACGAGACGCTGGGCGGGTTGATCCAGGCGGACGCCGCGATCAGGCCCGGCGACTCGGGCGGCCCCATGGTCAACAACGCCGGCCAGGTGATCGGCATGAACACCGCCGCCACCGACAGCTACAAGATGTCCGGCGGGCAGGGCTTCGCCATTCCGATCGGCACGGCGATGGGGGTCGCCGGACAGATCCGGGCCGGCGCCGGGTCGAACACGGTGCACATCGGCCCGACGGCCTTCCTTGGCCTGGGCGTCGCGGACAACGGCGGCAACGGCGCCCGGGTCGAACGCGTGGTCGGCAGCGGCCCCGCCGCGGCGACCGGGATTTCCGCCGGCGACGTCATCATCGGGGTCGACAACGTCCCGGTCAATGGGGCCACGTCGATGACCGATGTGCTCGTCCCGCATCATCCCGGGGACACCGTTGTCCTGCACTGGCGCACCAGGGGCGAAGGCGATCGCAGCGCGCCCGTGACGTTGGCGGACGGGCCTCCGGCCTGACGTCCGCCGGACCATGCCCGGTTCCGTCCGATTCGGTTGCGGCCCAGCGTGGTTCGCGGTGTGCCGGCGGGCCTGATTCCGCGCGTCCCGCCTCGGGTACCCGTGGCATCGTGGAATTGATGAACGACGCACGAGACGCCGTCGAGCACGATCCCGCGGAGGGCAGCCACGTCGAGGGCGGCGTCGTCGAGCATCCGGACGCCGAGGATTTCGAGAACGCCGCCGCCCTGCCCGCCGACCCCACGTGGTTCAAACACGCGGTTTTCTACGAGGTGTTGGTCCGGGCATTCCATGACGCCAACGCCGACGGGCAGGGCGACCTGCGTGGGCTCATGGAACGCCTGGACTACCTGCAGTGGCTGGGGATCGACTGCATCTGGCTGCCGCCGTTCTACGATTCACCGCTGCGCGACGGCGGCTACGACATCCGGGACTTCTACAAGGTGCTGCCCGAGTTCGGGACGGTCGAGGACTTCGTCGCCCTGCTCGACGCGGCGCACGAGCGGGGGATCCGGGTGATCACCGACCTGGTGATGAACCACACGTCCGAGTCGCACCCGTGGTTTCAGGAGTCGCGGCGCGACCCCGACGGGCCGTACGGCGACTACTACGTGTGGAGCGACACCAGCGAGCGCTACACCGACGCGCGGATCATCTTCGTCGACACCGAGGAGTCGAACTGGACCTTCGATCCGGTCCGCCGCCAGTTCTACTGGCACCGGTTTTTTTCCCACCAACCGGACCTGAACTACGACAACCCGGGCGTGCAGGAGGCGATGATCGACGTCCTTCGGTTCTGGCTCGGCCTCGGCATCGACGGCTTCCGGCTGGACGCCGTGCCCTACCTCTTCGAGCGGGAGGGCACGAACTGCGAGAACCTGCCCGAGACGCACGCGTTCCTCAAGCGGGTGCGCAAGGTGGTCGACGACGAGTTCCCGGGCCGGGTGCTGCTGGCCGAGGCCAACCAGTGGCCGGCCGACGTCGTCGAGTACTTCGGCGACGCCAGCACGGGCGGCGACGAGTGCCACATGGCGTTCCATTTCCCGTTGATGCCGCGCATCTTCATGGCGGTTCGCCGGGAGTCGCGGTTTCCGATCTCGGAGATCCTGGCGCAGACGCCCGAGATCCCGGAGCTGGCGCAGTGGGGGATCTTCCTGCGCAACCACGACGAGTTGACGCTGGAAATGGTCACCGACGAGGAACGCGACTACATGTACTCCGAGTACGCCAAGGATCCGCGGATGAAGGCGAACGTCGGGATCCGGCGCCGCCTGGCGCCGCTGCTGGACAACGACCGCAACCAGATCGAGTTGTTCACCGCGCTGCTGCTGTCGCTGCCCGGCTCGCCGGTCCTGTACTACGGCGACGAGATCGGCATGGGCGACGTGATCTGGCTGGGGGACCGCGACGGGGTGCGCACCCCGATGCAGTGGACGCCGGACCGCAACGCCGGCTTCTCCAAGGCCAACCCGGGGCGGCTGTACCTGCCGCCCAGCCAGGATCCGGTCTACGGCTACCAGGCGGTCAACGTGGAGGCGCAACGGGACACCTCGACGTCGCTGCTCAACTTCACCCGCATGATGCTGGCGGTGCGGGGCCGGCATGAGGCCTTCGCCGTCGGGAACTTCGAGGAATTGGGCGGGTCCAACCCGTCGGTGCTGGCGTTCGTGCGCCAAGCGGGAGCCGACGGCGACACGGTGCTCTGCGTCAACAACCTGTCGCGGTTCCCCCAGCCGATCGAACTGAACCTGCAACATTGGAGCGGCCGCACGCCCGTCGAGCTCACCGGGCATGTGGAGTTTCCCCGCGTCGGTCACCTGCCCTACCTGCTGACCCTGCCGGGACACGGGTTCTACTGGTTCCAGTTGACCCCGGGTGAGGAGGATGCATGACCCGCGCCGCAACGATGCAGTGGGGAAAGGAGCGGCGGAAATGACTCAGCCGGCCAAGCTGCCGTGGTCCGAGTGGCTTCCCCAACAACGGTGGTACGCCGGGCGCAACCGAGAGCTGTCCGCCGCCGAGGCGGGCATGGTCGTCCCGCTGCGGGACGATCTCGACCTGGTCCTGGTCGACGTCGACTACACCGACGGGTCGTCGGAGCGCTACCAGGTGATCGTCGGGTGGGATTCCGCGCCGGTCTCGGAGTACAGCGCGGTCGCCACGATCGGAGCAGCCGACGACCGCACCGGATTCGACGCGCTCTACGACTCGGACGCACCCCGGTTTCTGCTGTCGCTCGTCGACTCGGCGGCGGTCCGCGGCTCGTCCGGCGGCGAAGTGGCGTTTACCAAGGAGCCGGACGTCGAGCTGCCGCTCGACGCGCTGCCGCACGTCTCCGACGCGGAGCAGAGCAACACCAGCGTGATCTTCGATCGGCGCGCCATCTTCAAGGTGTTCCGCCGGGTCAGCAGCGGCGTCAATCCCGACATCGAACTGAACAGGGTGCTGGCCCGGGCCGGCAACCCGCATGTGGCACGGTTGCTCGGCACTTACCAGATGGCCGCGCCGGACCCCCGTTCGCCGGACGAGGCGTGGCCCCTGGGCATGGTGACCGAATTCGCGTCCAACGCCGCCGAAGGTTGGGCCATGGCCACCGCGAGCGTTCGTGACCTGTTCGCCGAGGGCGACCTGTATGCCCACGAGGTCGGCGGAGACTTCGCCGCCGAAGCGAACCGGCTCGGCGAAGCGGTGGCGTCCGTGCACGCCACCCTGGCCGAGCGCCTCGGGACGGCGCAGGCGCCGTTCCCGGTGGACACCGTGCTGGCGCGGCTGTCGTCGACCGTGGCAAAGGTTCCCGAATTGCGGGAGTACGCGGCAACGATCGAGGAGCGATTCGGCAAGCTCGCCGGCGAGACGATCACGGTGCAGCGCGTGCACGGCGATCTGCACCTGGGACAGGTGCTGCGTACCCCCGAGAGCTGGCTGCTGATCGACTTCGAGGGGGAGCCCGGCCAGCCGCTCGACGAGCGGCGGGCACCGGATTCACCGTTGCGCGACGTGGCCGGTGTCTTGCGCTCCTTCGAGTACGCCGCCTACGGGCCGCTGATCGACCAGGGCGCCGACAAGCAACTGGCCGCGCGCGCCCGGGAATGGGTCGAGCGCAATTGCGCCGCGTTCTGCGACGGCTACACGGCCGTGTCCGGGATCGACCCGCGGGATTCGGCGCAGCTGCTGGCCGCCTACGAACTCGACAAGGCGGTGTACGAGGCCGGCTACGAGGCCCGGCACCGGCCGGGGTGGCTGCCGATCCCGCTGCGTTCCATCGCCCGGCTGACCGCCGCTTAGCTCTCGTTTAGATCGCCGCGCTGCGCGAACTGACCGGTTCTGAAAGCATGTTCGCGTGACGAGCGAGATTTTCGATAGCGAGGCGAGGTTGTCGTGGGTGCTGGCGGTGCTGGCCGGCGTGCTCGGCGCGACCGCGTTCACCCACTCCGCCGGATACTTCGTGACGTTCATGACCGGCAACGCTCAACGCGCCGTGTTGGGCTACTTCCGGCGGGACGTGACGCTGTCGATCACGGCGGGGTTGCTGCTGCTGTGCTTCGTCGCCGGCGTGGTGGTCGCGTCGATGTGCAGGCGGCGTTTCTGGACGGCGCATCCCCACGGCCCCACGATGCTGACCACCTTCAGCCTGGTGGCCGCCACCGTGGTGGACCTCATCGACGAGGGGTGGGAGGAAAGCCTTCTCGATTTCCCGCCAGTCATGCTGGTGGTCTTCGGCATTGGCGCGTTGAACACCTCGTTCGTCAAGGATGGCGAGGTGTCGGTGCCGCTGAGCTACGTGACCGGCACGCTGGTCAAGATGGGCCAGGGCATCGAACGCCATATCGCCGGTGGAAAGGCGTCGGACTGGCTCGGCTACTTCCTGCTGTTCGCCAGCTTCACCCTGGGCGCCACGGTGGGCGGCTGCATCAGCCTGGTCGTCAACGGCACCGCGATGCTGGTGGTCGCCTCGGCCACATGCGCGCTGACAACCGGATACACGTATTACCACCAGGACCGCCGCGCCACCGTCGGTTAACAGGTCGACCAATGCAGCATCGGCGGCAGCGCTGACCGGTGCGCCGCCGCCGATGCTGGATCGTCGGTGTTCTCAGCCTCCTAGGCGGAGTTGTTGACGCCGTTGAGCACCTGGATGATGTCGGGCTTCATGGCGACCAGCTGCTGGTTCCAGTAGGGCCACGAGTGTGTCCCGTTGGCCGGGAAGTTGAACACCCCATTACGCCCGCCCGCGGCCACGTAGTTGTTCTGGAAGGTTTGGTTGGTGCGCAGCGTGAGGCCTTCCAGGAACTTCGCCGGCATGTTGTCGCCGCCGAGGTCGCTGGGGGTGCCGTTACCGCAGTAGACCCAGACCCGGGTGTTGTTGGCAACCAGCCGCGGAATCTGGACCATCGGGTCGTTGCGCTTCCAGGCCGGGTCGGTGGACGGGCCCCACATGCTGTTGGCGTTGTAACCGCCCGAGTCGTTCATCGCCAGGCCGATCAGCGTCGGCCACCAGCCCTCGGACGGGTTGAGGAAGGCGGAGAGCGCAGCGGCGTAAGGGAATTGCTGCGGGTAGTACGCCGCCAGGATCAGCGCGGAGCCGCCCGACATCGACAGCCCCACCGCCGCGTTTCCGGTCGGTGAAACCTGCTTGTTGGCCTGCAACCACGCGGGCATCTCCTGGGTCAGGAACGTCTCCCACTTGTAGGTGTAGTTCTGCCCGTTGCCCTGCGACGGCTGGTACCAGTTGGTGTAGAAGCTGGACTGTCCGCCCACCGGCATGATCACCGACAGCCCCGACTGGTAGTACTCCTCGAAGGCCGGGGTGTTGATGTCCCAACCGTTGTAGTCGTCCTGGGCGCGGAGACCGTCGAGCAGATAGACCGCGTGCGATCCGCCCCCCTGGAACTGGACTTTGATGTCGCGGCCCATCGACGGCGACGGCACCTGCAGGTATTCCACCGGAAGACCCGGCTTGGAGAACGCCCCCGCGGTAGCCGAACCGCCGACGGCACCGACCAGGCCGGACAAGAGCGCGGCCCCCACCGCCGCGATGGCCAGCCGGCGCGGCACGCTTGCCGCCGCGCCACGCAACTTTTGCACCTCTTCGAAGAACGACATAGCCCTCTACCCATCCCCACTTTCATCTGCCGCTTGACGCGGTCGAATCCGTTAGGAGGCAGTGAAACACAGGGGAAGGGCGCAATTCGCCTGTCGCGGCCGGAGCCCGAAGTCGCGGTTGGCTAACGATTGAGTGTCGGCCCGAAATCGTCACGGGCGGGTAACGATTGGTGACCTAAGCCACGAGGCGGCGGAGAAGCGTTGACGCCGTGCCGATTCCGGCCACCGCGGCCACCGCCAGCACGACGATGTCGATCGGGTTGAACGGGGTGCCGATCAACAGCGCCCGCAGCGCGCCCACCTCGTAGCTGAGCGGGTTGACCTTGCTCAGCGCGCGCAGCCAGGCCGGCATCACGTCGACCGGGTACAGCGCGTTGGACGCGAAGAACAACGGCATCGTGATGGCCTGGCCGATCCCCATCAGGCGATCGCGACTGCGAACCAGCCCGGCCAGCGTCATCGACAGGCAGGCGAAGAACGCGGCGCCGAGCATGACCGTGGCCATCGCCGCCAGGATTCGCAGCGGATTGACGGTCAGCCCGACGTTCATCAGGTACGCCAGCGCCAGCACGCCGACGACCTGGGCGACCGATCGCACGCCGGCCGCGAACGCCTTGCCGGTGATCAGCGCCGACGCCGGCGCCGGGGTCACCATGAGCTTGGCGAGGATGCCGGCGTCTCGATCCCAGATGATCTGTATGCCATAGAAGATCGAGATGAACAGCGCCGACTGGGCGATGATTCCCGGCGCCAGGAAGGCCAGATAGGACACCGGCCCGGTGTGGACGACGTGCAGCTTGCTGAACGTGGTGCCGAAGATCAGCAGCCACAGCGCCGGTTGCACCATCCGGGTGACGAGCTCGGTCCGATCGTGCCGCAGCTTCTGCAGTTCGACGATCGCGAACGCGCCGATGCGGCCCAGCGTCGCGGGGACGCGCTGCCATCCGCGCGGGGCGCGGACCGGGGCGGCTACCGGGGCGTCGGCGGCGCTGTCAACTGGCACGGCTGGCGACCTTTCTGCTGGAACGGATTTCGCGGAAAGAACCGGAAGTCTCCGTGTGATCGGACAGACCGGACGCCGCGTAGTGGCGGAACACGTCTTCGAGCGTGGCGCCGGGTGCTATCTGGGCCTTGAGCTCGGTGGGCGTGCCCACGGCCCGCAACGCCCCGCGGTGCATCAGCGCGACCCGATCACACAGCGCGTCGGCCTCCTCCATGTAATGCGTGGTGAGCAGCACCGTCATGCCGAACTGCGCCTGCATGTTTTGCACCTGTTGCCAGACGCCGTCGCGGGCGATCGGATCCAGCCCGACGGTCGGCTCATCGAGCACCAGCAGCGACGGGCGGTTGACCAGCGCCTGGGCCACCTCGAGGCGGCGCACCATGCCGCCGGAGTAGGTTCCCGCCGGCCGGTCGGCCACGTCGCGAAGCTCCATGGCGTCCAGCGCCTGCTCCACGCGTTCGGCCCGGCGGGCGCGCGGCACGCCGTAGAGCCGGGCGAACCAGTGCACGTTCTGCCGGCCGGTCAGCGTGGGCTCGATCGAAAGTTGTTGGGGGACATAGCCGAGGTTGCTCCGGATGTCGATGGTCCGATCGCGGGCGTCCATGCCGAAAATGCACAATTCGCCGTGCTGCACGGGGGTCAAGGTGGTGAACATGCGGACCAGCGTCGTCTTTCCGGCGCCGTTGGGTCCGAGCAGGCCCATGGTCTCACCGGGCCGCACCTGCAAGGTCACGTCGTCGACCGCGGTGAACCGTCCGTACCGGTAGGTCAGGTTTCGGCAGTCGATCGCCATCGGCAGTCGTTCGCTCATGCTCGCCGCTCCTGCAATAGTTGGGTCATCGTGTCAAGGACCTCCAATCCCTTTGTCAAAGACTCGATTTGATCGTCATCGAGTTCGCCGAGCACCTCCGACATCAGCCCACGCCGGGCGGCCCGGGACGCGTCGACGATGTGCTGGGTGGGCTCGGCGAGCCGTAACTGGCAGGCCCGGCGGTCCGTCTCGTCCACCGTCCGGATGAGCAGGCCGTCGGCCACCAGCTTGGAGACCAGGGTCGAGGCGGTGTTGGGCACGAGTCGGAGTTCCGCGGCGGCGGCGCGCACCGAGATCCCCGGTCGCCGGCCGACGAGCCACAACAACTCCGACTGCGACTCGGTGAGCCGCGCCGAATCGAACCCCCGACCGGCCGATCGGCGCAGTTGGCGCCGGAACCTGCCGACGACGCCGAACATGTCGGCGACCAGGTCGGGGCTTGATTTCACTGCATCCATATATAGCTCTGTTTACGAGCTAAAGATGTGCGCGAGCTGTGTGGGACCTAGCCGCCGGCTACTTTTCGAGGAAATGCAGGACCACGTCCGTCAGCGCACCGTCGTCGACGCCCGCGGTTCTCACCGCGCCGCCGAGGCCATGGCATTCTCGGCCTTGGCGGTGGGCGCCCCGGCATCCTCACCGAGAAGAAGCGAACGAACGAGTCGACGCGGTCCGAAGGGCCGCAGCATGGAGCTGGCCGGGCGCGGGCGCACGCGGATCGGCCACCAGAACCAGCGCCCGAGCAGCGCCGCGATCGACGGCGTCATCAAGGAGCGCACGACCAGGGTGTCGAAGAGCAGGCCGAGTCCGATCGTCGTGCCGGCCTGCCCGATTGAGCGGAGATCGCTGGCGGCCATCGACATCATGGTGAAGGCGAACACCAGCCCCGCCGCCGTCACGACGCCCCCGGTTTCGCCCATCGAGCGGACGATGCCGGTCTTCAGCCCGGCGCCGATCTCCTCCTGGAACCGTGACACCAGCAACAGGTTGTAGTCGGAACCAACGGCGAGCAGGATGATCAACCCGAACACCGGCGCGATCCAGTTCAAGTCCAGACCCACGAGGTGTTGCCACACCAATACCGAGAGTCCGAAGGCGGCGCCCAGCGAGAGCAACACCGTCCCGACGATCACCAGAGACGCGACCAAGGCCCGGGTGATCATCACCATGACCGCGAAAATCAGTGTCAGGGCCGCTATTCCGACGATCAGCAGATCGTATTGGGAGCCCGCCTGGATGTCGCGGTATATCGCGGCGGTGCCGGCGAGGTAGAACCTCGCGCCGGTCAGGTTGGTTCCCTTCACCGCTTGCTGTGCGGCGGCCAGTTCCGGCTTGACCGCGGATATGCCCGCCGGAGTTGCCGGGTCCGCGTCGTGGGTGATGATGAAGCGCGCGGCCTTGCCGTCCGGCGACAGGAACAATTTCAGGCCGCGCTGAAAGTCGGCGTTCTGGAACGCTTCCGGGGGCAGGTAAAAGTAGTCGCCGCTTCTGGAGGCGTCGAAGGCCTGACCCATCGCGCTGGCCGTGTCGGTCATCTGGGCCATTTGCGTGACCAGGCCCGAGAAGCTGCTGTGCATGGTGAGCAGGGTCGCCTGCATGGACCTCGCGACGGCGATGATGGGCGGAAACTCGGCGAGCATCTGGGGCACGATCGCGTCGACGTTGTCCATGTCCTTGATCAGCGTGCTCATGTTCTCGCTGAACTTGTCCACCCCGTCGATCGCCTCGAACACCGACCTGGAAGCCCAGCAGACCGGGATGTTGAAACAGTGTGGCTCCCAATACAAATAACCGCGAAACGGGCGCGCGAAGTCATCGAAATCTGCCAGATGGTCGCGCATCTCGTCCAGCGTGGCGTGCATCTCGCGCGTATCGCCGACCATGTGATGGGTCGCGCCGCTCATCTGCCCGAGCAAGCCCTGCATCCGCTGCATCGAGGCGATCATGGCGCCGAGATCGTCGCTCATGGTGAGCATGTCGGCCGTGCGGTCCCTCATGAATTGCAGGTTCTGCTGGATCGGGATCGATTGGGCACTGATCTGGAACGGTATCGACGTGTGCTCGATCGGACCGCCCAACGGGCGGGTGATGCTTTGTACCATCGCGATTCCCGGCGAGCGAAAGACGTCCTTGGCCAGCCTGTCCAGGATGATCATGTCGCCGCTGTTGCGCATGTCGTGATCGCTCTCGATCATCAGGATGTCGGGATTCATTGTGGCGGCGCTGAAATGGCGCTCGGCGGCCGCGTATCCGACGTTCGACGGCAGGTTGGCCGGGATGTAGAAGCGGTCGTTGTAGCTGACCTTCATGCTCGGCATGATGAGGATGCCGACGATGGCGATGGCCAGTGCGGCCGCGAATACCGCGCCGGGCCAGCGCACCGTTGCGGTGCCGACGCGCCGCCACCCGCGCGTCTTGATCATCCGTTTCGGGTCGAGCCAACCGAACCGGGTGGCCACCGCGACCACGGCGGGCGCCGCGGTCAGGGCTCCCGCGACGACGACGAGCAACCCCACTGCGGACGGAATGCCCAGCGCCCTGAAATACGAGAGTCGCGCCAAGTGGAGGCAGAAGGTGGCGCCGGCGATGGTCAACCCCGAGCCCAAGATGATGTGCCAGGTCCCGCGGAACATCGTGTAGTAGGCGGTTTCTCGATCCTGACCGGCCTGGCGAGCCTCCTGGTACCGACCGATCAGAAAGATCGCGTAATCGGTTCCCGCCGCAATCGCGAGCGAGGACAGCATCGCGACGACGAACGTCGAAAACCCCAACAGGCCGGAGTTCCCGAGCAGCGCGACAAGCCCTCGGGCCGTGCCCATCTCGAAACCAACCATGACGAGAACCAGGAGCACCGTGCTGACGGAACGGTAGGCGATGAAAAGCATGATCATGATGACCACACCGGTCACGCCCATCATTGTGAACATGCTTTTGTCGGCGGCTTCGTTCATGTCCGTTGTCAGCGGTGCCGGACCGGTGACGTAAACCTTGAGCCCCGCCGGAGGTGCCGACTTGCCGACGACGTCCCGTACCGCTTTGACGGACTCGTTTCCCTCGGTGCTGCCCTGGTTTCCGGCCAAATTGAGTTGGGCGTAAGCGGCTTTGCCGTCCCGGCTCTGGACGCCGGCGGCCGTGAGCGGGTCGCCCCACACGTTCTGGACGTGCTGCACGTGCTTGGGGTCGGCCCGCAGCTCTTTCACCAGCCCGTCGTAATAGCGGTGCGCCTCCTCGCCAAGCGGATTGCTGCTCTCCAGGACGATCATCGCGATGCTGTCGGAGTCCGACTCATGGAAGGTTGCGCCGATGCGCTTGGCGGCGATCATCGCCGGCGCGTCGTGCGGTGACATCGTCACCGCGTGATTTCGCGCGACTGACTCGATCGGCGGAACAAGCACATTCAGGGCGACGGTCACAAGCAGCCATCCCAGCAGGATGGGCACGGCGAACCTGCGGACGAACCGCATGAATTTCGGGCGAGCGTCGTTGTCGGTGGTCATGCGGCCTTCACCAGACAGGAAGTTTGGGCGTGGCGCCCGACCGAGGATCGTTCGTCCTTGAGCACACCGTTGACGGTGATGCGGCACCCGATGTCGTCGCTGTTGCCCTGCGCCACCACGCTGGCGATCACGGCGGGCGCGGTTGTCGTGATCGTGACGGTCCACGGCAGTGTGGCGAAGTCTGCCCGTTGCGGCTGCGCGTTCGTGTCGAGGTAGCTGACGCTTCCCGCCGTGCCGCCGGGTCCGTAGACCTCGTAGGTCACCCGCTTGACATGCGAGGGCTCGAGTGGTTCGGCGCTGCTGCCCGTCGCGGTGAAGATCGCGTCGGAGCCGAAAACACCGCGGAGCCGGTCGACGGCGACGCCGCCCAGGGCAACCGCCGCCACGACGACGAGCGGCACCCAAGCCCGCATCAGAAACGTGGACACTGACGTTTCCTTTCGCTCGTGACCCGGTCTTCCCGGTACGGAGTCTCGGCCCGCCTCGCCGCGGCCGATAGGGCCGTTTGGCCTGCGCCTGAGGGCCGGCGGGCACCCATCGTCATACCATACCCCATAGGGTATATCACGAGATGGGGAAATACCCGGCGGGGTATGGTATGAAGGAGGTATGGCAAAAGAAGTGCGCGGCAGTTCACCGCTTAACGTCGACGTCGCCAGGCATCGCCAGGGCGACATCGATGCCGTCCTCGCCCGGTTACGCCGGGCGCAGGGTCAGCTCGGGGGCGTCATCTCGATGATCGAGCAGGGACGCAGCTGTAAAGACGTCGTCACCCAGTTGGCGGCGGTATCGCGGGCGCTGGATCGCGCCGGCTTCAAAATCATCGCCTCCGGCCTGCGTGACTGCATCGCGCCGTCGGAGGACCGGCCGGCTGGTGCGCCCGCTTTGTCGATCGACGAGCTGGAAAAACTGTTCCTGAGCCTGGCCTGATGGCGGGCGATCGTAACGAGGGGAGGCGGCAAATGGACTCTGCCAGCACGGATCGAGTCGAATCGAAGGCGACACTCTGGCTGGACCCGGTGTGTCCGTTCTCCTGGAACACCGCACGTTGGCTACGCGCCGTCGCCGAGAAGACCGGGTTGGCGATTGATTGGCAGCTCATGAATCTGGCGGTCCTCAACGAGGGCCGGGAACTAGCGCCCGCGCAGCAGGCCCGGATGCGTGACTCGCAACAGGTCGGCCGGCTGATGGCGGCCATAGCCCGCGAACACGGCGCCGCCGGATGGGTGGCCGCGTATTTCGCCTTCGGCGAGCGATACTTCGACCGTTCCGAACCCGTCGGCGCAGATCTCGTGGCGCACGTTTTGATGATGGCGGGCGCCCGCGGTGCCACCGCCGCGGCCGTCTCCGACGCATCCCTGGACGAGGTTGTGCGGCAACAACATCAGGCGGGACAGGACGCGCTCGGCGAAACCGGGGGCAGTCCGATCCTGCGGATCGGTGAACACACATTTTTCGGGCCTGTGCTGACCGCGCTGCCCGACGCGGGCGCAACGATCGCACTGTTCGACGCGGTCGCCACTCTGGCCGCAACTCCACAGTTCACCCAGCTGCAACGGCCACGCACCGCGGCTTAGCCGGCGCGACGCGACATCTCGGTGAGTTCAAGGCGGAAAGGTGAGGGACAAATGACATCAGGACTGAGCACCACGCTGCACACCTCGTTCGAGGACGCGGTGGACCGGACAACAAAGGCGCTGGCCGATCAGGGTTTCGGCGTACTGACCACGATCGACGTGAAGGCCACGCTGAAGCAAAAGCTCGGGGAGGATATCGAGAACTATCTCATCCTGGGTGCCTGCAACCCGGTGCTGGCGCACCGCGCGCTGGGCATCCACCGCCAGATCGGCCAGTTACTGCCGTGCAACGTGGTGGTGCGGTCTGACCCCGCCGGCGAGGGCGACGCGGTTCTCGTCGAGGCGATGGACCCCCAACTCATGGTCAAAGTGACAGGTGAGGCGGGGGCTTTGCAGGACGTCGCGGATCAGGCCACCGCCAAGCTGCAAGCGGCGATCGGCGCGCTTGGGTAACCGGCCGCCGCGCCCGGCGCTAGTGTTAGCAGCCGAAACCAAGGAGAAACCGCATGCGCACCTTCGAATCAGTGGCCGAATTCGCCGCCGCGGCGGGCGAGACCCTCGGGCACAGCGACTGGGTGACCATCACCCAGCAGGACGTCAACCTGTTTGCCGACGCGACCGGTGATCACCAGTGGATCCACGTCGACCCGGAGCGCGCCGCGGCCGGCCCGTTCGGCAAAACCATCGCCCACGGTTTCATGACCCTGGCGCTGCTGCCGCGGCTGCAGCACCAGATCTACACCGTCAACGGCATCAAGCTCGCAATCAACTACGGCCTCAACAAGGTTCGCTTCCCGGCCCCGGTGCCCGTCGGGTCCAGGGTGCGCGCCCAGAGCTCGTTGGTCAGCGTCGACGACCTCGGCGACGGCGCCGTGCAGGCCACCGTGTCGACCACCGTCGAGATCGACGGGTCACCCAAGCCGGCGTGCGTGGCCGAAAGCATCGTCCGCTACATCACCTAACCGCGCCGAGCGTTAACCGCGCCGAGCAGACGCGGAATCGCATTGCGCGGGCCCGCGCAATGCGATTGTGCGTCTGCTCGCCGGGGATATCGGGTCAGAACTCCGCGATCGCGTGTTCCAGGCGCTCGGCCAGCCGGGCCTGGGCTTCGGCGCGCCGGGTCGGTATGTGCTGTGACGGGAAAGGCGTTGTCACGGGCTGGTATTCACGCAGCGTGCGGCGGGCGACCGTCATCTTGTGCAGCTCGGTGGCGCCGTCGGCGATGCCCAGCGACTCGGCGGCCACCATCATCTTGACGAACGGCATCTCGTCGGAGACGCCGAGCGCGCCGTGCAGGTGCATGGCCCGCTGCACCACGTCGTGGAGCACCTGGGGCATGGCGACCTTCACCGCCGCGATGTCGCGGCGCACCTTCTGATAGTCGTGGTGCTTGTCGATCAACCACGCGGTGCGCAGCACCAGCAGCCGGAACTGTTCGATCTGAATCCAGCTGTCGGCGACCTTCTCCTGCGTCATCTGGAAATCGGACAGCCGCCCGTGCCTCGTCTTCCGCGACACCGCGCGCTCACACATCATGTCGAATGCACTGCGCGCCAACGCGATTGTGCGCATCGCGTGATGGATGCGGCCACCGCCGAGCCGGGTCTGCGCGATCATGAACGCCTGGCCCTCGCCGCCCAGCACGTGATCGGCCGGCACCCGGACGTCGGTGTAGCGGACATAGCCGTGGCTGGCACGCTTCGACGACTCGGCCCCGACCCCGACGTTGCGCACGATCTCGATGCCCGGCGTCTCGGCCGGGACGATGAACAGCGACATCTTGTCGTAGGTGCGCGACTCGGGGTTGGTGACGGCCATGACGATGAAAAACGACGCGTGCTTGGCGTTCGTGGAAAACCACTTCTCGCCGTTGATCACCCAGTAGTCACCGTCGCGGGTCGCGGCGGTGACGAACTGCCCGGGGTCGGAACCGCCCTGCGGTTCGGTCATCGAATAGCAGGAGGTGATCTCGCCGTCGAGCAGCGGCTGCAGGTAGCGCGCCTTCTGTTCGTCGGTGCCGAACAGCGCGAGGATCTCGGCGTTGCCCGAGTCCGGCGCCTGGCAGCCGAACACCGACGGCGCCCAGCGGGAGCGCCCGAGGATCTCGTTGAGCAGCGCGAGCTTGACCTGGCCGAAGCCCTGGCCGCCGAGCTCGGGCCGCAGATGCGCGGCCCACAGCCCCTGGTCCTTCACCTGCTGTTGCAACGGCCGCAGGATTGCCATCATCTCCGCGTTCTTTTTGTCATACGGGTCAAGGGCGACCAGATCGAGCGGTTCCAGCTCGTCGACCATGAATTTTTCGACCCAGTCCAGCTTCGCCTGGTATTCCGGGTCCGTTTCGAAGTCCCACACCGTGGCCAACCGTTCCCCGGTGCGGCGTCGCACCGGCCTCGTCGATGAAGCCACACCATCCTAATCGCGACGGCGGACGTGGGCCGCCTGGTCAGCCGCCGATCTGGGCCAATTGGGTCAGCCGAACGCTGTTACCGGATGGGTCGCGGAAACCGCAGTCGATGCCGTAGGGCATCTCGTGCGGCTCCTCGGTGAACTCCACGCCCCGCGACTTCATCTCGTCGTAGGTGGCCTGGCAGTCATCGGTGGTCAGGAACACGGTGCCGGCGAAACCCTTCGACATCACTTCGCTCACCTGATTGCGGGTCGCGTCGTCCATCACCGGCGGACCTGGAATCGCCATCAAGACGATCGACACGTCGTCCTGGCCCGGTGGGCCGACCGTCAACCACCGGAAGTGCAGCTCGGGCAACGAAACATCTTGGCGCACTTCCATGCCCACCTTCTCGGTCCAGTACTCGAGTGCGACATCCTGGTCATGCACCCACAAATGGGCGCTCGCAATCTTCAACATGAGCACGACGCTACGGGCTGTCCACGCCGTCCGTCTTCTTCCCGTGTGCTGTCTTGACGCGGCCCTCGGGGGGCCGGCGGGTATCCCGTCGCAGAATGCAGCTCGGCACCCGCGCGTGCACCGACGCCGGCGGGAGGCTGGCCCGGTAGGCGGTGGGCGGCAACCCATACACGCGGCCGAAGGCAGTGGTGAACGAACCGACGCTGCGCAGACCGACCATGACGGCAATGTCGGCGACAGATCGGTCGGTGCACCGCAGCAGTGCGGCGGCCCGTTCCAACCGGCACGTCTGCAGGTACGAGCGGGGTGATTCACCGAAGGTCCGAGCGAACATGCGGCTGAAGTGGGCGCGCGAGAGTCCGGCGGCGGCGGCCAGATCATCGACGGTGATCGGCTCGGCGTAACGGGCGTCGGCCAGGTCTTTGGCGCGCAACAGATAACGGGCCGGAGGAACCTGCGGCATGGGCTCAAGTATGCAGTTTGGGCAAGACGTTGGCGCGGTAGAAGTCGATGGCGGCGACGGGATCGTCCTGCGGGAAGTGCAAAAACGGAACGGCCCCCGCGTCGAGGACCTTCTGCACGGCATCGACGTGCGGGGTGGGGTCGGTGCCTACCGTCCAGTTGGCGAGCACTTTGTCGATGGGGTTCGACTCGGCGGCGCGCTGGATCTCGACGGGATTGGGCTGGTCGACGGCCCCGGCGGTGAAGCGCCACAACACCGCGGCGCGGGCGGCCTGGTCGTTATCGCCGACGACGGCGAACAATTCGGCGCGCTTCTCCAGCGTGGCGGCGTCGCGACCGGCGGCCTGCGCGCCGGCGCTGAACGCGGCTAACAACTTCGAATCGGCGACATCGCGGGCCTGCGTGATCCAGCCGTCGCCGTATTGACCGGCCAGCCTTGCGCTCTTGGGGCCGCCGGCGGCCACGAAGATCGGCGGCGGCGTGGCCGGGGTGTCGTACAGCTTCACCGAGTCCGTCCGAAAGTAGCGGCCCGCGAAGGAGATTCGCGAGCCACTCCACAGTTGGCGGATCAGTTCGATCGCCTCGATCAGCCGGTCGTGGCGCTCGCGGTAGTCGCCGTAGGCGTTGGTGCTGGCCTGCTCGTTGAGTCGCTCGCCGGTGCCCGCGCCGGCGGCCACCCGACCGAACGCCCGCCGCGAGATGCCCGTCACCGGGTCGAGATACCCGCCACGCCGCGCGTCACACCCCATTAGCCTGACGAGGGTGACCCCCCGGGCGCGCCCGGCGCGCAAGGCCGACATCCGCGAGTTGTCACACACCCTGGCCCGGGCGTTTGACGACGACCCGGTGATGATGTGGCTCCTCCCCGATGCCGAGGCGCGGACCGCGCACCTGTACCGGATGTTCGCGACCATGACCCGGCACCACCACCTTGCCCACGGCGGCGTCGAGGTGGCCCGCGATGGTCCGGCCATCGGCGCGGCGGCGCTGTGGGATCCGCCGTGTCAATGGCAGGGAACGCGCCGAGAGCAGTGGGCGATGATGCCGACGTTCCTCCGGGTGTTCGGTCTCCGCTCGATGCGGGGACGCGCGGTGCAGGAACTGATGAGGCGTGCCCACCCCGAGGAACCGCACTGGTATTTGGCCGCGATCGGCAGCGACCCGACGGTCCGGGGGCGCGGCTTCGGGCAGGCCCTGATGCGGTCCCGGCTGGACCGCTGCGACGCCGAGTACTGCCCGGCCTATCTCGAGTCGACCAAGCCCGAAAACGTGCCGTACTACGAGCGTTTCGGGTTCACGGTCACCCGCGAGATCACGTTGCCCGACGGCGGCCCGCCGCTCTGGGCGATGTGGCG
Organism: Mycobacterium heidelbergense; assembly: GCF_010730745.1. Classification (NCBI taxonomy): domain Bacteria; kingdom Bacillati; phylum Actinomycetota; class Actinomycetes; order Mycobacteriales; family Mycobacteriaceae; genus Mycobacterium; species Mycobacterium heidelbergense. The sequence continues at coordinate 1,906,269 of NZ_AP022615.1, read as the reverse complement.
GGCGCCCCGGTGACCTCCGACAACGACGTGACGGTCCCTAGGGACCGCTCCGCCAGCCGGCGATGCCGACGGCGATCATCCGCAACTGCTTGACGGCGATACGCCGGATGTCCTCCAGCGCCTCGGCGCTCTGCGCGTCCTCGATCGCCTCGGCGATGACGATCATCGCGTTCACGAACAGCGTCGCCAGGACGTTGAGGTCCTCCGTGGACCACTCGTTGAGCCCCGGGAAGCGCGCCAGATCGGTCGCCAGCTCCGAGGTGAGCAGCCGGATCTCGGTGCGGATGGCGTAGCGCAGCACGCTCAGCCCGCTGTTGCGCTCCCGGCCGATGAGGCGCCAGTGCTCCCGCCGCTGGGCGACGCTGGCGATCAGGATCTCGACCGACGACTCGATCACCCGGTTCGGGTCGAGCCGGCCGGCGCGGGCTTCGCGCAGGGTGTCGCGCAGGCTGCGAAACGATTCGTCGATCAATACCAGGCCGAGGGCCTCCATCGACTCGAAGTGACGGTAGAACGCCGCGGGCACGATCCCGACCTCGCGGGTCACCTCGCGCAGGCTCAGGCTGGAAAAGCTGCGGTCCTGCAGCAGCCTCAGCGCCGCGGCGATGATGGCCCGGCGCGTTGCCTCCTTGCGTTCCTCGCGCGACGGGCTCTCGCGGGAACGCTCGCGCCCCGACCGGCGCGGTCGTGAGCTAGGAGTACGGCTGTTCACTATGTGAACCCTACCACAGAGCTGGCTAAACACTTGACCACCTGGGTCACCCGGTAACAGTGTGTACATATGTTCACTCAAATGCCGACTCGGAATCTCACCCGAACCCTTCGGCGGCGGGTCCTGGGTTCGGACCTGCTGGACCTGCTCACCGGCCCGCACGGCGTGGACCGCTACACCGAGCTGGTCGCGCCGACCTGGACGATGGGCGAGGCCCGCGCCAAGGTCGTCGACGTGCGCCGGACCACTCCGCGCAGCGTCACTCTCACGCTCGCCCCCAACGAGGGCTTCACATCCACCCACGCCGTCCAAGCCGGTCAGTACGTCAACCTCACGGTCGACATCGACGGCCGCCGGCACACCCGCTGCTACTCGCCGGCCAACGCCGAAGCAAGCCCCACCCTCGAGCTGACGATCGGTCACCACGACGGCGGGCTGGTCTCGACCCACCTCTACGAGCGTGCCCGTCGCGGCATGGTGGTCGGCCTGGCCGGCGTCGGCGGCGACTTCGTGTTGCCGGCGGTGCGGCCGCGACGGGCCCTGTTCGTCTCCGGCGGCAGCGGCATCACCCCGGTCATGGCGATGCTGCGCACGCTGATCGCGGAGCGCCACCGGGGCGAGATCGCGTTCGTGCACTACGCCCGCACACCGGCCGAGGCGTGCTATCGCGATGAACTGGCCGCGATGCCGGGCGTGCGCGTTCTGCACGGCTACACCCGTTCCGGCGCCGGCGACCTGGTCGGCCGCTTCGACGCCGACCACCTAACCGCGGCCATGCCGTCGCCCGATGCGGTGTTCGTTTGTGGGCCAACGGCTTTGGTCGACGCCGTACGCGAGCACTGCGACAACGTGCACACCGAGAGCTTCGTACCCCCGGCGTTGGAGGCGCCGGCCGATCCGTCGGGCGGGCGAATCACGTTCGCCGACAGCGGGATCGACGTGGTGGACGACGGTCGCCCGCTGCTGGAGCAGGCCGAAACGGCCGGCCTGACCCCGGAGAACGGATGCCGGATGGGGATCTGCCACACCTGCACCCGGCGCAAGACCGCCGGCACCGTGCGCAACCTGGTCACCGGCGCCGTCTCCACCGCCCCGGACGAGGACGTCCAGATCTGCGTGTCCGTCCCGGTCGGCGACGTCGATCTGTCGCTCTAGAGACAAGATTCATGGAGGAAAACTCATGTCAGACAACAAGATGACCCTGACCCCCGAGCAGGCCGAGGCGTTCGGCCGCGAACTCGACGCCATCAAAGAACGCGTGACGGCCGACCTCGGCGAAAAGGACGCCGACTACATCCGCCGCGTCATCAAGGCCCAGCGGGCGCTGGAAGTCGGCGGGCGTGCCCTGCTCTTCCTGCCGCCGGCGTGGCCGGTCGGCACCGTGATGCTGGGCCTGTCGAAAATCCTGGACAACATGGAGATCGGCCACAACGTCATGCACGGCCAGTACGACTGGATGCGTGACCCGGCCATTACCGGTCGCACGTTCGAGTGGGACACGGCCTGCCCGGCAGACCAATGGCGGCGCTCGCACAACTACATGCACCACACCCACACCAACATCGTGGGGATGGACCGCGACATCGGCTACGGCATCCTGCGGATGAGCGAGGACCAGCCCTGGGAGCCGTACTTCATCGGCAACCCGGTGTACGCGTTCCTGCTGATGGTGTTGTTTCAGTACGGGGTCGCGCTGCACGAACTGGAAACGGAACGCATCCGTTCCGGGGAGATCAGGCTCACCGACAAGCGCGAGGTGCTGCGGGAGATCTGGAAAAAGACGCGCCGGCAGACGCTCAAGGACTACGTCGCGTTCCCGCTGCTGGCCGGGCCGTTCGCCCCGTTCGTCTTCACCGGCAACCTGTCGGCCAACCTGATGCGCAACGTGTGGTCGTACATGATCATCTTCTGCGGCCACTTCCCGGACGGAACCCAGGAATTCACCGTCGAAGAGACCAAGGACGAGTCCCGCGGCATGTGGTACTTCCGCCAGGTCCTCGGCTCGGCAAACCTGACCGGCGGCAAGCTCTTTCACCTGCTGTCCGGCAACCTGTCGCACCAGATCGAACATCACCTGTTCCCGGACATGCCGGCCCGCCGGTACGCCGAGATCGCGGCCGAGGTGCAGGAGATCTGCGAGCGCTACGGCATTCCCTACCACCGCGGCCCGCTGCTGAAGCAGTTCGGCTCCGTCGTCCGCAAGATCGTCAGACTGACGTTCCCGGAGCCCTGGTCGCGGCGTGGCGCGCCGGCCAAGCCCGTCGATCGACTGCCGGCCGTCGCCTAATCGTTAGGTGCCACCCGGGTCCGGGCGGGGGACAATGGGCCCGTGGAGTGGACCGGCGCGCGCTATGCGGATACCCCAACGGTGGAGGCCTCGACGTGGATCGACGCCGATCCATCCCGGGTGTGGAGCCTGGTCTCCGACATCGAGCTGATGCCGACCCTCAGCAACGAGCTGCAGTCCGTCGAGTGGATCGACGGAGCCAGCGGGCCCCGGGTCGGCGCCCGCTTCGTCGGGCACAACGAACACGACGCGTTCGGGCGGTGGAGCAGCACCTCCCAGGTCGTCGCCTGCGACGAGCCGCGGGAGTTCGCCTGGGCGGTGGGCGATCCCGAATATCCCTCGGCGACCTGGCGTTTCCGGCTGACACCGCGAGACGGTGGCACCTTCCTGACCTTCTGGATGCGGATGGGGCCGGGACGCTCGGGATTGTCGGTGGCCATCGACTCGATGCCCGACAAGGAAGAAAAGATCGTGTTCGTGCGGATGCGGGAGTTCGAGGCAGCGATCGGCAAGACGCTGGCGGCGATCAAACGGCTGGCCGAACACGGGGTGCGTTGATGCGGACCGCCACGACGGTCGAGTTGTCCGGCGCCCCCGACGAAATCGTGACGCTTGTGGTCGAGGCGGAAAAGCTGGGCCTCGACGTTTGTTGGGTCGCCGAGGCATGGGGTTCGGACGCGCCGTCCGCGCTGGGTTACCTCGCGGCGCGCACCGAACGGATGCTGCTGGGTTCCGGCGTCCTGCAGGTCGGCACCCGGTCGCCCGTCATGGTCGCCCAGACCGCGATCACGCTGTCCAACCTGTCGAACGGCCGCTTCCTGCTCGGGCTCGGCGCGTCGGGCCCGCAGGTCATCGAGGGCCTGCACGGCGTCTCGTTCAGCCGACCGCTGACGCGCGTCTCCGAAACCGTCGACATCGTGCGGCAGGCGTTCGCCGGGGGCAAGATCGCGCACTCCGGCACGGAGTTTCAGATCCCTCGACCCGGCGGTGAGGCGGTGCCGATGCGGCTGTCGACCCGGCCCGAGCACGCCATTCCGATCTACCTGGCCGCGCTGTCGCCGGCGATGCTGCGGTTGACCGGACGGATCGCCGACGGCTGGCTGGGCACCAGCTTCGTGCCGGAAGGCGCCGCCGACGCCTACTTCGCGCCCCTCGACGATGGGCTGGCGGCGGCCGGTCGCGCCCGCGCCGACATCGACGTCTGCCAGGGCGCCGAAGTCGCCTTCGCCGCAGACGAAGACGAGCTGCGCGGCATGGTCGCGGACCGCAAGAAGGAGCTCGCCTTCAGCCTCGGCGGGATGGGGTCGGCGAGCACGAACTTCTACAACCGGGCCTACAGCCGGCAGGGCTGGGCCGACGTCGCGGCCGAGGTGCGGGAGCGCTGGCAGCGCGGCGACCGCGACGGCGCGGCCGGATCGGTGACCGACGAGATGGTGCTGGCCACCACGCTCGTCGGGACCGAGGAGATGGTTCGGGCCCGGCTTGCGGTGTGGCGCGGCGCCGGCGTGAACACCGTGCGGCTGTACCCCGCCGGTGACACGCTGGACGCCAAGCTCGCCACCCTGGGTCGGGCCATCGAACTCGTCGGCGAGACCTGACGACTGCGCCGAACGTGTTCTCAGGGCGAGATTTCGGCGATTTTCCCGCCCTCATTACACGCTCGGCGAGCTAGGTGGCGGCCGTCGGTGCGTCCGATATCTTCACGAGTTCCACCTCGGGCCGCGCCGGCACCCCGTCGGGCAGGAACCACCGGAAGGCGAGGTTGCCGCGGGGGTAACCGAGCGCGGTCACCGAATTCGGGTGGGCGGTCATCCCGCGGGACAGGACGATCGTCACCGACCCGTCACCGTTGACCGCGGCGCCATGGCCGTTGATGGAACAGCGGGCATCGGGGCCCTCCGAGGCGCCATAGGTGGCCATGAACTGGTTCCACACCACCATGTTCCAGAACCTGCACGACGGCGGCCGGTGGGTGATGACCAGCGCCTCGTCGTCGTCGAGCACGAAGCTGCCGTAGGAGTAGCAGGCGTCGCGCGCGGACCAGCCGAAGTTGGCGTCGGGCACCTGATAGGGCTCGGTGAATTGGTTTGCCGCGTGGGCGGTCTCGTGCCCCAGCGCGTGGCCGGCCCTGTCCCCGACGGGCAGCGGCACGATGGCGAACATGGTGCGCAGCCAGGCGGCCGCCGCCCGCAGGCTCGCCGCGGTCTCGGCGTCGCCGTGTCGTATCGGGTCGGGCCCGTCGAGGGCCTCGATGTGCCAGGTGACCGGGCGGCCGGTCAGGGGGTCGGCCTGGTAGTCACGCGTCATCAGCACGGCGGCGTCGGGTGTCGGTGGGAATTCGAAGCGGAAGTTGCCGTCGGCGTCGATGTCGAGGTCGCTGTCACGCACGATCGCCACGACGCGGTCCGACCACGCGCCGGGCGAGGGTTCGTTGTAGGCGGTCACCGAGAAGTACACGCTGTCGCCCTTGTTGCCGCTGATGCGGTAGCGCCGTCGCGGATCGACCGGGCACAGGAAGTAATACGCATCGGTGTTGTCGCCGCCCCACCGTCGGTCGCGACGGAACGGCGTGTTCACGGCGACGAACTGGGGCCGGCCGGGCTCGGGAAACAGATAGGCGTCGAGGGCCACGCCCAGCGTGGTGGCCAGCATGCGGTAGCCGTCGGCGATGTGCCGGTCGTCGGTGACCGCGCGGTCCCCCTCGAGGAAGGAACGGTCCAGCGCGCCAAGGGTTTCGAGCAGTTCCCGCCACGCGGTCGTCGAGTCGTGCGTCATGCTGTGGTTCCTTTCAGGATTCCCTTCAGGAGCAACGTGGTGGTGCGGTCGACCCAGGCGTCGTCGAGTTCGGTTGCGCGCGTGAGCAAGCCCAGCAATGTGATGCCGGCGATGGCCTCGGCCAGTTCGGCGGCCGTCACGTCGGGCCGGACCTCGCCCCGGGCCGCGGCGCGTTCCAGCCGCTCGGCGAGCCCGCCGCCGATGATGTCGGAGAACCGCTCCAGCAGCGCCGAATGCAGGGTCGGATCCGCCGCCATCTCGCCGACCAGTCCGGGCAGGGCGGCCCTGGCGGCGGGCGTCGTCAGGAAAGCCGTTGTGCGGCGCACCATCTCGCGCAGGTCCCCGGGCAGCGACCCGGTGTCGGGGATCGCGGTCGCCGCGCCGATCGGAAACACCGCCTCGTGCACGAGGTGCGCCTTGCTCGGCCAGCGCCGGTACACCGCGGGCTTGCTCGTGCCGGCCCGCTCGGCGATGGCCGAGACCAGGAGCTCGGAGTAACCGGTTTCGGCGAGAAGTTCGACCGTCGCGCGAAGCACCGCGGCGTCGATGCGCGGGTCACGGGGGCGGCCAAAGGCTACTACTACCATTACGAAACTCACGGTAACATAAGTCGCCGTGACCGACGCCGTCCACTCCGTTCGCCTCGACGACCTGGCCGAGCCCCGATTCAGCGCCGCGGCCCAGCAGATCCTCGACGCCATGGCCGCGATGGCCCCGGATTGCCCGTTGGACGCCGACGCGCTGCACGACCGGGCCAGCGCCGACACCGGCCTGCACGATTTCGGCCCCAGGGAAGTCGATGACTACCGCGACTACCGCGAAAGGCTCGACGTCTATCTCGCCGCGCTGCGTGACATCGACGGGCTGCACGCGGCCGGGGTGGTCAACTTTTACGGGCAGCTGCTGCAGTTGCTCAAGAACCGGCTCCTCTTCACCGACCTGCTGAACCGCCATCCCGAGATCGACCGCATTCGACTGCAACCGCCGGTCGTGATCGCCGGCCTGCCCCGCACCGGCACCACCCACCTGCACAACCTGCTGGCGGCGCCGCCCACCTTCCGCACCATGCCGTACTGGGAAAGCGTCGAGCCGTTCCCGTCGCCGCGGGAGGCGGGGGTTCAGCCGGATCCGCGGCGGACGCGGATGGATATCGGGGTCGGCGTTATCAACACCGTGATGCCGCATTTCGCGCTGATGCACGAGATGACCACCGATCACGTCCACGAGGAAATCCAGCTGCTCGCCAACGACTTTTCGACGATGCTCTTCGAGACGCTCGCCGACGTGCCCGGCTGGCGCGACTACTACCAGGCCCACGACCAGACGCCCCACTACCGATACCTCGCCCGCCAGCTGAAGGCGATGCAGTTTCTGCGCGGCGGGCGGCGCTGGCTGCTCAAGTCGCCCCAGCACCTCGAGCAGGTGCCGGTGTTGGATCGCGTCTTCGGCGACAGCATCGTCGTGTTCACCCACCGCGATCCGGTGCCGGTGGCGCTGTCGATGCTCGCGATGATCGCCTACTCCGCGCGCATGCACCGCTCACCGGTGCCGGTCAAACGGATCGCGGATTACTGGGTCGACCGCCTCGAGCGGATGTTCGCCGCGCTCATCCGCGATCGTGACGCCATCGGCCCGGAACGCTCGATCGACGTCCGGTTCGACGACTTCATGGCCGACGAAGTCGGCGTAGCCGAGCGGGTCTACGCCCTGGCCGGTGAGCCGTTCACCGAACAAGCGCGCGCGGCGGTCGCCGGCTACCTGGCGGATCACCGGCGCGGCCGGCTCGGAAGCGTCGAGACGTCGCCCGAGATGTTCGGGCTCACCGAGGACGCCCTGCGGGCACGCTTCGCGCCCTACATCGAGCGGTTCCTGAAGTAGCCGACGATCGACTACGTTCTGAATACATGGTCGCCATGCCCGCGCTCGACGGTGTCGAACACAGATACGTGGACCTGGGTGACGGTGTCACGATCCACGTCGCAGACGCCGGACCCGCCGACGGGCCGGCGGTGATGCTGGTGCACGGCTTCCCCCAGAACTGGTGGGAATGGCACGAATTGATCGGTCCGCTGGCCGCCGACGGCTATCGGGTGCTGTGCCCCGACCTGCGCGGCGCGGGCTGGAGTTCGGCGCCCCGCTCCAGCTACCTCAAAAACGACATGGCCGATGACCTGGCCGCGGCCCTGGACCGGTTGGGCGTCGCGACCGTCACGCTCGCCGCCCACGACTGGGGCGGGCCGGTCGCGTTCATCATGATGCTGCGCCATCCGGAAAAGGTGACCGGGTTCTTCGGGATGAACACCGTGGCGCCGTGGGTGGAGCCCGGCCCGTCGCTGCTCCGCAACATCTGGCGGTTCTGGTACCAGATCCCGATATTGCTGCCGGTGATCGGTCCGCGGATGATCGGTGATCGCCACGCCCGGTTCTACCGGTTGCTGGCGTCGTGGGTCGGCGGCGGATTCTTGCCGCCCGACGATGAGGTTCGTCTCTATGTCGAGTGCATGCGCGAGCCCGGGCACGCGGTGGCCGGTTCGCGGTGGTATCGCACCTTTCAGACCAGGGAATTGGTGCGCTGGCTGCGCGGCGAGCACGACCTCAAGGCCGGGGCTCGCGTCGACGTGCCGGTCCGCTGGCTGAGTGGCACGAAGGACCCGGTGCTCACGCCGGACCTGTTGGACGGATATGCCGACCGCATCAGCGATTTCGAGGTCGAGCTGGTCGAGGGCGTCGGCCACTGGATCGTCGAGCAACGCCCCGAGCTGGTGCTCGACCGCCTGCGCGCCTTCCTGCGCGCCGAAACATAAACCGCTGTAACGCCTTTCGGCGTGCCCCGGTCAGTCCACGCCGATGGTGACCTCGGTGGACTTGATGAACACCGTCGCCGGCTGCCCGACCGCCAGGCCGAGGCTGGTCGCGGCGTCCTTGGTGACCGAGGACGTGACGATCTGGTCGCCGCCGTCGAGCTTGACCTTCACGATTGCCATCACGCTGCCGAGATCGACCTCGGTGATCGTCCCCTTGAGCTGGTTCCGGGTCGATAGCCGCATCGCGAGATCCTCCAGGTCATAGAAGTTCACAGTGGGGTCAGCGATGAGCCTAGTGTCGCGGGCCGAGCAGGGCTATGGACGCGTCTACGGCCGGCTCGACTATTTCTCGGACGGGTCTGCCGTCTTCGACGGCCAGCGCCGTCAGCTCGCGCAGGCCACCCAGCAGGATCACCGCCAGCGGCGCGGTCAACGGCGGTAGCTTCGCGCGCCGGAACCCCGGGCTGGCGCTGAGGTCGATCAGCAGGCCGGACAACAACTGCAACCCGCGGCGCTGCACCGGGCGGGCGACGGCGCCCAGCGACGGAAGTTCACGAATCCAGCTCAACGTGATGGCCGGGCGGGACTCGATGTATCCGACATAGGCCTCGACGGCCTGACGAATCTGCCGGTGCCAGTCGGCTTCGGGGTCCACCGCCGCGGCGATGCTCTCGCCGAGCTTCTCGATGTCGGCGCGCAAGAGCTCCAAGAAGCACTCTTCCTTGCCGGCGAACTGGTCGTAGAAGGTGCGCTTGGACGTGCGGGCGTGCCGGACGATGTCGGCGACCGTGCTGGCGCGGTAGCCACGCTCGGCGATCGAGGTGGCCAGGCCGTCGAGCAGCCGAAGCCGAAACGGATCGGGTTCGTCGGGGAAGTCGCCGAGAACCGCGTGGTCAGCCGCCGCCGTCACGGGCAGTGCCCCTTTCGGTGAGTACGGCACCCTTGTCAGGCTTGGTACTACAGAGTACCGTACCGGGAAAGGCCTGCGGTACACCGTCGTACCACCCCGATCGCGGGGGCAGACGTTGGGAGCAAATCACCGCCATGAGCGAACTAGTCACCGCCCCACCGGCGTCCCCGCCACTCAGCCTGCCCCCGGCGGCCCGGATCCCGAAGCTGCTCTGCGGCTTGGTCTTTGCGATTTCACGTCGGGGGATGATCCGACGCCTGGCGCGCCGCTACGGCAGCGTCTTCACGCTGAGCATCCCGATCTACGGTCGCGTCGTGATCGTCGGCGACCCGCAGCTGGCCAAGCAGGTCTTCACCAGCGGCCCCGAGGAGTTGGGCAATATCCAGCCGAATCTGAGCCGGCTGTTCGGGTCGGGCTCGGTCTTCGCGCTGGACGGCGACGAGCACCGCCGCCGGCGACGGCTCCTGGCGCCGCCGTTCCACGGCAAGAGCATGAAGAATTACGAGGCCATCATCGAAGAGGAGACGCTGCGCGAGACCGCCGACTGGCCGGAGGGTCGGCCGTTCGCAACGCTGCCGTCGATGATGCACATCACGCTCAACGCGATCCTGCGCGCGGTTTTCGGGGCCGACGGAGCCGAACTCGACGAGCTGCGCCGGCTCATCCCGCCGTGGGTCACCCTCGGCTCCCGCTTGGCCGCACTGCCGAAACCCCAACGCACATATGGCCGGTTCAGCCCGTGGGGCCGGCTGGCCGAGTGGCGGCGCCAATACGACGTCGTCCTCGACAAGCTGATCGCCGCCGAGCGGGCGGACCCGAACTTCGCCGAGCGGACCGACGTGCTCGCGCTGCTGCTGCGCAGCACCTACGACGACGGTTCGGTCATGTCGCGCAAGGACATCGGCGACGAGCTGCTCACGCTGCTGGCCGCCGGGCACGAAACCACCGCGGCGACGCTGGGCTGGGCATTCGAGCGGCTGAGCCGCCACCCCGACGTGCTGGCGGCCCTGGTCGAGGAGGCGGACACCGGCGGCAATGAGCTGCGCCAGGCGACGATCCTGGAGGTCCAGCGGGCCAGGACGGTCATCGATTTCGCCGCACGCCACGTCTATTCGCCGGTTTTCCGGCTCGGCGAGTGGGACATTCCGGGCGGGGATTCGGTCATCGTGGCCATCGGGCAGATCCACGACAATCCCGACGTCTACCCCGACCCGGAGCGCTTCGTACCGCAACGCCACATCGGCAACAAGCCGACCACCTTCGCGTGGATCCCCTTCGGCGGCGGCACCCGGCGGTGCGTGGGGGCCGCGTTCGCCAACATGGAGATGGACGTGGTGCTACGAACGGTGTTGCGCCACTTCACCATTGAGACCACCACGGCTCCGGGGGAGCGGTGGTACTGCCGGGGCGTCGCCTACACCCCCAAGGAGGGCGGGCGCATCGTGGTCCACCGGCGGTGAAAACCGCGGCGCCGGGTCAGCCGCCGGCGGGCGCCCGTCGCGGCAACGTCCAGCCGGGGCGCACGTAGTGGCAGGTGTACCCGTCGGGGTAGCGCTCCAGGTAGTCCTGGTGCTCGGGCTCGGCCTCCCAGAAGTCACCGGCCGGGCTGACCTCGGTCACCACTTTGCCGGGCCATAGGCCCGACGCCTCGACGTCGGCGATGGTGTCCAGCGCGATTCGCTTTTGCTCGTCGTCGACGTAGAAGATGGCCGACCGGTAGCTGGTCCCGCGGTCGTTGCCCTGCCGGTTCTTCGTTGTCGGATCGTGGATCTGGAAGAAGAACTCCAGCAGCGCGCGGTAGTCGGTGACCGACGGGTCGTAGACGATTTCGATGGCCTCGGCGTGCGTGCCGTGATTGCGGTAGGTCGCGTTGGGGACGTCGCCGCCGGTGTAGCCGACCCGGGTCGAGACCACCCCCGGCTGCCTGCGGATCAGGTCTTGCATCCCCCAGAAGCAACCGCCGGCGAGGACCGCTTTGTGGGTTCCTGTCATTGCTTGTCCTCCTTGGGAACCGACGACGTTGTCCAGGCTACACTCCGGCGATGACGTGTAACGGCGCGAAAGAGCCCTCGTGACCCCGACGTTCTCCCGCGGAGAACTGGCCGCCGCCTTCGAAAAGTTCGAGGAGACGGTCGCCCGCGCCGCCGAGACGCGAGACTGGGCGGCCTGGGTCGCCCAGTACACCCCGGACGTCGAGTACATCGAGCACGCGGCGGGCACCATGCGCGGCCGAGACCAGGTGCGCGAGTGGATTGAGCGGACGATGACGACCTTCCCGGGCAGCCACATGGTGGCGTTCCCGTCGTTGTGGTCGGTCATCGACGAGCCCACCGGGCGGATCATCATGGAGCTGGACAACCCGATGCGCGACCCCGGCGACGGCAGCGTCATCAGCGCCACCAACATCTCGATCATCACCTACGCCGGCGACGGTCAGTGGTCTCGTCAGGAAGACATCTACAACCCGCTGCGCTTCCTGCGCGCGGCGATGAAGTGGTGCCGCACGGCGCAGGCGCTGGGCACGCTCGACGACGACGCCGCGCGCTGGATGCAGCAATACGGAGGAGCGGCGTGAGCGCACCCAAACTGGTCATCGGCGCCAACGGCTTTCTGGGTTCGCACGTGACCCGCCAGCTCGTCGCCGACGGGTCGCAGGTGCGGGCGATGGTCCGCCCGACCGCCAACACCCGCGCCATCGACGACCTTGCGCTCACCCGAGTCCACGGCGACGTGTTCGACACCGCCACGCTGCGCGAGGCGATGGACGGCGTCGACGACGTGTACTACTGCGTCGTCGACACCCGCGCGTGGCTGC